>CAZYKX010000010.1:0-9431 GCA_964648745.1 uncultured Aquificales bacterium
GAATTTAAAGTATGTGTCTTCTATGTTCTTTGGTTTGTTCTCTTTCATGTTTTAAGCTATATAACCTACTTTTTATCCGAAATATTCTAAAAATCTTTTCAATCTAAATTTTACATTTTCAATGCCTATTACTTCTACTAAAATATCTAATCCAACACCTGAAGACTCTCCTGTTAATGCAATCCTTAAAGGATGGAATAATGCTTTTCCTTTTATGTTATACTCTTTTTGAATTTCCTTAGTTATGTTTTTAAAATCTTCTTTTGTTATGTTATTTAAATCTTTTATTTTGTTATAGAAAATCTCAACTACTTTATAAAAGTTTTCATCATTTTTGACTTCGTTAATTATTTCTTCTGTAAATGGAAATTCGTTTATAAAGAATACTTTAGCTCTTTCTTTAATGTCCATAAATGTTTCAATACTATCTCTTATAGCTGACATTACTTTTTTATAGTACTCAAATTCTGCTTTATATCCAAAACCTTCAAAAAATTCTACTGCCCTTTTTGTGAGGTCGTCTAAGTCTAATATTTCTCTAATATATACTCCATTCATCCATCTAAGTTTAGTTCTATCAAATATAGCTGGAGATTTGTTTACATCTTCTATTCTAAACTGTTTTATAATTTCTTTTTTAGTTAGTATTTCTTTTTCTTCTTTTGGATGCCAACCAAGTAATGATAAATAATTAAAAACAGCTTCAGATACAAAACCCTCATCTTTTAATGCTCTTACAGAAACAGCTCCATGTCTTTTAGATAGTTTTGTTCTATCTTCTCCTAGGATTATTGGAAGGTGAGCAAACTGTGGAATATTAAACCCAAGTGCTTCATAGATAACAATTTGTTTAGGTGTATTTGATAGATGGTCTTCTCCTCTTATTACATGTGTAATACCCATTAAAGCATCATCTATTACTACCACGAAGTTATATACAGGCATTCCATCTTGTCTAACTATTACAAAATCTCCAAACTCTTTTGTATCAATCTCCACATGTCCTCTTATAATATCTTCAAAAATAACAGTTTTATCTGGTACTTTGAATCGAACAACAGGTTTTATCCCTTTAGTTTCAAATTGAGATCTTTCATCTGGTGTTAAATTTCTACATTTTCCGCTATATCTGTAAGGTCTACCTTCTGCTATAGCTTTTTCTCTTTCATTTTCTAACTCTCCTTCACTACAGTAACAATAATAAGCATCTCCAGATTTTAAAAGTTTATCTATATATTTTGCGTATATTTCTAATCTTTCTGACTGTCTATAAGGTCCATGTTCACCACCTATATCAGGGCCTTCATCCCACTCTATTCCCATCCATTTTAAGTCTTCCATAAGCATTTCTTCATATTCTTTTTTAGATCTTTCTAAATCTGTATCTTCTATTCTTAAAATAAATGTTGCATTTTCGTGTTTTGCAAATAGATAGTTGAATAATGCTGTTCTTGCATTACCAAGGTGTAAATATCCTGTAGGACTTGGTGCAAATCTAACTCTTTTCATAACTCCTCCTAAAAGATTTTTAAAATTAGATAAGTCACTATAATTCCTAAGATTAAACCAATTATAGATATAACTATTTTAACACTTTTATCAAACTCTTTTTTTTCTAAAATTTCTATTTTTTCAATTTCAGAATCAAGGATTTCCAATAATTTATTTCTATCTATATGTGAAATAATCTTTTCGTCTTCTAAATCATAGGTGGCAAAATGGATTTTCTTCTCTCCAATAGGATGAATATACAAAGTTAATATGTTTTTCTCTATCTCTCCATCTATTTTTATAAGTTGTATTATGTCTTTATAGTTTTCATAAGATTCATTCAGTATAACTTTTAGAATGTGATATGGTATCAAATCTAAGTTTTTACCGAAGTATGCATGTTTCACGTTTTAACACCAAATTTTTTTCTTTTTTCCTTTATAAACTTTTCAATATAATCCCAACTGTGCGTATTTAAAATATCTTCCTTTTTAGCCCATCCTCTTCGTGCATTTGCTATTCCTATTTTCATATATGCAAAGTTTCCAAGACTATGGCTATCTGTAGATATAACAAGTTTAACACCATTTTCAACAGCTTTTTTTATTAAAATATCAGGTAAATCCATTCTTGCAGGTTGAGCATTTATCTCTAAAGCTGTATTTGTTTTTTTAGCAACTTCAAATATTTCATCAGAAAGTTTATATCCATCTCTTGAGTTTATAATTCTTCCTGTTGGGTGTCCTATAACGTTTACATAAGGATTTTCCATAGCTTTTATTATTCTATCTGTATTGTCTCTGTTAAAATATGTATGTATTGATGCGACAACCCAATCCAGTTTAGCTAAAACCTCATTAGAAAGATCTAAGCTTCCATCAAGTAAAATATCAACTTCAATACCTTTTTTAATAAAGTTAAATCCTAGTTTCTTGTTTATTTTATCTATTTCTTCTATCTGTTTTAGTAAATCATCTTCAGATAGTCCATGAGCTACTCTTACAGCCTTTGAATGATCTGTTATAGCGAAGTATTCATAATTGTAGTTATTGATTAAAAATTTTGCAATTTCCTCTATAGTGTTATATCCATCTGTCCATGTTGAATGACAGTGAAGATCTCCTTTAATGTCGTTATAATCTATTAACTTAGGTAAATTTCCATTTAAACTTGCTTCAATTTCTCCTCTGTCTTCCCTTAATTCTGGTGGTATCCATTGAATTCCAACAGCATTGTATACACTTTCTTCTGTCTCACCTGCTATTTTTTTATCTGTAGTTACATCAAATACACCATACTCACTGATTTTTAAACCTTTCTGCTTTGCTATTTCTCTAAGATGAACATTATGTTCTTTTGAACCTGTGAAATACTGTAAACCACTTCCCCATTCTTCTAATTTTAAAACTCTCAAATCAACTTGTCTATCTTTCTCTTTTACTATAACACTTGCTTTAGTATCTCCTTTTGCCAAAACCTCTTTTACATCTTCCAAGTTTACAAAGAAATTAATTATTTTATCTTTATCTTTTTCTTCACATGCAACTAAAATATCTATATCTCCTATTGTTTCTTTTTTTCTTCTTAAACTTCCTGCAACTTCAATTTTTTTAATCTCTTTTAAAATTTTTAATTTATTTAATAGTGTTTCTGCAATCTGTAAAGCTTCCCATAATAAAAGTCTGTTTTTTGAAGCTTCATAAAGCTCAAAACCTTTTAGCATGTTTTGAACTTTTTTTTCACCAAAACCTTTCAATTTTGCTACTGTACCATTTTTTAAAGCTTCTATTAGATCTTTTTTATTTGTGATTTTTAATTCGTCATAAATTCTTTTTAGCGTTTTAGGACCAAAACCTGGAACTTCCATTAAATCTAAAAAATCCTCTGGAATAAGTTTCTTAAGTTCTTCATATTTTTGAATCTTTCCCGTTTTTATATACTCTAATATTTTATCTACTGTATGGCTTCCTATACCTTTAATATCGTTTATTTTTCCTGTAGCGATATAATTTCTAATATCATCTGGAAGATCTTCTATTATTTGTGCTGCTTTGTGATAGGCTAATGCTCTAAATTTATCATCTAAAAATTCATAGATAAATCCCATATTCCTAAATATTTTTGCTAACTCTTTATTTATATTTTGATAGTTGTAAACTTTTGTTTCCATTTGAGTCTCCAATGTATATAAACATTTATTTATTAAACTTAAATTAATTTCCTTCTATTAATGATTTTAATTTAGCTCCTATATCTGCTTCTTTCATTAAAGATTCGCCTATTAAAAACGCATCAACTTTATAATCTTTAAGTTCTAAAAGTTGATTATATGTTTCTAAACCACTTTCTGCAACTACAACTTCTGCCCCTAAATTTTTAAGGTATGGAGCTAACTCTTTTGAAAGGTTTATGTCCACTTTAAATGTCTCTAAATCTCTGTTGTTTATCCCGATTATTTTTGCACCAGCAGAGATAGCTAACTCTCCTTCTTCTTTTGAATGCACCTCAACTAAAGGTTCTAAACCGATCTCTCTACCAAAATCAATAAGATATTTCAATTTTTCTTTATTTAAAGCCTTTACTATAAGTAAATAACTATCTGCTCCATAAGCATATGCTTCTAATATCTGTCTTTCATCTATTATAAAATCTTTTCTTAAAAGTGGAATTTTTACTTCTTTCGATATCTCATATAAGAATTTTATATCTCCTTGAAAATACTGTTTATCTGTTAGTACTGAGATAGCCTTTGCTCCATTTTTTTCATAAGTTTTTGCTATATCAACAGGGTCAAAAAAATGTCTTATAATACCTTTTGATGGAGAAGCTTTTTTAACTTCTGCTATTATGTTTATACCTTTTCCATAGATTGCCTTTTTAAAATTTAAAACTTTCTTTTTACGTTCAAGTGCCAAATTTTCTAAATGCTTAATATAAATATCTGTGTAATTTTCAAGTTCTTCTAACTTTGTATTTAAAATTTTCTCTAAGATGTTCATTCTTTTACCTCAATACTATTAAAAAATATAGAATACTTAAAACTATTCTATAAATACCAAAAGGTATGAAAGAATGATTTGAAATAAATTTTAACAACCATTTTATAGATATTAATGCAAAGATAAATGCTACTATAAAACCAATTATCAAATTATTCCAATCAGAAACTGAAAATGCAAAATGATTTTTGTATACATCATAAATAGTAGCTATAAGCATTGTTGGAACAGCTAGCATAAAAGAAAATTCAGCAGCTGTTTTTCTATCTAATCCAAGCATCAAACCACCTATTATAGTAGCACCAGACCTTGAAGTACCAGGAACCATAGCAAGTGATTGAAAAATACCTATCATAACAGCTTTCCAATAAGGTATATCTTCTATTTTGTTTATATCATAACTTTTATTTTTATGATATTCTTCTATCAAGATAAGTATAATGCCACCTAAAAAAAGCATAAAAACAACTATATAAGGATTAAATAAACTTTTTATTAATTTGTAGAGTAAAAATCCTAATATTCCTGTTGGTATAAAAGCTATGAATATACGTTTTAAAAGCTCTATATTAAAAAATTTATTAAAGTATAAAAAAACAACTGCCATTATAGCTCCAAGTTGTATAGATACCTCAAAAGCTTTTTGACTGTCAGTTTGTTGAATACCTAATATATTTGATACTAATATTAAATGACCTGTAGATGATATTGGTAAAAACTCTGTTAATCCTTCAACAATACCTAATATAGCTGCTTCAAGTGTTGTCATTATTATTTTTCTCCTTTTCTATATTCTTTATAAGATTTTCAAAATCTTTAATGTTTTCAAATTTATCAAAAACTGAAACAAATCTTAAAAAAGAGATTATATCTAATTCTTTAAGTTTATTTTTTACTAAGTCTCCTATCTCTGCAGAAGTAACTCTCAATTTACCTTCATCTAAAAGGTATTTTTCAATATCTTCTGCAATATTTTTTATCTGTTCATCCGATATAGGTCTATTTTTAGAAGCTAACTTTATTCCTCGTATAATCTTTTCTTTACTAAATGGCTCAACAGAGTTATCTTTTTTTATAACTTGAATGGTTTCCTCTTCTATTCTTTCATAAGTTGTAAATCTAAACCCACAATCTAAGCACTCTCTTCTTCTTTTTACTACAGTTCCTTCTTTTGACTGTCTTGTTTCTAAAACTTTATCTTCTAAACTACCACATTTTGGACATTTCATTATATTTCCTTAAAACACTCCTTTGCTTTTTCTAAGGTTTCCTCTAAATCTTTTA
Organism: uncultured Aquificales bacterium; assembly: GCA_964648745.1. Classification (GTDB taxonomy): domain Bacteria; phylum Aquificota; class Aquificia; order Aquificales; family Hydrogenothermaceae; genus Sulfurihydrogenibium. The sequence continues at coordinate 5,775 of CAZYKX010000010.1, forward strand.
TAGTATGTGCAGTACTTAGGAAAAATGCTTCAAACTGGGAAGCTGGTAGATATATACCTTTCTTCAACATACATTTAAAGAATTTTGCAAACCTTTTTACATCAGAATTTTTTGCAGTAGAAAAATCAACAACTTCTTTATCTGTAAAAAATACAGTTATCATCGAACCAACTCTATTGACTTTAATTGGAATACCTGTTTCCTTAGATATTTGATTAAATCCATCTTCTAATAATTTTCCTTTTTCATCAAGGTCTTTGTAAGGATTTAACTCCTTTAATAATCTAATTTGAGTTAAACCTGCTGCCATTGCTAATGGATTACCTGATAGTGTTCCTGCTTGGTAAACTGGTCCAACAGGAGCTACATATTCCATTATTTCCTTTTTCCCACCGTATGCACCAACTGGTAATCCACCGCCTATAACTTTTCCAAAAGTTGTTAAATCAGGTTGAATATCGTATAACTCTTGAGCTCCACCAAATGAAAGTCGAAAACCTGTCATAACCTCATCCCATATCAATAAAGAACCATAAGATTTTGTTATTTCTCTTAACCTTCTGTGATACTCAACAGATGGAGCCACTATACCCATATTACCAGCTACAGGTTCTATTATTACACAAGCAATATCTTCACCATACTTTTTAAATGCTTCTTCAACAGCTTCAATGTTGTTGTATGGAAGGACAATAGTTAAATTGGCTAGTTCTTCTGGTATTCCTGGAGTTCCTGGTATTCCAAGGGTAGCTACACCTGATCCAGCAGATACAAGTAAACTATCACCATGTCCATGATAACATCCATCAAACTTAACTATCTTCTTTCTCTTTGTATAACCTCTTGCAAGTCTAATTGCACTCATCGTTGCTTCTGTACCAGAGTTAACAAATCTTACCATCTCAACAGATTTAACAGCATCTATAACAGCTTTAGCCATTTCTATTTCTAATTCTGTAGGTGCTCCAAAGCTTGTACCATAGTTTGATATCTGTTTTATAGCATTGATAACTTGATCATGTCCATGACCCAGTATTAAAGGACCCCACGATAAAACATAATCAATGTATTCATTGTCATCTACATCCCATATTCTACATCCTTTACCTTTTTTTATAAAAATAGGATCTGCTTCTACAGATTTAAAAGCTCTTACAGGAGAGTTTACACCACCAACAAGATATTTTTGAGCTTCTTTAAAAAGTTCTTTTGATCTTTCAAACATAAAAAACCTCCAGGAAATATTGAATATTATTATATATTAAACCTTTTTCTTTGGTTTTATAATTAGCTTAGATATTTTTACCGAATACTGGGCTAAAATTATTCCAATCAACGCTATTATAAATATATAAATACCATAGAAAGATGCAAAATTAGCTGGAGAAAGTTTAGCCATAACTATAGAAAACTCACCTCTATTTACTATAGATAAACCAGCTACAATACTTGATCTTTTAGATAAGCCATATATTAAACCACCAATGTAGCCAGTTAAAAATTTACCTAATATAGAAATTATACAAATAAGGGTCATTACTATGATCGTTTCAACATTAAAAAATTTTGCATTAAAAACAATATTTGCACCGAATAAAAAGAAAAAAATAGCAATAGCGAGATCTTTAATAGATATTAAGCTTTTTTCTACTTCTTCAGATTTACCTGTTTCTGAGATAATCATACCAATCAAGAAAGCTCCTAAAGCTTCAGATAATCCTAGAAAATTTGTAAATCCTGCAAAAGCTATAATACTACCAAAAGCAAAAAGTATGAATATATCTTCTTCTAATATTTTTTCTATAAAAATTCTTAATTTTTCTTTAAACATCATTGAAATGAAAAAAACAAAAGAGAATGCAGCTAAAATTTTAACTAAAATTATGCCAACTAAAAGCTCTTCTGAATTTCTACCATATAAAATTCCCGCTAATATTCCAAGTAATATAGGAGCAATAATATCTTCAAAAACCATTAAACCTAAAATCATCTCTGTTTCTGGGTTTGCTATTCGTTTTTCTTCTATTATAATTTTTGATGTAATGGCAGAGGAAGAGGCGTAAGCTACAGCTCCAGTAAGTAAAGAGATGATAAAACTATATCCCAAAATATACATCAATAAAGTTATCAGTATAAAATTAAAGAATATATCTAAAAGTCCTACAGCCCAGATTTTCTTAGCAGTATTTATAGCTCTAGCTATATTAAACTTTAAACCAAGATAGAAAAAAAGTAATACTATCCCTATTTCACTTAAATTTTCTAGTGTATTATCTTGATGAACAAACTTTCCAAAAAAAATACCACTTAGAATGAAAAAAATAATTGAAGGAATTTTTAAAAACTTACTAATATAACCAACTATAAATAAAGATAAAGTTAAAACTCCAAGAGTTATAAGAAAGTTTGACGATAATGATTCCATGCTATTTTATCTCACAAGCTGGATAAAAAATTTTATAAAAGTTTTCAATTTGTTCTTTATTTCCGATTATCACTAAAATATCTCCTTCTTTTATAATTTCATCTGGAGATGGATTTACTATACTTAGTTCTCCTCTTATAATAGCTACTATTGACACACCTGTTTTTTTTCTAACATCTAATTCTTTTATTGACTTGTTTACTAAAAGAGAGTTCTTTTCAATTGTTATCCATTCTATAATTAAGTTCTTCAGGAACATTTCCTTTTCTTCTTTTGCTTCGGGTTTAAAGAATGTCCCCATAAGGATTGACCCAAGTTGATTTGCTTCTTCATCATTTAAAATGAAAGAACAGGTAGGTTCATCGTAATCATCTCTATCAAAAAAGTAAATTTCCCTCTTTCCTGATAGATGAATAATGACAGATACTTTATCCTTTGTTGAAGTTATGATAGAGAACTTTTTTCCTATACCGGGTAACTCTGTTTCCTTAAATTGCATTTTTCTCCTCTCTAAATAAATTTTTATGATATATTTATTTTAATTGAAAAAATGTCGAAAAGAATGAATAAGAATTTGGAGGTTAACTTAATGAAAATTGCTGTTGTATCGTTTGATATTAATTTTGCTGAAAATCTAGTTAATCTATTAAAAAATAATGTAAGCGTATATGGGGATAGTCTAAGTCTAATCAAAGATGGTCTTAATAATAAACCTGATGTGATAATTTATGACTCATCATCAGGTATATTTGCAGAAGATGATTTGAAGTATCTTATAGGTAAGTTTGGTTTAAAAGATATTAAATACTATGTATTAAAAGTTCCAGAAAATCCTATAAATTCAAGAAACTTTAGCGATGATATAGAATTTATTAATAAAGATGAAGCATTAAATATACTACCGAATTTACTGAACGTAAAAGAAGAACATGTAGTCGTAAATGAAACGTCGTTACCAGAGAAAGAAACATATAATACTCAAATAAATGAACCTACAGAGATTAGCAGCTCAGAAATTTCCGAGAACAATCTTATAAAAGATATAGATTTTGAGTATGGTACATTAGGATCTCAAGAAATAAAGGATGAGGAAATTTATAATATAGAACCAACAAATATTGAAACTTCTTTTGATTACGATTTTAATATCTCATCAGAAAATTCAGCCAATTTAGATCTTGAGTTTAATAATCTAGATTTGGAATCTGAAATTAAAAGTACAAAATATGAAG
>CAZYKX010000010.1:9531-63770 GCA_964648745.1 uncultured Aquificales bacterium
TAACCTGCTTCATACGTACCTATGCCTGCTATACCATGTATAGGTAAAACTGTGGTTAAATCAGCTGCAGAGGACGCAAGGATTGATTGAAATATATTTATATCTATCTCTTTTGGAATTATAAAATAAAAAGCTGAAAATTTAAAGATTAGTGTAAGAATAGATAAAAAATATATTTGGAATAAATTTAACAACTTTAATCTTGATTCTGTATAAAGTTTAAATTTTTCATGTTTAATAAGTTTAATTAAAAATATTACAATATAGAAACTAAAAGGTGTTAAAAAGAATAAAATAATACCTATTAAGGCTTTTCCTGTAAAAGCAAAATATGAAAATGCAAAAATAGCCAATAAAGATAGACCATCAAATATTCTTGTAACAATAAAACTCATAGTAGAATCTACAATATGAACTCCTTCTTTTTTCAAAATATAAAAAAAAGAAACTTCTCCTGTTCTAAAAGGTAAAACTATATTGAAAAATGTATTGTAAACAGTTAACTTAAAAAGTTTTTTAAAATCTTTAATATCAAGTGTCAAACTCCATCTAAAAGTTCTTACTATATAACTTAATAAGTATAAAACAAATGCTACAATTATACTGAAAGGTGAAACTTTGATAAAAAGATCATAAACATTGGAAAAACCAACTTTATGAAAGACATAGTATAAAAATAGTAATGTTATTAAAACAGATAGAAATAGTTTAGTTATCTTTTTGATATTCATCAGTAGATATCATCTCTTTAATAACATAAGGCTTTTTATTTTGAGATTCATAATAAGTTCTTACTATAAGTTCTGCTATTAAACCTGTTGATATTAACTGAATTCCTGATAAAAACAATAAAACACCTAACGTTAAAAGTGGTCTGTTCCCTATTGATAGGCCAAAGCATATTTTTAAACAGGAGAGATATAAAAGTATAAACATTCCTATTATCAAAAATAACATTCCAAAGCCACCAAATACCCTTAATGGTTTATTTCTATAGTCTAAATAAAATTTTACCCAGATAAGATCTAAGATAACTTTAAATGTTCTTGATATACCATATTTTGATTTACCATAAATTCTAGGATGATGTTTTACTGGAAGCTCTGTTATCTTTGCTCCAACAACCCTTGCCAATGCAGGTAAAAATCTATGCATCTCACCGTAAGAGTCTAAACTTTTAGCTACTTCTCTTTTATATGCTTTTAAAGAGCAACCATAATCGTGAATATGTACTTTTGTAACTTTTGATATAAGCCAGTTTGCAATCTTCGAAGGCAATGTTCTACTTAAAAATGCATCTTTTCTATCTTTTCTCCATCCACTAACAACATCATAACCTTCATTTACCTTTTCTAAAAGTAAAGGGATATCTTCCGGATCATTTTGCAAGTCTCCATCCATGGTAATAATGATCTCACCTCTTGCTTTGTCAAAACCAGCTGCCATAGCTGCCGTTTGTCCAAAATTTCTTCTAAAATTTATACCAACTACATGATGATCTTTATTTGCTATATCTTTTATTATTTCCCAAGATTTATCAGTACTTCCATCGTTTATAAAAATAATCTCATACTCTTTACCATTCCACTTATTTTTGATTCTTTCTAAAACTTCTTTTATTCTTTCATACAAGATAGGTAAATTCTCTTCTTCATTATAAATAGGAACAATAACTGAAAGATAGATCTCTTTACTCATTTTTCTCCCTTTATTTTCAATTTTCTTTTAAGATGTTTATAACATCTTCTGATTTAAAAGTCTTGTTATCATTATCTTTGAGATTAATATTTTTGTTATTGTCATTTTTTGGTTTTTCTATAACTTCCAGTATGTATTTTCTTATCTCTTCTTTAAGTAAATTATTATTGGTTGAAAGTTTTAATGCTTTATCTAAGTAGTACAATGCTAAATCTCTTTCATTTAGCTCATTGTATACTTGACCTATTTTAAAGTATAAAACTGGATCGTTTTGTTGTAAGTTTATGGCCTTAGATAAGTAAAATCTTGCTTTTTTCAAAAATTCTTTATCTTTAGTTATTCTATACTTTTCAAAAAAGTAATCACTAAGGGAAATATAGGGGTTTAGATAGTTAGAATTTAACATTAAAGCTTTTTCCATATTACTTAAAAATAACTCTTCTTTATTTAGTGTTAAGTATATAAGAGCTAAATTGTAGTAAGCAATTTCTTTTCGAGTATAACTTGGATGGTTAGCTGCTTTTTCTAAGAAAGATATAGCCATATCATATTTACCTTGAGATGCAAGTAATATGCCATAGTTTGTTAAAAGTTCTGGATAGGATGGATATTTTTCTAATCCTTCTTTGAAAATACTTTCAGCTTTTTGAATTTCACCTGCCAGTTGATAAGATAGAGCTAATGCATTGTAAACTTCTGGTTTATCGTATGTTTTTATAGCTTCCTGGAAATAAGTAATGGCCATTGCGTTATTACCACTATTTAAATAAGAGACACCCATTTCATAAAGATACTTTCCATCTTTTGATTCAGTAATATCTTCATTTACATGAGAGTTTGCACAAGCACTTATTAAAAAAGCTAAACATATTACTAGAAATTTTTTCATAAATAATATTTTACCACTCTTCATTTATATTTATTTCTAAATCTTTGATTTTCTTAGATATTGTATTCCTATGTAAACCTAAGTACTTAGCAGCTAATGATATATTTCCTTCTGTAAATTTTAAAGCTTCTTTTATAAGTATGTATTCAGCCTCTTCTATTAGTTTTATGTAGATATTTTTTCTTCTTCGTGTTAAAAGTTTCCTTGCTTCCATTAAAAAACCACTTCTCCAATCACCTGTTTGTTCTTCTTCTCCTTTTATATTCGCTGGAAGTAGTTCTGGTGTAATAGGCCTATCTCTATAAATTGCAATTTGTTTATAAACAAAGTTTTTTAATTCTCTAACATTTCCAGGCCAGTTATAATTTAATAAGAACTTTATAGAGTCTTGTGTAAAGCCACCAGATTTCAAATGGTATCTTTTTAAAGCTTCAGAAGTAAATAGATTGACTAAATCTGGTATATCTTCTTTTCTTTCTCTAAGAGGTGGAACCTTTATCTCAATAACAGATAATCTATAAAAGAGATCTTCTCTAAATTTACCTTCAGCTATAAGTTTTATTAAATCCTGATTTGTAGCAGTTATAACTCTTACATCTACCTTAATAGATCTTTTACTTCCAATTGGTGTGATATGCATATCTTGTAAAACTCTAAGTAATTTGGCTTGAGCTTCTAAAGACATTTCTCCTATTTCATCAAGGAATATAGTTCCTCCGTTTGCAAGTAAAAATTTACCTTCTTTGCTTTTTTCTGCTCCTGTAAATGATCCTTTTTCATAACCAAAAAGCTCACTTTCAAAAAGACCTATGGGAATAGAAGCCATATTTATAGCTATAAAGGGTTTATCTGCTCTGTTTGAGTATTTATGTATTAAATTTGCTATAACTTCCTTTCCTGTTCCACTTTCACCTGTAATTAATACTGGATCATTACAAGAGCTTGCCCTTCCTACAAGTTTAAAAACTTCTTTCATAGCTGGGCTTTTACCTATTATTTCTTCCTGTGGAACTTGGGAGATTTTTTTAGCTTTTATAGTATCTACAATTTCGTTTACAACTTGTTTTATCCTTTCAATATCAAATGGTTTTGTAATATACTCATAAGCTCCATGTCTCATAGCTTCTATTAGATACTTATATTCAGAATGGCCAGAAATGATTACCACATATGGATAGTTATCAAGAGATGATACTTTTTTCAAAAAATCTAAACCATTTGAATTTTTCAACCCAATGTCAAGTAGTATAAAATCTGGAGAAAACTCTTGAATTATATCTAAACTTTCTGGTATTTGATCAAAATCTATAACTTCAATATTTTCTTTCATAAGGAGCCTTTTCAATACATTTCTTGTAGTTTTTTCATCTTCAAAAATTATAGCTTTCATTTGTCCCCACTAATTGGTAAAATTATTTCAAAAGTAGAATTTCCTATATATCTTAAAACACCTTTATGAGATTTTACAATTTTATAAGATTTTGCTAAACCAATACCAGTACCAAACTCTTTTGTAGTATAAAATGGTAAAAATAGCTTATCTATCATATTTTCTGGTACACCAGGACCTGAATCTCTTATTTTTATGGATATTTTACCACCTTTAGAAGAATAAACACTGTCAAAAGATATGGACGTTTCTATTTTCAGAATAGCATTTTCACCTGCAGACTCAATGGCATTTTCTATTAGATTTTCTATTACAGATAAGAATAAATTTTTATCTAATTTTATATCAGGTAAGCTTGGATCGTATATTCTGATAAATTGAACATTTTTATGTAAACTGCTATAATTTTTTATTACTTCATCAATAAGTTTATGAATGTTTTCATTACTTAAAATAAGATTTATAGGTTTTGTCAAAGAAGAAAGTTGATATAAAAAGTTTTCAAGTCTTTTGGTTTCATATAAGATATCATCTAAAAGATCTATCTCTTCTGGATTACTTTTAATATATTCAGTAGCAGCTTTGATACCTGTTATTGGGCCTTTCATATCGTGAAATATCTCAGATAGTAATTTGGAAATTGTAACCAAGCTTCCTTCTTTTTTCGACTCTTCTTCCAATTTTGCAAGTCTTGTAATATCTCTTATGATTACGATAAGATAGTTTTTATAAGGGTAAGTATCTATAAGGTAAATATTATCTTCAACTTCTTGGTAGTAATTTTTTACTGCTAAACCTTCCTTTATATACTTTAAAGATATAATACTCCCAATCAATTGATTTAATATCTTAGATCCATTTAAAATTTTAAAGTTTTCAAATTCTTGATTTTTGTATATAAAATTTCCTTCATAATCTATAATGCATATAGGCTCTAATATAAAATCTAGTATATCATACATTTAAATCTTCACATACATCCTCGATATTTAATATTGTATCATCTTTTGAAAAGATGTTTCCTTTTTTAGCATAAGCTCTTAAAACTAATCCTAAAGCTACTTTATTTAGTTCATCTATAGAAGTTATAAACCCAACATTTTTATCATTGAACAATATTTTATCACCTTCTTTAATATTTCCTTTATAACTTAGCTTAGTTAAAATTCTTGGTGGTTTTCCTCTATAGTAAACTCTGGCTATGGCTTCTTGTCCTACATAACAACCTTTGTTTAAGCTTATAGCATACTTCCAAATATTTGTTTCTAAAGGTAATACATTTTCAATAAGCTCTTTTCCTACTTTTGGAATACAGTTTTTTATTCTAATCCTTTCAAAATCTTCAATATTTAATTCTTTACTTTTTTTTAATCTATTATAGATATCACTATCTGTTGTAAATATATCAAAACCTTCTTCACCTATTCTTAAAGGATTATTTGCTATATAACTGTTTCCATTTTTTATAAATGTATACTTTTCTGGTATATTTCCAAAGAATGAATTAATTAAATCTTTGGAACCATCTCCAAATATAAAAATATGATTTAAATTTATTTTTTCAAAGTAAACTTGATAAGACATTTTCATTTTTAATAACTTTTCTAAAATTTTATCATCATTAGCTTCAAAATCTAAAATATATTTATCTTCATTTTTGAAAACAAAGAAATCGTATAGGACATGGCCTTTTTCATTTAACATAAAGTTGTAATTAAAAGTGTTAGATTTTAAATTTAATATGTCATTAGATAGTATACTATGTAAAAATGCTGTATGTTCTTCTTGTATACCTTTAAAAGCAAACTTTGATTTTTTACCGTATACTAAAATTTTTCCTCTATTTAGATTTAACCAATTCATAAAATAACCTCCAATTTTTCTTTATTATCTTCGAAATTTTGATAAAAATCAATGACAACTGATAATTTTGAATATTATTTTTAAAGGGAAAATGCTTTTAATCAGTTAGTAATTGCTAACTCTCAATAAAAGGTGTAAGATTTTATTATTAAATAAATTTATTTTATTTTTGGAGGTAGTCATGGCAAAAGTGGTTATTGCAGGAAGTGGTTTTGCCGGTCATTTTGCAGCTTTAATTTTAGCTGATAGGTTTAAGGGTAATCATGAGGTTACAGTGGTCACACCTAACGAAACTTTTAACTATATCCCTTCTCTTATCTGGGTTGGTGTAGGACAGATGCCTGTTGAAAAAACTCAATTTCCATTAAAACCCGTGTATGATAAGTTTGGGATCAAGTATGAGAGAGCGTTTTTAACAGAGGTTCATCCAGATGAAAACTATGTTATGGTTAAGCCTGTTGGATCGGAAACAGAGAAAAGATTAGACTATGACTACTTATTGGTTGCTACTGGACCAAAGTTAAATTTTGCCGCTACGCCTGGACTTGGGCCAGAGATTGGAAACACATACTCAGTATGTACACCTCCCCATGCTGTAGAAACAGCAAAAGCTTATTTAGAGCTTGTTAAAAGATTGGAAAAAGGTGATAAAGCTAAAATTGTAATAGGAACAGGACATGGAGGATGTACATGTCAAGGTGCTGGTTTTGAATTTATAACAAACGTACATAACGATTTAGTAAGTAGAGGTTTAAGAGATAGAGTTGAACTCTTATGGTTATCAAATGAACCTAAACTTGGGGATTTTGGTATAGATGGACTTGAAGCAAGGAAAGGTTCGTTGATATTCACTTCAGAAATGATGGCTGAAGCTATTTTCTATGATTATGATATAAAATATGAGATAAGAAGCCATGTTCATAAAGTAGATGAGAAAAAAATATATACAGAAAATTTAGATGGTGAATTTAAAGAGATAGAGTATGATTTTGCTATGTTGTTACCACCATTTGCTGGTCAACCAATCAAATGGATAGATAAAGATGGAAATGATATTAAAGATAAAATGTGTAACCCTGCTGGTTTTGTAAAAGTAGATGCAGTTTATGGAAAACCTTATGAAGAGTTAGATGGTCCAGATTGGCCTAAAAAATATCAAAACCCAATATACAAAAACATATTTGCAGCTGGAATAGCTTTTGCACCTCCAGGACCACTATCAAAACCAGGAAAATCACCAAATGGTACGTTAATTTCTCCAGCACCACCAAGAACAGGGTATACAGCTGAGCTTTCAGGTAAAGCAGCAGCATTAAACATTATTGATATGATAGAAGGTAGAGAACCACAAAATACTGCTTCAATGGCTGAAACACCAGGATTGTGTGTTGCATCTATGAAAAATGGTATTTTTGATGGTATGGCTGGAACAATTGCTATATTCCCTGTTGCAAGGAATAGAGCTAAATATCCAGAATATGGAAGAGATTTAGACATTTGTGTAGCAGAACCAGGAAAAGCTGGTGCTTGGTTTAAACTTGCTTTACACTACGCATTTTTATGGAAATTACAAGGAAAACCATTCTGGAAATTAATACCTTAAATTAAACTTTAGGAGGGTTTATTATGGCTCAAGCAAAATTTAGATTTTCTGATGCAGATAGGAAAAAAATGCATTCTTTAATAGCTCAATTCTTTAGATCAATTAGTTTAGCATTTCATTTCTTAAGATTAGTAAAAGAAGCTGAAAAAGGTTATAAAACTCACTAATTGTAAGAAGAGGAGGGCATAATAGCCCTCTTTTTACCTGTAAAGATTATTTTTGTATATATACTCTTGAACTTCATCTAAGACTAAAAACTTTATTGAAAGATTGTTTTTAACTCTTTCTCTTATTTCTGTTGATGATATTTCTAATATACGAGATTTATAAAGATAAACAGATGGATTAGGTGAAAAATTTTTTTCTAGAACTATCCTATTGTAGTTAAATCTTTCTTTTAGATAATTTTTAATGTTTTCAATAGCGTCTTTATCTCTGTTTACAACAATAAAATTTGTCATTTTTAAAAGTTCTTCTGGTTCTTTCCATTTGTGTAAAGTTAAAAAAGCATCTGAACCTACTATGAAGAAAGGATTATAACCAAATATATCTTTAAAATATCTAACTGTATCTATAGTATAAGACTTTCCTTCTTTATTTATTTCGTAATCACTAATGTCAAAATATGGACAATCTTTTATAGCTATTTTTAGCATGTTTAATCTATCTTTTGCTGCTGAGTAATGTTTAGATTTCAATGGAGATAAATATGTAGGGATAAATACAACTTTCTCAAAATTATAATACTCTTTAATATCTTCTGCTATACGAAGGTGACCCAGATGAACTGGGTCAAAACTACCACCAAATAAAGCTATCATTTAAGTGGAAATGCAACATAAAGTTTGTTGTCACCTCTTTGTATATAAAGCAAGACAGAATCTTTACCAGTTTTTACTGCTTCTTTTAAGATACTCCAAAATTGTTGAGCAGATTTGACAGGTTTTTTATTAACACTAAGTATAATATCACCAGCTTGTAAACCTACTTCTTCCGCTAAACTACCTCCTTTTACACTGTAAACAAAGACACCATAAGGAACTGATGGTAAACCATACTTTTTAATTACTTCAGGGGTTAAATCGCTTACTATTAAACCTATGTAATTTTCTATCTCTGATGGTTCTGATTGATTTGGATTTAAATTATTTTCATCTTCTAATGAAGTAGTAACAACATCAAAGTAGTACTCTTTACCTTCTCTAATAACTTTAAGTCTTATCTTTGTACCTGGAGGATTTTTCATAATTAGGTTTTGTAAATCTTGAACATTTTCTACTTTTTTACCATTTACTTCTACAATAATATCTCCTGCTTTTAAACCTGCTTTATCTGCTGGACCTCCAGGTTGAATGTTAGAAACTAAAACACCTTCATTGACTCCAAAATGTTCTGCTAAATCTGGTGTCAAAGGTTGAATAATTACACCTATTTTACTTCTTTTAACTTTACCGTACTTGAGTATTTGTTCCATTACCCATTTAGCTTGGTTTATAGGAACTGCAAAACCAAGACCTTGAGCACCAGCTATAATAGCTGTGTTGATTCCAACAACCTCTCCTTTTATATTTATTAAAGGACCTCCAGAGTTACCAGGATTTATTGCTGCATCAGTTTGTATAAAACCTTCTCCTGGCCTATCTTCAATATTTCTATTTTTTGCAGATACTATACCTATTGTAACTGTATCGCTAAGACCAAGAGGGCTACCTATCGCTATAACAGTTGCACCAACTTTAAGTTGATCTGAATCTCCAAGTTTTAAAACGTGCTTAGATGCAAAATCTTCAATATTTTTCTTGAATGGAACTTCAATTAATGCAACATCACTTAACTTATCACTACCAACGACCTTTGCTTTTAATATTATCTTATTTTTAAATTCTACTTGTATATCTTTTGAATTTTCTACTACATGATTATTTGTAAGTAAATAAACAACTTTTTTATTATAGTCTACATCTACAATAAAAGCTGAACCAAGCCCTTGTCTTTTTTGTTTAAACTGTGGTGTGTTTGGTATTCCAAAAAAATCTCCAAAAGGAACGTCAAAAAATGGATTATCTACGGTAACTTCTTGTGTTGTAAATACAGTAGCAACACCTGGTGTTACAGTCTCAATAAGTTTTATCCTTTCATTCTCAATAGCTTGCAGATTTGGAAGATTTAAACTTTCAGCTTTTATATTTTGAGTATATCTTTCTTCCTGCTTTCCAAGTTGTGCAAAAACTAAGTATGCTACAGAAAGAATTATAAGTAGAGGAAGAACTATCTTCTTCATAATTTTTAAAACCTCCTTTTTATTAATCACTTTTCTCTCCTTAAAATAGTATAATTATTATAATAATTAATCTACGAGGTTTTGTAAACAAGTGATAAATAAAATTAAAATGTATTTAGAACTGATTAAGTTCTCCCATACAATATTTGCTATACCCTTTGGACTATCTGCAGTATTTATAATAGAAAAAGGTGTACCTGATATTGAAAAAATATTTTGGATTACTATAGCCTTAGTTTCAGCAAGAACTGCAGGGATGGCTTTTAATAGATTTATTGATTTACCTATAGATGCCCATAATCCTAGAACAAAAAACTGGCCATCGGTAAAAGGTGATATTAAATCTGGGGAGATAATGGCTTTAGGTATTTTTGCATCGTTGGTATTTATGTATAGCGCTTTTAAATTAAATATGCTTGCATTTTGGTTGTCACCTGTGGTTATACTATTACTTCTTTTATATCCAGCTGGTAAACGTTTTACCCAGTATGTTCATCTTATTTTAGGTCTTGTTTACTTTTTGATTCCTGTTGCTGTTTCTATAGCACTTAAAGGAAGTATAGAGTTATCAGCTATTACATTAGGTGTTGCAATGGCTTTTTGGGTTGCTGGATTTGATATTCTTTATTCTCTTCAAGATTATGAATTTGATAGAAAATTTGGGGTGTATTCTATACCTGCAAAGTATGGGATAAAAAAAGCATTATACATAGCAAAGATATTTCATATTATAACCTTTATATCTCTTTTATTAACTGGTTACTTTGGTAATTTATCCTATATCTATTATATAGGCTTAATTATACTTGGTATATTTTTGATGTATGAACATAGTCTTATTAAAGAAAATGATCTTTCTAAAGTAAATAAAGCATTTTTTACTACAAATGGTTTTATAAGTATAATATTTATGTTTATTGTAATTGCTGATATCTTTTTAAAAGGAGTGATAGTATGGAAGATATAATGAAAATAATGGAAGTACTTCCACATAGGTATCCTTTTTTACTTGTAGATAGAATATTGGAGATAGATTTAGAAAATACAAAAATAAAAGCTTTAAAAAATGTAACTATCAATGAACCATTTTTTATAGGTCATTTTCCAGGAAATCCAGTTATGCCTGGTGTTCTTATTATTGAAGCTATGGCACAAGTTGGAGCTTATTTAATGCTTAAAAAAGCTGATATTAAAGATGGGATAGTATTATTTGCAAGTATAGAAGAAGCTAAATTTAGAAAACCAGTTGTTCCTGGGGATCAGATAATATTTGAAGTAGAAGGAATAAATATAAAAAGATCAATGGGTAAAATAAAAGCTGTTGCAAAAGTTGAAAACCAAGTTGTTTGTGAAGCTATACTGATGGCAGCTGTTAAAAATAGATAATGAAATTTTTTAAAGTTTTTTTAAACTTAATATTTGGAATACTATTATTAGGTGCCAATACAATAACTATAAGCCATCATCACGAAGATGGTGAAAACCATCATGACTGTCAGATCTGCTTTCTACAACTAAACCAACAAACAGAAGATCCTTCTGATTTAATTTTTGAGATAAATCTTCCTCAAGAAAAAAACAGCTATGAAGAAAAATTAACTCAAGAAAACTATCTAAAATTAATCTTTTATAAAATCTTAATAAGAGGTCCACCTTCTTTTAACTTTTAAATGTCTTTATAAATCTATTTTTCTAAAACAATAGGAGGTGGACTATGAAGAAATTATTGCTTAGTTGTTTATTATCATTTTCAACAGTTTTTGCTTCTGAGATAGAAGAATTAAAAGAACAGCTAAAACAACAACAAGAACTAATAAAACAACTTCAAGAAAAAGTTAAAAGTTTAGAAGAGCAGCAAAATGTTTTAAATCAAACAAAAGAAAAGTTAGCAAAGATAGAAGATAAAGAAACAAACCCATTTAGCCAAGCTAAATTTGTACCAGATATATCTCTTATTGCTGATTTTTCCTATGTTAGTAGAAATTTATCTGATAACATATATAAAAACCTTGAAATACCTGGGTTTGGATATTTTAACAACTATGGAGGAACAGGTGAGAAACCATCAAATGCTGAAAGAGGGTTTAACTTTAACTACTCAGAGCTTTATCTGTCTTCAGCAGTCGATCCATACTTTGATCTAACTGGTATATTTCACTTATCTGAAAATAGTTTTGAGATAGAAGAAGCTTATTTAACTACAAAAACATTACCTTATAATTTAAAACTTAAAGCTGGTAGATTCTATAGTAACTTTGGAAGATTAAACAGCCAACATTCTCACGTATGGGATTTTGTAGATGCACCTCTTAATTATAAAGCAATTTTTGGTAATGAAAACTTACGTGAAACTGGTGTTCAACTTTCATGGCTTGCACCAACACCGTTTTATCTTTTAACTGGATTTGAAATTTTCCAAGGTGATAATGAAAATAACTTTAACAGACAAGGTTTTCAAGTATGCTCTAGTTACTCAAATAACCAATGTACAAATTATTTAACCATTAGTGACACTAAAAAACCAAACTTATATACATTTTTTATAAAACCATCCTTTGATATAGGAAATACTTCTATATTAGCTGGATTTTCTTATGCTTATGGAAAAACAAGAGTTAACAATCTGGCAGATGACTCCCCATATGCTTTAGCTGGTAACACAAAAATATATGGTATAGATTTGACAGTAAAACATCTCTTAGATTCTTATAGATATCTACAGCTTCAATCTGAGTATATTTATAGAAAATTTGATGGAGGAAAATATACACCAGCTGATGCAAACAATCCTTATTATAGTTTACAAAATTTAACTAAAAAGCAATCTGGTGTTTATGTTGAGGGTATATACAAGTTTGAGGAAAGATGGAGAGTTGGTTTAAGATATGATTTGTTAAATAAAAATGATATTTATTTAGATGGTACAAATCAAAATGAACCAAATAACTTATATAGATATTCAGCTATGATTGATTTTTTACCATCTGAATTTTCAAGGATAAGATTACAGTATAACTACGATAGAAGTTCATTTTTACAAAACACCAGAAAAACAAACCAAGAGATTATTTTACAGTTTAATTTAGCGATTGGTGCCCATGGATCGCATGGATTTTAATAAATAAAATTAGGAGGTCTATAAAATGCAATTAGTATTTATTTTACTTGGAATATTTTTCTTTAGTTTTGCTAAAGCAGAAATAAAGATCGTAACTACTTATCCATACATAGCAAGTATTACAAAAGAGATAACAAAAAATAAAGCCAAGGTAGACTATTTAGCTGATGGTAAACTTGATCCACATTTTGTAATACCAAAACCATCTTTAGCTGTTAAACTAAGAGATGCTGATCTGTTGATAATAAACGGAGCTGGACTTGAAGTAGGCTGGCTTCCTCCACTTTTAAACCAAGCAAGTAATAGTAAAATAAATCCAAATACAAAAGGTTTTTTAGATCTATCTAACTTTGTAGAGTTTATAGAAAAACCAGAGAATGTATCAAGATCTATGGGGGATGTTCATCCAGAAGGAAATCCACATTTTTATTTAAATCCAAATAATATACCTTTACTTTTTGATGCAATAACAAAAAGATTGTGTATATTAGACAGTATAAACTGTAATACTTATAAAGAAAATAATGAAAGCTTTAAAAAACACTTTAATGAAAAAATAAAACAGTGGAATATAAAGATGAGTAAAGTTTCTAATGTAAAAGTTATAGAGTATCACAAACTGTTTGATTATTTCCTTATAAACTACAATATAAAAAATGTTGGGACTATAGAACCTTTACCTGGTATACCACCATCAGCTAAACATTTAGAAAATCTTATAGAAAAAGTAAAAGCTGAAAAAGTAAGTTATATACTTCAAGACGTTTATCACTCTAATAAGCCCGCTCAATACATATCAGAAAAAACAGGTATCAAGATGATAATACTTCCTCATGATGTTTATGCTTTACCAGAAGTAAAAGATATATTTAGTTTATTTGATACTATAGTAGAGAGATTAGCACAATGATAGAAATTTTATTTCCACCTTTTTTACTTTCTGTAGTGCTCTTAATTATTCATTCATATTTTGGATTACAGATAATAAAGAGAAATATTATTTTTACAGATTTATCAGTTGGTCAGATGGCTGCTGTAGGAGCAGCCATATCTCTTTTTTTCTTTGGAGGAAAATATAGCTATATTATTTCCTTATCTTTTGCTTTATTAACAGCTTCTCTAATTGCATATCTAACAAAAAAAGAAAATAAATATATTGAAGCATTTATAGGGTTAATCTATGCTTTAGGGATATCTGTAGTATTTATTATAATGTCAAAGTCACCTCAAGGTTTAGAAGAACTTAACAATCTTTTAGCTTATGATATTCTTTATGTTGGCTACAATGAGATTTTAAAGGTAGCAATTTTATATTTGTTTATAGGTTTAGTTTTATTCTTAAATCATAAATATAATCAGAAAAATTTAAAAGATTTTATATTTTTTATTATATTTGCAATTACTGTTACAAGTTCAGTTAAACTTGCTGGTGTATTTGTAGTTTTTTCTCTTTTAATTGCCCCTACACTAATATCTATAAAACTTTTCAAGAAAAATCATATATTTTTTACAGTACTGATAGGCCTTTTCATAAATTCCATAGCTATTTTGGTATCTTATAATTTTGACCTGCCAACTGGTTATACTATCGTGATGTTTCAGTCTTTATCAGCTATACTAACTGTCATTTTCAAAATAAGGTAGAATATTTTATTTAAAATACTTAGAGGTTTGTTTATGAAGGTAGATGTAGTTTATAGAGGTAAAACATTAACTTTGGAATTTGATAAAGATAAAGTAAAAGTTAAAGATATTCTTAAACATTTAAATCTTTCGAGGGATTATGCTTTTGTTGTAAAGGATGGTGAAATTTTAGATGAAAATGAATATATTAAAGATAGCGAAGTTGTTAGAGTTGTAAACGCTATATCTGGAGGATAAATTGAGAAAATGTTTCAAATGTCAAAATAAAGCATCTGTTTATCTACCACAACATAGATTAGCCTTATGTAAGGATCATTATATAGAGTGGTTTGAAAATAGAGTAGAAAAGACAGTAAAAGAGTTCAAAATGTTTACAAAACAAGATACAATCTTGGTTGCGGTTTCTGGCGGTAAAGATAGTTTATCATTATGGAATGCACTTAATAAACTTGGATACAATGTAGATGGCTTTTATATAAATCTTGGTATTGGAGAGTACTCTCAAAAATCAAAAGAGTTGTCAATAGCATTCTCTGAAAAAATCGGAAGAAAACTTTATATATTAGAACTATCACAGGAGATACTACCTATACCTGAAATAAAGAAGGTAGATTCTAAACCAGCTTGTTCGGTATGTGGTACAGTAAAAAGATACTATATGAATAAAAAAGCGAAAGAGCTTGGATATAACATTATTGCAACAGGACATAACTTAGATGACGAATCTGCAGTTTTATTTTCAAACACTATAAATTGGAATATAGATTATTTAAAAAGACAGTATCCAGTGCTAAGTGAAGAAAACGGATTTATAAGAAAAGTTAAACCTTTATGTAAAATATCAGAGAAAGAATCTGCTATGTATGCTATATTATCAAATATTGACTATATTGAAGAAGAATGTCCTTTTTCAGAAGGAGCAACTTCTATTGATTATAAAATGTATCTCTCTGTACTTGAAGAAAAAAGTCCTGGAACAAAGTTAAGATTTTATTCAGAGTTTTTAAGAAAAATGTATCCAATTTTAAAAAATAGTGAAAAAATAGAACTTGGAAAATGTGAGATATGTGGAGAACCATCTTTAAATAAAATCTGTGCTGTTTGTAGCTTAAAAAGAAAGTTAAAAGAAAAGGAGGTTTTATGAAACTTTTAGCCCCTTCTATCTTATCGGCGGATTTTTCAATATTAGGACAACAGATAAAGGAAGTAGAAGAAGCAGGAGCAGATATTATTCATCTTGATATAATGGATGGTAGATATGTACCAAACATAACAATTGGTCCGGTAGTTGTAGAATCTATAAGGAAAGTAACAAACTTACCTTTTGATGCTCATTTAATGATAGTCGAACCAGAAAAGTATATACCAGATTTTATAAAAGCTGGTGTTGATATGATATCTTTCCATATGGATGCTACTATTCATTCCCATAGGGTAGTAGATTTAATAAAATCAAATGGAGTAAAAGCTGGTGTTGTTTTAAATCCAGCTACACCAGTAAATACACTTGAAGAGATAATACATTATATAGATTTTGTTTTAATTATGTCAGTTAATCCAGGTTTTGGTGGTCAAAAATTTATTCCACAAGCAGCTGAAAAAGTGAAAAAGTTAAAATTACTACTTGAAGAAACAGGCAGGACAGATATTCTAATTGAAATAGATGGTGGTGTAAATGTAGAAAATATACAGTATTTGTCTATTTTAGGTGTAAACATATTTGTAGCTGGAAGTTCAGTTTTTAAAGGTAACATTAAAGAAAATGTTAAAAGTTTGAAATCTAACATGTTAATATGTACATAAAGGAGAAGAAAAAATGGAATATAGAATAAGAACATGGCCAGATAAAATACTAAAAGAGCCAACAAAAGAGGTTGATTTCTTTGATGATAGATTGAAAGAGTATATCGAAAATATGTGGGGATTTATGTATAAAGAAGAAGGTGTTGGCCTTGCTGCAAACCAAATAGGTATACCATATCAGATACTTGTAATAGACACATCAAAAAGAGAAAATAAAAATGAAGATGAAAAAGAACAACCAGTAAAACTTGTTTTAATAAATCCTAAAATTGTAGAGAAAGAAGGAGAAGTTCAATCAACAGAAGGTTGTTTAAGCTTTCCAGGTATTCAGATAACGATACCAAGATACAAAAGAGTTAAAGTGATTGGAAAAAATGAAAAAGGTGAAGATATTGAAATAGAAAGTTCAGAATTTTTATCTATTGTACTTCAACATGAAATAGATCATTTAAATGGTATACCATTTATTAGCTATCTCTCTCCTTTAAAAAGAAAAATTGTCCTTGATAAGTACTTTAAGATGTTAAAAGAAAATGAGTTGGAGGAAGCTTAATTATGTTTCCAGATTTAATTAATATCGGTGGATTTACTATTCACACTTATGGTGTATTGGCTGCTATTGGGCTTATAGCTAGTTACTATGTAGGACTTTATTTGGCAAAAAAAGAAGGTATAAAAGAAAAAGATTATGAAAATTTTTTTATTTTAACAATATTAGGTGGAATTGTTGGTGCAAGAATAGCTTATATAATAGAGCATAGCAATGAATTTAAATCATTTTTAGAATTTTTTGCGGTATGGAATGGTGGAATAGATTGGTTTGGTGGTTTTATTGGTGGTTTAGTTGTAGCTTTTATATACTTAAAAATAAAAAATCTTTCTTTCTTTAAATTAGGTGATATAGCCAGCGTAGCTATACCACTTGGACATTTCTTTGGAAGGCTTGGATGTACATGTGCTGGATGTTGCTATGGAAAAGAAGTTCCACCAGATTCACCTTTTAAAGATATAGCCATTATCTTTCCTAAACATCCCGATACACTTGCACCACCAAATATACCTTTATACCCAACACAACCAGTAGAAGCATTAGGTAATATATCTATATTTTTCATACTTTTTTTCTTGTACAGAAAAAAACAGTTTGACGGTCAGATATTATCTTTATATCTTATTATGTATGGAGTAGAAAGATTTTTACTTGAATTTTGGAGAGGTGTGACACCACCTTTACCTATAATTGGACTTACATGGAATCAAATAATAACCATAGGAATGGTAATAGCTGGAATAGCCTTATATTTCTATCTCAAACATGCATATGGAAAAAAAGCATAACCTTTACGACTTTTTTCAAAGTAAAGTTTTTAAAATAGAACCTGGCTTAGATAGGATTTATTTAGCTTTAGAAGATATAGGAAATCCACATAAAAAATTTAAATCCATACTTATAACCGGTACAAACGGAAAAGGTTCTACATCAGCTTTTTTAGAAAGTTTACTTAGACATTATGGATATAAAACAGGACTTTTTACATCTCCACATCTAGTAAAAGAAAATGAACGATGGCAGATAGATAGAAAAAGTATAGACGATGAAAATTTACAAAAGTACATAAAACAACTATTACCAACCATTGAAAAATATAATCTAACATATTTTGAAGCTTGTACACTACTTGCTTTTAAATATTTTGCAGATGAAAATATAGATATTGCAGTGGTTGAAGTTGGACTTGGTGGTAGATGGGATTCTACTAACATACTAGATCCAGAAATTTCAGTAATAACAAATGTATCTTATGATCATACCCATTTACTTGGAAACACACTTTTAGATATAGCTTATGAAAAAACAGGTGTAGCAAGAGCAAATAAACCTGTAATAGTAGGTAGAAATCAAGAAGAGATAAAATATTGGTTAAACCAAAGGAATATAAAAGAGTTTTATATTAAAGATATAGATTTTAAGGCGGTAGAAAAAAGTTTTAATACTTTTGACTATCAATTTACAGATATAATCTTTGAAAATATAGAGATTTCCATGATAGGAAAAAGACAGATAGAAAACAGTTCAACAGCTTTAACAACATTTTTAGTTTTTTTGGAAAAAAATAATCAGCCTATTAGCGAAAATATTATTAAAAAAGCTTTATATTTTACAAAATGGCCAGGAAGAATGGAAATTATCTCAAAAAATCCTATTATCGTTATTGATGGAGCACATAATGTTGAAGGTTTGGAAAAAACATATAAAGAGTTGAAAGAGATATTTCCAAATAAAAAAATCATCTCTATTTTTTCTTTTATGAAAGATAAAGACGTGAGTAAAATGGTTAGTATAATTAAAGAAAATAGTGATTTTCTTATAGCTACCCTTCTTGATATCTCAAGAGGAATGAAAGAAGAAGATTTTTTAAACTTAAATATAAAAAATGTCATTAAAAACCCAAAAGATGCTATATGTAAAGCAAAAGATTTAGTAGATGAAAATACAATAATATTAATAACAGGTTCACTATATTTGATAGGAGAAATTTTAAAATATGGACGGAATATTACTTGTAAATAAGCCAAAATTTATAACATCAAATGATTTAGTTATAAAAGTTAAAAAACTCTTGAAAGAGAAAGTAGGACATACAGGAACACTAGATTTTGCAGCATCTGGGCTAATGATTTTAACGATAGGGAAAGGAACAAGGTTTACCCAGTATTTTCAAAAACTTGATAAAGAGTATTTAGCAAAAGGAAAGCTTGGAGAAATTACAGATACCTATGACAGTCAAGGTAGTATCGTTGAGAAAAGAGAATTTAATATTAATGAAGAAAGTTTAATCAATGCTATTAAGTCTTTTGAAGGTCAGTATTATCAATATCCACCACCATTTTCAGCTAAAAGAATAAACGGGACAAGGGCCTATAAGCTTGCAAAGAAAGGTATAGAACCTACACTAAAACCAGTGTTGGTAAATATCTATAGTATAGAAATTATAGAGATAAATTTACCATTTTTTAAAATAAAAGTAAGTTGCTCTTCAGGTACTTATATAAGAAGTTTAATTAAAGATATTGGAGATAAGTTAGGATGTGGTGCATATATGTCAGATTTAGAAAGGTTAAAAATCGGTAAATTTGATTTAAAAGATGCTGTAGCATTAAAAGATATATTAAATAGTGAAAAAGTAAATATTATAGATTTAAAGGATGCACTATACTTTTTTGAAAGTGTTGTTCTTGATAAAGAGCAAGAGATAAAGTTTAAACATGGCCAAAAGTTTTATATAAATTTTGATAAAGATGGAAAACTAAAAGTTTTAAATGAGGAAGGTATTTTATTAGGTATTGGAAATGTTGAAGATAAAATATTAAAACCAGAGATTGTTTTAGTTAGTAATACCTAACTTATGTAGTTATTGATATAATAAATAAAAAAAACCTTGAGGCTTTTATGTGGATATTAGGAAATCATGATGAAGGTTATAAGAAAACAAGAAAATCTATATTGGAGTTAGTAGGTAATACTCCACTTGTAGAACTTAATAAATCATTACCAGAAGATATTAAAAATAAAAATGTAAAAATATACGCAAAATTAGAGTCTTACAATCCTGGAGGTTCTGTAAAAGATAGACCAGCTACAAGGATGATAGTAGAAGCTATACAGTCTGGTAAGTTAACAAAAGATAAAGTTATAATTGATGCAACCTCTGGAAATACAGGAATAGCATTAGCAATGGTAGGAACAGCTTTAGGTTATCAAGTTGAACTTGCTATGCCTTCAAACGTCAGTGAAGAAAGAAAAAGGATAATAAAAGCTTTTGGTGCTAAAATTCATTTTACAAATCCCCTTGAAAGTACAGATGGAGCTATTATATACGTTAGAAAGTTAGTAGAAAAGTATCCAGATAAATACTATTACATTGATCAGTACAACAACGATGCTAACTGGAAAGCCCATTTTGATTCTACAGCTGTTGAGATATGGAACCAAACGGAAGGTAAGATAACCCATTTTATAGCTGGTATTGGTACAGGTGGAACAGTAATGGGAACTGGAAGAAGGTTAAAAATATACAACCCAGATATTCAAGTTATTGGTGTTCAACCTGATAGCCCTTTTCATGGTATTGAAGGTTTAAAGTATATAGAAACATCGATAAAACCAGGTATTTTTGATGAAAATAGATTAGATAGAACAATGTTTATTGGAACAGATATAGCTTACCAAAGAGCAAGAGATTTATCGAAATTAGAAGGTATTTTTGTAGGACAATCATCAGGTGCCGCTTTTGAAGCAGCTATAAAAATAGCAAGAGAAATCGATGAAGGTGTAATAGTATTTATCTGTCCAGATGGTGGTGAAAAATATCTAACAACAGCATTATATGATTATGAATAACTTAAGCTGTATTCTTCTTGCTGGTGGGCAAAGTAAAAGAATGGGAAAAGATAAGACTTTCTTAGATTATAAAGGAAAACCTTTTATTTTAGTTATTGTGGAAAAGCTTTTTAAAAAATGTGATGATATCGTTGTAGTTGTCAATAAAGATAAAACGATATATGAAGAAGTTTTAAAAGATTTTCTTTCTAAGATAAAAATTGTAAAAGATAAAAACCCTTACGATGGACCTTTAAATGGTATCGTTAGCGCATATCAGTGGTTAAATAATGACAAAATTTTTATAGCAACTGTAGATACACCACTTTTAGAAGAACGTTTAATAGATCTTTATAAAGACCTGATTAAAGAATATGATTGTGTAATACCAGATATAGACGGAAAATTACAGCCATTGAATACAATTTACACAAAAAAAGCATTAGAGAAAGCTATCTCTGTATATAAAGAGAAAAAATCGCTTATGGCATGGATAGAATCTCTAAACTGTTTAAAGATTAGTAAAGAGTATATTGAAAAATTTGATAAAAACCTTGGAAGTTATTTTAGTGTTAATACTCCTGAAAATTATGAAAAGTTAAAAACCTTTTTTAGTTAAGTACTTTAAAGATATTGGTGATACTAAAGTAGTTATAGCAACAACAAAAATTATACTTGCATATAAAACATCATTAAAAAGTTTAGACTGTTTACCAATCTCAGCAAATATAAGACCTACTTCTCCCCTTGGTAGCATAGAAAAACCAATTAAAATTTTTTCTTTTATATTACCTTTAATAAAAAATCCAGATACTAACTTACCTATAAAAGCTATAATCATTAGTATTATAGATATTTCCCAAAAGGTTGTAGAACTAAAATCTATAGCTTTAAGGTTTAAGCTTAAACCTATATCTACAAAAAAGATAGGTATAAAGATATAACCTATAGGTAGAATATAATGTTCTATCTTCTTTACTATTTTTTCTTTTTCTTCTATTTTTAAAAATGTTGCAAAAGGAAATACAAATTTTCTTGATAGTGCAAGACCAACAATAAAAGCTCCCAAAATCTCTGGAGAACCTACTTCATGAGATAAAAAAGCAAAGAAAAAAACTGTAGACATTATAGCAACAGGAATAAATTCCTCACTTTCAAGCTTATTAGAAAAAATATTTATTAGCTTAACCATTAATTTTGCTAACAAAGGAGAAAGGATAAAAAATGTTCCAATATAAACAGTTAAAAGAATAGTTCCATTTAAATCTAATGTACCTTTTTTTGAATACTCATATAAAACAGATAAAACAATAACACCTATAATATCATCTAAAACTGCAGCACCAAGGACTATTTGAGCAAATCTTTCATTTAATCTACCAAGTTCTGATATGATCTTTACAGTTATACCTATACTTGTGGCTGTCAAAGTTCCACCTATAAATAAAGATGTAGCTAATGGTAAATTAAAAAAATAATAGCTTACAATAGTTCCTAAAAACATTGGGGTAGTTGCACCTACTACAGCTACTATAAAAGCAAAAAATCCAACTTTCTTTAATTGGTGAAAATCTGCTTCTAAACCAACATGAAAAAGTAGTAGAATTATGCCTATCTCTGCTAAAACTTTAATAGCTTGGTTTGCTTCTACAATGCCTAAAACACTTGAACCAAGTATAATACCTGCTAAAATTTCACCTAAAACAGATGGTAAACTTAATTTGTTAAAGAAATCTCCTATAACTCTTCCAACAAAAAGTATCAAAGCAAGTTGTAAAAATAAAAGGTGTATATCCATTATATTTATTCTTGGAATCTTGAAGTTATTGGCATTCTTCTATCTTTACCAAAAGCTCTCTCTGTTATCTTTAAACCTATAGGTGCTTGTCTTCTTTTATACTCATTTCTATCTATTAGCTTTATTATTCTGATGACATCATCTTTATTAAATCCATAGTTTACAATTTCTTCCAAAGATAAATCTTCTTCAACATACATTTTAATTATTTCATCTAGTATATCGTAAGGCAGCAGTTCTGCTTCATCTGTTTGGTTTGGTTTAAGTTCTGCGGAAGGTGGTTTTATAAAGACTCTATTAGGTATGACTTTTGAGATAGAGTTCCTGTATCTACTAAGTTCATAAACTTTTGTTTTTAATACATCTTTTAAAATAGCAAAACCACCAACCATATCACCATAAAGAGTAGAATAACCAACACTCATCTCACTTTTATTGCCTGTAGCCAACACTATCCAACCTAATTTGTTAGATAAAGCCATTAATATATTTCCTCTTATCCTTGCTTGAAGGTTTTCTTCTGTAATATCTGGTTTTAATCCAGTAAATACGTTTTCAAACTCTTTTAAGTAAGTGTTAAATATATCTGTGATAGGAATAGTAAATGTTTCTATGTTTAGGTTCTTTGCAAGTTCTAAAGCATCTTCTATAGATTCTTTTGAAGTGTATGGAGAAGGCATTAAAACACCTTTAACATTTTCACTACCTAAAGCATCTACAGCTATACAGGCAACTAATGAGCTATCTATACCACCACTTAAACCTATTACAACCTTTTTAAATCCATTTTTAACTATATAATCTCTAAGGCCTAAAACAAGAGCTTGATATGTATTTTCTATATCTGGTTTATCAAGAATAATTTTTCCTTCAAAATTTTGCTTTTTTTCTTTTTGTTTATAATCTATCTCTACCAATTCATATTTTATATCTTTATCTAAACTTCTTAGATTTTTTAGTCTTCCATCTTTCAGTTGAACTCTAAATACTTCATCTAAATCTATATCTGCAATAACCAAATCTTCTTCAAAAGATAAACCTTTTGCAAAAACTGTTCCTGTTGGTGATAAAATAAAACTGTTTCCATCAAAAACAAGTTCGTCTTGTCCACCAACCATATTTACATAAGCAATAGACAAAAGGTTATCCCTTGCCCTTACCTTTAGAAGTTCTTCTCTTTTTTTAATTTTTCCTTCTGAATAAGGTGATGCATTTATATTGATAACAAGTGATACACCAAGTAAACTGTAATAATTTACAGGGTTTTCTGGATACCAGATATCTTCACATATTGATAAACCTATCTTTTTATTATCTACTTTCAATACTGTAAGACTGTTTCCTTTTTGAAAGTATCTATTTTCATCAAAAACACCATAGTTTGGTAAAAATTGCTTGTGATATTTAGCTACTATCTTTTTATTGTAAATTACAGCTGCAGCGTTGTATATATCTTCATCTTTATCTACAAAACCAACAATTACAATAATATCTTGAACCTTTTCTTTAAGCTTATCTAAATAGTATAGATTTTTTTCTATAAAACTTGGTTTAAATAATAAATCTTCTGGGGGATAGCCTGTTAAAGCCAGTTCTGGGAAAGCTATTAAATCAACTTCCTTTTTTTTAGCTAAATCTATAAACTCTAATATTTTATTTAAATTATAATCAAAATCCCCAACTATTGGATTAATCTGTGCTAAACCAACACGTATATATTTCATTGTATTTTACCTAACCTCTTAAAATTTAAATTGTTTAAGATACTGGACTTCCTGTTTCAACTTTTTTATCTGTTGTTAATACAGTTAAATTTTCTCCATCTTTTGCTGCCAACAACATACCATGAGATTCTATACCAAATATTTTCCTTGGTTTTAAATTTGCAAGAACAATAACTTGTTTTCCTATCAACTCTTCTGGCTTATAGTACTGAGCTATACCTGAAACGATTGTTCTTTCTTCGTCTCCAAGGCTAACTTTAAGTTTTAAAAGTTTGTCTGATTTTTCTACTTTTTCTGCTTCTAAAACTGTTCCGACCCTCATCTTTATTTTAGCAAAATCTTCTATTGTAATGAATTCTTCTTCTTTCTTAACTTCTTCCATCTTGTTTTCTTCCTCCTTTATTTCAATTCTTGGGAATATTGGTTTTACTTCTTTTAAAGATATACCTTCTTCTATTGAAAAAGGTTTTATACTTTGTGTAACTGTTTGAATATTTATCATTTCTAAAGCTTCTTTTACTTTGTTTGGCATAAATGGATTTAACATCCATAATGTAGCATATATACCATCAGCTAAAATGTATAAAGTAGTTTTTAAATAATCTTTATCTTCTTTATTTAGTTTCCATGGTTCTACTTTTACTATATATTTATTTAGCCAATCTACTAACAATAAGATCTCTTCTAATGCTTTGCTAAATTCTAAGTTTTTCATATAATTTGTATAGTTGTTGAAAACTTTTTGATAGATTTCTTTGTATTCATCTTCTAACTGTGTAAATTTAGTTGGTTTTTCAATGATTCCATTTTGGAATTTTTTTATCATTGTTAAACTTCTTGATATAAGATTACCTATATCATTTGCTAAATCTGAATTTATCCTATTTACTAAAGCTGAAGTTGAAAAATCACCATCTAAACCAAAAGGTACTTCTCTAAGTAAGAAATATCTTAACTGATCTACACCAAACTCATCTGCTACTTTAAAAGGATCTACCACATTGCCTAAAGATTTTGACATTTTATGGCCTTCAACAGTCCACCATCCATGAGCAAATACTTTTTTAGGAATATCAAGGTTAGCACTCATTAAAAAAGCTGGCCAATATACAGCATGAAATCTTAGTATATCTTTACCAACTATATGTAAATCAGCTGGCCAAAATTCATTTAAGTTGTCTGGATAACCTACTGCTGTTAAATAGTTTGTTAAAGCATCAAACCAAACATATATAGTATGATTATCATCAAATGGAACAGGTATCCCCCAACTTACTCTATCTCTTCTTCTTGAAACAGATAAATCTTTCAAACCTTGTTTAACAAAAGCAATAACTTCATTTCTCCTAAAATTTGGGCTTATAAAATCTGGATTTTTTTCGTAAAAATCTAGAAGTTTATCGGTATATTTAGATAATCTAAAAAAATAACTTTCTTCTTTAACTATCTCACATGGTTTTAAGTGTATTGGACATTTATAATCGTAATCTTTTATTTCTGTTTCTGTTTTAAATTCTTCGCATCCTACACAGTAATAGCTCTCATATTCTGCTAAATATATATCACCATTCTCATAGCATTTTTGAAAAATGTACTGAACTGCCTTTTTATGGTCTTCATCTGTTGTTCTTATAAATCTATCATAACTAATGTTTAATTTTTCCCAAAGCTGTTTAAATACTAAATGTGTTTTATCTGCTAACTCTTTTGGTGATATTCCTTTTTCTTCTGCTGCTTTTTGAATCTTTTGTCCATGTTCGTCAGTTCCTGTTAAAAAAAAAGTTTTATATCCAATCTGTCTATAGTATCGTGCTAAAACATCTGCTGCAACTGTTGTATAGGCATGTCCTAAATGTGGCTTGTCGTTTACGTAGTATATTGGTGTTGTTACGTAAAATTTTTCTTGCATTTCCACCTCAAAAATTATAATATTAATTATAATAATTATAGCATTGGAAGGAGTCTTTTTGGAAAGTAGGAAAAAATGCTTTAGGATAAATTATTTTGTAGAAAATATACTTAAAATAAAAAGTTTTTCTCAAAAAGTTGCTTTATTGTTTTTATTAATTTTCTTTATGTCTTTAATTGTATCTTCTTTGATCTTATTTCTTTACAAGTATAAAAAAGAAGAAGACTTTATAATAAAAGGAATAGATCTAGCAACTTCAATAAGACATCAACTTAGTCAAGAAAAGTTTTATATTTATATAAAAAATATTAATCCTGATAGAAAAGATAAATATTTGATAGATATCTTGGAATCTTCGCCCAGTATTATTCAAAACAAAGACTTTAAGTTTTATTATAAAGATAAAAAAATCTTTTATCCTTTTCAACACAACAATAAAACATATATAGCGGTGATAGATGAAAATTTATTTGCAGGTGTTTTTTACTCAAAATATGGAATAGTTTCCCTTTATGATCCATACTTTTTTATTACAGATAATCTCGTATTGCCTAATGACTCATTTTGTTCCTATAAACAATATTCAGAATCTAACTTTTATTTAGTAGGATGTGTTAAAAAAATTACTGTTTCGAAAGTAGCATTTTATGAAAGTTTAGTGATTAGTGTTATCTTTTCTTCAGCCTTCTTTTTTATGGTTCTTATTATGTATCCCTTTGCTAAAAAATTAATTTTATTTCCTTTAACATATATAAAATTAAAACTTGATGAACTTGAAGAAAGAGGAGTAAATAGAGTAAGATTTGGTTTACACTTTTTTGGTAAAGATGAAATTGCATTAATATCAAAAAAATTTGAAGAGTTTAGGTTAAAAATATCTAACTATCAAAAGAAATTGGAACTACTTTTCCAAACAGTAACAAAAATGTTATCAAAAACTAATAACATAAAAAATTTTTCATCATTTATTTTAAATAGTTTAGATAATATATTTAATCTAAAAGGGTGTTATATCGTTTATAAAAATAATGAAGAGATAAATATATTTTCAGAAAGGTATTTAGAAAATAAAAATAATTTATCTAATTTGAAACATATCGTTATAGAAAAAAAGATAGATGAAAGATCAAATATTGAATTTCATGGTTTTTGTGAAAAAGATCTTCTTAGTGAAGATTTGAGTTATATCGATATTATCTTAACAAACTTAGGATCTGTTATAAGTATTTATAAAATGGCTACATACGATTATCTTACGCAAATGTTAAACAGACCTAAAATTTTAGAGTATATTCAAAAAGAAATAGAAAAATCTAAAAACCTTAATAAAACATTTTCAATACTTATGATAGATTTAGACGATTTTAAAAAAATTAACGATAGATATGGACATGATATAGGTGATTTATTGTTAGTAAGTGTATCAAAACTTATTAATGAAAATTTAAAAGAGACAGATATTATTGGAAGGTATGGTGAAGATGAATTTATTATAATTTTACCTGAAACAAACAAGGAAGAAGCATTAATAGTAGCTGAAAATATTAGAAACATTTTAATTAATGAGAACTTTCAATTTAATAATAAATTGAGACTGAGTATCTCGGCAAGTATAGCAGTTGTTGAGTTCCCAACTCATGGAGAAGATATTAAATCTCTATTAAAAAGTGCTGATATAACACTTTATAAAGCTAAAAAGGAAGGTAAAAATAAAGTTGTCTGTTTGGAAAAAGAAGAGATAGAAAATATAATAAAACAAGAATTTGAAGAAAAAGAAAAACTATTGAAAGCTATAAAGGAAGACATGTTTGTCCCATTTTTCCAACCGATAGTAGATGTCAAAACAAATGAAATTTTTGGTTATGAAGTATTAGCAAGAATATACAATAAAGAAAACAATACATATATACCTGCATTTAGGTTTATCTATGGTGCTATTAAATATGGCTTTATACATGAAATTGATAATATTATTTACAATAAAGCATTAGCATACTTTTCAGAAAAAAATATAGATAAATATATCTTTTTAAATTTATCAAAAAACTTTATACATGATTTAGAAAGTCTTGATAATTTGTATAGTACCTGTAAAAAGTATAAAATAAATCCAAATAAAATAGTATTGGAGATTACAGAAGAAGAAGCCATCTTAGATTTTGAAGCGGTTAAAAATAATATTAGATATGGTAAATCTTTAGGATTTAATTTTGCATTAGATGATTTTGGTACTGGATATTCAAACTTTAATTATCTAAAAAATTTTAAATTAGATATAATTAAACTTGATGGTTCACTAGTGAATAATATCCACGAAGATAGGGATGATCAGGTAATAGTAAAAGCTATTATTGATATAGTTAAACACAAAAATATTAAAATTTTGGCAGAGATGGTAGAAAAAGAAGAAGAATTTAAAGTATTAAAAGAGCTTGGAGTAGATTATGTTCAAGGTTATCTATTCTCCAAGCCTTTAAAAGATGTTTCTTAAACGCCTACTTTTCCTTTATCTTTTAAAATTTCATCAACATTAATTTCTTGCATAATGTATACTTTATCACCTTCTCTCACTCTCTCTGTAGTTTTTAATCCTACGATCATTCCTCTTTCTGCAACTTCTATATTTTTTCTATCTATTTGCATAGATTCTACTTTCTGTCTAACAACACCAGTTGTCTTTCCAACAATATGAATTGTATCTCCTATTTTCATTGGATTGTTTATGATTCTAACTTCTGCGACACTTATTTTTGGATAATATTTTATAACTTCTCCAACATAAACTTTTTTCTCTTTAGCTATAGATTGATTTAGACCAAACAATCCTTGACCAAAGTAAAAACCACTATCCCATTCTCTATGGTAAGCTCTTTCCAATAAGTCCCATAGATCTTGGTATCCTTTTGTTTGCCATTCTCCATTTAATATTCTGTCTCTTGCTTCTTTATAAGCATATGTTACAAGGTAAGCATAATCTGGATTTTTATTTCTTCCTTCTATCTTCCAGCTATCAGCCCACATAAGTTTATCTATAAAATTGATTGTAACTAAATCTCTTGCAGATAAAACATAATCAGAACCAAGAATAAAATCTGTTCCTGTATTTTTTGATGTAATCTTTACTTCAAATTCATGTCTACAAACTTGATAACATTCTCCCCTATTTCCAGATGTTTCAAATACATCGTGACTTAAAAAACATCTTCCAGATACTGCCATACACATAGCACCATGAACAAAAATTTCTATTTCAAGATCTGTATCCTCTTTTAACTTTAGTAAACCATCAAGTTTTACTTCTCTTGCAGGTACTATTCTTTTCACACCTAATTCTTGATAAAACTTAGCCGCTTGAGTATTTGAAACAGAAGCCATGGTAGATAAATGTGTTGTTATTCCTCTTTTTATTGCACCAGATATTACAGCCATATCCCAACCGATAACAGCATCTACACCTATTTCTTTAAGCTGATCTAATGTCTCGTTTACCCATGGAATGTCATCCTCAAAAACGATAGAATTTAAAACTATATACTGTTTTAAACCTTTTTCCCCAGTTATTTCTCTAATATTTTTAACATCTGTTATATCAAACTCTGATTTTAAAGCTCTTTGATTTAGTTTTCCAACGCCCATATAAATAGCATCAGCACCAGCTTTTATAACTGCAGCTAAACCTTCATAATGTCCAACAGGAGCTAATATTTCTGGTTTTTTCAATTTTATCACCTCAAAAATTAGTTTTATTTCAATAAAGTTTATAAGAAATATCAACGTTAATATATGATAAATTTCATTTTAAGCTAATTATTCTAATTCTCAATGCATTTAAAACAACAGTTATAGAACTAACAGACATAGCTATACCTGCATACATTGGGTTTAAAGTTATGCCAAAGAAAGGGTATAAAAAGCCAGCAGCTATAGGTATTCCAATTAAGTTGTAAATATAAGCCCAAAATAGATTTTGCTTTATTATCTTTAATCCTTTTTGAGATAGTAAAATAGCTTTTATTATACCGTATATATCAGATTTTAAAAGTAAAATATCACCACTATCTTTTGTAATATCAGTAGCAGATTCAACAGCTATACCTATATCACTTTCAACCATAGCTGGTGCATCATTTATACCATCACCTATAAAAACAATATGTTTACTGTCTTTTTCTTTTAGATTTTTAATAAAGTTATATTTATCAACTGGTTTGAGTTCCCAATAAACCTCATCAATCTTAAGTTTATTAGCAACATTTTTTGCTACTACTTCATTATCTCCCGTAAGAAGAACTGTTTTTATATTTTTATTTTTAAACCAGTTTATAACATCATAAGCTTCTTTTCTTACTTTATCAGATAAGGAAAAAACAGCTATAACTTCTTTCTCAACAACTCCAAAAACTACTGTATTACCTTTTTCTTTATTTTTTTTGTAAAACTCTTCAATCTCTTTTGAAATAGAAATACCTAGATGTTCCAAAAGCTTTATATTTCCAATAGCAATATTTTTACCATCATAACTTCCAACAACACCTTCTCCTGGAATAACTTTTTTGTCAATAATCTCAATGAGACTTTCTTCCAATTCTATTAACGCTTGAGAAATTGGATGATTTATATTTTTCTCTAGAGATAAAACTAAAGGAAGATGTTGTTTAGATATTATAAGAGAATCGTTTATTTCAAACTTTCCTTCTGTCAGTGTACCTGTTTTATCAAATACAGCATAGCCAATATTTTCTGATTTTTCTATGACCTCTGGATTTTTGAATAAAAGCCCTTCTTTTGCAGCTCTACCAACTATATTAACTATTGCAATTGGTGTTGCTAAACCTAAGGCACACGGACAAGCAATAACCAAGACAGATAAAGCAGTTATAAAACTAAAATTAAGTGGATAGTCTAAATAGTACCAAAGATTAAAAACAATTATAGAAAATATCAAAACAGATGGGACAAAAATCTGAGTTATCCTATCTGCAAGATATCCTATCTTTGGCTTTTTAGATTGAGCTTCAAGTAAAAGAGTTATCATCTGATTTATTAAGTTGTCTTTTGCGTTTTTTGTTGCTTTTATTTTAAGTATGCCAAGTTTATTTATACTACCACCAAAAACCTCATCTCCTACCGTTTTAAAAACTAAAACAGATTCTCCTGTTAAAAACGATTGATCTACTTCAGTACTACCTTCTAAAACAACACCATCTACAGGGATCTTATCTCCTGGTTTTACTAAGATAATATCACCCTTTACAACATTTTCAGCAGGTATACTATACTCTTTTCCATCTACAATAATAGTTGCATATGTAGGTTTTAATGTTAAAAGATTTTTCATAAAATCTGTAGCTTTTAACTTTGCTTTTTGTTCTAAGTATCTGCCAAGTAAAACAAATGAAATTATAGCAGCAGAGCCTTCAAAATAAACATGTCTCATATCTTTGGGAAAGAAATTTGGAAAAAATAATACCAAAATAGAATAAAAATAAGCTGAAAATGTACCAATGGTAACAAGTAAGTTCATATCTGCCATTCTATTTTTCAAGGAAGATATGGAAGATTTATAAAACTCATAACCACCATAAAACTGTATAACTGTCGCAATTATAAACTGAATATAATGATTAATAGGAGATGTTAAAAACATAGATAATATTAAAACAATAAAAAGAGAGAAAGAGACTATAACTCTTTTTTTTAAACTGTTAATTTCATTTAGCTTTTTTTTTCAAACTCTTCTAAATCAAAAGAAGCATCATAACCAAGTTCTCTTATTTTGTTAACAATGGTTTCTTTTGTTACCTTTTTAGGGTCAAAAGTGAATATTCCTTTTGAAGTGGCAAAATTTACACTTGCCTCTTTAATACCATCCATCATTTTTAATGTTGCTTCAATACCAGCAGCACAACCTGCACAGTGCATTCCTGATATATTAAGTTGTATCGTTTCAATATCTCCACTAACTTCTTCATTTTGATTTTTATTTTCTTTTTTTCCAAAGAAAAACCAGCTTATAGCTCCTATCATAACTGTAGATAAACTTAAAATAGTTAGATCTTTCATATTTCAACCTCAATGTCCTTCTTTGTGTGATTTAGATAAAAAGTATATAGCTAATGATATTAATATAATACCTATGGATAAATAAAGCAAACTTAAAGTATCTTCATATTTAAAAGATACAGCATGTTTAAAAAATGTAACTATTAAAACCATAACAATAACTTTTGCAAGTTTATCCTTTAACTGATCTAAAGAATGTATAACAAGTATTTTTGAAGATCTTGTTTCATTCTCAGCATAATCAATTTTACTAACAAATAGTTCATAAAGTCCAATACCAAATATGAGTAAAACTGTTGAGATTAGATACGCATCTACTGCACTAATTATATGAGTAATGGCATCTTTATGAAATGCTTCATATATTTCTGAATTAGAGAAAGAATGGAACAATTCTATTAATATCAAATAAATATCATATGTCCCCATTAAAGCCAATACTAATGCTGCTATTATTGAAGCAACAACTGCCAAGATTACCATTAACCTTGATTCCCATAAAATCCTTTCAAAAATTAATTCCAATAATTTCAACATTAACCTCATTTAGTTTCTTTTTAATACTATAACTATTATTTTATCATAATGTTTTTATGTTATAATTCAAATAGTAATTAATACTTCAAGGATTATAAAATGAGACATGATTTATTGATAGAGCTAATAAAAAAAAGAAAAGAAAACATAGCTAAATACATATACTTCTCAAATGAAAATGATGTTGAAGAACTAAAAAGGTTGGTAAGTGAAAAATGGAATAAGTATATACCATCGAAAAAGATAGTATTTTATGCAGCAGCTGATGGATCATTATACACAAAAAACTACCTTGGTTTTAGTATTATTGCTTTTTCTGGTTATGCAGAAAGTTTTAACCCCCAAAATAATGAGATTGATATCTCATTTTTAGGAGATATATATCCAGTTGTAATGAGTAAAATTGATCAAATAAAAACATTGGCAACACTTTCAATGTTTCTTTGTGAAACAAAGGCACTTTTAAATTTAGCTGAAAAAGTAAAACCACAATTAATTATTATAGATGGAACAATAACGTCAAGATTTGTAATTCCTTACCCTCTTACATCATGGTTTAGTAATTATAATGATGAAGAGATAGAAAATATATCTGTAGAGCTTATAAAAGAAAATTTAGAAAATATAAATTCTAATGAAATTCTATCTTTAAAAGAAGAATACATTGAAAAAATAAGGTCAAAACTTAAAGAAGATAAAAAAGATTTATTAGATGCAATTGTTTTTCAATCGCTTTACTATGAGTTTTTGATAACCTTGTATAAACTTTTTACTCTTGATTACAATCCAAATATTATTGGTATTGCTAAAACATCTACAGGTAAAGATCTATTAAAACAATCTCTTCCAGATATAAGAATTTTTTTAAATTTAGCAGATGAACTAGGATATTCAGAGATTGTGGAACAAAAAGTAGAAAATTTAAAATCTTCATTTGGCAAATTTGCAGACATAAGTGATCAGATAAACAATTTTATATATGGACTTGATATCTTCTCTTTTTATGCAAAGTATCGCTCAAAAGATAGAATAAATCTAATTGAGTTTTATCAAAATCCAAACATTAAAACGGTAGATGTTAAGGAGATTCTTGATTATCTAAATGATATCTCTTTTGGTGGCCTTGATTATCCATTTAAATTGAAAAAGGTAGACAATGAAGTCAGAATAACTAAATTTGATTTTGAGTTTATTGAGAGGGAACTTGGTTTAACTTATGAATCAACAGGAAGGGAAGGTTTATGAAGATAGATTTAGAATTGTTAAATCTTCAATCTATTTTGATTATATTTATATTTTTAATAATCTTTACTTTTAGATTTATTGATATAAATTATAAGCCATCTTTTAAAGAATCTGATATGAAAATTGATATAAATACTGCTGATGAAATAACACTTCAAAGGATACCATACATAGGAGAAAAAACAGCAGAACTTATTTTAGAAGATAGATCCATAAAAGGTAAATATACAGATATAAATCAGTTAAAATGGGTTAAAAATTTTGATAAAATAAAACCTTACATTACTGTAAAATAAGGAGAAATAAACATGGATAGAATAGAACAACTTAAAAAAGCTTTAGAAAAAGATCCAAATAATCCATTAGGTTTATATGGATTAGCCTTAGAACTTTTCAAACAGGAACGGTTTGATGATGCGATAGTTTATTTAAATAAATACCTTTCAATTTATGATGACCAAGGAGCTGGCTATAGAACCTTAGCACAATGTTATGTAAATATAGGAGATATAGAAAAAGCAATTGAAACTTACGAAAGGGGAATAAAACAAGCTATGAAATACAACCATCCTACAATGGTTGAAGAGTTTAAAGAGGAGATAGAACGATTAAAGTCCTTGTTATAAGATTTTCATCAATTGGAGATGTTATACTATCTTCAGCAGTATTAGAACCTCTTTATAAAAAAGGCTATGAAATAGATTTTTTGACATTTAAACCTTTAGATCAGTTGTTTAAATACGACTATAGAATAAACAATGTTATATCTATAGAAAAACAGAAACTAAAAACTTTTAAGAATTTAATTGATTTTTCAAATTCTCTTAAAAAGTACGATTATATAATAGATTTACACAGCAATCTAAGATCTTTTATTATTAGAAATTTTTTAAAGATTAAATATTCATCAAAAGTTATCAAATACGATAAAGAAGGTTTAAAAAGAAGATTAAATATATTAAATAAAAATTTTAATGTTGTAAATGCTTATCTAAATACATTAAAAGATTTAGGTATAGAAGATTTTAAACATTATAGACCTAAAATTATTTTGTCTGAAGATGAAATCCAGCATGTTAAGAAATTTTTACCTGATAACTTTATAGCAATAGGAACTGGAGCAAGGTATCTTAGTAAGATATACCCATACTATGATAAAGTTGCAAAACTAATATTAGATTATGGTTTTAATGTCGTTTTAGTAGGTTCAAAGGAAGATAAAGATTTAGATAAAAATGTGTATGATAGCAATGTTTTAGATTTAAGAGGAAAGTTAACATTAAGAGAAAGTTTATCTGTAATATCCTTGGGGAAATTAACAGTAAGTAATGATTCAGCTATTGCACATATGTCAAGGGCTGTAGGTGTAAAAGTTTTGATGATATATGGTTCCACCCATCCTTATTTTGGATTTGCACCTTTGGAGAATGAAGGAACTTATATATTTAAAAATTTACCTTGTCAACCGTGCAGTTTACATGGGAAAAATATCTGTAAATTTAATACTTTTGAATGTCTAACATCAATAAAACCACAAGAGATTTTTGAAAAAGTTAAAGAATTGTTAAGAGCTTAAAATGATTTTATAGCTAAAATTTGTTGCAAAGTAAGAAGTAAGTGTAGCAACAGCAACCATACTAAACATAATTACAAGTTGGTAAAATATTGCACTCATTGGAGATGCTCCAGCTAAGATCATTCCAGCTGTAATGCCAGGAATCCAGATAATACCTAATGTTTGTAAATTGTTTAAAATTGGAATCATTGCAGCTTTTATAGACTTGGTTATTTGTATTCTAAAAGCTTCCTTTAAAGGGGCGCATAAAGCAACAAATCCCTCAATCATATCTATATTGTTTTTTACATCGTTTCTAAATCTTTCTATTGTTTGAGTATAAGCATTTAAAGCATTTCCTATAATCATTCCACCGATTGGAATAATTTCGTTTGCTTTTAATGAAAGAATCTCAAAAATGGTAAGAAGAAAAATTATTATTGATGAAGATAAAAATATGGATAAAAAAGCTATTTTATAACCTTTGTATATGTTTACCCTTTTTTGAGCTGTATATTTAGCTACTGAAATCATAAAAAACAATATTAGAGCAAATTCAAAAGGATTTTTTAGTTTTAAAATATAAACTAATGCATAACCAAGAAATATAAGCTGAATAAAAGCTCTTGCACTGCTGTAGAATATATCTTTTTCTAACCCTATCTTTTCTTTATAAGAAATAAAAATTGCAACTAAAATAAGTATAAAAGAGAAAATAAATTTAAATTCCATTAAATAGCTTTTGAAAATCTCCTTTCTTTTTTATTTTTAAGATAGATATCGAAAGATGAAGCAATATTTCTAATTAAAAGTCTTCCAATAGGTGTTATATCTATTCTGTCTTTGTATAAAATAAGTAAACCATCTTTTTCCATATCTTTTAATGTATTTAATTCTTCTTTAAAGTATTCATCAAACACTATATTAAACTTTTCTTCTACTTCTGACTTTACTAATCTAAAGTGACACATAAGTTTCATAATAACATCTCTTCTTATAATATCATCTTGTGTTAGATAAACACCTCTTTCTATAGGAAGTTGTTGTAGTTGTATACTTTCATAGTAATCTCTTAATACTTTGTAGTTTTGCACATACCCATCGTGAAGCATGCTTATAGATGTTGCTCCAAAGCCAAAAAGTTCTGCATCTGCTTTTGTTGTATAACCTTGGAAATTTCTATGTAGTGTTCTTTCTCTTTGTGCTATTGCAAGTTCATCGTTTGGTTTTGCAAAATGATCCATTCCAATGAAAATGTATCGAGCTTTTGTTAACTTATTTATAGTCATTTGAAGTATTTTTAATTTTTCTTCCGGTGTAGGTAGTGTTTTTTCATCAATATTCCTTTGTAATCTTTTAAGCCATGGTACATATGCAAAGTTAAATACTGCTATTCTATCTGGATTGAGTTTTATAGTTTTATCAACAGTCTCAGAAAATGTTTCAATTGTTTGATAAGGTAGCCCATATATTAAATCTATATTTACACTTTCAAAACCAGCTTCTCTAAACCATCTCATAACATTAAAAATCATCTCTTCTGGTTGTATTCTGTTGACAGCTTCTTGGACTTTTGGATTGAAATCTTGAATACCAAAACTTGCTCTATTAAATCCAATCTCTTTTAATAAGAAAATTCTGTTTCTATCAACATGCCTTGGATCTATTTCAATAGAGATTTCTGCATTTTCATCAAAGTTAAAGCGTTTTTTTATCTCTTGAAATAGTTCTACTGTTTCTTCATCTGATAGATAATTAGGTGTTCCACCACCCCAATGAAGTTGAACAACTTTTCTATTATTTACATCAATAAGATTTTTATACAGATCCATTTCTTTATAAAGATGATCTAAGTATGGTTTAACGACTTCCTTCCTTCTTGTTATTATTACGTTACAACCACAAAAATGGCAAGCATTTTCACAAAAAGGTATATGAAAGTATAAAGATAGAGGTGTTTTTCTTTCATTAGATTTAATAATTTTTTTTACATACTCACTTTTATCAATCTCATTTGAAAACTCAGTGGCAGGAGGATAACTTGTATACCTTGGAGCTGGTTTATCATACTTTTTTATCATATCTATATCAAATTCAACATTTTGGGAAAGTACTTCCATTAAAATCACCTCTTACAAATTTTTAAACATTATATAATAGTTTTCTATAAAATTTATGATAAAGATAGAGGAAATATGTTTTTTATAAAAAAGTTAGTTACATTTTTTATAATTCCACCAGGAATATTTATAGTTTTGTTCTTTTTATTGGCTTATTTAGGAAGGAAAAATAGGAAAGTTTTTATGATTTCATTAATGTCTGGCTTAGTAGTATACTTTTTATCAATAGAACCAGTCAAAGATTTTTTATTAAGACCTTTAGAAACTAAATACTCTCGTCCTTCTAATGTAAATGGTGATGTTATTGTTGTACTAGGTGGAGGAAGTTATAATACAGGTATCTTAATAGAAGATTCTATTAAAAGGGTTTTAGCAGGTTTTGTTTTACACAAAAAATTAAATGTTCCAATAATTCTTTCAGGTGGTTCTGCAATTAGTAATTTACCTGAATCAGAATCTATGAAAGAAGTTTTAACAGAGTTGGGAATTGATAAAAAATATATTTTCACAGATGTAAATAGTAGGGATACTTTTGATAATGCTATTTTTACTAAAAAATTATGTGAAAAGTATAATTTTAAAAAAGTTATTCTTGTGACTTCTGCTTATCATATGCCAAGAGCTGTTTATACATTTAAAAAAGCTGGTTTAGATGTGATACCTTATCCAACAGATTTTAAAATGGATAAAAGATATACTATATATAGCTATTTTCCGAAGATGAATGTTCTTCAAGATTCTACAAAAGCTATAAGAGAGTATATAGGATTAACATTTTACTATATCAAACTAAATTAACTTTCTTCTTTTTTCTCTCTATCTTTTTTCATTATATAAATGTACTTAGGTATTATAATTACTCCACTTTCTGTTTCCATATGTTCAAATCTGTTATTGTAATAACTATAAGCAGCAAAAGAAAGTACAACAGAATCTATCTCTTTTGCTATATATTTTTTGTCTGTAGATAGAAGTTTCTTATTTATTTTGATACCTGTTTTTGGTAGATTGTATAACCTTTGTTCTAAACCTTCTACTGTATCTGAAGGTAGTATATCTTTTCTTATGATTTTTTTCCAAAACTCATCAACATCTGATTTTAAAATTTTCTTTTCTTTTTCTTTGAAAGTTTGTTTATTAACTTCAGAATATCCAAACTCATTCTGTATTATTTTATATAAATTTGACAGTGATTTATTTGTATCAGCAGCTTTAGATTTAACACAAAAGTCGTAGTTAATAGATATAACGTTTGGATTGTTATGATCTATGAACCACAGTAAACCTTCTTTGTAAAATTTAAATAAACCTTTTACTGTTTTATTTTCATCCATTAAGCTAACAATAAAAATATTATCTAAAATATCTATTCCTAAAAACAACATTAATCTCCTTCAGTAACATACTTTATTATTTTAACTTTTTCCATGGTGATAAGTCCATTTTTTATAAAGTTTTCTATTTTTGGAAGAACATTTTTTATTTTTTCTTCCGTATCTATAACTTCAATAACTATTGGTAAATCTTCAGATAAATCTAAGATTGATGCAGAATGTACAACAGTAGATTTTCCAAATCCTAAGATTCCCCTTAAAACTGTTGCACCTGCTATATGATTTTCTCTTAAAACTTCAATGATCTTTTTATAAAGAGGCTTTCTTTCATATTTATCAGCTTCTCCTATATGTATTCTAAGTAAAACAGCCTCTCCTTCTAATTTCATTTTATCACCTCTATAAAATAGATCTAGCAAAAACAATACCTATAAAAGCAGCCATAAAAGAAAGTCCAAAATTTAAAAAAACATTTAATCCTGCTTTAACATACTCTCCGTCCATAATTAAAGCAAGTGTTTCATATGTAATAGATGATAATGTTGTAAAACCTCCACAAAAACCAACAGCTATAAATAAACGCCATAGAGGATTCATAGATAGTTTTTCTAAAAAGATAATCATAAAAAAAGAAAGAATAAAGGAACCTAACACATTAACAATTAAGGTTCCATATGGAAAATCTGTCCCAAAAAATCTTGCAGAGAATACGCCAGTAAGATATCTTAAAATTGTACCTATACTTCCACCTATTGCAAGGACTAAATATTTATCCATTTTCTATTGTTTTTAGTAGATTTTCTATTTCTACTTTACTTCCTAAGAATACTGGAACTCTTTGATGTATATCTGTAGGTTTGACGTTTAATATATCTTCTTTTCCTGTAGTTGCTAATCCTCCTGCTTGAACTGTTAAAAATGCCATTGGAGAAGCTTCATAAAGTAATCTTAATTTACCATTTTTACTTTTAACATCAGCAGGATAGGCAAATAAACCGCCTTTTAACAATGTTCTGTGAACATCAGCAACCATAGAACCTATATACCTTGATGTATAACCTTCATCTTTTAATTTTTCTATGTACTCTTTTAAACCTTTATCAATCCATTTTTTATCATTTGATTCGTTAATTGAATAAATTTTTCCTTTTTGAGGTATTTTAATATTTGGATGAGATAATAAAAACATTCCAACAGCTGGATCTAATGTAAATCCATTTACACCATTACCTGTTGATAAAACTAACATAGTTGAAGAACCGTAGATAACATATCCAGCAGCAACTTGTTTATAACCTTCTTGTAAAAAGTCAGATATATCACCGTTTACTTTTCTATGAATAGAAAATATGGTACCTATACTTATGTTTACGTCTATATTAGACGATCCGTCAAGGGGATCAAATGCAATTATATATTTCCCATCTTTTCCTTCTTCCGGAAATATAGGTTCATCTAGCTCTTCAGAAGCAAGTGCATAAAATTCTCCAGATTTAGATAGATAATTTATT
Source organism: uncultured Aquificales bacterium (assembly GCA_964648745.1). GTDB lineage: Bacteria > Aquificota > Aquificia > Aquificales > Hydrogenothermaceae > Sulfurihydrogenibium. Next base: position 49,998 of record CAZYKX010000010.1, read on the forward strand.
AATATATTATTAGAAAGTTCATCCAGTTTTTGAACCTCTTCTCCTTGAATGTTTGTTTTTCCAGCTAATCCTAAAACATCAGCTAAACCTGCCATTCTTACGTGAGAAGCTATAACTTTTGTGGCAGACTCAATAGCAACTAAAGCTCTTGAAAGTGAGCCTGTAGCTTGTGGGTACAATCTTTCTTGCTGAAGTATAAAACTATTTAAATCTATCCCAATCATTGTATCTCCTCCGCTTCCTTTTTAAATGCTTTAAGCTTAGGTATAAATCTTCTATCTTTTATATTTTGATAGATATAATGAAAATCTAAAACTTTATAGTATGATTTAACTATGACCTTTATTAAATCACAAACTATATCGTCACCTTCTACACAATAAACCATCATATCTAATATTAAATCTTCAAGTGATAAAACATTAAAAACTTCTTCTCCATCTACTTCTATTTGATTTAACATGCCTGTAAGTAGTTTAAAATCTTTACTAACTTCAATATTTATCTCATCTTTTAACCATAAATCTCCAAACTTTTGATACCCTAGCTCAGATAGAACTTTTTCCAAAAAAACAACATCTGGATGAAGAAGAGATATTATATTGGCTGGGTACATTCCTTGTGTATAGACAGTTAAAGCAAACTTTCCAACAAGTACAGGGCGGGTTTTTTCTCCCGCCTTTTTGTACTCTTTGTATACTTCTTTTATAGCTTTTATCTGTTTATCTAAATTCAATCAATCAGCTCCTGCTTCAAGCTTTATATCTGCTGCTTTTTGTTTAACTTCTTTTGTGGAACCTTTTACATAAGAAATTTTAATAAGTTTAATATATTTATCAGTATACTCTTTTGTTCCAAAGACCTTTAACTTTTCAAATAGAAACTTAAATTTTTTCTCAAGTGCATCAAGAATCTCTTCTTTATTTTCAAGAGTCCACCATTGATATTTAAAAGGTCCTAAACCTCTTTTCCTTGATTTATATAAAAATTGATCCCTTGTCATTCCTTCTTTCCATTCATCTTTAAAGTTTTCTTCTATAAATTTGTAAATCTCTTCTTTGAAAGATTGTGGAGCTAAATCAAACATAATATTTTGAAATCCAGTTGCCAAATGTATTTCTGAGCAGTTATTCTCTGGGAATTTATCAAACAACTCTTCTGGTAATGTGGAAGCTCCATGTTGTACTGTTCCAGATAAACCGTATTTTTTTCTTGCTACTTCACCAATATTTTTAAGAACATCAAAATCTAACTTAACTTTAGCCACTGTACCATCTGGAAGTGGTATACCACCGTGCTCTGTACCTGTTTGAACAGATATTTTAGATATTATTGGCTTTTTATTTATAGTTTCTAAATATCCTTCCATAAATGCTTCAAACTCTTCTACTGTAGAGTTTTTACCACCTATATGTCCTATCTCAGCTCCTATTGAGATATCAATACCAGCTGGTTGTATTTCTCTTATGTAGTCAGTCATTTTTGCTGTATTTAAATAGTTGTGATATTGTTGTTCTTTTAACGTTTCTTTTGAATAATCTACAAGTGTAGAAGGGTCTATATCTATATTGTAAAATCCAGCATCTACTGCTTCTTTAGTAAGATCTTTTATTGTATTTAACTCTTTCTCTGGATTTTCAAAATATTTTTTGGCACTAAACTGAAAATGATCACCTTGTATAAAAACAGGTCCTTTATAACCTTCTTTAATAGCTGCTGCTAATACACAAGAAGCATATTCAGAAGGTCTTTGGAAAGTATATTCTATTTCAGATTTTGCAATTTCAAAAATCATAGCGCCTATATCATTTTCTATAGCTACTTTAAACATCCTTCTTGCTACGTCATAAGTCATTCCTCTAATATTAACAGCTGGAGTTGTAAAATTTCTTACTTCTCCTCTACCCATTGCCATATATAAATCATGTATTGAGGAAGCTATAGCACCATACTCATTGGCAATCTCTCTTATTAAATATTTAACTTCTTCTTTTAAATCGTAATCTTTTGAAAATACAGCTGTATAGATTAAATCATCAATTACATCATTTCTTAACTTTCCTTCATCTAAAATTTTAACTTTTCCATCAGAAATCTCTACTACATCTTTTAACTTTTTATTTACTTCTTCTAAAGAATATAAGATGTTGGCCATAGAACCCTCCTTTTCATAAAAATTTATAAGAATATTTTAACATCTGAAAATTAATATTTACAATGTTTATGTTATAATAATTTTTAAAAAGGAGGTTTTTAATGGAAAGAACTCTTGTTTTAGCAAAACCAGATGCAGTAAGAAAAAATGTAGTAGGAAAAATCATCTCAAGACTTGAAGATGAAAATTTTAAGTTAGTCGCTTTAAAAAAGCTTAAATTAACCAAAGAGCAGGCTGGGCAATTTTATATTGTTCACAAAGATAGACCATTTTATGATGAATTATGTGAGTTTATGTCTTCTGGACCAATTGTTGCTATGGTATGGGAAGGTGAAAATGTTATCTCGAGAGTAAGGGAGATAATGGGAGCTACAGATCCAGCCAAAGCTGAAGAAGGGACTTTAAGAAAACTTTACGGAACAAACGTAGGAGAAAATGCTGTTCATGGTTCTGATTCTCCAGAATCTGCAAGTTATGAAATACCTTTCTTCTTTAGTGGATTAGAACTTGTGGGATAAATATGTATATGTAAGCATTTTAATACTGCTGGCTTCTCTGATTTTGGGAAGCTTTTACTTCACTTTCATTTTTACTCCTTCTATATTTCATTCTCATGATATTAAAACAGCAGGTGAAATAGTTAATGGTTATTTCAGATATTATTTTAAAATCTGGTGGATTTTTGGGATAATCATCTATACGCTCATCGGTATAATTTCTTTTAAAAGAAAAGAAATTATAAAAGATTTTAGATGGGTTTTAGCTTTATTATTTATACTTGTAATTATAAATATGGCTCAGGATAGAGCAATTCTTCCTTTGGCGCAGTCTATAAATCAAGAATACTGGAGTTACTTGGAAGAAAAAAATCTTACAAATGCTAACCTATTAAAAGATAAATTTAAAACATTCCATTTTATTTCAAGTTTACTAAATATAATTTCTATGGCAATTGGATTAATTTTGTTGTATACTTTATTAAAGTTTAAAAATAAATTTCACGATAAGAAACAAAAGGGATAAGGAGGTAAATAAAAAATGAAAAAATCAGTTCTTGATAAAATCTTTTATATAGTTCTAGGGGGGTCTTTTATTGGAGCATTGTTTGTTGGATCTCTTGTTTTCTTTTTAACTTCAGATCTTGTCAAAACTTTAATATCTATTTTAGCTTCTCAGATACTGTTTTTAATACCAGTATTTTTAATAAGAAAGATGATCGACGAAGCTATAGTTAAAAAATTAAGGATTATAAGTCATGCTATGAACGAAGTAAGTATGGGAAATTTAGATTATGAGATAAAAGTGGAGAAAACTGGAGATGAATTAGAAGAATTAGCTGACTCTTTTGAAAGAATGAGATTAAGTATGAAAACTATAATGGAAAAGTTGGAAAAAGGGGAGCTTTAATCCTTTATGGATTTAACAGTTATAAATAATCTTTTAAATAAGACTTTTGATGATTTAACTTTAGAATATATAGGAATCTTTGTAAAAGGTAAACTGTTAACATCAAGGCAAATACATAAAACGGAGAAATTGGGAGAGCATTTCTCAAAATTAATAGAGAAATCTTTGGAAATCAATGAAGCGATTAAAGATTTTAATGCAGAATTTTTAGTATCAGAAGGTAAAGACTACTCTATCATGGTTTACTATTTATCTCAAGAAATTGCTATTGGAATTATTAGACTAGGTAAGCCTAACTTTTCACTTCTCAAAGTAGGTGCCCAAGATTTAGCTAAAGATTTAAAAAAGTATGAGAAAGAATTTTTAGATTACTATGAAAAATATCTAAAGCCTAAAGAAGAAGAAAAATCTGGGGACGTTCAATATACTCAGGAAAAAAGTAAACAAAAAGAAGAAATAAATTATAGTGATAATATCTCAGAGTTAGAAAAAGTTCTATCATCAAATCAAGAAACAAATTCAAAAGAAGAAATAGATAAAATACCAAGTTTAGAAGACATTTTAACTAATAGAAAAGAAATTCAGGAAGATATCTCTTTAAGTTCTGTACCTTCTTTAGAAGAAATCCTAACGGAAAATTCAGAAACTATAGAAGAATTGGCTGAAAGAAAAGAACCTAAAGAAGAAAGTAATTATAAGGAATCTGTAGAAAATATCGATGAAGTATTAGATAACATTGAAAAGGAATTTATAAAAGTGCTAGGTCCATTTGGTAAGTTTTTAATGAAGAAGAAAAAAGAAGATTTCTTTAAAACAAAAGATATTACAAAATATTCCGTGCTAAAATTTATTCATAATTTAGCTGAAGAAATACCGGAAACAAAAAAAAGAGAAGTTTTTATAGAGAATACAAAAAGAATCTTATTGAATTTGTAATTGGAGGATTATTATGGCTGTTAAGTATAACGAGATTTTAGAAAATTTTATTAGAGATTCAGGTGCGGAAGGTGCTGTTTTAGTTAGTGTTGACGGTCTTGCTATAGCTTCAGTTCTACCACCATCAGCAGATGAAGATAGAGTTGCTGCTATGGGTGCTACAATACTATCCCTTGGAGAAAGAGTAACATCTGAACTGCAAAAAGGGACTTTGGAACAGCTTTATATCAAAGGATCTTCTGGTTATGTAATTTTTACAGGTATAAAAGATGTAGCAGTTTTAGGAGTATTGGCACCTGTAAATGCTAAATTAGGTTTACTTTTAATGGAAATTCAAAGGACTATTAAAAAGCTTGAGCAAGAGTTAGGATGATAAGAAATGGCAATAGCTGGAGATCTCAGAGTATTTAATTTTGTTGATATATTTCAAATTTTATTAAAAGATAAAAAAGATGGTATCCTTGTAATAGAAAAAGATGATAACAACTATGCTGTTTATTTTAAGGAAGGTAATATAGTATTTATAAGAGAAGTAAAAAAAGTTTTCTATGTTTATTTAGATACCTTGTTCGATGCTGTTTTAAAGAAAGAAAATATTTCCCTTGATGAAGCTTACAATGTATTAGTTGCAAAATTACCTGTATTACTAAACATGAAAGAAGGTAAGTTCTCATTTACATCTGGTTTTATAAAATATCCAGAAGGACTAAAAGCACAAATTCCTCTTGAAAAGTTAATAATGTACCTCTCTAGACAACTTACAGAGGAAGAAGTAGAAAGGAAAATATCCGATTTAAATTTGGTTTTTGTAAAATCCCCAAATTATGAAGAGATAGCAAAAAAAGCATTTCTAACAGACTATGAAAAGAAAATATTACATCTAATCGATGGAAAAAATAAGGTTGTCGATATTATCGTTTTATCTAAAATCAGTGATTTATGGGTAAAAAGAGCTTTATATGGATTTTTAGCTTGCGGAATAATAGAAAGGGAAAAGAAAAAGGAAAGAAAGATAGGATTTGAGTTGACAAAAGTGTTATTGAATAAGATAATATCTAAAATTAAAGGATTGTGATATGTCAGAAAAAAGAATAAAAATCGTAATTTCAGGACCTTATGCAGCTGGTAAAACTCAGTTTATAAATACTATAAGTGAGATAGAGACTGTAAAAACTGAAGCAAGAACAACGAAAATTGGGGAAAAGGAAAAGAAAGATTATACTACGGTAGCAATGGACTTTGGAAGAATTAAAATTGATGATGAACATGTACTGTATCTATTTGGTACACCAGGACAATCAAGATTTGATTTTATGTGGGATATCCTTGGAAAAGGAATGGTTGGGTTGGTTGTTCTAGTAGATAGTACAGATCCGGCTACATTTCATGAAGCTAGAAGAATTATAAACTATTTTGAAGCAAGGTATCCGGCACCATTTGTTGTAGGATGTAACAAACAAGACTTAAAAGGTGCATGGAGTCCTAATGACATTAGAACAGCTTTAGATTTAGGAGATGAGATTAAAGTATTGCCTTTAATTGCAACAGATAAAGAAAGTGTGAAAAACGTTTTATTAGAGCTCTTAGAAGAGATTGGCAGATATTTATAATACAAAATTAGAATCAGTAAATAGTTTAATGAATTTTTATAGTTGACTTCTTAAGAATAAATAGACCTTTTTTAATCAATTTATAATAAAAAAGCTGGGTACATAGAGCACCCAGCAGATATTAATTTTAAACTGTTAAATATATTAACTCATCTTTACCTACTTGATGGAAATTTAGGTATTTATATATTTCATCTTCTTTACCAGCTAATTTTTTAGGTACTATACTCATATATTCTTCAACTGTTGGTAACCTTCCAAGTATAGCACATACAGCGGCTAACTCTGCACTTCCAAGGTAAACTTTTGCATCTTTACCCATTCTGTTATCAAAGTTTCTTGTACTTGTGGAGAATACAACGGCTCCATCTTTTACTCTTGCTTGGTTACCCATACATAAACTGCATCCTGGAACTTCTGTTCTCGCTCCAGCTTGACCGTATATAGCATAGTATCCTTCTTCTTTAAGTTGTCTTTCATCCATCTTAGTTGGTGGTACTATCCAAAGTCTTACTGGAACTTGTCCTTCTCCTCTTAAGATTTCACCTAAAGCTCTATAATGTCCTATGTTTGTCATACAACTTCCTACAAATACTTCATCTATTTTCTTAGGTCTTCTTTCATCAGCTAAAACTTCCGATAATGTAGCAACATCATCAGGATCGTTTGGACATGCAACAATAGGTTCTTTTATCTCACTTAAATCTATTTCTATCACTGCTGCATACTCTGCATTTTCATCTGGCTCTAAAAGTGTTGGATTGTCAAGCCATGCTTTCATTTTATCAGCTCTTCTTCTTAAAGTTCTAGCATCTTGATAGCCAGCTTCTATCATTGCCTCTATTAGTTTTATATTAGATTCTATATACTCAATTACTGGTTCTTTTGCTAATCTTACTGTACATGCAGCTGCACTTCTTTCAGCAGAAGCATCTGCAAATTCAAAAGCTTGCTCTACTTTTAGATAAGGAAGTCCTTCTATCTCAAGTATTCTTCCTGCAAAAACGTTTTTCTTTCCTTTCTTTTCAACTGTTAATAAGCCTTGTTTGATAGCATAGTAAGGAATTGCATTTACAAGATCTCTTATTGTTACGCCTGGTTGAATCTCTCCTTTAAATCTAACCAATACAGACTCTGGCATAACAAGAGGCATGGTTCCTGTAACTGCAGCAAATGCTACCAAACCTGAACCTGCTGGAAATGATATACCAATTGGGAACCTTGTATGGCTATCTCCACCAGTTCCAACAGTATCTGGTAATACCATTCTATTTAACCAAGAGTGAATGATTCCATCTCCAGGTCTAAGTGATACACCACCTCTACTGATTATAAATGGTGGTAGTGTATGGTGTAACTTTACGTCTGCTGGTTTTGGATAAGCTGCTGTATGACAAAAACTTTGTAATACAAAATCACAACTAAATCCTAAAGCTGCAAGCTCTATAATTTCATCTCTAGTCATTGGTCCTGTTGTATCTTGGCTACCTACAGTTAATACTTGAGGTTCTACATACATTCCAGGTCTTACACCAGGCATTCCACAAGCTTTTCCAACCATTTTTTGTGCTAAAGTATAACCTACACCTTCTTTTTCAGGTGGTTGCTCTGGTCTTATAAAGATATTATCTTCAGGTAAGCCTAAAACTTCTCTTGCTTTTCTTGTTAAACCTCTTCCTATTATTAATGGAATTCTTCCTCCAGCTCTAACTTCATCTGGAAGTGTGTTTGGTTTTAGTTTAAATGTAGATACAACTTTTCCATTTTTAACAATTTTCCCTTCGTATGGATAAATCTCTATGATATCCCCAGTTTCAAGCTTTGTAACATCAGTTTCTATTGGTAAAGCTCCAGAGTCTTCAAGAGTGTTAAAGAATATAGGTGCTATTATTCCACCTATAACTATACCACCTGTTCTTTTGTTTGGTACATGTGGTATATCCCTACCTATGTGCCATATAAGAGAGTTTGCTGCAGATTTTCTACTTGAACCAGTACCTACAACATCACCAACAAATGCAACAGGGTAACCAGACTTTTTAAGCTCAGCTATTTTTTCTATAGCATCTGGCATTTTTGATTTTAACATACTTAGTGCATGTAGTGGAATATCACTTCTTGTAGATGCTTCTGTAGCTGGAGAAAAATCATCTGTATTTGTTTCACCTGGTACTTTAAATACAATAGCCTCAATTTTTTCTGGAAGTGGCTCTTTATTTAAAAACCATTCAGCATTTGCCCATGATTCTAAAACTTCTTTTGCATATTTATTGGTTTTTGATAACTCAACAATATCATTAAAAGCATCATATACTAAGAGTGTATTTTTTAATGCATTTGCTGCTTCCTGTGCTACTTCTGGATCTGCATGAGAAAGAGCATCAATAAGTGGTTTTACGTTATAACCACCAAGCATTGTTCCAAGTATTTGTACAGCTTTTTTTGGTGAGATAGCTGGAGAGTGTGCTTTCCCTTGTACAATATCATTTAAAAAGGCTGCTTTTACATAAGCACCTTCATCAACACCTGGACTTACTCTGTTAACTAGTAAATCCATCAAGAAATCTTCTTCTATAATAGGTATTTCTTTTAAAAGTTCTACAACAGCAGCAACTTGTTTTGCATTTAATGGTAATGGTGGAATACCAAGTTTTGCCCTTTCTTCCACATGCTTTCTATACTCTGCTAAAAAACCCATTAAACTCACCTCACTTTAAAATTTTTTCAAAAAATATTATATCTGTTTTTTTAAAAAAATCAAACACTGTTTTATTTTAATTGTATGCTAAAATAAAAGTTATGAATAAATACAACTACAAAATGGTTATTAGTTATATAGGGACAAATTACAATGGTTGGCAAAGACAGAAAAATGGAATAGGTATTCAAGAGATCTTTGAAAGTCTTTTATCACGTTTATTAGGTGAAAAAATAACAATTATAGGAGCAAGTAGGACTGATGCAAAAGTTCATGCTTTAAAACAAGTAGCCAATTTTAAAACTACAAACTACAAAAAACCAGATATTATATACAGTTATCTCAATGCAAAGCTTCCAAGAGATATTTCTGTTTTAGATATTTCAGAAATAGATATAAATTTTAATGCTAGATTCTCCGCAAAAGGAAAAACATATATATACAAAATAAACACAAAACCAGATCCATTCTTATATAATCTATCTTGGTATTTTGATAAAAAAGTTGATATAGTAAAAATGGTTGAAGCATTAGAAACTATAAAAAAGTATAGAGATTTAACATCTCTTGCAAAAGAAGGAAACTATTTAAGAAGAGAGATTGATTTAAGAGAAACTAAACTTTACTTTGATGGTAAAATTATTACCATAGAAATTACAGCTTCACATTTTTTGAGAAATATGGTAAGAAGAATAGTTGGTCACTGTGTAGCTGTAGGAAGGGGAAGTTTATCCTTATCTGAGCTTCAAGAGATAATAAAGAAGGCAGATCCAAAATATGGAAAGTTTACAGCTCCACCAGAAGGTTTATATTTAAAGGAGGTATACTATTGAGCGAATCAAATTTTAAAGCAGGTTTTGTAGCACTGATTGGAAGGCCAAATGTTGGGAAATCAACTTTACTTAATAATATATTGGGAACAAAACTTAGTATTGTAAGTCCAAAGCCACAAACAACAAGAATGAGAATATTAGGAGTAAAACACCTTCCTGAAGGACAGATTATATTTATAGATACACCAGGTATACAAAAAGGTAGAGATTTATTGACAAAATCAGTTATAGAATCTGCTGTATCAGGTATGGAAGGTGCAGATCTTATTGCTATGATCATAGAGGCAGATAAAGGTTGGACAAAGGAAGATAAAGAGATTGTAGAAAACTACTTAAAAAAGTTAAATAAACCAACTATTTTAATTATAAACAAAATAGATAAAATCCAAAGAGATCTTGTTTTACCACTGATAGAAGAATCTACAAAGATATACGATTTTAAGGAGATCGTTCCTATTTCAGCTATAAAAAATTTAAATATTGATGAACTTATAAAAGTAATACTAAAATATTTACCAGAATCACCACCTTTATATCCAGAAGATCAAATAACTGATCTGCCATTGAAGTTTTATATTGCAGAAATAATAAGAGAGAAAGTTTTTTTAACTATGAGACAAGAAATTCCTTATTCTGTAGCTGTTGAAGTAGAAAGTATTAAAGAAGGAGAAAAAAATAAAAACCTTATTATTATTGATGCCATTATATATGTAGAAAGAGAAAACCATAAAGGTATAATAATCGGTAAAAAAGGACAAAATCTCAAAAAGATAGGAACCTTAGCCAGAGAAGAGTTAGAGTATCTCTTGGGTAAAAAAGTGCATTTAAATTTATATGTAAAAGTGAAAGAAAATTGGAAAGAAGATTTACCTTTACTTAGAGATTTAGGTTATAATTTAATTTCATAGCGAGGGAGCATTGTCACCAATAATAGAGGTTTTAAAGGAAACAATAAAAAGATTAATATCAAAACATGATTTTAAGACATTAGAAAAATTATTATCTAAAACCCATAAAGGTGATATTGCTGAAGTTTTAAAATACCTTTCAAAAGAAGAAAGAATTCATGTTATAAATATGTTAATTAGGATAAATATTGACAAAGCTTCTGAAGTTTTTATAGATTTAGATGAAGATATAAAAGCAGAAATTTTAAGAAATATAAATTCAAAAGATTTAGTATCTCTTTTGGTAAATTTGCCTTCCGCTGAGATAGTAAAAATATTAGATATAATTTCAGAAGATGTAAAAAATTATGTCTTAAAAAATCTTAAGGAAGATAAACTTCAAGAAATTAGGAAAATAGCATCAAATGAAGAGGACAGTATAGCTACTGTTGTAAGTAAAGACTATATAGCACTTACAGAAAATACTACAGTTTCAGAAGCTTTAGAAGTTATCAAACAATTACCAAAAGATATAGAAATTCTGTATATCTACATAGTAGATGATAAAAATAAATTGGTTGGTGTAGTTTCTCTTACAGATCTTCTCAACAATGCACCTAACATAAACCTTAAAGATATAATGAACAGAGATTTAATATTTATTAATATTAGCCAAACAAAGGAAGAAGTTATTGATCTTTTTAAAAGATATGATTTATATATGCTTCCTGTCGTAGATGATGATGATGTATTACAAGGAGTTGTATATATCCAAGATATCTTAGATGTTATTTCTGAAAAAACAACAGAAGATTTTTTTAAAATGGCAGGGGCTCAGGAAGAGGAGCTTTTTTATCAAGATAAAACACTTAAAATTGCGAAATTAAGATTACCTTGGCTTTTAGTCTCAACATTTGGAGAGTTTATAACAGCTATTATAATAAGTTTTTTCAATTACACTATAGAGCAGTTCTTACCAATTATATTCTTTTTACCTATGGTTGCAGCAGTAAGTGGTAATATTAGTTCACAAGCAGCCATAATAACAGCAAGAGGTTTAAAAGAAGGTAGACTATCAAAAAATATTTATGACTATATTCAATCTGTAATTAAAGAATTAAAAGTTTCTTTAGTTTTAGGTTTAATAATAGGTGTTTTAGTAGGATTAGTTTCTTCATTGTGGATAAGTAATCATAAACTTGGTGTTATAGTTGGGATAGCACTATTTTTTAGTATGTTTGTAGCTGGCCTTTTAGGAAGTTTGGTTCCTTATCTAATGGATAGATTTGGAAAAGATCCAACACTTGCAACTGGCCCTATAGTTTCAACACTTAACGACATAATTGGTATATCTATATATTTAGCAGTTGCAGCTTACTTTATTCATTATTTAAATCTATAAAAAGGAGGTTTTTTAATGATAGCATTTGTTTTTCCTGGACAAGGTTCTCAGTATGTGGGTATGGGAAAAGATTTTTATGAAAATTTTCAAGAAGTAAGAGATATTTATGAAAAAGTAAATCAAAAGCTTGGATTTGATCTAAAAGAGATAATATTTAACAATGAAGATAAATTGAATTTAACAGAGTATACACAACCTTCTATATTACTTACTTCTTATGTGATTTATAAAATCTTTACTGAAAAAACAAATATAAAACCTTCCTTTGTAGCTGGTCATTCCTTAGGTGAGTTTACAGCTTTAACATCAGCTGATAGTTTAACAATAGAAGATGCTGTGTATTTAACATACATAAGAGGAAAATTGATGCAATCAGCAGTACCTGAAGGAAAAGGTTTAATGGCTGCTATTATAGGTTTAGATTCTCAAAAAATAGAAGATTTATTAAAAACTATTGATGGTATTGTTGAGATAGCAAACTATAACTCATATGAACAAACTGTTATATCTGGAGAAACAGAAGCAGTAAAAAAAGCTATGGAACTTTTAAAAAATAATGGAGCTAAGAAAGTTGTGTCTCTTGCTGTTTCAGTACCGGCCCATTCTTCGTTGTTAAAAGAAAAAGCAGAAGAGTTTGGTAAATATATAGATTCAACAGATATAAAAGATGCAAAAATTCCAGTAATATCAAATATAACAGCCAAACCTATTACTAAATCAGAAGAAATAAAAGCAGAACTAAAAGCACATTTTTATTCACCTGTTAGATGGGTTCAAACTGTAGAGTTTTTAGCATCTCAAGGTGTAAACAAAATTTATGAAATAGGTCCTAAAAAAGTATTAACAGGACTTATAAAAAGAATAAATCCAAATATTGAGCTTAAAAATATAGAAACGTTGAAAGATTTAGAAAGTGTATAAATCAGTCTTTATAACAGCAACAGATACAGGTGTTGGCAAAACAACTGTTAGTTATGCATTAGCAAAGCTATTGAAAGAAGAAGGTCTAAATGTAGCTTACTTTAAACCTGTTGAAACTGGTGTAAATATAATACCAGAAGATGCTTATAAACTTTCCACAATAACTAACCAACCTTTAGATGAGATAGTTTTATACACATTTAAAAATCCATTATCACCTTATGCTGCTATGCTAACAGAAAATAAAACTATAGACTTAAAAAAGATTTTAAATCATTATGAAAATCTAATGAAAAAATATGATTTTATAATAGTAGAAGGGGCAGGTGGCTTACTTGTCCCTATTTTGGAAAATTATACTTATCTTAATATGATAAAAGATTTGAATATACCAGTATTGATAGTATCCCGTGCAAAACTTGGAACAATAAACCATACTTTATTAACTGTAAAAGTTTTAGATGGAATAAATATTTTAGGAATAGTAATGAATGGTTTTATAGGTAATGATATATCAGAAGATTTAAACCCAATGATAATAGAAAAATTTTCTAATAAAAAAGTAGTGGCTAAATGTGATTTTTCTAAAAACCCAGATGAAGAATGTTATAAAAAACTAAAAGAAACACATCTTCAATTTCTTAAATAAACTCATAACCATCTATCAACACAAAAAACTTTCCAAATACATTATCTTTCCCTATTCATATTCAATTTTATACATTCAGTTTTCTATAAACATAAAAAACCAACAGTAAATAATTTTAAACGTATTTAACAGATTTAAAAAAAATTTTTAAAAAGTTCGCAATTCCCTATAAACGGGAAAAAACTGGATCCCGGAAGAAGGAGTGATAAAGCTAAATAAGTTCGCAATTCCCTATAAACGGGAAAAAACTTTCTAAAAGCTCAACTGCTTGCTGG
>CAZYKX010000011.1:0-51306 GCA_964648745.1 uncultured Aquificales bacterium
AAATCAAGCATTAGCTAAAAACTACACTTTTTTGAAAAAATTACAAAAAAATATAAAAATCTTTATTTATCAATATTTCTCTTTGTCGTCGTACCCCCGGGTTTTTTATGCTATCTAAGATCGACGAAAAATTTTCTAAAACTTTTCCCGCTTCTTATTCAATTGCCAAGTTCCAAATTTTAAAAAAATTATAACAGTAAACTTTAATTTTTACAAGTTAAACAAATATACAAAACTGTTGATTAATTTTATATTTTCTATTAAATTATAACAACATTTTATTTCATAGTAAGGAGTTGTAAATGAAGCAAAAAGAAGTTATAGAAAAAATCAATAAATTAAGAAAAGAAAAAAATGCTATAATTTTAGCTCATTACTATCAAAGACCAGAAATTCAAGACATCGCTGATTATATAGGTGATTCTTTAGAACTTTCAAGAGTAGCTCAAAAATCCAATGCTGATATCATCGTTTTTTGTGGTGTTAGATTTATGGCAGAAACAGCAAAAATACTAAATCCAGATAAAAAAGTTTTACATCCAAACCCAGAAAGTGGCTGTCCTATGGCAGATATGGCTACTTTAGAAGGTGTAAAACAACTTAGAGAAAAACATCCAGATGCTTTAGTAGTTTCTTATATAAATACAAATGCAGATGTTAAAACTGTTTCAGATATTATAGTAACGTCAAGAAATGCTGTTAAAGTAGTAAAATCTTTAGATGCTAAAAAAATAATCTTTGTTCCAGACCAGTTCTTAGGTAGTTATGTAGCAAAACAAGTTCCAGAGAAAGAGTTTATTTTGTGGAAAGGTTTTTGCCCACCACACTTTAATCTATCAAAACAAACATTACTTGAACTAAAAGAAAGATATCCAGATGCTAAAATAGCAGTTCATCCAGAATGTAATACAGATACAGTAGAAATTGCAGATTTTATAGGAAGTACAACTCAGATTATAGAATATGCCACAACATGTGATGCAGATACAGTTATAATAGGTACAGAAGTTGGAATAGAACATGCTTTAAAAAAGAAAAATCCAAATAAAAAATATATTTTCCCACAGGCTGCAGATTACTGTGGAGCTGTTCATTGTTGTGATATGAAGAAAAACACCCTTGAAAAAGTTCTTCAAGTATTAGAAGAAGAAATTAATGAGATAAAATTACCAGAAGATATTATAGAAAAAGCGAAAATACCATTAGAAAGAATGCTTTCTATTTCGTAAAGTATTTATAAAACTCTCTTCTTATATGATCTTTGATATTTTTTATATGTGTGAAAAACTCATTTCTACTTAAATTAAATGAGTTTATTATCCTTTCTGTTTGTTTGTCAAACTTGGATATTTTAGAACTACTACTTCCTTTAACCAGTCTTAACCTTGTTTCTACTTCTCTTAAAAAGAGATAATCATCTACAATATCAGGATTTAAATCAAGAAGTCCTTCCAATATACTTGTTTTTCTTTGCTTTGTTTGGATATAGTAAAGCTGAACCATAAATTCAATATCTGTAATACCACCTTTACCAAGCTTAATATCTATCTCATTTTCTGTCTCTTTTGTTAAACCTTCCAGTTTTAATCTCATATCTAAGAGATCTTCTTTTATATCTCTTGTTATAACTCTATTAAACAAGAACTTGGTTATAATGTTTTCAAAAGCATCTTTTACCTCTTCATCACCAGCTATAAATCTTGATTTTGTCCATGCTAAAACTTCCCATGGTCTTGCTTCATTTTCAAAGTATTTTTTATAAAATTCCAAACTTGGAGAAAGTTCACCTGCTTTTCCATAAGGTCTCAATCTTAAATCAAGTTGATACAACATTCCCTCTTTTGTGTATGAAGTTAAATCTTTAACTATAGTTTGTGGTATTTTTAGATATTTAAATTTTGCTTCATCATCTTTAAAAACAAAAACCAAATCAAGATCAGAACCTATATTCATCTCTCTACTTCCAAGCTTTCCAAGTCCGTATATGGCAAAATCTTTACCTTCATTTATTCTATAAAGGTTGTCTAAGATAAAGTCTGCTAAATTGGAGATAGTGTTGTTTAGTTTCTTTAACCTTGAAATTGAGCTGTGTGTCTTTATTTTAGCTAAATATTCAAGAGATGCTAAAACTTCTACAACTTTTTTTAGTTTTTTTAAAGCATCTATTTTATTTTCAATGTTTATTATTTTTAATTCTTTTTCAAAATCTTCTCTATCTGATAAAGGTTTAGCAGTTAAAAAAGCTAAATCTATAATCTCTTTATCTTTTGCCATTATATTTGATACATAATCAGAAGTTTGTGCTACTTCTATTATAAAGTCTACTAATTTTGATTTTTCTTCAATAGCTGATATGAAAACTCTATATATATTTCCTTCTGTAAAAAGTTTTACTAAGTTAATTAAAAAACTTTCTTTATCTGAACTATCTTGTAGAAACTTTTCTAAATCAGGTAAAAAATCTGTAAGGACCTTTTTATCTTTCTCTGGTAAAAGTATATAGTTTTCGTTTTTAAATATAGAATCTATCAGATTTAAAGCCCATACTGGGTCTTTAAAACCTATTTGGGTTAAAAAGTTTAAAGCTTCTTCTTCTTGATTTAAAATAACAAAACTTTGAAGTGGAGATAGCTCAATACTTTTACCACCTAAGCTGTTGAATATCCTTTTTACTTCTTTTCTGTAGTACTCAAATAAATCTAAAAACTCTTTTTCTGATTTAAAACCTAACTTATCTGCATACTCAGAAGCTTTTTTTAGTGACATTATCTGAGTTTGGACACAATTTTTTAGTTGTATAACATGTTCTAAATTCCTTAGAAAGATGTAAGCATTTTCAAGGATTTCTCCATTTTGTTTTGAAATTAGTCCTTTTTCTACTATTTTTCTTAAAGCTTTTACTGTCTGTCTTTCTCTTAACTCAGGGTCATATCCTCCATTAAGTAGTTGAAAAACTTGAACTATAAACTCTATTTCTCTTATACCACCTTCACATTTTTTAACATCTATCTCATCTGGATTCTTTGGTTTAGAATGCTCTTCTATCATCTTTTTCATATTGAATATTTCATCTATAATTTCTTTAGTTAAACTTTTTCTATAAACAAATGGAGTTATTATAGATAAAAACTCTTCTGTTAAATTTTCATCACCAGCTGCATGTCTTGCTTTTATGAGCATATGTCTTTCCCATGTTCTACCAACTGACCAATAATAGTTTTCTAAAAATGGTATACTGTAAGCTAAAAGGCCTTTTTTACCTTCAGGTCTTAAATCTAAGTCTACATTCCAAGCTACTGTTTCTGAATTTCTTTTTGTAAGGTATACAGTTGTATCTGTAAAAACTTTAATAAAAAACTCTCTATTGGAAATACCTTTCTCCGTGGTTCCTTCACCAGAAAATATATACATAACATCTACATCAGAATAATAGTTTAAATCTGTTCCTCCATGTTTCCCAAGTGCTATAACACTACCTGTTGCAATTTTTCCAGTACTTTCATCTATTGGATTTCCAAATCTATTTTTATACTTTTCAAAAGATCTCTGATAAGCAACTTCAAAAGATGCATCTGCAAGATATGAATACTCTTGGGTAAGTTCTATAAGATGATGTTTTTTGTATATATCTTTTGCTACTATTCTTGAAAAGTGTTTCATTTTAAAAAATGTTAATTTAGTTATAAATTCATCATCTTTAGGTATATCTTTAAGTGTTAATGCCTCTTCTATTAGAGCTTGCCTTCCTAAAAGTGGTTTATTTAAAGATTCTTTTATATAAAAAAGTTCTTCTGGATGTCTAAATATAAAGTCTGATATACAAGAGCTATAGTAAGCTAACTTTTCAAGTAATTTATAACTTTCATTATCTAAGCTTTCTAAGAAATCTTTTTTTAACGTTTCAAATTTATGTAAAATATTCCCTTGGCTCATATGCTTATCTCCTTGATAAGATCAATATATTAAATTATATAACTTTTTCATAAACTCTAATTTAATACAAACTTTTTAACTTAAAGTGAAACTAAAATATAAAAACATTGATTATTAATTAGTCTTGTTAATATAATAGAATACATAAATAAATTCTAAAAAGTTGAAAGGTAGGCAAAATTTGATTCAAAAGTTTATTTTAAGTGATAAGTTTATTTATTTTTATTTATTTGTATTTTCTTTTTTCCTCTTTAGCTCAAACATATGGGGAATATCTATATTTGGCTTAGATGAAGCAAAAAATGCAAGCTGTGCAAGGGAGATGTTAGATTCTGGCAATTTTATCGTACCAACATTTAACTACGAACCTAGAACAGATAAACCACCTTTACATTATTACTTTATGATTTTAGCTTATAAACTTTTTGGTGTAAATGAATTTTCTGCAAGATTTTTTTCTTCTCTATTTGGTAGTTTTACTGTATTACTTACTTTTTATTTTTCTAAAAAAGTCTTTAGTTTTACAACAGCAATACTATCTACTTTGATACTTTTATCATCTTTACATTTTGTTTTTCAATTTCATATGGCAGTCCCTGATCCTTATTTAATATTTTTTGTAAACTTAGCTTTTATGAATTTTTATTTATACTATAAATCATCAGAAGAAAAATTTCTTTGGCTGTTTTATATAGGTTTAGGTTTTGGTATGCTTTCTAAAGGTATAGTTGCATTTCTTTTACCTTTTGCAATAGTTTCAACATTTTTAGCAATATTACGAATCTACTATAAAAAAGATATTCCAAATTTAAAACCTATTCCTGGTTTAATATTAACATTTTTAATATCCTCACCTTGGTATATAGCTGTTGCTGTTGAGACAAATGGTCTATGGTTAAAAGAGTTTATTTTAAAACATCACATCTCAAGATTTACAGACTCAATGGAAGGTCATGGTGGTATTTTTATAATAACATTTTTATTTGTTTTTATTGGCATGCTTCCTTTTAGTATATTTCTTCCAAATAGTATCAAAGATTTAATAAAAAATAAAACAAATTTAGATTATTTATACTTAGGTCTTATTGTATTGATTTATACATTATTTTTTAGTATATCTAAAACAAAACTGCCTAATTACACAGTTCCTGCTTATCCAGCTTTATCAATACTTTTAGCATTATCATTACAAAATATAAGAAACTATAAAATTCCATTGATATTTTATACAATTTTAACACTTATTTTATCTGTTAGTTTATATATAACTTTTTCCAATGATAAAAATCTTTATTTACTAAGTAATTATAGTTTTTATTTTTTTATTTTAACGATAGGATCTATAATCGCTTTGATTTTCTATAAAGATTTAAAGAAGGTTGCTTTATCTTTATTTTTTTCATCAGTAATCATGAGTTTAGTTTTATACTTTGTAATACTTCCAGAGATTGATAAACAATCATCAGTTAAAGTAATTTTACCTTACATAGATAAAACAAAACCTATTGGTTATTATAAAAGATATAACCCTGCCTTTTCCTTTTATTTACAAAAAAAGATTATTCCATTAAATAGTCCTGAAGAAGTGGAGAATTTTCTAAAAAATGGTAAAGTTTATATTCTAACAAGAGATGAGTATATACAAGAGTTGGAAAACATTAAAGATTTAAAAATCATCATTAAGAAAAAAGATTTATTTGAAAATCCAACATCTGTTTTACTATCAAACTAAATGAGGTTTTAAATGAAAATAAAAGATATTGGAGAGTTTGGTTTAATAGATACTTTAACAAAGATTTTACCAATACAAGATAAAAATGTCGTTGTAGGTTATGGTGATGATTGTGCATGTGTAAAAGTAGGAAGTGATCTTTTATTACTGACAGTAGATATCCAAGTTGAAGGTGTTCATTTTATAAAAGAAAAAATAAATCCTGTTGATTTAGGATGGAAACTTTCTACTTCAAATGTTAGTGATGTTGTAGCTTGTGGTGGAAAACCAAAATGGGCTTTAATATCTTTAGGATTACCAAAGGATACAGAGATTGAGTTTATTGAAAATGTATATCTTGGTATAAAAAAAGCTCAAGAATACTATGGATTTTATACTATAGGAGGAAACTGCTCTTCTTCTAAAGAGATAGTAATTGATATGGCTCTAATTGGTGAAAGTAATGTTTTTATACCAAGAAGTGGTGCTAAACCAAATCAGTATGTTTATATTTCTGGTCCATTAGGATGCTCAAAAGCTGGTTTAGAACTTTTACTTATGGATAAAACAGAGTACGAAGATTTTGAAAAAGAACTGATAAAAAAACATACAAATCCTATAGCAAGAGTTGATCTAGTTGATATAATTAAACAATCTTCTGCTTGTATAGATGTTAGTGATGGACTTTCTTCAGATCTTTTCCATATATCAAAACAAAGTAATGTTAAGATCGTTATAGAGAAAGAAAAACTGCCAATAGATCACAATTTAAAAAAGTTTTGCTTAAAATATAATAAAAATCCTTTAGACTATATTTTAACAAGTGGTGAAGAGTATGAAGTTGTCTTGATATCAGATAAAGAATTGCCTCTTTTTAAGATTGGTTATATAGAAGAAGGATTTGGAGTATACTTAGATTCAGAGGCTATAAAAGAAAAAGGATTTAACCATTTTAAATAAATGATATAATATTGAGACTAATAAAAATTGGGAGAAGATAATGGATTTTCATATTAAAGACATTAATTTAGCAGAAAAAGGTCTTTTAAGAATCCAATGGGCTGAAAAAGATATGCCTGTTTTAAGGGCTATAAAAGAGCGTTTTTCAAAAGAAAAACCTTTAAAAGGATTAACTATAGCAGCTTGTCTTCATGTTACAACAGAAACTGCAAATTTAATGATAACATTGAAAGAAGGTGGTGCTAATGTTTATCTAACAGCATCAAACCCTTTGTCTACCCAAGATGATGTTGCAGCAGCTTTAGTAAAGTATTATGAAATCCCTGTTTTTGCTATTCATGGAGAAGATAGGGATACCTACTATAGTCATTTAAATGCAGTATTAGACAAAAAACCTAACATAACAATGGATGATGGTGCGGATTTAATATCTTTATTACATAAAGAAAGACAAGATTTAATTGAGAATGTATATGGTGGTACTGAAGAAACAACAACTGGCGTTATAAGATTAAAAGCAATGGCAAAAGATAAAGTATTAAGATTTCCAGTTATAGCAGTAAACGATGCATACACAAAACATCTTTTTGATAATAGATACGGTACTGGACAGTCTACTATAGATGGTATATTGAGAGCAACAAATAGACTTTTAGCAGGTTCTAAGTTTGTAGTAGCTGGCTATGGTTGGTGTGGAAAAGGTGTAGCTATGAGAGCTAGAGGAATGGGTGCTGATGTTATAGTTACAGAAGTAGATCCACTTAAAGCTCTAGAAGCAGTTATGGATGGGTATAGAGTTATGCCTATGGAAGAAGCTGCAAAAATAGGTGATTTCTTTGTCACAGTTACAGGTAATATAAACGTCATAGACAAACAACATTTAGAAGTTATGAAAGATGGGGCAATTGTAAGTAATTCTGGACATTTTGATGTTGAGATAAATATAAAAGCGTTGGAAGAGTTAGCAGTATCAACAAGAGAAATTAGAGATAACGTTAAAGAATATACTTTAAAAGATGGAAGAAATATTTATATATTAGCAGAAGGTAGATTGGTAAACTTAGCAGCAGCAGAAGGACATCCTGCTCAAGTAATGGATATGTCTTTCGCAAACCAAGCATTATCTGCAGAGTACGTTTATAAAAATTCAGATAAACTTGAGAAAACTGTTTATAAAGTACCTGATGAGTTAGATTTTGAAGTAGCTAAAATGAAATTAGAAGCTATGGGTGTTAAAATAGACACATTAACAGATGAACAAATTGAATATCTTTCAAGTTGGCAACATGGTACCTAAAATAAAAATATAGGAGGAATAAACATGACTAGGGAAGAAGCTATTCAAAAACTTTTAGAAACTGATCCAGAATTTAAACACATGTATGAAGAGCATAAAGATTTAGAATGGAAAGTAATGAAACTTGAAAAACACAATCCACCAGATCCAGAGCTTGAAGCAGAAGAAGAAAGATTAAAAAGAAGAAAATTATATTTAAAAGATATGATGGAACTAAAAATTAAGGAGTTTTTATCTAAGAATAGTCATTAGGAGTATATTATGAGAAGTGATGAAATAAAGTCAGGAATAGAAAGGGCACCCCATAGAAGTTTACTTAGGGCTTGCGGCCTTAAAGAAGAAGATTTTGGCAAACCTTTTATAGGTGTAGCAAACTCATATATAGATATTATTCCCGGTCATGTTCATCTTCAAGAGTTTGCCAAGGTTGTTAAAGAAGCAATAAGAGAGGCTGGTGGTGTACCTTTTGAGTTTAATGTTATCGGTGTTGATGATGGTATCGCGATGGGCCATTCTGGAATGTTTTATTCTCTGCCAAGCAGAGAACTTATAGCTGATAGCGTTGAGACAGTTGTTCAAGCTCACAAATTGGATGGTCTTGTTTTAATACCAAACTGTGATAAAATTGTTCCAGGTATGATTATGGCTGCAGCTAGAGTTAATATTCCCACTATCCTTATCAGTGGTGGACCTATGGCTGCAGGTCATACAAAAGACGGTAAACCAATAGATCTTGCTACTGTATTTGAAGCAGTTGGAAGTATTAAAAAAGGTTTAATATCTCAAGATCAGCTTTTAGATATAGAAGCTCATGCTTGCCCAACTTGTGGTTCATGCTCTGGTATGTTTACTGCAAACTCAATGAACTGCTTGGCAGAAGCTTTAGGTATTGCATTACCAGGAAATGGTTCAATATTAGCCATTGATCCAAGAAGAAAAGAACTTGCAAAAAAAGCTGGTAGACAGATAGTAGAACTTGTTAAGGCAAATTTAAAGTTTAGAGATATTGTTAATTTCCAAACTATTGAAAATGCTTTTACCTTAGATATAGCCATGGGTGGTTCTTCCAATACAGTACTACACTTATTAGCTATAGCCCATGAAGCTGGTGTAGATTTTCCTATGGAAAAGATAGATGAAATATCACGAAAAACCCCAACCCTCTGTAAATTAGCACCTGCATCTTCTTACCATATGGAAGATCTTGATAGAGCTGGTGGGATTTATGCAATACTTAAAGAACTTTCTAAAAAAGGTTTATTACATTTAGATAGACCTACAGTTGAACTAAAAACCCTTGGAGAAGCTATAAAAGATGCAGAAATTAAAGACACAAATGTTATAAGAACATTAGATAATCCATACAGTGAGACAGGAGGTTTAGCTGTACTATTTGGTAACTTAGCTCCATTTGGTGCAGTTGTAAAAGCTGCAGCTGTTGATCCAAAAATAATGGTTCACAAAGGAAAAGCTGTTGTATTTGATAGTGAAGAAGAAGCTATTGAAGGTATAACAAATGGAAAAGTAAAAGAAGGAAATGTTGTCGTTATAAGATATGAAGGTCCAAAAGGTGGGCCTGGAATGAGAGAGATGTTAGCACCAACATCTACGTTGATGGGTATGGGCCTTGGAGATAAAGTTTCATTAATAACAGATGGAAGATTTTCAGGTGCAACGAGAGGAGCTTGTGTAGGCCATGTTTCACCGGAAGCTGCAGCAGGAGGTCCTATAGGAATAGTTCAAGATGATGATGAGATATTAATAGATATTCCAAATAGAAAAATAGAACTTTTAATATCTCAAGAAGAGTTTGAAAGAAGGATGAAAGAGTTTAAACCAAAGAAAAAAGATATTCAAAGTCCCTGGTTAAGAAGATATTCAAAGTTTGTTACCTCTGCAAATAAAGGAGCTATCCTAAGTGATGAATGTGTATAAATCTGTTCAAAGTGCTGAAAGTGTATGTTTAGGACATCCAGATAAAGTTGCAGATATTATTGCAGATGCGATATTAGATGATCTAATATCAAAAGATCCATACACAAAAGCTTCTATTGAAGTTTTAGTTACAATGGGCCTTGTTCATGTTGCTGGTGAACTTTCTACAGATGCTTATGCAGACATACCATCAATAGTTAGAAACACACTTATAGAGATAGGATACACAAAACCAGATTATGGCTTTGATGGATACACAGCAGGTGTTATAACTACAATTAACGATCAAAGTCCAGAGTTGTCATTAGGATTACCTTCAGACAAAGCTG
Source organism: uncultured Aquificales bacterium (assembly GCA_964648745.1). GTDB lineage: Bacteria > Aquificota > Aquificia > Aquificales > Hydrogenothermaceae > Sulfurihydrogenibium. The sequence continues at coordinate 10,166 of CAZYKX010000011.1, forward strand.
GAGATAGTTGTATAGTAGTTGGTTATGCTACCAATGAAACTGAAAACTATATGCCAATAGCATCAAATATAGCAAGTGAGATTACTAAAAAACTAAACACTCTAAGAAAAGAAAGAAAAATAGATTTTTTAAGGCCAGATGGGAAAGCTATCGTTTCTGTAGATTATGAAAATAACAAACCTATAAGAGTAAATACAATAGCTGTTATGGTTCAACATGAACCTTACATAACAGAAAAAGATTTAAAAGAAGCTGTAATGGAAGAAGTTATAAAAAAATCTAGATATTTCCATTTAATAGATGAAAAAACAAATATAGTAATAAATCCATTAGGTAGATTTATAATAGGTGGTCCTATGGCAGATACAGGTTTAACAGGTAGAAAGATATCTGCCGATGCCTATGGAACAGCATGTCCAAACGGTGGAAGCTCATTTTCTGGTAAAGATCCAACCAAAGTAGATAGATCAGCTTCCTACTTTGCAAGATATATAGCAAAAAACATTGTAGCAAAAGGATTGGCAGAAAGGTGTAAAGTTGAAATGATATTTACTATAGCAGCAGAATATCCAATTATGGTAAACATAGAAGGTTATAATAATGAAAAATTTATAAAAACTCTTTACAAAACATCAGTTAATGATATAATAGAATTGTTTGAATTGAGAAGGCCTATATATAAAAATGTAACCTTAGAGGGACATTTTGGTATAGAAAATGAAGAAATTTTGTGGGAAGTTGTTGGAGAGTTTATTGAATAAAGAAGGAGGGTTTATAAAATGACTAATGATCAAAGTTTAGCAGTATATGATTTTGAAGTTTTTAAAGCTTTGGTGGAGATAGAAATAGAGAGAATAAAAAGATATAAAAAATCTACTCACTTTTCAATAGCATTTTTATATTTTCCATCAATAGCAAATATTTTGGTAGAAAAAAACCCAAAAGATATAAATATAGTATTTAAACTTAGAGAAAACTTAAGAAGTGTAGATGTAATTTCCCCAGTTGATGAAGATTTTGTATTTATATTCTTACCTGAAACAGATAAAAAACAGATTCATCATTTGATAGGAAGATTAAAAAAGGTTACAGGTATTGAGTTTGTTGAAGGTGTAGCTTCTTATCCAGAGGATGGAAAAACAGCAAGGGAACTTTTCGATCATATGGTAAAAATAATGAACGATAAACTTTTACCAATTATTGAAATTTAAGATATCGTCAAACTTATTTTTAAAAAATGTGTTGCACATGATATACATGGATCAAAATCTCTAACAGCCTTTTCAGCTTCTGTCTGAATATTCTCACCATTACAAACAACATCTCCACTTATTAAAGATTTTATTAAATACTCCATTCCTTCTTGATTTTGTGAAGTAGGTGGTATTATATTCGCTTGTAAAATTTTTCCTTCTTTATCTAATCTGTACATATGCCATAGGATTCCCCTTGGAGCTTCAGATATACCTGTACCTTCGCCTTCTTTTACTTCATATTCAACACTTGATTTTTCTAGCTTTTTGTAGTTATTTATAATCAATATAGACCTTTCAATACTGTCTATAACTTCAATCATCCTAATTAAAATTGATTTAGACATATTATAGACAGATGGATATATATGGAATTTATTACAAATTTTTTTTGTGTTTTCAGTGAGATATTCATAGTTATTATTAAATCTTGCAACAGGTCCAACAATATACTTTTTTCCATCTTTTCTACAAGAATATTTTGCCGTTGATTTTTCTTTTTCATACTCTTGGATAAATTCTAAAAATTCTTCTTTTTCAAACTTTAAACCATCTGAAGTAACAATTTTACCTTTCAATATAGGATAAAATTTTTCTTCCTGTAATGATATAAAAGTAAAATCTTTATTTAACCTATGATCTGGAAAGTTTATAGAAACCAGAAATTTCATCGCATCTAAACTTTGATTATAACTATCCTCTAAATCTTTTATTAGAAATTTTATATCAGATTCATTAGGTACTTTATGAAACCCACCTACTTTTATTGAAACAGGGTGAGAAGGTCTTCCGCCTATAATTTCTAACATTCTTTGACTAACTTTTTTTAAATTTAAAGCAATTTTTGAAATATTAGGATAAGTTTTTACGATATCAATAAAAGAGTTTAAATTTAGAAAATCTGGTAAATGAAGGAAAAATATATGTAATACATGGCTTTGTATCCATTCTCCGTAGTAAATTAATCTTCTTAGATCTTCCAATTCCTTAGGTATTTCTACTTTAAATATACTCTCAATAGCTTGAACACCACTTATCTGATACGCAACAGGACATATACCACATATCCTTGCCGTTATATCAGGAATAACGATATACTCTTTACCTTTTAAAATAGATTCAAAAAATCTTGGTGGTTCAAAAATATTTAGATCTACATCAACAAGCTTACCATCTTTTAAGTATATCTTTAAAGCCCCTTCTCCTTCAACTCTTGTTAAGATATTTAATTTTATTTCCATAATTTCTCCATAAACACATCATTTACTGAATTAAAACTATCTTTTATAAACTCTTCTAAATTCCAATTTTTTTCTTCAAAAAGTTTTTTTAATGTTTCAATGGGAGCTTCTTTAAATGGGCCATAACAGCCATAACAACCTCTATTAAAAGATGGACATAAAGCATTGCAACCACCTACAGTAATAGGACCTAAACATGATTTACCTAAGATAAGTAAACAAATATTCCCATTCCTTTTACACTCTAAACAGACAGGATAGTTTATAGTTTGAACAGGTTTACCTATAATTATTGATGATATTAAATTTTCAACACTATCTTTACTAATAGGACATCCTCTAATCTCATAATCAACATTTACAAAATGAGAGATTGGAAAAGCCTTTTCTAAAATATTTTCTATATATTTATCTTTGTAAACATAGCTTTTAACATCATTGAAATTTAAAAAATTTCTATTAGATTGAACACCTCCAGATACAGCACAAGCTCCAATTGAAACAACAAAATTACTTTTCTCTCTGATTTCTTTTATCCTCTCAACTTCTTCATTCGTTGAAATACTACCTTCCACAAAAGAAATATCAAATTCTCTAAATTCATTGTTTGATTGAACTTCTAAAAAGTATAAAACTTCTACATCTCTAAGTTTTACTAAATCTTCCAAAATATCTATTATTAACAATTGACAGCCATCGCAAGAAGAAAACTTAAAAACACCTATCTTCATTAAACACCTCTTTTATCGTAAAACATCTTTATATTTTTATAATCAAATATAGGGCCATTTTTACAAACAAAGAAAGGGCCAATCATACAATGGCCACAGGTACCAACAGCACATTTCATATGTCTTTCTAATGATACAAAAATGTTACTTTCTTCGATAGAAAACTTTTTAAGTTCGTTAATACAAGCTTTCACCATAGGATCAGGACCACATAAAAATACAACACTGTCTTTTTTTATATATAAATCTTTGATTACATCCAACACAGTTCCTATTTTCCCATTCCATCTATTATCTGGTTTATCTAATGTAACGTAAAAATTAGTGTTATTTTGCCATTTATTATACATATCTTTATACAATAGGTCATCAAAAGTTTTAGATCCGTATATAGAGAGAATACTGTTAAATTTTTCTCTCTCTTTTATAACATTTTCCAAAATCCATCTTGTTGCTGCAAGGCCAAGTCCACCTGAGATTATAATTAAGTCTTTAAAATAAGCTTTTTCTTTAGGCCATATATTACCATAAGGTCCTCTAAAGTATAAAATGTCTCCTTCCCTTAAAGTTTTAAAAAAACCAGTTACCTCTCCGACGATTCTAATGGTATTTATCATAGTATTATTTTCCATTGATGCAATTGTAATCGGTGATTCTCCTCTTCCAAAAGTGTAAAACATAACAAACTGTCCCGGTTTTGCATTTAGGTTATTTTCAATATATATATGTGTTGTTAAAGTATTTTCATTTTCTTTTTGTACCTTTAAAACTTTTCCTTTTATAAGTTCATATGGTTTCATTCTATATCCCTTATCTTATTTGTCTCTATCTGTATATCTATTTTTGTTGGACACCATGTAATACATCTTCCACAACCTATACAACCCATATATCCAAATTGATCTTGCCAATAAGCCATTTTATGCATCAACCAATGTCTATATCTAAAGGAAACGTTGTCACGTAAATTAAATTTATGTACTGTGGCAAAAGATGGATTAAAACAGGAATCAGAAACTCTTATTCGTTGAGATGTAAAACCATCTATGGTATTTTTTTCAACAATATCAAAGCAAAAACATGTAGGACATACTTGCGTACAGTTTCCACAACTTAGACAACGATTTCCAACTTCAAACCAGTATGGATGATCTAACTTTGAGTATAAAATTTCTTTTAAATCTTTTGTATCTAACTTTCTTTTTATCTTTTTATAACTATCTTTTAAAACTTTTTCCTTTTGAAGTAAATCTTCTTCAGATGCCTCTTTTAAGTCTAAAAGGTTTATCAATTTTAAACCTTTTTCTGAATTTATCTCTAATAAAAATTCATCATCTAACTCTGTTATAACTATATCAGCAATATAATCTTCTTTAAAATCTACCTCCATAGAAGAACAGAAGCAGTTATCTGAAACATTTATACAGTTTACAGAGATAAATGTTGCGTTTTCTCTCTTAATCTTGTAATACTCATCAGGGAAATGATTCTTATGGATAAACACATCGTCTAAAATAGAAATTGCTTTTAAATCACATTTTCTAACATCAAAAAAAGCTATTTTTTTAATTTCCGTAACATTTTCAAAGAAAATTTCTCCATTTCTCTTTACAACTTTAAACAGCAGCTCTTCAGAAGGTCTTAAAAAATTTTTAGGAGAATTTACAGGCCTTACATACGAAAAATATTTTTTATGATTTTTGTCTAAAAAATAACTGGCAGTATTTTCTATCGAAGAATAATGAAAAGGAATTTTAGAAAAATCATTATTTTTTTCAAAAACAATAACATTTGAATCTTCATTTATTATGGGAGAAATTACAGTATATTCCTTTATAAGTTCATTATAGAGATTTTTTAAATCTTCTATCGTTGCTATACAATTTTTCTTTTTCATAACCTTAATATATTATTTAACATTTAAAAAATCAATAAATAATGATAAAATTATTTTAAATTCTTTTTGGAGGTATAATGATGAAAAAAATAGCTTTTTTAACAGCAGTTATATTTTCTTTTAATTTTTCTTTTGCTATAACAAAACAAGAAGCAGAAAAGAAAATCGCAAACTATGTAAACCTTGGAAAAGATTACGTAATAAATGTTTGTGAAAACGACAAATATTTTATAGGTGAAATAAATTTAAAAGGATATGAAAACTACTCTACTGTTAGAAAAGTTTATCTAAATAAGCAAACTGGTGATATTATTCCTGAAATGGCTCAGGCATCAGATTTTTGTTATATGTTAAATAAATGAGAAAGATAGGATTATTAACAAGTGGCGGCGACTGTCCTGGGTTAAATGCTTGTATAAGGGCAGTCGTTAGAACAGCTAACTTTCATGGTATAGATGTTATTGGATTTAGGAGAGGATTTAAAGGTTTAATTGAAGATGATTATATTCCTTTAGATTATAAAGCAGTAGCAGGTATACTTCAAAAAGGTGGTACAATTTTATTTACAGCAAGAGAAGAAAGATTTAAAGAGTATGAGTATAGAAAAATAGCTTATGAAAATTTAAAAAAACATAACCTAGATGCTTTATTTGTTATAGGTGGTAATGGAAGCTTTCAAGGTGCATATCTCTTACAAAAAGATTTTGGACTAAACATTATAGGAATTCCAAAGACTATAGATAACGATATATATGGAACAGAGTATGCTATAGGATTTGATACTGCTGTAAACAATGCAATGGATGCAATTGATAAGATTAAAGACACAACTATGTCCCACGAGAGGATTTTTATTATAGAAGTTATGGGAAGAGATAGTGGATTTATTGCTTTAGAAGTTGGTTTAATAGTTGGAGCAGAACTTACGCTAATACCAGAATATCCATTACCTTTACACGTTATAGAAGAAACAATCTTAAAAGTAAAAGAGATGAAAAAGAATTTTGCAATAATCGTTTTAGCTGAAGGTGTAGCTTCTGCAAAAGATCTTGCCGAAATTTTAAATAACAGGATGAAAAATAAAAATGTTGGGGAAATTAGATATCAAGTTTTAGGTTATATTCAAAGAGGTGGTTCACCAACAGCATACGACAGGATGATGGCTTCTAAATTTGGTTACTATGCCGTTGAAAACTATATTAACGGAAATAAAAACTTTATGGTTTGTTTTGAAAATGGAACTTTTAAAATAAAACCTATCGAAATCACATTTAACAAAATTAGAGTTCCAAACATTGAAGAATATCAACTCAATAATATTTTATCACTTTAACTATGAAAATAACTCATGTTAATATATATCCATTTAACACTGGTAAAATAGGTGGTAGAGTAAGAGCTATCGCTGAAGTAATTATAGAAGATAGTATACTTATAAAAGATATAAAAATTATTGAAAATAAACATGGTGGTCTTTTTCTAAGTTTTCCTAAAAAAAGAGTATCTGGAAAGTATATTGATATAGTGGAAATCATATCGAAAGATTTAGCTGAAAATATTAGAAGATCTATTGTTGATAAATATAAAGAAATGATGAATATAAATCTGGAGGTTTTAAGTGATTAAAAAAATAATCTCCTTCTTAGGTAATGTAAAATTAGGAGTTATATATCTTATTATTTTAGCTTTACTTTCTGTTCTTGGCTCTACTTATATAAAGCAAGGAGAAAGTTTCATTACATACTATAAAGAGTATGGAGAAACTGCAGCAAAAATTATTTGGATAACTTATTTAAACAATGTTTTCCATGCGTGGTACTATCAACTTTTAATAGTTTTAGTAGCATTAGCTGTCATATTTGCAACCATTGAAAGATTCCCTGCTATATACAAAACCGCATATGGAAAAGTAGAAAAGAAAATGCCTGAAGGTGTATTAAAAAAACCTTCAACAATTAAGTTCAATCTAAATCTAAACTTAGAGGAAGCTTTAGATAAAGTAGTTAAGTTTATACATAATCTTGGCTTTAGAAAAGTTGAAGTTATAAAGGAAGATTCTTACTATATCTTTGCAGAAAAAGGAAGAATATCAAGACTTGGAATGCTTGTTACTCATATCGGTATAATAGTGTTTCTTATTGGAGCATTTTTAGGTTCATACTTTGGTGTAAGGGGTCAGATTGAGATACCAGAAGGTGAAAAAGTTAATTACATTAAAAAATATAGAGAAGGTTCACTTATACCAAGCGATGAAATTTATAAACTTCCCTTTGAGATTAGAGTAAATAAGTTTTGGTTGGAATTTTATGATAGCAAGGAGTTTGCAGGAGCTGTTAAATCCTATAACAGTGAAATAGAAATTTATAAAGACAATGCTTTAAAACTTAAAACCGTTATCAAAGTAAATAAACCTGCAGAGTTTGAAGGTTATAGAATATTCCAAACTTCTTACGGGAAAACTGGTGAAATTAAAAATGCTTCTATTGTGATAGTAAAATATGACGATTTAATTAATTTAATTGAAGAATCACAAAGTTTAAATAGAAAATTAATGACAGAAGATGATGAAAATAAAAAGAGAGAAATAGAAAAGCAGTTGAGAGATTTAGACAGAAAAGTTGCAGAATTTTTTCAAAGAGCAAAAAGAATAAATATCTCATACAATAACAAAATTTACAATTTTGAAAATGCAATAATCCAAGTAGTTAATACTACTTTAAACTATAAAAATCCAATGCTTGCTCAACAAGACATTTTTGAACCATTAATAGTAACAAAAGTTAAATATGGAGATAAAGAGTTTAATATGCCTATAGGGGCTGATCCAAATATTGCTATTTTTTCATACGAAAAGTTTGTTAAACCTTATAATTTCCCTTATATATTTATCATCGAAAATATAGAACCAAGATATTTTTCTGGCTTACAAGTTAGCTATTTCCCTGGAACAAATTTAATATGGATAGGTACAATCATTATTGTTATAGGTACAATGTTAGCATTTTATACTGTACATAGAAGAATATTGGTCAAAATTGAGAGGAATCCAAATGGTTCTACTGTATATATAGCATTTTACTCTCAAAAATTTAAAGAATCTTTTGAAGCAAAAGTTAAAGAAGAACTATCAAATAGTTTTAACATAGCTTAATATGTTATAATTTTTCACACAAGTTGCTGTAATAAAACGGTAGGAGTGAATGCTATGTCTAAAAGAGTTATAGAGTTTACAGATGTTACGCTAAGGGATGGACAGCAAAGTTTACTTGCAACAAGAGTTAGAACAGATGATTTACTTCCAGCGTTAGAGAAACTTGATGATGCTGGTTTTTGGTCTTTAGAGGTATGGGGTGGTGCAACATTTGATGTTTGCTTAAGATATTTAAAAGAAGATCCTTGGGATAGATTGAGAAAATTTAAACAAGCTGCAAAAAATACAAAACTTGAAATGCTTTTAAGAGGTCAAAATATAGTAGGATATAGACATTACCCTGATGATGTTGTAGAGGCATTTGTTAAAAAAGCAGCTGAAAATGGCATAGATGTATTTAGAATATTTGATGCATTAAACGACGTTAGAAACATGGAAGTTGCCATTTCTGTAGCAAAAGAATGTGGGAAGATAGTTAAAGGAGTTTTATCTTATACTATAAGCCCTGTTCATACTATAGAATACTATCTAAATATAGCAAAACAACTTAAAGATTTAGGTGTTGATATAATAAGTATAAAAGATCAAGCAGGTATACTATCACCAAAAGTTGCTTATGATCTTGTTAAGATTCTAAAAGAAGAAATTAAACTACCAGTTCATGTACATGCTCAGACAACTGCAGCCATGGCAGAAATGACATTACTTAAAGCTGTAGAAGCTGGAGCTGATATTATAGATACAGATGTATCTACATGGTCATGGCTTACAGCACATCCTGCAAATGAAACAATGGTATATGTTTTAAAAGAGTTTGGTTATGATGTAAAAGTTGATGTTGATTTAATACTACAAGTAGCAGAATACTTAAAAGAAGTTAGGAAAAAGTATGCAAAATACGATACAGCTGATAAATGGCCTGATACTCAAGTTTTGATACATCAAATACCTGGTGGAATGATGTCTAACTTTATAAATCAGTTAAAAGAAAATAATGCATTAGATAAACTTGATGAAGTTAAAAAAGAAGTTGCAAGAGTGAGAGAAGATTTAGGTTATCCTCCACTTGTTACTCCTACAAGTCAAATAGTTGGAACACAAGCTTTACTTAATGTATTACAAGGAGAGAGATATAAAGTTGTTACAAAAGAAACAAAAGACTATGTTAAAGGTTTATATGGAAGACCACCTGCACCTATTAAACCAGATGTAATAAAAAAGATTATTGGAGATGAAACACCAATTATTGTAAGACCTGCAGATTTACTTGAACCAGAGTTAGATAAATGTACAGAAAAAGCATACGAACATAAAGCAAGAAATGAAGAAGATGTTTTATCATACTGTTTATTTCCACAAGTAGCTATTGAGTTTTTCGAGTGGAGAGAAAAATTTGAAAAAGGTGAAGCATTACCACCTGAAATTGAAGAACTTACCGTAGAAGAGTCTAAAAATCTAGCTCCTATAGAGTTTAATATTGTTGTTCATGGAGAACAGTACAACGTAAGAATAGCTGGTGTAGGAAACCCTGTTGAAACTAGAAGACCTTACTTTATAAGAATAGATGGAAAATTAGAAGAGGTTCTTGTTCAACCTATAACTCAAATTGAAATAGGTTCTGGTTATGAAACACTACCTTTACCAGAAGGTGGAACAATTGCTTATACAAGACCAAAAGCTGTTGGCATTGGAGATGTAGCTTCACCGATGCCAGGAAAAGTAGTTTCTATTAAAGTTAAAGTCGGTGACGTTGTTAAAAAAGGGAATGTATTACTCACAATAGAAGCTATGAAGATGGAAAATGAGATACATGCTCCAATAGACGGAACAATAAGTGAGATATTTGTAAAAGTTGGAGATAATGTGAATCCTGATGAGTGTTTAATGAGAATATCTCCAGAATAAAATGAAAAAAGTTTTTATAAGTGTTGGAGAAATATCTGGAGATAACTACGCTTCAGAACTTGTTAAAAATTTAAAAGATGTAAATTTAATAGGAATAGCAGGGCCTAAAATGAGGGCAGTTGGTGTTTCACCAATTGCAAATATAGAAGACATATCTGTAGTAGGATTAACAGAGGCTCTGTCAAAATATAAGAAAATAAAAGAGGTTTTTAAAAAGTCTGTAGAAACATTAAAATCAGGTGTGGATTTACTTATTGTAGTAGATTTTCCTGGTTTTAACATTAAACTATTAAAAGAAGCAAAAAAACTTGGTATAAAAACTGTTTATTTTATTTCACCACAAGTTTGGGCATGGGGCAGTGGAAGGATAAAAAGTATTGTTGAGAATACAGACGTTTTAATTTCTATTTTACCATTTGAAGAAGATATTTATAAACCTTTTATATCAGAAAAATTTAAATTTTATTTTGTAGGTCATCCACTACTTGATTTAGTTAAAAATTATGAGACAGAAGAATCTTTTAAAGAAAAACTAAACATACCAAAAAGTAAAAAAATAGTAGGACTTTTGGCAGGAAGTAGAGAAAGTGAGGTTAATGTAATACTTCCAATACTACTTGAGTCTGCTAAACTTTTAAACAAAACATTTGAAAACATACACTTTGTAATACCTGCAACTGTAAATATGGTTGATAAAGTTTTAGAAAAGATAGAACCTTATAAAAATCTACCAATAACTGTAATTACATCTAACTTTTCTAACAAAGAAAATATAGCAAAATTTGAAAATCCATCTTACGAAGTTATGAAAAATAGCATATTTTCTATAATAACTTCAGGAACAGCCACATTAGAAGCAGCAATAATAGGAAACCCTTTTTTGATAGTATACAAAGTTAGTAATATAACCTATTTTATAGGTAAGAGACTTGTAAAGATAGATTACATAGGTTTACCAAATATTATAGCTGGTAGGGAAATTGTCCCGGAACTTTTACAAGACAGATGTAATCCTTTGTATATAGCAAATAAAATGATAGAATTCTTAACAGATAAAGATTTGTACAACATTCAAAAGTCAAATCTTTCCATGGTAAAAGAAAAACTTGGAAATCCAGGAGCAATAGAAAGGGCATATGAAATCATTGGCAGATTACTTGAGACAGATCAAGTGTAAATATATTTTCTCCATTTAAATATTCATAGCTTATATTAACTTTATGCATATCAAGAATAAACTTTGTTATATAAAGACCAAGTCCCAATCCTTCCTGATTTTTTAAAGAGGTTTCTTTAACAAATGGTTCAAAAATGTATTCGATATTTATCGATGGTTTATCTCCTTTATTTTTAAAAATAATTTTTTTATCATTTACAATCACTTGTACTTTGTTGTCATTACTAAATTTTAAACCATTATCCAAGAGATTTTTTATTGCTATTGGAAAGGTATTTATATCTGCATAGATTTTTATATTATCTAAAATTTTTATATCTACATTACTTTTTTCATCAGATATTAACAAAGATAAACCTTGATTTATTAAATTTTCTATAGAGACACATTCAAAATTTAAACTGATATTTTTAGATGCAATTTTTTCCATCATCAATAACTGATTTACTAAAAATTCAAGGCGATTAAATATTCTTTCAAAATGTTTTTTACCTTGTTCATCTTCTAAAAGTTCTATAGCAATTTTACCTTTTGTAATAGGTGTTTTAAGTTCATGGGCAATATTTCTCAAAAACCATTTTCTAACTTCTTCATTTTTCTTTAATGATTTAATAGCTTCGTTAAATTCTTTCGCAATAAAGCCAATTTCATCATTACTATCTACCTGTATAGCAACATCTAAATTACCAGCTTTTAAAGCTTTTATATTTTCTCTTAAGATCTTTAAAGGATAGAAAGATTTTATTATTCCAATATATAAAACAAGAATAATAATATTAAATAAAATCCAACCTATTATTACCAATTTATGTAATTCAAAATCATCTTTTTTCTTAATGAGGTAATCTATTCCAAACCTGTTAATTAAAAGATATTTTTCATCTTCATACTCTATTAAAGCTATCTTTAAGGTTATAAAATCTTTTTTTAAAATTATCTTTCCATTTTTATAAACTTGATATATAACATTTGGATCTTCTATAATAATGTAGTTTGGATCTAATTTTTGAGACAAACCTATTTGCTCTGAAGATATTGCCAATATTCCCTTTCGTATAAAATCTTTTATCTCTTTTTCTTTAGCATTATTGTAAATGTAATAAAAGAAAAAAAATGAAAGAAGAAGTATAAGTAAAAATGCAAAGCTGATTTTTACAATGATTGAGTTTTTTTCAACATTCAAATTTATAACCTAAACTTCTAACTGAAATTATATACCTTGGGTTTTTAGGATCATCTCCTATTTTTTTCCTTATTCTACCTATAATTACATCTACTGTTCTATCAATACTATCGTAATTCAAAGATAATGTGTTATCAAGTATATAATCTCTTGTTAAAACTCTTCCTTTGTTTTTTATAAGCATAGATAAGATCTCAAACTCTGCAGAAGTAAGGTTTAAAACTTCTCCATTTTTCTTTATTGTATATCCTTCTTCATCAAGTTCAAACTCACCACAAACTATAGTTTTTTTCTCAACTTTCTCTTTCCTTCTTAGTACAGCTTGAATTCTTGCTACTAACTCTCTTGGGTTATATGGTTTTGCAAGATAATCATCAGCTCCTATCTCAAGTCCAAGAATTTTATCTGAATCATCACTTCTTGCTGAGGAAATTATTATTGGAATGTTTTCTTCACTTACTAACTTTTTACAAACTTCAATACCATCCATTACAGGTAATGATAAATCAAGTATCATTAAGTCATACTTTTTATTTTTCTTAATTTCTTCCAAAGCTTTTATAGGATTTTCAAAATTTTTAACGTAAATATTAAACTTTGCTAAATACTGAGTTAGTAGTTCAGCCAAATCTCTATCATCTTCAATCATTATAACGTTTATCATCTCTTAAACCTCTAAAAATAAAAAAGGGGAAGGTTTTGACACCTTCCCAGTTTAATGGAGGGAGGAGGTTAAGCCATGAGGAGGGCATAACACAACCGTCAATCATTTTGCATCATCTTATGCATTTTTTCCATTCTTAAATTCATTAAATCTATAAACTTTTTCTTTTGTTCATCGTTTAGTACGTTAAACATCTTTTCCATATATTTAGCTTTTATTTCAGACATTTTTTTAGCATTTTCTAACATTGTCTTTTGGAAAGTTTCCTTGTCAAAGTTACCTGATTTTGTAGCTTCAATTAAAGGATTTTTGTGTTCATTTTTAAAGAAATTTTTTATTTCTTCTTTTTCTTGTTTTTTAATTTCTTTAATCTGCTTAAACTGCTCATCACATAAATTAAGCTTTGTTTTTAAATTTTCAAGGTGTCTTTCTTGTCTATACTCTTTGTGAGCCATGCCAGTTTTTCCCATAGGTTCTGCTTTTACAAAACCTGTTGTTATTAAACCAAGACCGATTAACATACTTAAAACTAATTTTTTCATCTCATTTACCTCCTATAAATTAATTAATTTAAATAATAATGCAAAATTGTAAATATTGATTAAATAAAATGTTAATATAGATTTCTTTCTATCTCTTTAAAAACTTTCTCTGTTATAGCTTCATAAGATAAGTTATCAGGGTTTATAGGTTTTAAGAATTTTATCTTTATCTTTATTGACTTTGGGAATTTTGCATTTATTGGAAAACTATCAAAAGCTCCTCTTATAACAACAGGTACGATTGGAATATTTAACTCCTTTGATAAGATAGCAAAACTTTTTTTAAAAGGTAAAAGTTTGCCGTCTCTTGTTCTTGCACCTTCAGGAAAAATAACAAGATTTTTACCTTCTTTTAATATATAAGCTGATTTTTGTAATGAAACTTTTAAATCTTTATTAACATTTACTATTAAAATATTGAAATTATCAGCAATCCATCTTCTAAATCTTGATTTAAAATATGTTACCTCTGCTAAGAAGTATGTATTTTTTAGTGTATCTGTGGGTAAAGACGCTACAAGTAGAAAACCATCAAGAAAACTTTGATGGTTAGGAGCAAAGATTACTGGAGATTTTGGAATATTTTCTAAGCCTTCAATTTCTAATTTATTGTATACTTTAAATAAGTAGTAAACTATAGGTTTTATTAATCCTATGTATCCAGAAGTTATATTTATTTTTATCGGCTGATTTAATACATCTTTCCAGTTTATATCACTGTACTGGATTTTTTGTTTTTTTTCTTCTATAAACTTTGAGATCTTTTCAACAGTTTGATGATCAACTAAATCTTTTTCATTAATTGTCAGACCAAAAGTGTTTTCTAAGAAAGTAATAAACTCTATTTTTCCAAGAGAATCCAAACCAACATCTATCTCTAAATGATCGTTAGGATGTATTTTTAATCCAGTATATTTTTCTAAATAATTTTTTATTATTTTATAAACTTCACTATCAGGTTCTTTTATATTTTTTGGTTTTTCAATATTTTCTAAAAATTGATTTAACATGAATCTTCTAATTTTACCAAGTCTTGTTTTGGGAAGTTCTTGATTTACTATTTTAAATCCACCAATCTTTTTATAACTAACCGTTTGTTGATTGTATTTATCAATAACATTCCACTTTATTGTTTCTTCAATATTTACAATATTTTTCTTCTTTATAACATCAAAATCTGGGTATATAACTGCAAAAAGTTGGTTATCTTTTTGAATGACAGCTATTTCTTTTACAATATCAAACTCTTTTAATATCTTACTTTCTATCTCTTCTGGATTTATATTCTTTCCGTTTGGTAAAACTATAATCTCTTTTTTTCTTCCTGTTATATAAAGGTATCCTTCTTTATCAAGATAACCAATATCACCTGTTTTAAAATAGCCATCTATAAATGCACTTTTTGTTTCTTCCGGTTTGTTTAAATAGCCAACAAATACGTTATCACCTTTAACTAAAATCTCTTCTTCTTGAATTTTAACTTCAACACCTTCAATAGGTTTGCCTACACTTCCAAGCTTTATTTTATCTGGTGGGTTAAATGATACAATAGGTGATGTCTCTGTTAATCCATAGCCTTCTATAACTGTAAATCCTAGATTTTCTAAATCTTTTGCTATTTGAATATCAAGTTTGGCACCACCTGAAACAAAGTATCTAACATTCCCACCAAATACATCATGAACTTTTT
Organism: uncultured Aquificales bacterium; assembly: GCA_964648745.1. GTDB lineage: Bacteria > Aquificota > Aquificia > Aquificales > Hydrogenothermaceae > Sulfurihydrogenibium. The sequence continues at coordinate 25,600 of CAZYKX010000011.1, forward strand.
TAAATATTATTTTTTTTATCTTTTTTGATTTAATAATCTGTGAGGCTTTATACACTGTTTTTAATAAAATACTGCTGTTTATTTTTTCAAAAATTCTTCTATGGAAAAGAGAGTAAATTCTCGGAACACCTATTAATATAGTTATTTTATACTTTTGAAATTTTTCTATTATATCTTCTGGAGATAGTTTATCTAAAAATACTATCGTAGCTTTTAAATGTAATGGAATAAGCATAGAAACCATAAGAGGATAAGAGTGATGAAATGGTAAAATTGCTAATGTTGAGTCTTTACTTTTTGCTATATTTACTTTTTCAATACTTTTTATATTAGAAATAAGATTTTTATAGGTAAGCATAACACCTTTTGGTGCTCCTGTCGTACCAGATGTATAAAGTATTAAAGCAAGGTCTTCATATTTTAAATTAAAAGATATATCATTTATACTTTCTTGTGTACTAACATTTATATCTTCAAAAACAAGCATAGTTATTTCAAAATCTATACTTTCTAACACTTTTAAAAGGGTATCTTTATTGTTTACTGATGTAAAAATATACCTTGGTTTACTATCATTTAGTATGTATTTAAGCTCTTCTTCGTTTGACATAAAATCGATAGGGATATTTATTCCATCTTTTAGCCATGTAGCAAAAAATGCATATATCCATTCAGGTCTATTTTCACTAAATATAGCAACTTTGTCCTTAGGTTTTATATTTAAAAGTTTACTGTAATGAAGTATATAGTTTATAAGATTCTTATAGCTTATCTCTTTTCCTTGGTATATCAAAGCTGTTTTGTCTGATGGCTTTAAGTCTATCACAATATCCCAATATGATATAATTTATACTTGTAATATTATACATCAAGAGGTTATTAATGAAATTTTTAACAGGTGATGAAATTAGACAAAGTTTTTTAAAATTTTTTGAAAGTAAAAACCATACAATTGTAAAATCTGCTTCTATAGTACCAGAAAATGATCCTACATTGCTTTTTGTAAATGCTGGTATGGTTCCTTTCAAAAATGTATTTCTAGGATTAGAAGAAAGACCTTATAAAAGAGCTGCTTCTTGCCAAAAGGTTTTTAGAGTATCTGGTAAACATAATGATTTAGAAAATGTAGGATACACACCAAGACATCATACATTTTTTGAAATGCTTGGTAATTTTTCATTTGGTGATTACTTTAAAAAAGAAGCTATAGAATTTGCTTGGGAATATTTAACAAAACATTTAGAAATTCCAGAAGAAATGCTCCTTGTTTCAGTATTTGAAGAAGATGATGAAGCTTTTGAAATCTGGAATAAACATATAGGATTACCAGAACATAAAATAAAAAGAATGGGATATAAAGACAACTTCTGGTCAATGGGAGATACGGGACCTTGTGGACCATCTTCAGAAATATACTTTGATAAGGGAGAAAAATTTGGAAATCCAGAGTTTGGTTCTGATGAAGATTTTAGATATTTAGAGATATGGAACCTTGTTTTCATGCAGTACAACAGAGATGAAAACGGTGTATTGCATCCGCTTCCAAACCCAAGTATAGACACTGGGATGGGTCTTGAAAGAATAGCTTCAGTACTACAAAATGTAGATAGTAACTATGACACAGATTTATTTAAACCAATTATCAATTTTGCAGAAAATATATCAGGTAAAAAATATAAAGCAAATGAAAAAGACGATATAGCAATGCGGGTTATTGCTGATCATCTAAGAGCAATAACATTTTTAATATCAGATGGTGTACTACCATCAAATGAAGGTAGAGGTTATGTTCTAAGAAGAATATTAAGAAGAGCTTTAAGATATGGTAAAAATCTTGGGATAGAAAGGCCATTTTTATATGAAGGTGTAGATATTGTTGTAGAAAAAATGAAAAATGCATATCCAGAACTTTTAAGTAATAGGAATTTCATAAAAACAATAACAAAATCAGAAGAAGATAAGTTTTTAAAAACATTAAAAAGATCTATGGATATTCTCTATGAGATGATAGAAAATGCTAAAAAAGAAGGAAGAAAATTCCTTACTGGAGAAGAAGCATTTAAACTATACGATACCTATGGATTTCCTATAGATATAATGGAAGAAGTACTTAAAGATGAAAATTTAAGTTTTGATAAACAAGAATTTTTAAACCTTTTAAATCAACAAAAAGAAAAAGCAAGAAAAAGTTGGAAATCTCAAAGTAAAGAGATTAAACCTATCTATCTTACATTGAAAAACACATTAAAAGAAACGGAATTTGTAGGATACTATACATTAACACATGAAAACTCAAAGATTTTAGCAATTATTAAAGGTGATGAGATAGTAAAACAAGCAAATACAGAAGAAGATGTTGAAATTATTCTCGATGTTACACCATTTTATCCTGAAAAAGGTGGTCAAATTGGAGATAAAGGTGTAATTGAAGGAGTAAACTTTTTATTTGAAGTAGTTGATACACAAATGCCTGTTGAAGGTTTAATAGTTCATAAAGGAAAAGTTTTATTTGGTAGTGTAAAAGAAGGTGATTATGCTAATGCAAAAGTAGATAGAGAGAGAAGAGAAAACATAATGAGACATCATACAGCTACACATCTTTTACATGCAGCTTTAAGGAATGTCTTAGGAGATCATGTTAAACAAGCTGGTTCACTAGTTTCCGATGAGTATCTAAGATTTGATTTTACACATTTTGAAAGCTTAACAGATGAAGAGATAAAAACAATTGAAGAAACAGTTAATAGAGAAATTATGAAAAATGAGGAAGTTGTATGTCAAGAAATGGAATATGAAGAAGCTTTAAAGACTGGAGCTATGGCTATATTTGAAGAGAAATACTCAGATGTAGTTAGAGTAATATCAGCAGGGATATCTAAAGAGTTATGTGGCGGTACACACGTTAAAAGAACAGGAGATATTGGCTACTTTAAAATTCTTTCTGAGTATGCTATCTCATCAGGAACAAGAAGAATAGAAGCTGTAGCTGGTATAAAAGCTGTAGAAAAAGGATTTCAAGAACATTCCTTAATAAAGGAAGTATCAAGAATTTTAACAACCAAAGAAGATCAGATAATAGATAGATTAATAAAACTTCAAAATCAACTAAAAGAGAAAGAGAGAGAAATTGAAACTTTAAGAAAAAAAATTGCAATTGCAAAAATAAATGAAAATCTCAAAATCTTAGAGATTCAAGATATAAAAGCTGTATTTGGAGAGATAGAGAATCTAAATCCTAATGAACTTAGAGAAATAGCAGATAATCTCAAACAAAAGTTTAAAAATTCTATAATTTTACTTGTATCTAAAGACACAGAAAAACAAAAAATAAACTTTATTGTTTATGTATCAAAAGATATAACTGATAGATATAAAGCAGGTGATATAGTTAAACATCTAGCATCAGCTGTAGGTGGAAACGGTGGTGGAAGGCCAGATTTTGCTCAAGGTGGAACAAATGCAGACATTAAGCCTACGGTAATATTCGAAGAGTTTAGAAAATTAATAGGAGGCTAACAATGAAAAAATTTCTATTTTTACCTTTAATAACATTTATAGCTTTTATTAGCTCTTGTGCTAACAATGAAATAGTAATTCAACCTAACGCACCAATAACATTTGTAGCTAAGACAGAGAGAAAAGGCGATTATACATTTATTATTCCAGCTAACTTTCAACTTATTGAAAATGAATCTCTAATCTATGAGAATAACAATATATACAGAGCTTATCTTATTTACAAAGGAGAAGGATTTATCCAAGATTTAGTAAATTTTTACGATAGAGAGATGTCAAAAGCTGGCTGGAAAAAGTTGTCTGCATTGATTGGAAAAGATGCGATACTAGCATATCAAAAGGACAATCAAATCATTGTTATTAAAATTATGTATGGTCTCACAAACACATACTTAAAAATGCTTTTAACGAGGTAAATGTTGAGAAAATTTTATATGCCACCAGAATGGTATAAACATAAAGGAACATGGCTTTCTTATCCACACAATCCAGAAACATTTTTTGAAAAATTAGATAATGTTAGAGATAAATATACAGATATGATTAAATTACTATCAGAGAGTGAAGAAGTCCATATAAACGTTAATGATGAAGATATGGAACAGGATTTATTAAAAAGATTAAAAGACAAAAACGTTAACCTTGAAAAAATATTTATCCATAGATTTCCTACAAATGATGCTTGGTGTAGAGATCATGGAGCTATTATTGTAAAAGATATTGAAACAAATAAACCAGTAGCACTTGATTTTATATTTAACTCTTGGGGTGGTAAATATCCATATGAGCTTGATAATGAAATAGCTAAAAAAATGGCTGAATACTTAGGCTATGAAAGAATAGAGACAAATTTTGTTTTAGAGGGTGGATCTATAGATGTAAATGGTAATGGTTTTTTATTAACTACAGAGTCGTGCTTACTAAATCCAAATCGTAATCCATATATGACAAAGGAAGAAATAGAAGAGAATTTAAAAAAATATTTTGGAGTTCATACAGTTATATGGCTTAAAGAAGGTATCGTTGGAGATGATACAGATGGCCATATCGATGATATAACAAGGTTTATAAATGAGAATACTATTGTTACTGTGATTGAAGAAAATAAAAATGATGATAATTATGAAATACTAAAAGAAAATTATGAAAAATTAAAAACTTATGAAAACTTTAATTTAATTACAATACCAATGCCTGATCCATTGTACTATAAAGATGATAGACTTCCTGCAAGTTATGCAAATTTTTACATATCTAATAAGTATGTTATAGTACCTACATTTAACTGCGATAAAGATAAAATAGCTTTAGATACACTTTCATCTTTATTTAAAGACAGAGTTGTTGTTGGAATAGATGCAAGTGATATTGTTGTAGGCCTTGGAACATTTCACTGTTTAACCCAGCAGATACCAGATATATAGTGATTCAAATCATATTAGTTAAATATTAGAAAAATTATAATATCAGAATATTTTAATAAAGGAGGAGTATAAATTGTACCTAGATAAAGAAACTTATAAAAAAATACACATATCTGTTAAAGAATTAAAAGAGAAAATCGACAAAGGTGAAGATTTTATACTATTAGATGTTAGAGAACCCCAAGAGTACAACTTCTCAAGAATAAAAGAAAAAGAAGCTATGTTGGTTCCTTTAATGAGTTTACCAAAAGTTTTAAATAGTTTACCAAAGGACAAAGATATTTATGTATTTTGCAGAAGCGGAAATAGAAGTCTTCAAGCTACATTATGGTTATTACAAAATGGTTTTACAAGAGTAAAAAACGTAGAAGGTGGAATTTTAGCTTGGTCTGAAGAGATAGATCCAACGGTTCCTAAATATTAGGAACCTTTCCTTACTTCTACACTTAATTTATGAGCTTCTAATCCTTCTGATTTTGCCATATTTATTGCATGGTTAGCCACTCTCTCAAAACCAGTTTTTGATACATATATAACAGAACTTCTTTTAATAAAGTCATAAACACCTAAAGGCGATGAAAATCTTGCAGCTCTTGATGTAGGAAGTACATGGTTTGGACCTAAAATATAATCACCAAGTGGTTCTGTTGAGTATTCACCTAAGAATATAGCTCCTGCATGCTTGATTTTATCGAGATAATCAAAAGGATTTTTTACTACAATCTCTAAATGTTCTGGTGCTATGTAATTTGCAACTTCACAAGCATCATCTAAATTATTAACTATAAAAATATGTCCGTATGTACTTAAAGATTTTTCTGCTATCTCTTTTCTTGGAAAATCTTTTAAAAGCTGATTGTAGAGTATATCAACTACATCGTTGGCAAGCTTTTCTGAAGTTGTAATAAGGATAGAAGCAGCTAACTCATCATGTTCCGCTTGAGATAAAAGGTCAGCAGTAATCCATAAAGGATTAGCTGTTTCATCTGCTATAACAAGTATCTCAGATGGTCCAGCAATCATATCTATATCTACAATACCATAGAGATTCTTTTTAGCAAGAGCAACGTATATGTTTCCTGGTCCTACAATTTTATCTACCTTTTTAACCGTTTTTGTCCCAAAAGCCATAGCAGCTACTGCTTGAGCACCACCAATTCTGTATACTGTTTCTATACCACATATATAAGCCGCTGCAAGGGTGTATTTATTTGGATTAGGAGAACACATAACAATTTCATTGACACCAGCAACAATAGCTGGAACTGCATTCATAATAACACTTGAAGGATAAGCAGCTTTTCCACCAGGAACATAAAGACCTACTATTTCAAGAGGAATAATTTTTTGACCTAAAATCATTCCTTCTTCTTCTTTAAAGAAAGATTTTTCTTTTTGTTGCTCATGAAAATCATAAATTCTTTCAAAAGCTACCTCATAAGCCCATCTAACATCATCTTCTATAGAATCATAAGCTTTTTCAAGCTCTTCATAAGGTATAACAAGATCTTCTGTTTTTATTTTGATTTTATCAAACTTTTCCGTATACTCTATTAACGCATCATCACCTTTTTCCTTAACATTTTTTATAATCTCTTTTACAGTTGGTTCATAAGACTCTATCTCAAAATCACTTCTTTTAATTAAAAATTTTAAATCACTATTTTCTTTATAATATTTTCCTCTTAAATCAACTATCTTCATCACTATCTCCTTTATTTTTTAGTTCCACATAAATAACAAACACCTTCTTCTGTTTTTGCCCAATGTTTTTTACCTGCAGGTACTTCTAACAAATCACCAGCTTTTAGATGATAAACTTTATCTTCCGTGCCAATTGTAATAGAACCTTCTAAAATCAATCTTACTTCATCATAGTAGTGATAATGCCAATCATAGTATGTTCCTGGACTATCACACCACTTATAGATATTATCATAACCAAGCTGTCTAAGTTGTTCTATAAACTCTCGCATAGCTTTATATTAACTTAAATTTGGAAAATTTTCCAGTAGATTCCATACATATTTTGTATATTTTTTTTCTTTTGGATTCTCATATACTATCAATGGCGGTTCAACGATCTCACCACCTTCCTTAGCCAACTTAGAAGCTTCTAATAAAAAATGAGTTGCTTTTTCTTCAATAGATGGATGTATAAATCTATAACGTTTTGGTTGTAATTTATTCTTTTTTAAAATAGAAACCGTTTCAGAAAATCTATCAACAATGTTTATCATAAAAAGTTTACCTTTGTTTTTAAGTAAATACCAACTTCCATATATAAAATCTTCTAAGTTTGCCATAACCTCACTTCTTGCTATCTTTTCTTGTATATTATTATATTTACCTTCTTTGAAATAAGGGGGATTTATTACAACATAATCAAAAAATTGATGAACAAAATGATCTTTTACATCTCGAACATTACCACATGTAAGGTTAACTTCTACATCATTTAAAATAAAATTTCTTTTTGCAATATCACACATTTCTTCTTGAACTTCTAACGCATAAAGTTTTAGGTTTTTTTGTTTTAGATTAATAAGAATAGGTATTATACCACTTCCTGTACCTATATCTATAAGATTTCCAGATGATTTTATATTTAGAAAATCTACGAGTAACAGACTGTCAAGATTAAATCTATAACCTTCTTTTTTTTGAATAATATTAACTTTCCCCCTGATAAAGGGGGAAATATCTTCGTCTTCTTTTATAAAATCATACTTTTGCTGTTGCAAGGTTTAATAATGCTTCTGCTCTTTGTTTTTGTCTTTCATAATGAGATTTTTCTTCATCTGTAAGTGATTCACTTTGAAGTTTGTTGTTTGCTTCTTCTAAAAGTTTTTTCTCACTTTCAACATTTATATCTTCTATTTTATAAACCTCTTCAACCAAAGCTATAACTTTATCTCCTCTAACATCTAAAATACCATAAGTTACTGCATACTCTAAAACTTCACCATCACCTTTCTCTATTCTTAATTTTCCAGGAATTATGTTTGTCAAAAGTAACATGTGATTTTCAAGTATTCCAATCTCACCATCTTCTGTTGTAATAACAGTTTGATAAACATCACCGCTAAATATACTACCAACAGGAGTCACAACATCTAACTTATACATAATACCTCCATCTTTGGAAATTCTAGGAAAAATTATAACATAAATAAGGTTATAATATTTAAAAAAAATTTTTAGGAGAGGTTAATGGTAGATCAGCTTAGAGATTTTAAAAGAGATTATTACTGTGGAGATTTAAATGAATCAAATATAGGTGAAGAAGTAAGACTTCTTGGATGGGTAGATACAGTTAGAGATCATGGAGGAGTGTTGTTTATAAACCTCAGAGATAGGGAAGGTATAGTTCAGGTAGTATTTGATCCATCAAAAATTAGTGAAGAGCTTTACAATAAAGTAAAAAAACTAAAAAGTGAGTACGTAATAGGTGTAAGAGGAAGAGTTGGAAGGAGACCTGTTGGTACAGAAAACCCAAAGATGAAAACAGGCAATATAGAAGTTTATGGGGAAGATTTACTTATATTAAATACATCTAAAGTTTTACCATTCCAAATAGAAGACAACATAAAAGTCAATGAAGAAGTTAGGTTAAAGTATAGATATTTAGACTTAAGAAGACCTTCTATGCAAAGGAACATTATACTTAGACATGAAGTTTATCAAGCAGTAAGAGAGTTTTTAGTAGGAAATGGTTTTATTGAAGTAGAAACACCAATGCTTACAAAATCAACACCAGAAGGTGCAAGAGATTTTCTTGTACCATCAAGACTCGAGAAAGGAAAATTTTACGCATTACCACAATCTCCTCAACTTTTTAAACAGATATTAATGGTAGCTGGTCTTGAGAGGTATTTCCAGATTGTAAAATGTTTTAGAGATGAAGATTTAAGGGCAGATAGACAGCCAGAGTTTACACAGATAGACTTAGAGATGTCTTTTGTTTCACAGGACGATGTTATGTCTTTATCTGAAGGACTAATACAGTACGTATATAAAAAGGTTTTAGGAATAGATATAAAAATACCTTTTAGAAGAATGAGTTATGATGAAGCTATAAATAAGTATGGTACAGATAAACCAGATTTAAGATATGGATTGGAATTGATAGATGTTAGTGATATTGCTAAAGATGTAGAGTTTAAAGTATTTAACGATGCTATTAAATCAGGTGGTATAGTTAAAGGAATAAATATAAAAGGTGGTTCTAAATTTTCAAGAAAAGAGATAGATGATCTAACTGAGTATGCTAAAAAGTTTGGTGCAAAAGGAATGGCTTGGATAAAACTTGAAAATGGTGAAGCAAATTCACCTATCTTGAAATTTTTCACAGAAGAGCAAAAACAAAGATTAATAAATAAGATGAATGGTGCAGACGGTGATTTACTTGTATTTATTGCAGATAAAAAAGATATTACACATAGAGTTTTAGGCTTTTTAAGAAAATATATAGCTGAGAAGATGAACCTTATAGATAACAACAAACTTGAGTTTTTATGGGTAGTAGATTTTCCTTTATTTGAATGGGATGAGGAAGAAAATAGACTTGTTGCAATACATCATCCATTTACAAGTCCAAAAGATGAAGATATAGACAAATTAGATGAAGCACTAGATAATCCAGAAATAGCACTTTCTTTTAAATCAAAAGCTTATGATATGGTATTAAATGGAGAAGAGATAGGTGGTGGTTCTATAAGAATACATACACCATTTATCCAAGAGAAAGTTTTTAAACTTCTTGGTATTTCAGAAGAAGAAGCCAATGAAAAATTCGGATTTTTAATAGAAGCTTTATCTTATGGAGCACCACCTCATGGTGGACTTGCTTTTGGTCTTGATAGAATCCTGGCATTGATGACAGGAAGTGAAAGTATAAGAGATGTTATAGCATTTCCAAAAACACAAAAAGGTGTTTGTCCATTAACATCTGCACCAGATTTTGTTTCTGAAAAACAACTAAAAGAGTTAGGAATTAAAATAGGAGAGGAAGAATGAGAAAATTAATTATTATTCTATTTGTACTTTTTAATTTATCATTTGCATATGAAGATATAGATGCAAAAACATTTTATGACATTATGCAAAAAGAAAAAGATATAATAATCCTTGATGTTAGAACACCAATGGAATATAAACAAGACGGACATATTCCAAACTCTATATTAATACCTGTTCAAGAACTTCCTAAAAATGTAAATCAGTTAGAAAAATTTAAAAATAAAAAAATCTTAGTATATTGTAGATCTGGTAATAGAAGTTCAGTAGCAAGTAGATTTTTAGAGCAAGTTGGATTTAAAAAAGTTTACAACTTAAAATCTGGAATAATGGAATGGAAACGATTAAATCTTCCTATTGAAAAATGAACATAAAACTGCTTTTCAATGTTTTATTTCCAAATAAATGTGTTTTATGTGACAACCCTTTTTTGTTTGAATATCAAAACATTATATGTGATGGATGTTTAAAAGAGATAAAAAAATCTGAAAGTTTTTATTGTAGAAGTTGTGGAAAAAGTGGAGAATATCTTGTTTGTGATGAATGTACAAACAGCAGAAAATATGAATACATAGAAGTTTTTACTGATTACTATGAAGTAAAACAGATTATTCACGCATACAAGTTTAAAAGTTTAAAAATATTGGCAAAAACATTGGCAGATATAATACGAAACGATATAGAAACTTATGTAAGGAAAAATAATATACAAACTATTTTTTATATTCCTATATCAAAAAGCAAGTTAAAGGAAAGAGGTTTTAATCATTTAAAAGAGATATTGAAAAATATTTTTCCAACCTATCTAATAAATGATTCACTTGTTAAAATAAAAAATACAAAAATGCAAGTAGAACTTAGCAAAGCAGAAAGATTAAAAAACCTTGAAGATTCTTTTTTATTACAATCTGATTTAATACATGGAAATGTATTAGTTTTTGATGATATTTTAACAACAGGAGCCACTTTAAGAGAAGTATATAAAGCTATTAAAGATAAAGTAGATGGGAAAATTTATGCTTATGTAATTACAAAGGCTTAAAAATGGTTTATAGAGAAAATATTTTAAAAAAAAGAGATATTGATACAGATAAAAAAAAGGTACTGATAGCTATTTTATTAAATATTCTCATTGTATTTTTACAGATTTTATTTGGTTTTGTTGCTAACTCTATATCGTTGATAACAGATGCAATTCATAACTTTCAAGATGTTCTTGGGCTAATAGTTACACTTTTAGCTATTATGTTAATGTCAAAAAAGCCAGACTTTGAAATGACATTTGGTTTTTTAAAAGCAGAATCGCTAGCTAGTTTTTTAAATAGCTTAACACTAATATTTACCCTTATATTTATTTTGTACCAATCTATTTTAAGATTATTAAACCCTGAAGAAGTAAAAGGTTTATATGTAATTATTTTTGGTTTTTTAGGCTTTTTAATAAATCTTTTTTCTGCATTGATAATAAAAAATCATCATCACCATGATGAAGATGATCATGAAGATTTAAATATAAAATCAGCTTATCTACATCTTTTAAGTGATGCTTTCTTATCTTTATCTGTTGTAGTAGGTGGTTTTTTTATTTATTTCTTTAATATCTACTTAATAGATCCAATACTTTCTATAGTCTTTTCTTTTTATATTATAAAAGAAACATTGCCAGTGTTAAAAAGTAGTTATAGGATACTACTAGAAGGAACTCCTTACCATATAGATTTAAGACATCTGATTGAAGATATTAAAAAGCATATTCCAGAAATAATAGAAATTCATGATATTCATCTATGGTCACTTTCTTCAAAAGATGTTTATTTCTCAACACATGTTGTTATAAATGATATTAACAAATCTATATACGTATTAGAAAGATTGGAAAATCTATTGAAAGATTATAAAATAGGACACTCTACTATTCAAATTGAAACTACTGATAAAAAATGTGAAATAGTACACTAAAATTTTAAGTAATCTTTAATATTCTAAAAATTAGGTTTATCAAAATTAAAATAACCCAGAAAAAAACAATAAAAACTATACTAAACTCTAAACTTATCAAAAATATTTTTAATAGTAAGAAAAAAAGGTATGGTATTGCAATTATTGATATGATAAATACAATACCAACCAATAAAAATACTAAAAAAGCAATAATATAATTTTTAAATGTTAATTCATGAGTAAACTTTGACATGGTTATATAATGTATCTCTTTCTACTGGTATTTTACCAGCTTCTTTAATAAGCCTTATTAATTTTTCTTTCTGTTGTTGTGTTGGGGATTTTGCACCAGCAAAGTGAGCTATTTTTTCTTCCATTACAGTACCATCCATATCATCAGCACCAAAGTTTAAAGCAATTTGGGCTGTCTTTTCTCCTATCATAACCCAATATGCTTTTATATGTGGAATATTATCTAAAAATAATCTCGCAACAGCTATAGTTTTTAAATCATCTATACCTGTTGTAAAATCGTAAACTTCTAAATCATTGTTTTCTGGTTGGTAAGCAAGTGGTATAAAGCATGTAAAACCATTAGTTTCATCTTGTAATTCTCTAATTTTTTCCATATGGTCAACTCTTTCTTCATAAGTTTCAACATGACCATATAACATTGTAGTTGTAGAGTGTAAACCAAGATTATGGGCTATCTTATGTATCTCAAGGTATTTTTTATATCCTATCTTTTTAGGAGCTATTATCTTTCTAACTCTTGGGGAAAATATCTCAGCTCCACCTCCTGGAAGACTACCAAGTCCAGATTCTTTTAGTTTTATTAGTACTTCTTCATAACTTAAACCAGAAAGTTTTGAAAAATAATCTATCTCCACAGCTGTAAAAGCTTTTATATGCAAGGTGGGAAAGTTTTTCTTTATTATAGAAATAATATTTAAATATCTTTCAAATTCCCAATCAGGATGCAGTCCACCAACTATATGAACCTCTGTAGCACCATTATCAACAGCATATTTAGCCTTTTCTAAAATTTGATCATAATTCATCTCGTAAGCTTTAGGACTGTTTTTATCCATATCAGCAAAAGCACAGAATTTGCAATCCAATACACAGACGTTGGTTGGGTTTATCTGTCTGTTTATTACAAAGTATGCATACTTACCGTTTTTCTTTTCATTTACATAGTTAGCTAAAAATCCTATTGTTAAAAGATCAGTAGATTTAAAAAGCTTTACACCATCTTCAAATGTCAACCTATCTCCAGAAAGAACCTTATCTATTATAGGAAACAGTGTTTTGTCTTGAACTAACATTAAAAATTCATCCATTGTTAAGTTTTCCATTTTTTTCCTCACTTAGAAACTTTTTCTAGATGTTGATAAAATTCTGGGTAAGAGATATATACACAATCAGCATTTTTTATTGTTATACCTTCTTCTGAAATCAAGCCAAGTATTGAAAATCCCATAGCTATCCTATGATCTTTATAGGAATCTACTACACCACCTTTAATTTTTTGTTTTCCTTTAATTATCATACCGTCAGGTAGTTCTTCAACTTCAATACCAAGATTTTTAAGATTATCTACCACAGCTTTAATTCTATCACTTTCTTTTACTCTAAGCTCTTCTGCACCTGTTATTATTGTTTCTCCTTCTGCTTGTGTAGCAACTATAGCAAGTAATGGTATCTCATCAACCATTGACGGAACTTCTTCTTTCACAACTTTACATGCCTTTAATTCACTAAATTTAACAACAATATCTGCTATCTTTTCACCAGCTTCTTCTCTTTTATTTTTATATTCAATATCAGCACCCATATCTTTAAGTTTTCTAAAAAATCCATCTCTTGTTTGGTTAACAAGAACATCTTTAAGTTCTATCTGAGATTTTGGAACTATCACTGCAGCAGCTGCAAAAAATGCTGCAGATGAAGGATCAGCAGGAACATTTATATCAATTGGTTCTAGATTTGTTGATTTTTTTATACTAACTCTATACTCATTTTCAAAAAATGATTCTACTATGTTTGCTCCCATTGATCTTAACATATTTTCAGTGTGATTTCTTGAAATAACTGGTTCAATAACAGTTGTTGTACCATCTGCGTATAACCCAGCTAATAGTAATGCAGATTTTACCTGTGCAGACATTTTTTCATTAAAAAACTCTATACCTTCTAAATTACCACCTCTTACAGATATAGGTAATAGTTCTCCATTTTTTCTTCCATCTATTTTTGCTCCCATCTGTATCAATGGTTTTGTTACTCTCTTCATTGGTCTTTTTCTTAAACTATCATCTCCAGTCATTGTAACAAAAAAATCCTGGCCTGATAAAACACCTAATGTTAATCTCGTAGTCGTTCCAGAATTGCCCATATCAAGTATATCTTCAGGCTCTTTTAATCCATAAATCCCTTTTCCTTCCACATAAAATAAATTATCTTTTTCATAAATCTGAACACCTAAATTTCTATATGCATTTACAGTTGTTAAGGTATCACCTGCTCTTAGAAAATTTTTTATAACAGATTTTCCTTTTGCTAATGAAGATAAAATAATAGCCCTATGAGAGATAGACTTATCTGAAGGAACTCTTAAACTACCTTCTATTCTTTTAACTTTTTTTATTGTTTTTTCCATTTTCTACTCCTTTTAAAGATTTCCCATAATGCTATTGACGTTGCATTTGAAACGTTTAAAGATGTAATTTTACCAACCATTGGTATTGTAGCAACGATATCAGACTCTTCTAATAGTAATTTTGATACACCTTTCCCTTCTGAACCTACTATAAGACACACAGGAAAAGGAAAATCTATCTCTTCTATATTTTTTCCACCTTTTTCTACAGCAACTACCCAACCACCTTTCTTTTTAAATTTTTCAACTACATTTCTTAAGTTTCCAACTTTTGCTATTGGTAGATGAAAGACCGCACCTGTAGATGCTTTTACCACAACTTCATTTATAGGACTTGCCCTCTCTTTTGGGATAATAACACCACTAACTCCAAAAATTTCAGCAGTTCTTAAAATACTTCCTACATTCTGTGGATCTGTAATATGATCTAAGATAAGCATTATTCCATTTTCTTTTATTGTTTTATCTATAATCTTATCTTCACTATAATATTTTATTGGGCTAACTAAAGCTATTACACCTTGTGTTTTCTTTGTTCCAGCAAGTTCTTCTATCTTTTGCCTTGAAACTTTCTGAACTTTAACTTTTTTTTCTGATGCTAAATCTAAAAGTTCTTTTGGTGGATGAGAATCATGAGCTATAAGTATTTTTTCAAGGCTTCTGTTTGCCTTTAAAGCTTCTATAACTGGATTTCTACCCCAAATTACAAGTCCATTATCTTTACTCAAATTTTTCTCCTACTTTTATTTTATATCCTCTTATAGCATCTTGAGATGTTATAGGTTTTCCATTAGGAAACTGTAATAATTTAATCAGTAAGCATTTATCTCCTGTTTTAACTATAATACCAACTTTATCATCAACTTGTACTATCTCACCTGCTTTAGCATTTTTATTACATTCAACAATTTTTGAATCTAATATTTTAACCTCTTCACCTCTAAAATTACTATAAGCTTTTGGCCAAACTTTTAAAGCTCTTATTTGATTAAATATATCCTTAGCTGGTTTTGACCAATCTATTTTTCCTTCAGATTTTTCAATAGGTTTTGCATAAGTTGATTTAGAATGATCTTGTGGTGTTTTTGAGATATTATTTTTTTCTATCTTATCTAAAACTTCTATTAAAAGATCAGCTCCTACAGTTGCCAACTTTTCATGTAAAGAGATGATATCATCACTTTCTTCTATCTTAACTTCTCTGCAATCGTAAACATCTCCAGCATCAAGCTCTTTTATTATATCCATTATACAAACACCTGTTTTATCCATTCCGTCCATTATAGCTCTTTGTATAGGTGCAGCTCCTCTGTACAATGGCAGTAAAGATGCATGGATATTTACTGTTTTATACTTTGGAATGTTTATTATCTCTTCTGGTAAAATCTTTCCATAAGCTACTACAACAGATATATCTGGGTTTAAATCTTTTATAAGGTTGATAAACTCTTCATTACCTTTTAATTTTTCTGGTTGGTACACAGGTATGTTATGTTTTAAAGCTTCCTCTTTTACAGGTGTAGGCAAAACTTTTTTACCTCTACCTTTTGGTTTATCAGGTTGTGTAATTACAGCTATAACCTTGTGGTTTGAGTTTAAAAGCTTTTTCAAACTATAAACTGCAAATTCAGGTGTTCCCCAAAACAATACTCTCATTAACTTCCTCTTTATCTTTTAGTTTATCGTTAACTTCTCTTATTAGATTAATAAGTTTATCAATATTTTCTCTTGTAATCAATGATATAGCAACAAAAGGCACATTTTTTTCTTTAAAGTAAGTTTCAAGCTCATTTAATATAGATTTATCACTTAATGCATCTATTTTATTTGCTACAACTATCTGTGGCTTAGTTAATAAATCTGGTGAGTATTTTTCAAGTTCTTTATTTATCTTGTTAAATGCCTCTATTGGATGCATCTCTCTAAAATCAGATACATCTATTAAATGTATCAAAAATCTTGTCCTCTCTATATGTCTTAAAAATTCATGACCTAAACCAGCTCCTTCTGAAGCTCCTTCTATCAATCCAGGTATATCTGCTAAAACAATAAAATCGTTATCATCAAGTTGAAGTACACCTAAAACTGGTGTCAATGTTGTAAATGGATAGTCTGCTATTTTAGGTTTAGCTTTTGAAAGTATAGATATAAGTGTAGATTTTCCAGCATTTGGAAATCCGATAATACCCACATCTGCTAAAAGTTTTAACTCAAGCTCTATCCATCTTTCTTCGCCAGCTTCTCCTTTTTCAGCTATCATAGGTGCTTGGTTTGTTGCAGATTTAAATGCAGCATTACCTTTTCCACCTTTACCACCTTTAGCAACTACTACAGATTGGCCATCTTTTACTAAATCTGCAATAATCTCTCCTGTTTGTGCATCTTTTACAACAGTTCCTACAGGTACTTTTAAAATTAATGATTCTCCATCTTTTCCTTTTTTATTTCCACCTTGTCCATGAAATCCTCTCTCTGCTTTATAATGTCTTTTATATTTAAAATCCATTAGTGTCTGTAAATTTTTATCTGCAACAATAATAATATCCCCACCTTTTCCACCATCACCACCAGCTGGACCACCCATAGGAACAAACTTTTCCCTTAAAAATGCCACACAACCATTACCACCATCACCAGCTTTTACGTAAATTTTTGCTTTATCTATAAACATCTAAACTCCTTTTAAATTATAATTTTTAATTTAATCAATACATATTATTACTTTCTACATGAAGTTTCAATATTGTAAGTTTTACTATTTTTAATTTAAAAATTTTTGTGAAGCTTTTTATCTTTTAGTAGTTAATCAAAAATTAAAGCTTAAATATTTTTAAACTAAATCAACTTTATCAGATTATATAATTTTATTCAAAAGAAGCCTTAAATATTTCATATCTTTTATCTTTTTTATTCTATCTTCTAAATATTCAGATATATAATCAAACTTCGTTTATATTACAGATAATATCATATCCTGTCTTTTTCAACACCATTTTAAATACTTTCTTCTATCAATAAAATAGGTTATAGCAAATTATTTTAGTAAAATCTGCTTTTGTTGTGGTTGTTATCTTAGAAATAGATAAAAATTTTTTTATAAACTAACACTATGGTAAAATTTTAAATAAACAAATCTTAATAGGATATAAAAATGTTAGAAAATGAAATTATTGAGATATTTGAAGAAAGTGCAAACCTAAAGAAAGATTTTGTTTACGAGTATGCAGAAGATATTGTTAACTTAGGAATATTAATTGGTAAAAGATTAAAAAATGGAAATAAGGTATTGATATGTGGGAATGGTGGTTCTGCAGCAGATAGTCAGCATTTTGCTGCTGAGATTGTAGGAAGATTTGAGAAAGAAAGAAAAGGCTACCCTGCAATAGCTCTTACAACTGACACATCAGCTCTTACAGCTATAGGTAATGATTACGGTTTTGAGAAAATATTTTCAAGACAAGTAGAAGCCCTTGGAGAAAAAGGAGATATATTGATAGGAATATCAACAAGTGGAAATTCACAAAATATAATCGAAGCTGTTAAAGTAGCTAAGGAGATTGGTATATTTACAGTTGGTTTTCTTGGAAAAGATGGTGGAAAAATGAAAGATATTGTAGATAAAGCTTTTATTGTAAAATCAAATAATACAGCAAGAGTTCAGGAAGTTCATCTAACTTTAGAACATGCAATATGTAGAGTTTTAGATTTATTTTTAACAGGTGAGATTCAATAGTTATGAGTACTGGAGATTTTTTAGAAAAAACAAAACAAGAAGTCCAAGAATCAAAGGCGGAAGGTGTTAATCCGCTTATAACGATAAAAGAAGAGGAAAAAATAGATAGATTAAAGATTTATTTAGTAGTTTTACTATTTTCTTACATTGTTATAGGTTATCTTTTTTATGACTACTTTAAAAATAAATCAAAATTAGAAAAAATAGAAATCATTGAAAACTTTATAGACATTGATTCAACAATAAAAAAATTAGAATCTAATCTTGTAAATATTGATCTAGTAAAAAATGAAGTTTCAAACGAAGAAGAAATTATTAAAAACTTGGCAGATAAGAGTATAAATCTTCCGCCAATAAAAGAAATTATTAATCAACCCTTACCAAACAATGTAGAGATAAAAAATCAAACCACTCAAAAACCTATTATAACATCAAGATATGATTTTTTTATATCACAAGCAAAAGAATATGAAGATATAGGAAATTTAAGGTATGCCATCTTCTTTTATCTTAGAGCCTTTGCTGAAAATCCAAATGATTATGAGATTAAATATAAAATTGCTACATTATATTATAAATTAGGACAACTTCCACTTGCTATAGAGTCTGCTAAAGATGCTTTAGCTATCAAAGATGACTATCTACCAGCGATAGAATTTTTAATAAATATTTTTAATATGAACTATGAAGTAGATGGTCTGGAAGATATTCTAAAAAAAGCGTTAAATAAATATCCAAATGATAAAAATATAATTTTAACACTTGCAAAAATATATAAAAAAAATAACAATATAGAAGAGTACAATAAACTTATGGCAAAATTGAAAGAACAAGAAAAATGAACTTTATAGATAGTTTTTATTTAATAGTAACAGATGAAAACTTAAATATAAGAAGAATTAGTGAAAGTTTAGTTGAGTTTTTAGGTTACTCTAATATAGATTTAATTGGAGAAAACTTAAATAAAATAACAGATAGAAACATAAAAGATTATTTAGATCAAAAAGAATTTGTATTGTTTTTAAAATCAAAAAATGGTCTTCATTATAAAGGTATTTTTAAAACAACTTACCTGTATGATTATTTTTACAATCTTAGAGGCTATATTTTCCAATTTTTAGAGCACAAAGATGATAAGTTAGAAGAAGATTTTGTAGTTTTTAACACTCAAAATATAAAAATGAAAAAACTGTTAGAAAAATCTTCATTAGTAGCTCAATCTGATATACCTGTTTTAATTACAGGAGAAACAGGTACTGGTAAATCTAAATTAGCAAAATGGATACATATAAATAGTAATAGAAATAGAGGTAAATTCATATCTGTAAACTGTTCTGCTATTCCAGAAACACTTTTTGAATCTGAATTTTTTGGTTATGAAAAAGGTGCTTTCACAGGTGCTGTAGCTTCAAAACCTGGTAAAGTAGAGTTGGCAGATGGTGGTACATTGTTTTTAGATGAAATAGGTGATCTGTCTTTGACATCTCAAGCTAAACTTCTTGTTTTTGTAGATACAAAAGAGTTTGAAAGATTAGGTTCAAGTAAACAAAGGAAAGCAGATGTAAGAATAATATCTGCAACTAACAAAAATCTTATAACAGAAATTGAAAAAGGAAATTTCAGAAGTGATCTTTTTTATAGGTTATGTGCAGTAAAAATAGAAATTCCACCATTGAGAGAAAGGAAAGAAGATATTCCTCTGATAGTAAATAGTATTTTATCTCAAAAAAATAAACGTATAACTCCTAAAGCTATGAATTATATAATGTCTTTAGATTGGTATGGAAATGTAAGGGAATTAAGAGCATTTTTAGATGCAGTTTGTATTTTAAACCCAAATAAAGCTACTATAGATTTAGAAGATCTAAATACTGATTTTGTATTTTTAAATGAAGAAAAACAGTCTGTAGAAATTGCTGAAGAAGTATTTTTCAATGAAGAAAAACGTATAATAGAAGCATTGAAAAAAACAAAAGGAAATAAAAAGAAGGCCGCCAAATTACTTGGCATGAGCCCTGTTACTCTTTGGAGAAAGATAAAGTTTTACAATATTAATATATAGTTATTTTCTTTTATTTGCTTCTAATATTTTCTTTCTTATTCTAATAGCATCAGGTGTTACTTCAATAAGTTCATCATCTGCTATCCATTCCATAGCTCTTTCAAAATCCATAACTTTTGCTGGTATGATTTTTATATTTTCATCTGAACCTGAAGCTCTCATATTTGTCAACTTTTTCTCTCTTGTTACATTCACATCTAAATCATTTTCTCTACTGTGCTCACCTACTACCATTCCTTCATATACCTGTGTACCTGGAGATATAAAGAATACACCTCTGTCTTGCAAACCAAAAATTGCATACGGTGTTGCAACGCCAGTTCTATCTGCAATCAATGCACCGTTTTGTCTTGTTTTTATGTCACCTTGCCACTCTTCCCATCCTTCAAAAATAGTGTTTAATAACCCTTCTCCTCTAGTATCTGTTTTAAACTCTGATCTATAACCTATCAAACCTCTTGAAGGTACGATAAATTCTAATCTCACTCTTCCAAAACCATGGTTTATCATATTTATCATTTTACCTTTTCTTGAACCAAGTTTTTGTGTTACAGTCCCAACAAATTCTTCTGGTACATCTATTAAAACTCTTTCTACAGGTTCATATTTTTTACCATTTTCTTCTTTTACAATAACTTCAGGTTTTGAAACTTGAAATTCATAACCTTCTCTTCTCATCATCTCAGCTAATATAGAAAGTTGAAGTTCGCCTCTTCCCATGACTAAAAATGAATCTGGATTTTCTGTATCTTCAACTTTTATTGCAACGTTTGTAAGTAACTCTTTGTACAATCTTTCTCTTAAATGCCTTGATGTAAGATATTTACCACTTCTTCCAGCAAATGGAGAATCATTTACAGAAAAAATCATAGATATGGTAGGTTCTTCAACCTTTATAGGTGGAAGTGCAACAGGATTTTCTGCGTCAGATACTGTATCACCTATTGTTATATCATCTAAACCTGCGATAGCAATAATATCACCAGCTTTTGCTTCTGTAACTTCAACTCTTTTTAAACCTTCATATGTGTATAAAGCTCTAACTGTTTTTTTAACAATAGAACCATCTTTTTTAACAACAGAAACTGGTTGATTTAGTTTTACTGTTCCATTGAATATTCTACCAATTGCTAACCTACCTACATAGTTATCATAATCTAAAGATGTAATTAAAAATTGAAAGACTTGATTGGGATCATAAGAAGGAGGTGATATATATTCAATAATTTTATCAAAAAGTGGTTTTAAATCTTTTGAATCGTCACTTAAACTTTCTTTTGCTATTCCTTCTTTTGCTATAGTGTACAAAATTGGAAATTCTAACTGCTCTTCTGATGCATCTAAATCTATGAATAAATCATAAACTTCATTTATAACTTCCTGGATTCTTGCATCTGGTCTATCAATTTTATTTATAACAACTATTGGTGTTAAATTAGATTCTAATGCTTTTTTTAGTACAAACCTTGTTTGTGGTAACGGTCCTTCTGATGCATCAACTAGAAGGATAACACCATCTACCATTTTTAATGTTCTTTCTACTTCACCACCAAAATCTGCGTGTCCTGGTGTATCTACAATGTTTATTTTGTAGTTTCTATATCTTATAGCTGTATTTTTAGCCATTATGGTAATTCCACGTTCTCTTTCAAGGTCTATATTATCCATAACCCTTTCAATAACTTCTTCGTTACTTCTAAAGGTTCCACTTTGTCTTAATAATGCATCTACAAGTGTTGTCTTTCCATGGTCAACATGGGCAATAATAGCTATATTACGGATCTCTTCCCTTACAGCTTTACTAGTTTCTTTGCTTCCTATCACTTTAAAATCTCCTTGTTTAAAAATGTTAAACAAACATTTTACCATAGTTTTACATTTGAAATTTTATGAAAAATCTTATATCTTATTTTTAGTTATGAATGAAGAGATAATTACATTAAGAGTATCTTCAGAGCTTTCAAATAAGAGATTAGATGCTTTTTTAGTTACTGCTTATCCTGAGTATTCAAGGACATACTATCAAAATCTAATTGAAAATGGTTTTGTATTTAACAATAATGTAGCAGTAAAAAAAGCAAGTATTAAAGTAAAAGAAGGAGAAGAATACATCATTATTATTCCACCTCAACAAGAGCTCTCAGTTGAACCTGAAAATATACCGTTAGATATTTACTATGAAGATGAAGATTTGGCAGTTGTTTATAAACCACCTGGAATGGTAGTTCATCCTTCAGTTGGACATACATCTGGTACTTTGGTAAACGCTTTACTCTATCATTTTAAACATATCTCACAATATCAAGGAAAAGAAAGAGCTGGAATAGTTCATAGATTAGATAAAGATACAGCTGGTTTGATTATAGTTGCAAAATCTGAATTTGCACATAAAGAACTTCAAAAGATGTTTCAAAATAGAGAGATAGATAAAAGATATAAAGCTATTGTTTTAGGTATTGTAGATAAAAACCATGGAATGATAGATTTGCCTATAGGTAGATCTATATACGATAGGCAGAAAATGGGAACCGTTGCAACAAATCTAAGAGATGCACTTACAGAATATTGGGTTGAAAAAAGGTATGAAAAACATGGCTTAACGTTAGTAGATATAAAACTACACACAGGAAGGACACACCAGATAAGAGTTCATTTTTCATCTATAGGACATCCTTTATTTAATGATTATACATACGGTTTTAAATTAAGTAAGCTAAAATCAGATTTAGCAAAAGAGTTATCTAAAAAATTAAACTATCATGCTTTAGTTGCATACAGATTAGCATTTAAACATCCAAGAAAAGAAGAGATAATTGATATAAAATTAGATACACTACCAAATCCTTTACCAGAAATATTAGAAAGGTTAGAAAATTGATTAAGTACATACTATTTCCTATACTATTTTTATTTTATTTTTCTTACGCATCTATAGAAGATGTTCTTAATCTTTATAAAAAAGATTTTGAAGAGATTGAAGATTTAAACATCGTAAAATCAACTATTTTAAACAATAGAGATTATTCTTTAGCTAGTTATTTAGCATTAAAAATAGCATCATTTTTGTACTATCAAGGAGATTATAAAGAAGGTTATAGCTTTTTAAAGCTAGCTGATAAAGAAGCTTTTATAAATGAAGATATTCCTTATTATCTATATATAAAAGGAAGTTTGGAAAAAAATTTAGGAATTTCTGAGTATTTAGATGCTTATAAATATCTATCTACAAACTTTTGCTACTCTTACTATGGTTATAAAGTTTATTTAGAAATTTATCCTTTTTTATCAGAACAAGAAAAGTATAAATCTATTGATAACTGTTTAAGATATAGACATTTTGAAAAAGTAAAAAATATGTTATTTTCCTTAAAAGATACTAATGCTGTTTATTACTATCTACTAAAAATCTCAAAAAATAAAGAAGAAAAAATCTCGTATTTTAACAACATAAGTAAAGATTCAGAGTTTTATCCTTTATCACTTAAAATAGTTGCTAACTTAGAAGAAAAGTATGAAAAAGAGTATTTATATTATTTACTTGGAAAAAACTATAAAAAAGATATTTTAGATTTTTACTATAAAAAAATAGAAAATGCTTTTTTTAAACAAGATTATGATAAATTTTTAAAGTACTTAGCATTTTATGAAAGTTTTGATGGAAATTCTCCACATATTCTATGGTTTAAATTTTTATACAATTATAAGACAAATGAAATAGATACTGCAAAAGTTTTATTAAAAAATTATTCTAAATATACTGATGATTTATACCAAATAGAGTATTGGAAAGCTATTTTATATAACCTACCTATTGATAGTATTCCTTTAAAAGATAGTTATAAGTATAAAGAGATTACACCTTACCTTAGTTTAATACTTTATAAAACAGGCAAGCATATAAATTTAGTGAAAGAAAACAGATGCGGTAGTTATAAGAAAGATTTTGAGTTTCTAAAAAACTTAGATTATAAATTTGCTTGGATTGAAGCTAACTATCAAATTAAAAAAGGTTTTTGTAGAGAAGTATATGAATTTATGCCAGAGGTTGCTGTTAAATGTTTTAACCAAAATAGTGAATGTAGTTATATAAAACCTTTTGGAACGATTGAAAGTCACGAAAATCTAATTTATGCAATTATGAAACAAGAAAGTTTTTTCAATCCTTATGCTGTATCTTCATCAAATGCTGTTGGTTTAACTCAATTTATACCAAAAACAGCTTACTATGTTGCAAAACAGAAAAACTTTAATGATTTTGATATGGTAGAACTCTATAAACCCCAAAATGCTATTAGTTTTGCTCTATGGTATATTGATAAACTATATAAGATGTTTAATGGGAATGTTGTATACATATCAGCATCTTATAACTCTGGTGAAACTGCTGTTAAAAGATTTTTAGAGAAAAATTCTATTAAAGATGAAGGTGAGTTTATAGAATTTTATCCATTTTCTGAAACAAGAGATTACGTAAAGAAAGTTTTAAAAAATTATATTATTTACTCAAATTAATAATGGAGGAAAAATGTTTACTGGTTTAATAGAAGAGGTTGGTAAGATAAAAAATATCCAAAAAAGAAATGATGGAATGAAAATATCTGTTGAATGTGAAAAGGTTATAGATGGAACTAAATTAGGTGATAGTATAGCAGTAAATGGTGTTTGTCTAACAGTAGTAAATATAGGAAATAGACAAATTGATTTTGAAGTTTCAAATGAGACAATAAAAAGAAGCAATTTTAAAAATTTAAAGATTAATGATTATCTAAATTTAGAAAGAGCAATGACACCTTCAAGTAGATTAGGTGGTCATATAGTACAAGGACACGTTGATACAGTAGGAGAGATAACATCAATAAATAGGTTAGGAGAACATACCAACTTTAAAATTAGATTTCCAAAAGAGTATGATTATCTTGTTATTGAAAAAGGAAGTATAGCTATAGATGGAATAAGTTTAACAATAAACTACATTAAAGAAGACATAATAGATTTAAATATAATTCCACACACTTTAGAAAATACAAATTTGAGATATAGAAAAGTTGGTGAGATTGTTAACATAGAGTTTGATATATTAGGAAAATATGTTGCTAAAATGTTAAAATTAGATAGCAAAAAAGAAGATTATTTAAAAAATTTAATACAAAATTGGTAAAGTGGTTTTTTGATATAATATATAAATAAGGAAGAGGGTAGAGTAAGATGGAAAAAGAGAAATCAGAAGAGAAAGTAGTAAACATATTAGAGAAGATAGATAATAAGCTTGATAAGATAGAGAAGAACACAAAGAGTAAAACAGCATATGGCACAGTTTATCCTATATTAGAAGACCAATTTGAGAAGAGAG
>CAZYKX010000011.1:51406-59027 GCA_964648745.1 uncultured Aquificales bacterium
ATATGAGAAAGAGTTTGGGGAGAAGATAATAGAAAAACCATTCAAGCCTGGGGGTACTATATTAGAAATTTCAAAGGCGCTTTTTATTACGGCTATATTTTTATCAGTAATAGATTTTGCTATTTTTTCCACCGACTATGATGAATTTATAAAGACTGTATTATTTGTGGCAACCACGGTATCATATACAGTATCTATACCTTCTTATATATTTTACAAAATATTTGAAAAAGTGGCAGAAGAAGCAAAAGCTGCAATAAGACAAAAATGGGGAGATGATGCTATCTAACTGATCTTAACAATAAATAAATTCTCTACAACTCTACCTAAACTATTAAAAATCATTCTATTAATTTTCACATCAATCATATCTAGTAGTATTTTTTGTTTTTATCAATAAGTAAAAAGAAATTAAAAGTTTTTTCTTTTACTATCTCACAATTCCCTATAAACGGGAAAAAAACTTCAAGCTTCCTCAGCAGAAAGACATTTACTTTTTTGTCTGTTTCAATTCCCTATAAACGGGAAAAAACGTGTAAGGATATCCTTACACCTAGGTTTAATTTAAAGAAAAGTTCGCAATTCCCTATAAACGGGAAAAAACCCATTTTAGTTCAATAAAATCAAGCATTAGCTAAAAACTACACTTTTTAGAAAAAATCACAAAAAATATAAAAATCCTTATTTATCAATATTTCTCTTTGTCGTCGTACCCCCGGGTTTTTTATGCTATTAAAGGTCGACGACAATTTTTATTTTTCCCGCTTCTTATTCAATTTCCAAGTTCCAATTATACACTAATATATTAAAACAATATTATATGAATCTGTCAAGCAGCTTTTAAAATTCAAAATTTTATGTTATAATATACAAAAATAATACAGGCTTAACTTATGGAAGAAAAGATAAAAAAAAACATCAATATTAGTCGAGTTTTCAATGTTTCCTACAGATAAAGGAGAAAGCGTTAGCTCCTATGTTAGTAGAATAATCAAAATGATAGATGAATCTAAAATATCTTACAAACTCACACCTATGGGAACAATATTTGAAACTAACTCTTTAGAAGAAGCCTTAAATATAATAAATCAAGCATATAAACAATTAGAACCTGACTGTAATAGAGTTTACACTGTTGTAAAAATGGATATTAGAAAAAATGCAGAAAATAGATTAGAAGGAAAAATAAAATCTGTAGAAGAAAAATTAGGTAAAGAGATCAAAAAGTGATATTAAAAAGCATTAAATTAAAAAATTTTCTATCACATGATGAAACAGAAGTAGAGTTTGCAGAAAACGGAATTACAGCAATAATAGGTGAAAATGGTGCAGGCAAAAGCTCAATAATAGAAGCTATAAACTTTGCTTTATATGGAATGTCAACTAAAGGAAATATTAAAGATCTTGTAAAATGGGGAAGGAAGTTAGCAGCAATAGAATTAGAATTTCTAATAAAAGGAGAACTTTATAAAGTTGAAAGACAGATAAAAATCACCAAAAGGGATTCTACAGAATCAATATCTAATATACATAAATTTGAAAAAGGAAGTTATAAACTTTACTATTCAAAAGAAGTAAATAAAATGATACCAAAAATTACCGGAATATCAAAAAAAACATTCCTAAACTCAATATTAGTTAAACAAGGAGATATAGAAGGTTTAATAAAAGAAAAACCTGCAGAAAGGGAAAAAATAATAGATGAACTATTAGATATAGATAAATACAATATAATCAAAGAAAAATATAGATCAATTAAAAAAATATATGATAATAGATCTGAATTTTTAAACTCACAACTTTTAAACATTCCAATAAATGATTTACAAAAAGAAATTTCAGCAAAAAAAGAAGAAAAAGAAAAAATAGAACAATCAATTCAACAATTAGAAAATCAAATAAAAAAATTACAAGGAGAAATAGATCAATTAGACAATCAATTAAAAATATTAGATTTTAAATCTGAAAAAATTGAGCAGTTAAAACGATTCAACAGCAGCTTAGAAAAAGATATAGAAAGATTAGAAAACGAGATAAAAGAGATTGAAGAATACGAAAAAGAACTAGACCAAATGAAAGAAGAAGTTTCAAAACTTCAAAATTTAGAAAAACAGAAAGATAAAATCAACAACCTTATAAACCTAAAAAATAAAAAAGATCATCTTGAAAAAGAATTAAAAGAAATTGAAGAAAAAATCAAAACAATAGAATCTTTTAAAGATGAAGCTCCAAAATATGAAGAATTTAAAAAAAGACGAGAAGAAATACTAAACAAAATAAAAGAAATATCAAAATATAAAGGAAACCTTGAACAACTCAAAAAACAACTATTAGATACAAATGAAAACATAAAAAAAGAAAAATTAGCTTATGACAAAATAGTAGAAAAGCTCATAACATATTATCAAAAATTTCAATCATTAAAATTAAATCCACTTTTAATAAAAGAATATAAAAGCCAAAATGATTTTAAAATAAAAAAGTTAGAAGAAGCTAAAGAAGAGTTAGGTCAGAAGTTAGGAGCAATTGAACAAGAAGGAAAAATTTTAAAAGAAAATGAAAAAGAAATATCTAAACTTAGTGGAAATTGTCCAGTATGCTTACGACCTTTAGAAGAACATGAAAAAGAAAAAATTCTAAAAGAATTAAAAGAAAAAATTGAAGAAAAAAGAAAAGAATATCTAGATCTCAAATACAAAATAAAAGAGATAGAAGAAGAACTAAACAAACAAAAAGAAATAAAAGAACTTCTTCAAGAAATTGATAAAATTTATGAAGAAATAAAAAAGGAAGAAGAAAAGTTAAAAGATATAAAAGCTAAAATAAGAGTAAACGAAGACAAAATTAAATCTGAAGAATCTTTAGAAAAAGAAAAACAAGAGATTGATAAATTTTTAGAAGAAAATGAAAATAAAAATGCAATTTATAAAAAATACATAGCTGAAAATCCATATAACAAACAAAAAGAACTAGAAACACAACTTAAAGAAATAGATGAAGAAATAAAATCTTTAGCTATTGAAGATTTAGATTTACTAACATTAGAATTACAAATTAAACAAATATCTGATGAAATAGAAAGAATAAAACCGATTAGAGATAAATATATTGAAATACTACAAAAAGTATCTTCAAAAGATAAAAAATTACAAGACAAAAGTGAAAAAGAAAAAGAATTTATAAAAAACAAAGAAGAAATTGAAAAGTTAGAGAAGGATTTAAAAAATATAAATATGGAAAACATTAAAATTACATTAGAAAATAAGAAAAAAGAAAAAGAAGAATTAGAGTCTAAAAAGCTAGAATTTGTAGAACAAAAGGGAACCTTAGATGCAGATATAAAAAACTTACAAGAGAAAATAAAGGAAGCTGAAAAAATTGAAAAAGAGATTGAGCAAGCAAAAGAAAAGAAGGAGAAATACGAAAAAGTATTAAATGTATTAGATACATATATTTCCCGTATAAAACAAAATGCGATGTATAACATCCCAAAAATAACAGAAGAAATATTCTCCAGATTTGGATTTAATAGTTTCATAAATCTTAGATTTAATGAAAATTTTGATATTGTTTTTGATACAAATATTGTAGGTGCAGGAAATATAAACGTAAAAGTAGATGTATTAAGTGGAGGGCAAAAAATAGCACTTGGATTGGCTTTAAGATTTGCTATTGCAAGATTACTAAATGAAAAATCAGATTTCCTAATTTTAGATGAACCTACAATACATTTAGATTCAAGTAGAGTATTAGAGTTGGTAGATATACTTGGAAGCCTGAAAGAAAAAGGATTTATAAAACAGCTTATAGTTATAACCCACGATGAAGAGATAGAAGAAAGAGCAGATAAAATATATAAAGTATCAAAAGGAAGAGTGGAACTTTTAAGTTAAGCTGTCAGATTTTTAATATTTTTTAAGTCAACTTAAACTTTTATGTAAAAAATATTATACTCAAATTTGATATAAAATATTTCTTTTCTTAAGTTAAAAACACAATATTAAAAATTATTGATATAACTAAAAAAACTACAGTTATAACTGTTACCTTTGCAAGATTTATTTTTATAACTTTATCAGCAAAGATTAAAATATAAACGTACTTAAAAATAGTATTAGATAAAACAGCAAGGAATATAGATAAAAGAGCTATATTTATATTTATAGAATTTAAATTAGTCAAATTTGATACTGATAAAACAACAGCATCAACATCAATTACACCAGAGATTAAACTAACCATATATATTCCCATATTTCCTAAATATTCTTTCAAAACTTTTATAAAGAAAACAATAACAGCATAAATAAATGCAAATGTAAAAATGCTTGTTATACTAAAAGTTTCATTAGAAAAAGGTTTTTTATTACCTAAATCTACATTATCAGAAGCATAATATTTTTTAAAAAATAAAAATTGAATAACACTTAAAAGTAGTAGAAAAGGGGTTAATAAAATAGCTAAGTTTATATTTAAGAACAATGTTAATGCTATAACTCTTAAATTCATAACTATCCAAGAACCAATAATTCCGCTGCTTAAGAGATTTTTATTTTCAAGATCTCTTGACATTATAGAGAAATTATAAGTTACAGCTGTGCTTGAAATTAAACCACCAAATATACCTACAAGTAAAAGAGATTTAGATCCTTTCCATCTTAATAATATATAACCTATAAAATCTATAGTTGCAACGATAATAACTACTTTCCATATTTCTTTTAGATTAAATGCATTATAAGGTCCAAAATTTTTATCAGGCAATATGGGAAAAACAACTACTGTTAAGATTCCAAACTTTATCAATGTCATAACATCTTCAAAGTACAAACTTTTAGCAAAATCTTCCAATGGTTTTTTTAAAGCAAGTATTAAAGTAGTAGAAAATGCTATAAAAAGTGCAAGATAATATTGGTCAAAGTATATTAAAACACCAATTAAAAATGTAATTAGAATAGAAATCTCTGTTGTTACACCTTTATCTTTACTAAATTCCAAATAAAAGTTTATTAGTGAAAAACTTGCCACTGCAATAAAAGAAATATAAAGGGCTCCTTCCCAGTATTTATCGTAAATAAAAGAAGACAAAAAACCTAATATAGATATAAGAGGGAAGGTTCTTATTCCAGCAAATATCTGTTCTTTTACTTTATATTCTCTCTCAAGACCAATTAAAAATCCTAATGTAAAAGAAAAAAGGATCTTATAGATTAGATCATAGTTATCCATTTACTTTTGTTTAGTTTGTTGTATAGGTATATTTTCTATAACAGATTTAGATTTTTCTATTTTTACATTTAAATAAGATAAAGCTAATACTAAAATCATGAATATAGCACCAAGCCAATAGGTAATTTTTGTTAGTATTGTAGCAGCTGATGCTCCTAAAACGGCTTTTGCAGCACCTGAACCAAATACAGCACCTATTTCTGCACCTTTTGTTTTTTGCATAAGTATAAGCACTATTAAAAGTACAGATACAATTATAAGAGCTATGGATAGTATTCCAAAAAGTAATTCCAATTTATACCTCCAAACATTCTGTAATGATTTTATAAAATTTATCTGGTTGTAAACTTGCTGTTCCTACAAGAAAACCATCTATATGTTTTTGTTTTATTAATTCTTTTGCATTGTTTTCGTTTACACTACCACCATACAATATCCTTGTTGTCTGATCATTTCCTTTCGAAAGATCGTTAATCAATTCTCTTATAAATTTATGAACTTCTTCAGCTTGATCTCCTGTAGCATTTTTACCTGTACCTATTGCCCAGACAGGTTCATAAGCTATATCACACAAACCTATCTCTGCATATCTTCCAGCAAATGCAGTTTTTATTTGTTTCTCTACAACATTTAACGTTATTCCCAACTCTCTTTCTTCCAATGTTTCACCTACACAAACAATAGGTCTTAAACCATGATCTAATGCCGAATGTACTTTTTGATTTATCAAATTATCTTTCTCACCAAAGATATGCCTTCTTTCAGAATGCCCTAATATTACGTATTCTATATTTAATTCTGTTAGCATTATAGGAGATATCTCTCCAGTAAAAGCACCTTTTTCTTGATAATACATATTTTGAGCACCAAGTTTTATATTTGTGTTATGAAGTTCTAAAGATAGAGAAGCTAAAGCAGTAAATGGTGGAGCTATCATTATATCTATAATGTTTATATCTTTTACTAGTTCTTTAAAAGTTTCTATGTAGGATAAAGCTTCTGCTATAGTTTTGTTCATTTTCCAGTTTGCAGCAACTAAGTATCTCATTTTCTTATTTCCTTATTAATTAATTTTCCTTCGTTATCTAAATCGTAAACAATAGGAACCCCTGTATCCAACTCAACTTTAATAATCTCTTCTGGTGTTAGTTTTTCTAAATACATAATTATTGATCTTAAAGAGTTTCCATGGGCAACTACTAAAACATTATTTCCTTCATAAATATCTCCTAATATAGCTCTCTCTAAAAATGGTATTGTTCTTGCTGCTGTATCTTTTAATGATTCTCCTTCTGGTGGAGCTATATCATAACTTCTTCTCCATAAGTGAACTATATCAGCTCCATACTTCTGTCTTGCTCTATCTTTATTTAAACCTTGCAATGCTCCATAATGTCTCTCATTTAGTGCTTGATCTTTTATAACTGGTATCTGTAAACCTATTACTTCAAGTATTATTTTCAATGTTTCTTGTGCCCTTGTTAATGCGGAAGTATATGCTACTTTAAATCTTATGTCTTTTAAAAGCTCACCTGCTTTATAAGCTTCTTCTTTTCCTTTTTCTGTAAGTGGTACATCAACCCAACCTGTAAATCTATTTTGTAGATTCCAAAAAGATTGCCCATGTCTTACTAAAACTAACTTAGGCATAACAACCTCCTTATTTTTATCCTTATTATATCATTGTTGAAATTTTTTGTAAAATATGATATATTAATAATCTCTATTGAGTCGCTAGCTCAGTCGGTAGAGCACCGGTCTTTTAAACCGGTGGTCCTGGGTTCGATTCCCAGGCGACTCATATCTTGAATATGGCCCCATCGTCTAGCCCGGCCTAGGACACCGGCCTTTCACGCCGGCGACACGGGTTCGAATCCCGTTGGGGTCATTTCTTTTTTAAATCCAAAATTTATGTGGTCGGTTAGCTCAGTTGGCAGAGCACCTGCTCGACACGCAGGGGGTCATAGGTTCAAGTCCTATACCGACCACCTTTTATCTACTACGATAAAAATTTGCAATACTTAAATATTTTTTAGGTTGTAAAATTTATAATAACCACAATTTTTAATTATAAAAAAGTTTATATTAATGGAAAAATAAAAAAGTATTTCTTTTTAATGCTTTAAATAATGAAATTATTATGGAGTTTAAATCTGTTGGAGAAGCTGTTGTTTTTGCTGTAAAAAATAATTATGTCTTACCAGAACAAGCTTTTGATGGTAAGTTTTTAAAAGATGAAAATGGTTTTATATAGTTCCCCCAATTAGAAACATTTATTTCTCTCACATACCTAGGGTTTAAAGCTACTTAGAAAATCCCTGTAATAAGGATTATTCCTAAGTAACTTCCAGGGAGCACTATTACACCCTGTATATCTCTCCAGATACTGTTT
>CAZYKX010000012.1:0-58195 GCA_964648745.1 uncultured Aquificales bacterium
TAACACCATCTTCAATAGAAGTATTTGGTAATAATATTATAAACTCTTCGCCACCTATTCTAAAAATATAATCCGATTTTCTTAATTTTTCTCTTACAATTTTTACAAAATGTTTTAAAGCCTCATCACCAGCCAAGTGTCCGTAAGTATCGTTAATTTTTTTAAAAAAATCTAAATCTGAAATGATTAAAGTTATAGGTAGTTCGGTAATATTAGCTATTTCGATAAGTCTTGAAATTATTGAATTAAAACTTCTTCGTGTTAAAACCCCTGTTAATGGATCTCTAGTAAGCTCTAAAGCTAAATATTTAGAATTTATATAGGAAAATTCATTACTAATATGCAATATAATATTTTCTATATCTATCAAAAGACTGTAAAGTTCTTTATATTTTGATTTTTCTTTATATGTAATTCCTATTTCTATTTTATAATGAAAATCTTTATGAAACTTTTTTATATCTCTGTATATATTTTCGTTTTCTTTAAAAAATATTTTTCCCGACTCTTTTAACCATTTTCCAAATTCACATTCTTTATATGTAATATTGTAAAATGTTTTATCTTCTAAAATAAAGTCTAAAAATCCAATAAAAAAATTTATATGATTTTTAAGAGGTAATAACAATTTATCAATCATATTTTCACTTATTAGATGTTTTTCAAAAAAAGATAATTCTTCTTTTAAAAAAATTATATATTCTTTTAAATAACCTTTTGAAAAGTATTGTACAATATCTTCAAAAAATCTTTCCACTCTTTTTGCTTCTCTAAGATCAATATTATTTGGCAAATGTGCAATGAAATTTTTTCTTAAAAAATCAAAGATAGATATTGATTCTATGAAAAGAACGCCTCTATTATAAAATTCCCTTCCAACATTTTCAAATTCTTTTATATATTGATTATCTTTAAAAGCTTTAATTAAAATTTCTCTAATTGTTATAAGAGAATCTTTACATATTCCAGATTTTAAATTTTTATCTGCATATTTTAGCAATCTTTCAAAGATTATATCAATCTTTTCTTTAGAGTAATTGTACATAATTTGCACCTTTACCTTAAATTTGAAAAATCTTCAACCCATTTATAGCTTTCAATTATAATATTACTTACAATAGATGAATCTAAATTATATTTAGAAGATATTTCTTTAATTAGATTTTTATCTTGTTTTTCAACTGCTTTTGCAAGTTTTAAAAGATCACCAAAATAACCTCTTTCTTCTTTTATATCTTTTTCAATATTTGGTGACAGATTTAATTTATTAATAACAACTGATAATCTTACTTTAAATATACTTTCAGCTAAAGATAAAATTCCAAATAAGAATGCTGAATCTGCAATATTATGGTCTGGATTAATTTCTTTACTAATAAGTTCCATAAATTTAGCTCTAAATAGAGTTTTTTTCAGTAATTCCTTATCTATATCATTTTTAACAGTAGACATTAAAGACATCAATATAAGCCAATTAAATAAGTTCCTTATTCCTAAATAAGATACAGCTCTATTTACAGAAGTTATAGGATTTGCTAAATAAAAAAAGGACGAATTTACATATTTTAGTAATGATACGCTTATCTCTGGTATAGATTTTATTTTTTCTGCGATAGTATTAAGATCGTCTTCTTCATTTACAAATTTTATAAGATTTAGAATTTCTATCTTATTTAAAGATTCAATGTCTGTATTTATTTCTTCAGGTTGACTAAAAAAATCTCCCTCAAATAAATCAAATTTTAAATCTAATGCTCTATTAAATAAATCAATAGTATCTACATTTTCAGCTTTTAATAAAAATGAAAATTGAGATAATTCTTTTATAAAATCCTCTAGATTTTTATCTATTTTTGATATGTCAACAGAAACATAATCAACTAATCCTGACAAAGATATAAAGTAATCAATGTTTAAATCTCTCTTATCTATCTCTATACTAAAAATATAACCTTTATTTTTAAATTCTTTTACTTTTTCTCTTACAAGGTTGGATTTAAAATCACTTGCTTTTAACTCAAAAATAAAAAAGTCATTTGGAGCTAAATTTAAAAATTCTGTGAAAATTAAAATATCTGACGATATTTTTATAAATGTAGCTTTTGCACTAAGTATTTTGACAATTTCTTTATTAGAAATGATTGAATAGAGTTTTTTAACTAGGTCATTAAAACTTTCATCTTTGTAAGAACTATAAATAATCTCATAGTATCTTAAATGTTTATTTCTATCAAATATAGGAACTTTACAAAAAAATAGCATTTCCATAGATTACCCCTTGTATTCCATTTCGCTCTTATATCTTGTGCTTTTTGGATATAAAATTTTAGCCATTATTATAGAAAGTTCATAAAAAATAATCAATGGGATAGCAAGCATAAGTTGACTAAAAATATCAGGTGTAGGTGTAAGTATTGCAGCAACTATAAAAGCTAAAACAATAAAATAAGAACGTGATTTTATTAAAAATTCTGGTGTAACAATTCCAAGCTTTGCAAGTAAAGAAAGAATTACAGGTAGTTCAAATGTTAAACCAAAAGCAAAAATCATTTTTAATACAAAAGAAATATATTCTTTCACTGCAAATATTGCTTCTGCTCCAAGTTGTATATTACCAAAATTTATAAAAAATCCTATTGCAACAGGTAAAACAAGATAGAAAGAAAATAAGCATCCTATAATGAAAAATAGTGTTGTAAAAAATACAAAAGGTAAAGCCAACTTTTTCTCATGTTCGTATAAAGCAGGTTCTATAAACTTCCATATCTGATAAAATACAAAAGGGGACACTAAAATAAATCCAGCTAAAAAGGATATTTTCATAGCTGTAAAAAATGGTTCTGTTGGTGATAAGAAGTATAGTTTTAGATGAGGATTTACTTTTAAAAGGGGAATTTTTAAAATTTCAAATATATAGTTAGCTTTTGTAAAAGCTACCACTGTTCCTATAAGAACAGCTAAAACTATTCTAATTAACCTAGTTCGAAGTTCCGATAAATGTTCTATTAATGGTGCTTCTGGTAACTGATTTTCAGCCATAAGATTAAACCTCAGACTTATCTTTTTTAAATATGATTTTTTCTCTTTCTACTTCTTTTTTTACTTCACTTTTTCTTATTTCATTTTCAAATGCCTTTTCAAAATCTTGATCTTTACTTTTAATAGGTTCAGTATATTTTTTATTTTCTACTTCTTTTTTTGTATCAGAAACAGATATATCTGTTATTACTGATGTTTTTACATCATCTATAGAGTTTTTTATATCTCTGTATACTTTTCCAAGTGTTCTGGCAACTTCTGGTAGTTTTTGAGGTCCAAGTACTATTAAAGCTACTACTAATATGAGAATTAATTCTTGAAATCCTATCCCAAACATTTTATATGTCCTCCTAAAGAATATTATAAACTAAAATTAAAAATCTATACCAAAACTAAGTTCAAATCTATATCCACTTTCTTGTGGTTTTTTATCTAATTTTTTTGTATAGTCAAATATAAAAGCTCCTACTTGAGTAGGTATATATAGACCTATACCGGCAGTTTTTCTAAAACTTGGTTGTTTGAAATTTTCAAAACGTGTATAAACATTACCAACATCAAAAAGTGTAAGAAAATATATATTAGATTTTGGATATATTGGTACAATTATATCGTTGTTTAATAAAAGAAAACTATTACCACCAATACCTTTACTACCTGATAGTTCTTCAAAACTAAAACCTCTCATACTTGAAATACCACCAAGGAAGTATCTTTCTGAAAGAGGTAGGCTATAAACACTTTTAAATATATATCCACCTGTTAATCTTTGTGTAAATGTTATAAAGTCAAAGAAATTCTTATAGTATCTAAAAGAAGCTTCTAGAGATTGATAATCTATATCTCCAGTGTAAAATTTTGTACTTAAATATGTGTAATAACCACTTGTAGGATTTACCTTTCTATTTCTATGATCATCTAAAATACCAAACTGAATGCTGTATGTTTTAAAATTTTTAAGAGGGTTACTAATTGTCCCATTATCTATAATACTATATTTTTTCTCCAATTTAAGATTTGCTTTTACCCATCTGTTTATTCTTTTTTCAAATGTTAAATCAAAACCTGTCATTTTCAAATCAAAGTATCTATGATACTGATTAACTTCAAAAGCTGAGATAAAGCTATTTAAACCATATTTGTGAAGTCTGTTTCCAAAAGATAATCTATAGTTAGTTTGGAAATTGGATCTTTCTATATATGATGACATCTCATAGCCATAGTTAAATAGATTTTTAAATAGTACAGTTAAAGAAACTTTAAATTGCTGATCTGTTGAGTAACCTATACTTCCTTGTAGTAATCCTCTTTTATCGTCATGCAAAATTATAGCTTTATTCACTGTTTTATTATTTTCGTCTTGAGAGATAACTGGGTTTATATAATCAAAAAGTCTTGAGTCGTATAGTCTATCTAATCCTACATCAAAATCATCTTTCGAAAAATATTTTTCATATTTGAACTGTTTTTCGACTACTTTAGGTTCAAGGTGATAACTACCATATATAAAAGTTATACCGTTTTGATATCTATCTCCAAGCTGGAATTCAAAATTTGCACTTAGATAAACGTTGTTGTTATCTTCTTTACTGTCTAAGATTAAAGATACTTCAGCATCAAGATATCCTTCTTCCCTTGCTTTATTTCTTAGATCTTCTTGTATTTTTAACAGTTCATCTGGGTTATATACTTTTGGTAATTTTATATCATATTTAGTAAAGAAATTTTTTTGATTTATCTGTGTTAGTATATATTTTTTACCTTTTGTAAAGGAGACTTCTAAAATTAAATTATCATTTTCTTTTTTTTCTCTAATGTCGAATTTATTTGCTATGTAACCTTCATTATAGAGTTTTTTAGAATATTCTTCAAGTTGATTATATATTAATTTTCTATTATAAAACGTATTTGTAAAAGGTTGTAAAATTTCTTTTACTTTTTCATCATCTGTTGTTATATTTATTTGATTTATTTTGTATTGCTTTCCTTCTTTTATATTAAAACTGATTTTAGTAAAAAGAGGAAATAATCCTTCAAATGTTTCTTCCGATTCTTTTAATTCTGTATTTACTTTAACATCTAAATATCCCTTATCTTTATAAAAGTTTAAAATATTTTCTTTTGAAACTTCAAGTTCGTTATAATTAAATCCATTTTCTAAAAATGTAGTTAAAGAAGTAAGAATATTTGAATCAAAACTTTCATTTCCAGTGAATGTTAAAGTATAGCGTGTTCCAAAATCTATTAATATATAGATGTTTGCTAAATCATCATTTATCTGTTCTATATCTTGCAGTATAACAAATGCATCAAAATATCCAGCATGTTTTAAAAATTTTTGAAGTTTCTCTATTGAGTTTTCAAGTTGATTAAAATAAATAATATCTCCTTTTTTTATATTTAATACTTTTAAAAAGTCATTTTTATCTAATTCAGAGATCTTCATTTCAGAAAGAAAGATAATATCATTTAGTTTTGTCTTTTTACCTTCATTTATTTTAATTGTTATATTTGCATTATTTAGATTGTCAAATTCTGTAGAAATGTTTACATTTGTGAATAAAAAGCCATTTTCTGCATAAAATTGTCTTATCCGAAGTGGTATACTGTCTAAAATAGAAGTATCAAATGTGTGTTTTTCCATTAAACCAGTTATAGGCTTGATCTCACTACTCCAAAATGATTTATTACCTAATATAGTTATTTTTTTTACAATTGGTTTTCTTTTTAGACATATCTTGTTTTCTTTAACCTCTATTTTTTCAAAATCATTAGTTAAGTTGAAAAATTCAGCAACAAAATTAGGATCCTTTGTTTGTTGTAATATACTTTCACCATTATTTTTTGGAATTGGATAATCAGAAATTATATTTTCAGCATACACTCTAAAAATGAAAAAAAACAATATTAAGAATATGTATCTATAAACCACTTATTTTTTACCTCAACTATGCTAAAAATCATTTGAAATTTTATATAAAACTATATTATTATATTTAATTTTTTAGATAGAGGTGATTTTTTTTGCAAAGAAGGAATACTAATCAAAGAAAAGTTATATACGAAATTGTAAGAAGTACAGATATACACCCAACTGCAGATTGGGTATACGAAAAGGCAAGGTTTGTTATACCAAATATTAGTTTAGGAACTGTTTATAGAAATTTAAAACTTTTAACAGAAGATGGTTATTTGTTAGAGATACAAGATGGTAGACAAAGTAGGTTTGACGCAAGAATAGAAAAGCATTTTCATTTAAAGTGTAATGTTTGCGGGAATATTTACGATATAGATTGTGACCAAGTAAATATAGCTATAAATACTGGAAATTTCATAACACATAATGTAAAAATCATGATTGAAGGAGTTTGCTATAAATGTATAATGAGGGGTAAAAGTGAAAAAAATAGTTAGCCCTATAAATCTTAGAGAAGATAGACTTCCACCAGGTCAACATTGGACTGATAAATTACATATTTTAGGTATTTCTGATCCACCAGATATAGATTTATCATATTATAGATTAAAAATATTTGGTGAAGTAGAAAAACCTGTTTCCCTAACTTGGGATGATATTCTAAGTTTAGAAAAGGTTGAGCTTATAGCAGATTTTCATTGTGTAACGCGTTGGAGTTGTAAAGATGTTATATGGCAAGGTTTTCACGTAAATGAAATTAAAAATTTAGTCAATATAAAACCAAATGTTAAAGCTGTAATGATTCATTCTTTAGATGGTTATACAACAAATGTACCATTGGAATATTTCTTTGATGAAGATGTTATCTTTGCTTATAAACTTTTTGATAAACCATTACCTTCAGATCATGGATACCCTCTCAGATTGATTGTTCCAAAATTATATTCATGGAAAAGTGCAAAATTTGTAAATGGTATCGAGTTTTTACTTGAAAATAAACCAGGTTTTTGGGAACAAAGAGGTTATCATATACTTGGTGATCCTTGGAAAGAACAGAGATATTCTTATTAAAGGAGAATAAAGATGGGAAAATTAAAAGTAGTTGTTGATAGAGGTTTATGTGAGGGAATAGGTGTTTGTGTCCCAGAAGCACCAAAATATATAGTCTTAGATAAAAGACATAAAGCTGTTATCATTAAACCAGGTGATGATAAAGAGAAAGTTTTTAATGAAGTTGCAGAAAAGAGAAAACAAGAAGTAATTTTAGATCTAACTATAGAGGAAGAAGAAGATATCTTTAGAGCAGCGGAAGCTTGTCCAGTTAAAGCCAT
Organism: uncultured Aquificales bacterium; assembly: GCA_964648745.1. GTDB lineage: Bacteria > Aquificota > Aquificia > Aquificales > Hydrogenothermaceae > Sulfurihydrogenibium. The sequence continues at coordinate 7,288 of CAZYKX010000012.1, forward strand.
ATTCATTTATGATGTTGAAACAGGAGAACAATTATATCCATAGGAGAAAGTATGATAGATAAAATATACGCTATTTATGAGAGAAATATAAAATATGTATTAATAATAGTTCCTATAATGCTCTTTATTGTAATGGCTACTTTATATTTTAAAAGTAGTTAAAAAGTTTTTAAATAGTTTTTAAATAGTTTTTTCCTTTTTATAAACGTTTATTACCATTTGGAGTGTAAACTTTTACTTTGCGATCCATATCATTTTATTTTCTTTATGTAAGCCTATGCTTAAGATATATCTATAATTATTTGTACTATAATTTAGAGAAAGCCATGTCATTTAATGGTGAAGATCAATGTAGAAAATTGTATGATACTTAGATGATTGGTTAACATGGTATGAAAGATAATTTAAGCTAAGCTATTTTAAAACCATAAAATATTTATTATTCTATATTTTGAACTTGTTGTCTTATTTTTTCTAACTGCGTTTTCATTTCGACAGTATACTGACTAAAATCAGGCATTTTGTTGCCAAGGGTGTTAATTTCTCTATGCATCTCTTGACATAAAAAGTCAAGTTGTCTACCTATAGGTTGATCTAACTTTAAAAGTTCTTTAAATCTTGAGATATGTGCTTTTAATCTTACTATCTCTTCTGTTATATCTAGTTTATCAGCAAGTAATGTAGCTTCTATAAAAGCTCTTTCAGAGTAATTTTCACCAAGTAGTTGCTTTAGCTTTGAACTTATTTTTTCTTTTAGAGATTCAATAATAACTTCTTTTTTTGATTCAATTATAGCTAAATTTTCTTCAATAATTTTTAATCTATTTTTTATATCTTCAACTAAAAAAATCCCTTCTTTTTTTCTTTCAATTTTTAGAAGGTCTAAAGCTTCTTTTAATGTGTTTAGAATACTTTCTTTAAGTGTATCAGGAAAATCTTGGTTATTGTCGTTATTTAGTATTAAAGTTATAGATATGTCATAAATTTTATCATCAGATACATTTAAACCTGCTTCAGATGTGATGTTTCTAATAGTTTTTACATAATCAGAAAGTATATTGCTATCAATAGGAAATTCTATTTTTGTCTTTATGATATTTATATAAACTTGAAATGTTCCTCTTTCAAAGTAATTTTGAATAATTTTTCTAATTTCTATATCTAAGTAAGTGAGAGTGTTTTTATCACCTTTTATGGATATATCAATACCTTTGTTGTTTAGGGATTTTAATTTTATATCTATATCATAACCATCAAAAGATTTCTTTACAGTGGAAAAGCCTGTCATACTATATGGCATTTAATTTACTCCTTTTTTTGTAAAATTATAATATGAACTAATCCGAAAAATCTTTTTTTAATAAATAAAATCTCAAAACCTTTTTCTTGAAAGAAAGGTTTGATTTCAGAAAATTTTAAACTATTTTTTATAGAATGTAAAAAATAATCCCATTCTTCTTTTGAAAAATGTATTCGGCCCAAAGGTCTGACGACTTTATCTACAAAAAACAACATTAATTTATAAATTAAACTATTTTCTGGTTTCCCAATCTCTAAGATTGATACAGTTCCTTTTGGTTTTAAAATTTCTGTTAACTCTTTTATAATTTCATCCCTCGGAAGGTGTCTAAAAACGAGGGAGAAATATACACTGTCTAATGAATTTTTTTTAAATGGAAGATGTAAAGCGTCTGCTTTTATAAATATAACATCATCTTTATTTATTTTCTCTTTTGCGGTTTTTAGCATATTGAAAGATATATCAACACCAAAAAGTATACTATGTTTGTTTTTTAAAGAGATTTTTTTTAAAACTTCACCTGTACCTGTTCCTATATCTAATGCAAAATTACTGTTTGGTGTGTTGTCTATAAGTTCATTTTGCCACTTATTTATTAAACCAAATGTGACGGTGTTTAAGAATTTATCGTAATGTTTGTTTACACTGTCAAAAATTTTTTCTACTAAGTTTTTTTCCATTTTGTACCAAATGGTGTATCTTCTAAAACAATACCTTTTTCCGCCAATTTATCCCTTATTTCATCAGCTATTGAAAATTGTTTTTCTTTCCTTGCTTTTTCTCTAATTTGTATAAGAATATTTATTAAATCCTCATCTATTTTTTCTTCTTTTTCTTTTATCTCTATTGTTTCTTCTTTTATACATGGTTCTAAACTGTCAAACAGTCCAAAAATATCTCTACCTATATTATGTAATGTTTCAGCTGCTTCTTTGTAAGATTCTAAAGCTTTTTTTGAAATTCCTCCTTCTTTTATAGCTTTATCTTTTAAAATATTCATCTCTCTTACTAATCCAAACAAAGATGCTAGTGCTTCTGGTGTGTTAAAGTCATCACTCATTGCAGAATAAAATTCAGATTGAGTTTTTTGAATGTGAGCATATAGATCCCATTCAAAATTATCTTTTATAGGAAGTTTGTGAAGAATATCTAATTCATCTATAGCATTTTTAAGTCTTTCATAAGCTTTTTTGGTTTCTTCCATTTTTTCCCAAGAAAAATCAAGAGGACTTCTGTAATGAACAGATAAAACAAGCAATCTTAAAATATCTGGATTGTATCTACTGTATATTTCTTTTAATGTAATAAAGTTTCCTAAGGATTTTGACATTTTTTGACCGTTTACAGTAACTAAACCATTGTGTATCCAGTATCTTGCAAAAGGTTTTCCTGTTAAACTTTCAGCTTGGGCTATTTCGTTTTCATGGTGAGGAAATGTTAGATCTAAACCACCGCCATGTATATCTATAGTTTCACCTAAATGTTTAAATATCATTGCACAGCATTCTGTATGCCATCCTGGTCTTCCTTTTCCCCAAGGTGATTCCCAGTAAGGTTCTCCTGCTTTTGCCGATTTCCATAGTGCAAAATCAAGAGGGTCTTTTTTCTTCTCCCCTGGTTCTATCCTTGCTCCAGCTAAAAGCTCATCAACACTTCTTTTTGATAATTTTCCATAATCTTTAAACTTTCTAACAGAAAAGTAGACATCTCCATCTACTTCATATGCATAACCTGAATCTATCAAATTTTGAATAAAGTTTATAATATCAGGTATATGGGTTGTTACTCTTGGTTCTACATCTGCAGGTTCTATTCTAAACTTTTCCGCATCATCAAAGTATTCTTTGATAAATTTATCTGATATTACAGAGAATGGTAAACACTCTTTTTTTGCTCTGTTTATAATTTTATCATCAACATCTGTAAAATTTCTAACGAAAATAACATTGTATCCAAGATATCTTAAGTATCTTCTTATCATATCAAAAACAATTAAGCTTCTACCATGACCAACGTGGTTGTAATCATAAACTGTGACACCACAGGTATAAATTTTAACTTCTCCAGGTTTTATAGGTGCAAAATCTTCTTTTTTTCCTGAGAGAGTGTTATATATCTTTAAACTCATTTGAGTTTCTCCTGGAAGTTTTTTGAAATAATTTTATCATAGTTTGTTTTTATCTTTCTTTATTATGTAAAATACTATTCCTAAAACTAAAATAACTAAACTGTATGATATCAATTCTATTGCTTTTTTTTCACCACTTTCAGAAAGAGAAGCGATAAGAAGTTTCCTAATCATTGCTGCTAAAGCTATTCCTATAAATACTGTTAAAGTAAATCCACCACCTTTAAAATGTTTAATCTCTTCGTTCATAAGTTCACCAACTGCCCAAAGTATAAGTAGGCTTCCGAGAAGTGAAACAATTCCTTCTTCAAAAGGTATAAGATTAAATAATAGTTTATACATATCATAACCAAACAAAAATACAACGAATAGTGATACAATTACAAGAGCACCTAAAATCGCTACATCTACAAATTCTGCATATCTCTTTGAAAAGATAAAAAGCTTTTTCTCAATTATAGATAAACTAGCATATTTACTTAATTCTTCTTCTCTATAAGCTATCGTTAATATATCTAAGTTTATATCAAGGAGTTTCCCTATTGATGATACATATAGATTTCTTTCTTGCCTATCACTTATTTCTATATCTATTTTTTCAATTATAAATCTCCTTACAAAGTTAAAAGCTGCATTAACATAATGTGTAGGAAGTCCTATGTTTACATGAACTTCACCTATCTTTTGTAGTTCAAGAAAATATTCAGTGTCATAATTTCCATCGAATAAACGTAAAAACCATCTTCTTACTTTCTCTCTATGCCTTGATATTATCTCTTCATTTTTTAGAAAATCTTTTGCGTGAGGAAATCGAAGAATAAATGAATAAAATCTATTTATAAACTCATCTTCATATTTTTTAAAAATTGGTTTTAACTGTTTTATTCTTTTTTCGTCTTCTTCTATGAATTCAAAATCTTTTTTTATCTGCTGTATATCTAAATCCATTAATAGATCCTTAAAGCTTTATGTTATTTATTTTACCAGATTTTATATTTTCAACAATTTCTCCTATAGATAGGTTAAATAAATTGTATAAATTATCTCTTTCAATGATCCATCTTTGATGTATAGCACATGGATTTTCGTCTGAGCATTCTTCAAAACCAAGTATACATTTTTTAAATATAGAGTCATTATCTAAAGATTTAATAATATCTATAATTTTAATATCTGTGATCGGTTTTTTAAATACTATTCCACCTTTTGGACCTCTATAGGATGCTAAAATACCACTTTTAACTAATCTTTGAATATTCTTTGCAAGGAAGTGGAAAGGTAAATTTAATTGTTCTGATATCTCTTTAACAGAGATATATTTGTCATCTTTATTTAAAGCTAAGAATATCAATGCTCTTATACAATCTTTTACAGATTCAGATAACACTTTTAACCTCCATATCTTAGTTTAGCTGCATAGTAAACTATTAAAATACCTATAATAAGGTTTAATATACCTACCAGCCTTGATAAAATTCTATATCTGTTGCTTAAATGTGATTTTGGACCTAAATATAAATCATGTACTAATGCTAAAATAAACGTAAGTAAAAATAGATGAATTTTATCATGTAAAGTACTTGCATACTTAGAAGTTCTTAAATAAACATCATTAAAGGAAATACCTAAGCTATGCATATTGCCTATACCAGTAATAAACAAGATAGGAAGTCCAATAAAGGTAGCTAATATAGAATATCTTTTCCCTACCTTTTGAAAAATTTCTACACTATCTTTTAGTTTTCTTACATAAGGAGATAAAACAAAAACCATAAATAACATTCCACCAATCCATAAAGTAGCAACAATTATATGAATAGTTAAAATAAGCTCTTTCAATTTCAACCTCCAATTTAAGATAATTTTATCTTAAAATATAAAACTGTGCAACTATATGATAAAATTATTATTTACAAAATTTAACGAGGTATTAATATATGCCCAATAGACTCTATCAAGAGGAAAAACAAAAGGCTGTTAATGTGTTAAATGATTTAAAGGTCAAACTCTATAATAAAGGTTGGTTTCCTGCAACAAGTGGAAACCTATCTTACAAACTTCATGATGATCCTTTGATATTTGCTATTACTACATCTGGAAAAGATAAAGGTACTGTAACCCATGAAGATGTAATATTTGTAGATAAAGATGGTAAACCGGTGGAGAAAACGCGATTAAAACCATCTGCGGAAACATTAATACACTCTTATGTATATCAAAAAACAGATGCTAGCTGTGTTATTCATATACATACGCAAGCAAATAACTTTATATCATATGTTTATTTTGAAGAAGGAAAAGTAAAGATAAAAGATTTTGAGATGATAAAAGCTTTAGATATTTGGGAAGAAGATGCTGAAATAGAAGTACCTATCGTTGATAACTACTTTGATTTGAAAAAGCTTGCTGAAGAATCTGGTAAGTCTATAAATCCAAAAGTTCCAGCTATTTTAATTAAAAACCATGGTATTTACTGTTGGGGAAAAAGTGAGTTTGAAGCAAAAAGACATATAGAAGCTTTTGAGTTTATGTTTAGCCTCATGAAAGATATTATTTTATATAAAGGAAACAAAAATATTTGGAGGTAATAATAATGGCTAAATTAGTTTTTAGAAAATCAGGAAAAACTATAGAAAACATAGAGGAGATAAAATCTTTTTTATCACAATATGGAGTGGTATATGATATATGGGGTATAGATAGATTACCAGAAGATGTTAGAAAAAACTATGAAATAGATGAAGAAAACTCAAGAGCTATCATACAAGCTTATGAAAAAGAACTTAAAGATCTAAAAGAAAAAATGGGATATATAACAGAAGATATTGTTGTTTTATCAGAAAAAACACCAAATCTTGAAGGATTGATGGAGAAGTTTAAAAGAGAACATCATCATATAGATGACGAGGTAAGGTTTGTAGTAGATGGTAGTGGAATTTTTCCAGTAAAGATAGAAGATGATATTGTAGACATCCATGTTGAAGCTGGAGAACTTATCGTAGTTCCAGCAGGAGCAAGACATTGGTTTGAACTTGATGAAAATAAAAAGATTAAATGTATAAGAGTATTTAAAACACCTGCAGGTTGGGAAGCTATTTATAATGAATCTGAAAAAGCCACTATGAGGGATTAAATGCTACCTGAAGAAAGAGAATATCTAAGAATATTTGTAGGAAAAAATGCAGATTATTATATATCAAAATGGGAAGAACTAGGAGAAGAGAAAAAATTTAGCTGGAACTGGCCTGCCTTTTTCTTTGGACTTCTCTGGTTTGCTTATAGAAAGATGTATCCTCATACATTTGCTATGCTTATTTTTAATATTATTCTCTATATTGTTCAAGTTAAATTTAATACAGCTGAAATTATAATTGCAATTACAAATTTATCAATATCTATATTAATTGGTATGTTTGGGAACTATCTTTACTATGATTATGCTAAATCAAAAGTAGAGGAGATAAAAAATCAAGTTCAAGACGAGAAAAAACTTTACGTAGAACTAGCAAGAAATGGTGGTACAAGTATAGCAACAGCTTTTGGAGTGTTTGTTTTATATTTAATAGCGTTGTCTATTATAAATCATAGCTTAACGGAGGTTAATGATGAAGATACTGGAAGGGAAAAAAGCATTAGTTTTAGGAATAGCTAATGATAAAAGTATAGCTTATGGAATAGCAAAAGTTTTTCATGAAAATGGTGCAAAACTTGCTTTTAACTACTTAGATGAAAGGATAGAAAAAAGAGTAAATCCCATAGCTCAAGAGCTTAATGCAGATTTTATAGTAAAATGTGATGTTTCAAAAGATGAAGATATTAAAAATATTGTTGAAACTGTAAAAGAAAAATGGGGTAGCATTGATATAATAGTTCACTCAATAGCTTATGCAAACAAAGAATTTTTAAAAAATGTTTATTACACAGTAGATAGACAATCTTTTTTACAAGCTATGGATATTAGTGTTTACTCTTTCACAGCTATTGCAAGGGAATTTTTATCTTTATTGAATGATGGAGGTTCATTATTAACGTTGTCATACTATGGTGCTGAAAAAGTAGTATACAATTACAATGTTATGGGTGTTGCAAAAGCTGCACTTGAAGCATCTGTGAAATATTTAGCAAGAGATTTTGGACCAAAAAATATAAGAGTGAACTGTATATCTGCTGGACCTATTAAAACGTTGGCAGCAATGGGTATTTCTGATTTTACAGATATCCAAAAAGTAGCTGCTGAAAGATCACCATTGAAAAGGACTGTTAGTATTGAAGAAGTTGGTAAGGCTGCATTATTTTTATGTTCTGATTTAGCTTCAGGTATCACAGGAGAAATTTTATATGTAGATGCAGGTTATAACATAATAGGAATGTAGAGGTAAAAAATGAAATTATTCATAAATGGTCAAGAGAGAGAATTTAATCAAGATAAGTTAACTATATCAGATCTTGTGAAAATATTAGATATAAAAGCACCTAACTTTGCTGTTGCTGTTGGTTATGATGTTATCCCAAAAAGTGAGTATGATAAATATGAACTTAAAGAAGGAGATAAGGTAGAGATTGTACATTTTGTAGGTGGAGGTTGATATTGCAAATAGTACAAAAGATAAGAGGATTTCAAGATATATATGGAGAAAATGCAAAAAAGTATAGATATATTGTAAATACATTTAGAAAATATTTTGAAAATTTTAATTTTAAAGAAATTATATTACCTTATGTTGAAGATGTCTCTTTATTTAAAAGATCTGTTGGTGAAGAAACTGATATTGTTCAAAAAGAGATGTATATTTTTTCAGATAAAGGTGGAAGAGAAGTCGCATTAAGACCAGAAGGTACAGCAAGCTGTGTAAGAGCATATATTGAAGAAAAAATGTATGCAGAAGGTGGTTATCATAAACTATTTTACGAAGGAGCGATGTTTAGATATGAAAGGCCGCAAGCTGGAAGGTACAGACAGTTTCATCAAATTGGAGCTGAAATCTTTGGAGTATCTTCTTATCTTGCTGATATAGAATTAATATATATGGTTTACAGTATACTTAAAGAGTTAAATATAGATTTCAGATTAGAGATAAATACGTTAGGAGATTTTTCTTCAAGAAAAGTATACACAGAAAGTTTAAAAGATTATCTAAAAAAATATCAAGAGAATCTTTGCCAAGATTGTAAAAGAAGGTTAGAAACAAATCCATTGAGAGTTTTAGATTGTAAAGTAGAAACTTGTAAAGAGATAGTAAGAGATGCTCCAAAAATATCTGATTTTTTATCAGAACAATCAAAAATAAGATTTCAAAAAATTAAAGAAGGTTTAAAAGTTATAAATGTTGATTTTATTGAAAATCCTAAATTAGTAAGAGGGCTTGATTATTATACAGATACAGTTTTTGAGTTTATCTCACAGAAAATAGGTTCACAAGGAACTATTGCAGCTGGTGGAAGATATGATAACCTTGTAGCTCAGCTTGGTGGTCCAGATACACCTGCTCTTGGTTTTGCCGCAGGAATAGAACGTTTAATTTTACTTATAGAACAACTACCAAAAGATAAACCTCTATATACAGTTATCCCTTTAGGACAGGAGTTTTATACAGCTTCTATTTTACTATCATCTAAAATGAGAAATTTAAATATAAAAACTGAATTAATTCTTAAAGAAGGTAGTCTTAAATCTTTATTGAAATTAGCGAATAAACTTAATTCTGATTATGTTATATTTGTATCTCAAAAGTATGAGCTTAAAGATATGAAATCTGGGAATCAAGAAGTTTTTTTAGATGAAAATGATTTGTTAGAAATTTTACAATCTGGAGCTAAAGCTGTTTAAATTTGAACTTTTAAAAGAAGATGGAAATGCAAGATTAGGAAGAATATATACTTCCCATGGTATTATTGATACACCGATCTTTATGCCAGTTGGAACTCAAGGAACTGTTAAAGCTGTAACATTAAAACATCTTGAAGAAATAGAAACTCAAATAATTCTTGGAAATACTTACCATTTGTATTTAAGACCTGGATTAGAAGTTTTAAAAAAGTTTGGTGGGCTTCATAATTTTATGAATTGGGAAAAACCGATACTAACAGATAGTGGTGGTTTTCAAGTTTTTTCCTTAGCAGCTGGAAAAGAAAAAGAAGGTAAACAAAAAGCCAAGGTTATAGTTACAGAAGAAGGAGTAAAATTTAAATCTCATTTAGACGGTTCTTGGCATTATTTTACGCCAGAGTTTGTAGTGGAAATTCAGGAAATAATAGGTAGTGATATAATGATGCCATTAGATGAATGCCCACCTTATCCATGTAGTTATCAGTATGCAGAAGATAGCTTGAAAAGAACATTAAGATGGCTTAAAAGGTCAAAGGATGCAAAGAAAAGTAAAAACCAAGCTCTATTTGGTATAATTCAAGGTTCAATATATCCAGAATTAAGGAAAATAAGTGCTTTAGAAACAGTTAACATTGATTTAGACGGTTATTCTATAGGTGGTTTGTCTGTTGGAGAACCAAAAGAGTTTATGTACTCAATGACAGAGATTGTAGCACCTCTAATTCCAAAGGATAAGCCGAGATATCTAATGGGTGTAGGTACTCCTGAAGATATTTTAGAAAGTGTTGAAAGAGGTATAGATATGTTTGATTGTGTTATGCCTACAAGAAATGGAAGAAACGGAACACTTTTTACCCATTTTGGAAAGTTAAATATAAAATCAGCAAAATATAAATTAGATGATTCTCCTGTTGATCCTTTATGTGATTGTTACACATGTAAAAACTTTTCAAAAGGTTATTTAAGACATCTTTATAATGCAGAAGAAATAACAGCTTATATATTAGGCACTATTCATAATTTGAGGTTTTATATAAATCTGATGAAAAACATAAGAGAATCTATAAAAATAGAAAAATTTCAATACTTTAAGAAAGATTTTTTAGAAAAATATAAAACATTGTTTTAATTGAAAAATAGCTTATATTAAGCTATACTATTTTAGTCATTTAAAATACTTTAGATAGGAGGTATAAGATGAAGGTAAAAGTTCAAGTTGACAAAGATCTCTGCACAGCATGTGCTCTCTGCTACGATGAGGTTCCAGAAGTTTATGAAGATTCTGGTGATGGAATAGCGCAAGTTAAAGCTGAAGTTGGTGGTGATGGTGCTATCATAGAAGGAGAATTAGCTCAAAGAGTTTTAGAAGTTACAGAAGAATGCCCATCTGGTGCATTAGTAACAGAAGTTGTAGAAGAGTAATCTTTTTCTATAAAAAAGGGGGGTGAAAGCCCCCTTTCATAATTTTTATAATTTATCAGAAGGAATTGTAACTCTAACAACTCCTCTAAAATCTCCTTCTTTATAACCAATAGCTTTATCGTTAGGATATAAAGTTTTTATTTTCTCAACTAAATTATTATCCATAAGTTTTGGATCTCCATGGCATGTTAAACAAACGCCTTCAACTTTTAAAGGTTTGTAGTATCTATAAACGACCTTTCCATTTTCGTTTATCCCTTGAATATAGTAGTTTGGTAAATTTCCTTTAGAAGCAGCCTCTTCAAAGTATTTTAAAGCTTCAGCTTCATATTTGTCAGGAGCGTTTGCTGGGTTTCTATACTTAAAAGTAGTTCTTTTAATAGAATAACCAGTTTCTTTTTCTATTTGACTTGTTAAAGCTAAAGCTTTTTTAGAACAAACTTCTACGGCTTGATTTGGTCCTCCTTGCTGCATTGCAGATATCAACTCACCTTTAAGTGTTTTAAGAAGTTTCATCGATACGGATTCTCCAACTTCTTTTATTTTCTTTTCTTCCTCAGGTTTTACTGTAACTGTAGATACTTGAGTACAACCTAAAATAAAACCAGTGGTAATTAACATAATAGATAGTTTCTTCATTTACAACCTCCTAATATAAATTTTAGTTATAGAATAATCTTTCTTCTTTTGATTTTTCAATGATAGAAAACATTTCTTCATCTGATATTTGGTGAAAATCTCTATAATAGGCTCCAACAGCAAAAAATAATGTATCAACTTTTTCTAAACAAAAAACATCATCAAAGTATTTTAAAACTCTACTAATGCTATCAGATGGGCAAACTGGTACTGCAAGATAAACATTCTTTGCACCTTTATTTTTGGCGTAAATTCCAGCAGCAATAGCTGTATATCCAGTAGCTATTCCATCATCAACGATTATAACATCTTTATCTTTAATATCAGGTTCTTTTGATTTTAGATATTTGACTATTCTTTCTTGCATATCCTTTAATGCTTTTTCCTTTATAAGATTTAGTTCTGTTTCAGAAACACCCATATATTTCATATAGTTTTCATCAATAACTGTACTTTTATCTGGTGCAATAGCTCCAAATGCTGCTTCTGGATCTTTTAAAGGAGCTAATTTTTTTGTAATTACAAGTGAAAAAGGGATTTTTAATATCTTTGCCATTTCATAAGCAACTGGTACACCACCTCTTGGAATAGCAAGTATAATAGTATTATTTTTTTGAAAAAACTTATTTGATAGATATAAGCCTAATTTTCTTCCAGCTTCTTCTCTATTTTCAAACATCATCTAAATCCTTTATCGAATTTTTCCTTTCTGTTGTTTCTTTCCATTTTTTGACTACATGTAAATCATTTCCTTGTATTTTTCCCTTTGCTTTGTCTATCTTTACTAAAAGTGGTATTTTTGTCATATTACCTATTATTATTGCTTCTCCTGGGTTTAATGACGGTAGATAATTCATTATTTCAGCTGATAATGACTCACTGGCACTTTGTACATGTTTTTGATCTTCTGGCTCAACAAGTTTTAAAATAATCATATTATTCATCTGTGAAAGAATCTCTTTGTCTATCCCTTTTGGTCTTTGTGTTACTATACATAAACCAAGCCCAAATTTTCTACCTTCCCTTGCTATTCTCATCATCCAGTATTTTGAGTCAGTATCTACGTTATTGCCAGCTAAAATGTGAGCTTCTTCAACAATCACTAAAAGTGGGTAAGGTAGTTTACTATCAAATCCCCTTGTAGCTTTTTTTCTTTCTTCAAGAGCATGTTTTAAAAAGTTTGAAGCTATAGCATCAGCAACATCTTCATCAACTTCAGATAGATTAACAACGTTTATTTTTGCAGGTTCTATATTTTCAATTAGATTTTTTACACCTATTTTCATAATATGTCCTAAATCAGATAATGAATCTTCGATTTTATTTATAATCTCATAAAGAGAATCTTCCTTTATCTTTCCTTTAAATGGTCCTCCATCTTCTCCCCAATCTTCTAATATTTTAATTAATCTATCAAAGAAATCTTTAGTATTTACAAATCTTCTCCAGTCTTCATTTTTTTCTCCTTTTAAATCGTTAATTAATATTTGTAGTGCTTTTTTAAAGTATCTTAGTTGAGTAGTTGCATTATTTTTTATACCTATGAGTTTTGCAAAATCTTTAGCATTTAATGTTGTTGGGTCTACAACTGGAGTTATATTGTTAACTACATTTTTCCCATCTCTTGTAAATGATGCATGAGAGTATTCTCCGTGAAAATCAAAAACCAAAACAGTACCATTTAGTTTTACAATATTATCAAGCAAAACAGATACAGTATTAGATTTTCCTGCACCAGTAATTGCAAGTATCGCTAAATGTCTCAATACTATTTGATTGACATCAACATAGACTGGTATATCTTCTTCTTCAGCTAAAAGCTTACCTATCCTTATATAGTTTTCATCTTTTCCACCAAAGAGTTTTTTTAGTATTTCTTTATCTGCTTTATAAACTTCAGAAGCAGGTAAAGGTGCTGTCCGCTGGAATTCTAGTTTTATATCATTATCTAACTCTATTATTTTACCTAAAAGCTGTATCTCTCCTTTAATTTTAAAGTAGTTGTTTGTTTCTTTTACTATTCTATCGATTCCGTCAATTGAATAAATATCTTCAGGTATGTATCTATTTTCAATTTCTACATTATTTATAATTCCAAGAATTTTTTGATCTTGAGATTGTACAAACACAAACTGCCCTAACTTTATATCATTGTTTGATATAAATTTTAAACTATTTGGCTTTGTTATCCCTACAACTATACCTATTTTTTCCATATTTTTTACCCCATATTTTATACATTCAATATAAAATTATAATCAAAAAAATCAAAATAGGTAAGATAATGAAAGAAAGTAAAAAGTTTTTATTAATTTTAAATCTTTTGACTTTTTTGTTTACTGTTTTTTTAGAGGTTTATGAGACACTTTTACCGTTTATTCTCGTTAATCTCTTCGGTGCTTCAATGGTGATTGTTGGTTTAGTAGAAGGAATAGGTGAGTTATTATCTAACTTTTTAAAAATTTTAGGTGGTTATTTATCTGATATTAAGGGTAATAAAAAAGTTTTATCTTTGGGTATTTTATTTTTTTCTATTGCAAATTTTTTAATAGCATTAGCAAAAAAATGGGATATTTTGCAGCTATCGGTAATATTTAAAAGTTTTGGAGAAGGTTTTTTTGCACCTTCAATGGGTGCTTCTATCTCTATCAGATTTAAGAAAAAGTTAGGAAAATTTTTTGCAATCAATAAGATTTTTGAAAACTTTGGAGAACTTGTAGGTGTTTTTTTAGCTTTTTTAATTTCATTATATTTCTTTAAAATTAGTGATTTTAAAATGATTTTTTTAATTTCTTCAATCACTTTGTTTTTTTTGTTTTTAGTTTCAATGTTTTTAAATATTAGTATAAAACAAGAGAAGAAAACATTAAAAAAACGTATAACATGGAAAATTTTATATCCTGAATTGTTTATTTACTTTTCTTTGATGTCTTTTGTAAATCTAGGTTATTCTTTCTATATTTTAAAAGTTTTTGAATATACTAAAGAAACGCCTGAAACAATTTTATTATATTTTATTTTTACAATAGTCCTTGTAATATTGACATATATAGCAGGATTGCTTTATGATAAACTTTCTTTAAATGTATTTTTCTATATAATAAGTATTTTGTATTTTATAACAAATTTAATGTTTATTTTTAATCCTATTATAGCTATAATCCTATTAGCGATATCTGAAGGATTTTTAGAGGTTGGTATATGGGGGACTATAGGTAGTAAAGTTAAGTTTAGAAAAGGGTTTATTTTTGGCTTATATCATTTTTTCATAGGTATTTCTACCTTTATTTCTTCGATCATAGCTGGTTTCATTTGGGATAACTTTTCAAGCGATTATCCATTTTTATTAGGTTCGTTAATATCTCTTTTATCAATATTTATAATTAGAATTTTTAAGTTTCAATGAATTTATAAAATGTGAGATAGAGGTATAGTTTTGAATTGTGTTCATATTTGAACAATGTTTCTATTTAGGATTATACTATTGTCTAGAGATTATTTTAACATCATGGAGGACAGAAAATGGAGAATATAGACCCTAAAAAGGCATTCTATGAAGAATATATCACCATGTTGAAAAAATTAACACTTAAAGATATGACCTTTGTAGATGTAAGAATAGTAGAAAGAGGAAGAATTTGGGAAAGACCTGGAAAAGGTTTGCTTAATTTAGGTGAGGAAGTAGATCTAACCAGGACAACATCTGGTGAACATTCTAATTTGCCTGATGTTATAAGTCTGCCTGGAAATTTACCTTTTAATCCCGCTCTAAATATAGAAATACTAAAAGATGCGTTGCCTAGAATGATCTTTAGAAGGTATGTAAGCAAGTTTGTGGATT
This sequence comes from uncultured Aquificales bacterium, assembly GCA_964648745.1. Taxonomy (GTDB): domain Bacteria; phylum Aquificota; class Aquificia; order Aquificales; family Hydrogenothermaceae; genus Sulfurihydrogenibium. Next base: position 22,445 of record CAZYKX010000012.1, read on the forward strand.
TTACTAAAAGTAAATGTGATAAGGTATTAGTTTACAAGAGGTTTAACTTACCACAAGACTTTACATGGGGAGATGTAAATGAAAATGATCCATTACCAAGTCACAAATCAGAATACAAAAAAAATATACAAGTATCTGAAATAGTTGAACAGTTCCCGTTAACTGAAAGAGCGAAGCTAATGTCTAATATTGACCTTGAAGCTAAAATAAAAGAAAAAGCTTCAGAAATCTTGAGGGAGACTATTGAAACTGACCTTTTATCAAGAGCATTATTCTATCTTGATATTTTAGGTATAGCTGATACAAATGGATTGATAACTCCATTTATAGGACAATCTTTAGCTCCTACACAGAAATTCAACAATACTGGTGAATCTGGAGCTACTCCTATCACAATTACACAAGTTAAGTATGATACTACTGCTGGGACAATTAACGGTAAAACACCACAACAATTAACACTTCAACACATTCTTAGCTTCTCAGCTTATCTTCAATCTAAATATGTTCCATCTTAGGATGGTAAAGGATATGGAAGATATGTAATATTAATAAATAAAGCAGCTAAAGACAGACTTAAAAATGATCCTGTAGTAAAAACGCTTTTAGGACTCCAAAATTCTGAATATGTACAAGATGATGATCTTCGTTTTCTCTTAGATCAAAAGATTGTTGTTGACCAAAATGACTTCATTGATACTGTAGCTGGTTCTTTCTCTCCAGTTCTCCAAGGCAAACCAATCTGTATCTTTCTAGGTCAAGATGCTGTGGTAGAAGTTATAACACAACCTGAGATGGTATATTTTGATCCTAATAAAAATAAGAGATATTTTGAAGTTAAAACATGCAGAGGAGAAGCACCTTTATGGTTTGCCTCGGTTGATCCAAGGGGAGCTGGTGGTGTACTAGTAGGTGCATAACAGCAACTAACCTGAGGTTATATTTGGCTACATAATAGAATGACTTAAACCTTTTGATAGATTAAAACTTCAATATAGAAGAGCTATATCATGCAATTAAAAAATTTTTATTTATCTCTATGACTATAACAGATTTTTCTGCAATAACTTCTTCTAAGGTTGGATAGAACCAAAAAAATAATTCTACTGAAATCGGATTAGGTTTTTTAAATTTCATAAAAAGGAGCTTTTAAGCTCCTTTTGAAATGTTTTAACTTTATTTATTATCAATTAAATCGCTTAAATATATCTGATATAAACAGATAAATAACAGGTATAGACCCTATTATGCCAAAAATTCCTGCAATAAAGAATGTATCATGAAAAGAAAAGTTTAAACTTTGTAAATACTGAACTTGATATATAAAAGCTTTTACTTTCATTTCTAATATATTTTCTGGGATGAAATTTGAAAAATTTTCTTTTAAGTTTTCTATAAAGTTTGAAATATAATTATAGTTTTGCATTGTGTTTATACCTTCAAAATGTTCCCATTGATGTCTGTATAAATCATTTGTTGCAATAGCTGTACCAAAGGAACCACCTACAAACCTTCCATAATGCATAAGTCCAGTTCCTAAGGATGTTTTAGGTCCAAGTTTTCTAAGTGCTAAGGTTGTGACAGGAGCAAAAAACATTCCCATAGCAATGCCAAGTGGTACTGTCATAATTGCAGCTTTTATTGTTGGTGTGTAGTAATCAAGCTTTGGTATTATAAATATTGATACTATTAAGTATAATATGGTAGCTATATAGATAACATATTTTTCATTCCATTTGTCTGATAATATTCCAGCAATAGGAGAAAAAAGAGCTATAAAAAAGGCAAAAGCTAATATATGGATTCCAGCATCAAATGTAGGAAGACCTTTCAAATTTTCATAGTATAAAGGTAAGAGATAAAAGATTTGATACATGGAAAAACCAAGTAAAAGAAAGTAAACACTAAATCCAACAAAATACTCTTTTATTAAAAAGATTCTAAAATCAATAAGTGGTTCTTTTGATAAAAGTTCAGATAGCATATAAAATAGAAAAGAAAAAGCAGATATTAAAGCTAAATAAAATATCGTATCAGACATAAACCAACCAAGTTGTTGACCTTTAGATAATAGTATTAATAGTGATATTGTAAATAAAGACATAAAAAAGTAAGATATGAAATTTAACTTTACTTTTTCTTTTATCATACTTGTCTCAGGAAGATAAAATATAGCCAACATTGTTGTTATTACTCCTACAGGTATATTTATGAAAAACACCCATCTCCAATTTAAATATTCCGTTATATAACCTCCAAGTGTAGGACCTAAAGATGGAGCAAAACTAACACCTAAACCAAAAATCCCCATAGCTAAACCTTTTTTCTCTACTGGATATACAGAAAAAAGTATTGTCTGTGCAGTTGCCATAATTAAAGCTTCGCCTATACCTTGAAAAATCCTTGCTGTTATCATCATATCTAAAGTTTGAGATAAACCACATATATATGATGATGAAGTAAATAGAATAATTCCTGCTATAAAAACTTTTTTTAAACCTATAACCTTATCAAGCCATTCTGATAAAATAAGCATAACAGCAGAAGATATCATATAAGCAGTTATAACCCATTGAATACCATATAAATCTGTTTGTAACGGACCTATCATTTTAGGTATAACGATATCTACAATGGTAGTATCAAGTATTGCCATAAATGCACCAGACATAACGATGAATGTTATTAATGCTCTTTCAATATTGGATATTCTCTCGTAGATTGGAATGTTACTATCCATTATTACCTCGTTTTTTCTATCTCAACTTCACCACCAAGACCAACCCTAAGTAATAAAATATCACCTTTTGTGATCTTTATTTTTACAGGTATTCTTTGAGCAAGTTTTGTAAATTCCCCTGCTGAAATATCCCTTGGTACTAAAGCAAATTTTGCTGCAGATGAAATATCTATATTTTCTACAACACCTTCAAATGTTTTATCTGGATAAGCATCTAATTTTATATAAGCTTTATTACCTACCTTTACACCTTCTAACTTTGTTTCTTCAAGTAAAACTTTTATATAAAAACTGTCAGATTTTACAAGAGAATAAATAGGTTGACCTGCTTTTACAATATTTCCGATAGAAACATACTTTTTAGCTACTATACCATCAAAAGGTGCTTTTAAATAGGTATAGTTTAAAAGATTTTCTATATCTTCTCTATTTTTCTTTAATGTGTTTATCTGTTCTTCTACATAAACTATTTTATCTAAAAGCTCATCAACTGTTTTTTTCTGAACTTTTGCATAGTTAACATTCTCCTTTGATTTTTCATAAGATACTTTAAGTTGTGCTATATCTTTTGAAATACTTTCTTTTTCTTTTAAAAGAACATCCAACTGAGTTGTTATATCTTCATACTTTGATTTTGCTAATAATCCTTTATTGTATAGATTCCTATATCTTTCTTCATCTTTTGCTACTTTTTTGATCTGAGATTCTATTTCTGCTTTTTTTGCTTCTAAACTTTCTATTTTTTTAGATATTTCTTGTGTTGTTAGTATGCTAATATTTTCATTTATTTCTGTTTCTTCTTTTGTTCTCTCAATTTTCTTTTCTAACTCTGCTTTTTGTGCTTCTAAGCTTTTTATTTGATAGTCTATACTTTCTTTTTGAACTTTATAATCTGTATCATCTAATTTAGCCAAAATTTCTTCTGCTTTTACATAATCTCCTTCCTTTTTATAAAGTTGGAGAATTTTTCCAGAAACTCTATTAAACCCAACATCAGATAGATAATCTGTTTCAACAAAAACAGCATCAGTTGTTACGTATTTCATCCTATGATTTATCCAATTTATAGCCAGAATAAAGAAAAATACTAAAACAACAATAACAACCAACAAACCTATCTTTTTTTTATCCAACGTTTACTCCTTTTAATTAATTTGCCCGGTAATAAGTAAAATGTCTATATAAGATTTATAAAGATTATAATAATTTATCTCTCTACTTTCTAAAGCCCTTGTATAACTACTTTCAGCATTTAATAAATCTGTATTTGTAGCTAATTGATTTTCATACTGTTCTTTTACTAACTGGAAATATTCTTTTGCATAGCTTAAACTGTCTTCTGAAACTTTATAGTTTTCTTTTGCTGTTTTATAGTTTTCTATAGCATTTTTTAATTGTAGTTTAATGTTTTCCTTTAAATCATTAAGTTGATATTTTAATTTTTGTACATCTGATTTTGCTTGAAGTATTTTATAGTATGGCATAATACCTTGAAACTCTATAGATGCTCCAACTGTTAAAACAAAATTACCTTTAGGATCTAAGTATGGATTTTGGTTTGTATATATGTAATCACCTTGAAAAAAAATTTTTGGTAGAAAACTTGCTTTTTCAATATCTACTTTTTTCTCGCCAATATTTATATTTTCCTCAAAATATTTTATTATTTTTCTATTTTCATAAGCTGTTTTTAAAAGATTTTCAAAATCTTCAGGATCTTTAATTTCTATTTTTGGTTTTTCAAAATCTTCATCTTCTTTTAAATTTTTACCTATAAGTTTTGAAAGTTTAGCTAAAGCTACTTTGTAGTTACCTTTGGCTTCTGTTAAACTTCTTTCAACTTCTGATAGCCTTACTTTTGATTGTAATAGATCTACCTTTGTAATAAGACCTTCTTTGAAAAATTCTTCTTGTTGTTTATAAATAGATTTTATAGCTTCATACTCTTTTTGATAAATAATTATTAATGATTTTGCCACAAAAACATCGATGTAAGATTTAATAACATCTGCTTTAATGTTGTTTTCCATCTCTTTATAGTAAAGTGTATTTGATTTAATGCTATGTTTGGAGATTTTTATTTTATTTTCAGTTAAACCACCGGTATAAATTGGCTGATTAAATCCTATATCAAAGGTTAAAAAGTCTTTGTTAGATTGTTTAAATGATACTGGAAAGTTAGGAATTTTAGTCATTGGTGTTTGATTGTAAAACTTTTGTGATATGTTTAAGTAAATATTAGGTAAGTATGAGTTTAAATCTGATTTTAGTTGATATTCAGATGATATTATTTGTTGTTTATAGGATTTTAATTCATTGTTATTTTCTATAGCAAGGTTTATTGATTCTTCAAGAGTTATACTATAAGATGCAAATGAAAAAGATAGTAAAGCCAATGTTATATTTATTATTTTATTTTTCACTTAATTCCTCCAATGAATATATACCTTTAGTTATTATATCAATACCTTTCTCAATTTTTTCTAATACTTCCTCTAAAGTTAAATTTTTCATAAATATATAGTTTAAAAATGATTGTCTAAGTAAACCAATGATTAAATTTGATATTAAAAATGCATCTATATTTGGCATACTTTCTTCTATAATTTTTACAATTAAGTTTTGTAAATCATTTATCTTTTGTATAAATAACTTGTTAAATTCTTCATTTGAACCACCTAATTGAGAAAAAAATATATTTGCTATATCTTTATTTTTATAAACTTCTATAATAAAATCTTTTGAAAGACCTTTTATTTTGCTTGGAAAGTCTGTATTAATTTCTAAATAAACTTTTAATCTTTTCATTAAGTCTAAATGTAATTTTCTTACTAATTCAATAAATATATCTTCTTTGCTTTTAAAGTATAAATAAAAAGTACCTTGAGCTACGCCTGCTTTTTCAACAATATCAGATATTTTAGTTTCATAAAAACCTTTTTCACTAAATATTTCCTTTGCAGCTAAGAAAAGTTTTTCTTTAGTACTTACTTTCAATTTATATTACTCCTTAAAGCAAAATATAGTATTTCTTTTAATTTTTCTTTTGTGTATATACTATCTAGTCCCCAAATTTTTGCTGTTGTTTCATATACATGGTTTGCAATTTTATCAATGTCTGAGGATGGAATATTTGCGTCTTGCAATGATACAGGTGCTCCTATCTTTGCGAACCAATTTTTTAATAATTTTATTCCTTTTTCAGGGTCCTCTTGATTAAAAATCTCTTTTGAAAATCTTTTAAACTGGTTTATATTTTTATCTTTGTACCACCACATCCATGCTGGAATAACAATAGATAAACATGCTCCATGAGCTAAATCGTAAAGTGCACCTAAAGAATGGGCTATCATATGATTAACATATATCCCACCACCATAACCAGGTCTTGTTATACCATTTAATGCTAATGTAGCAGCCCACATAAACTCTGCTCTTGCATTGTAATCATAAGGATTTTCTAAAATTTTTTCTGTAGTTTCCATAACTGTTTTTACTATAGATTCTACAAGTCTATTACTGATATTTGGACAGATATTACATGTAAAATACCACTCAATTACATGAGCTATAGCATCTACAGCAGCATAAGCTTGGTACTCCTTTGGGACTGTAAATGTAAGTTCTGGATTAAGTATAGATACTTTTGGATAAATAGCTTCAGATGCAATGGAGAGTTTTTCTAAAGTTTCTTCGTTGGTAACAACAGCATAACCATTCATCTCACTTCCAGTAGCTGCAAGTGTTAGTATTGTAAAAATAGGTAATGCATCTTTTATAATCTTAGTATGATCTTTAAAGTAATTCCAGATATCTTCCTCAACTTTTACACCAGCAGCAATAGCTTTTCCTTCATCTAAAACAGAACCACCACCTACAGCTAAAACAGCATCAACATTTTCCATTTTTGCTTTTTTTATACCTTCCCTTGTATGACTTAAAACAGGATTTGGTTTTACACCTGGATGCTCTACAAATTCTATCTGTGCTTCTTTTAAACTTTTAATTACTGTATCATAAAGTCCAATTTTTTTAATTGAATTTTGCCCATAAATAAATAAAACTTTTTTAACACCGTAAGATTTTAAAATATTTCCAATATCTTTTTCTTTACCTTTTCCAAATACTATTTTTGTTGGATTATAAAATTCAAAATCTTTCATGTCTTTTTACCTCCAAAAATATTTTTTATAACAGTTATCTTATCTATTAGAATGTACATTATAGGAATAACAAATAAGCTTATAGGTAATGCTGTAAATAGACCACCAATAACAGCTAATGCGAGAGGTTGTCTCATCTCAGAACCTTCTGTTAAACCGAAAGCTACAGGTATTAAAGAAGCAAAAATTGTAAATGTAGTCATAAGTATAGGTCTTAATCTTTCCTTCCTTGCTTGCAATATTGCATTAAATGTATCAAGTCCATCGTGTTTTAGCTGTATTATCCTCTCTATAAATAAAACACTATCTCTTGTTATAAGTCCAATTAATAGTATTATTCCAAAGTATGTAGTAATATTTAATGTATTTCCAGCTATAAGTATTAGTCCAAAAGCGCCAACAACTGCAAATGGAATAGTAAGTAAAACAGTAAATGGGTGTACCAAGCTTTCAAATAATGAAGCCAGAATCATATAAACTGCAATTATTGCAACTAAAAGAGCTAAACTTAGATAACCAAAAGTTCTTTTAAATTCTTTTGTTTGACCTCCTATTTCATAGGTATAACCTGATGGTAGTACCTTTTTTAATAAATTTTCAACTTCTACAGTTGCATCTCCTACAGATTTGCCTCCAGTAACGTTAGCATAAAGTGTAAAACTATACTGCCTATTATAACGATTTATAACGTTATATCCTGGTGATAAATTGTATGATATGAAATTTGAAAGTGGTATAAGATTATTGTCTTTTCCTCTTACGTATATTTTTGATAAATTATCAAAACTTGTTAAAAAGTTTTCATCTGCTTTTATGATCATATCATAACTTTCAGATCCCTGTTCATAACTATCTACTCTATATTTTCCAAAGATAAAGTTTAATGTATTAGCTATATCTTCTACTGAAACACCATAATTCAAAGCTTTATCTCTATCTATATCAATTTTAATTTCTGGTTTATTTATTCTTAGATCTGTATCAACGTCTGTGTATCCTGTTGTAGTTCTTAATTGCGATTCTAATTTTCCAGCTAATTTTGACAGCTCATCTAAATCTGGACCTTTTATTACATACGTTATATCAGCTGATCTTCCAGCCCTTGGACCTACCGCAGAAGGTATATCAATTATAGCCTTTACATCAGAAAGTTTTGACATCTCTTTTCTAAATGAATCCATAATAACTTTTTGATGTGGTCTTCCAGTGCTTCGATCTTTAAGAGTTATAAAGAATATTCCGCCATTTACTTCAGCTCTTCCAGCTACTCCTTCACCAAGTGCAACACCATAACGTAATACATAAGGGTTTTTTTCAATAATTTTTTCTATTTCCTTTGCTTTTTTATCTGTAAAATCAAATGAAGAACCAGTAGGTGTTTCAAATCTAATCAAAAATCTTCCTTCGTCTACAATAGGAGTAAACTCTTTAGGTGTTATAGATGCAAGTTTAAAACCTATCAACACACTTATTATAGATAAAGATAACACTATCAATTTATTATTTAAAGACCACTTTAAAGCTCTATCAAATAGATTTTCAAATTTATCATAAATTCTCTGAATAAAATTTTTCTCTGATACATGTACTAAACGAGCTGAAAGCATCGGAGTAAAACTAAGAGAAACGATATAAGATATAGCTATAGCTATAATTAAACCTAAAGCAAAACCAAAGAAAAATTTACCAATAACACTTTTTATAAACAAAACTGGTATAAATATAGCTATAAGTGAAGCAGTAGAAGCTAATACAGCAAATATAACAGTTTTTGTTCCCTTTTCTGCTGCCTCAATTCCTCTTAAACCTTCTTCATTTCTTCTGTATATACTTTCCATAACAACGATAGCATCATCTATTACCAGTCCAACAGCAACTGCCAATGCAAGTAATGTAAATGTGTTTAACGTTTGATTAAAAAAGCTTAAAAATGCTATAGCTCCAAGTATTGAAACAGGTATAGCTAAAGCTGGTATAAATGTCATTCTAAAACTACCTAAGAAGAAAAATACTACAAGAGCTGTTAATATAGAACCAATTAAAATTTCATGCATAGCATCGCTTACACTTTTTTCTATAAATGTGGAAGAATCATAATTTATATCCAATCTCAATCCTGGTGGAAGTTGTTTATTAATTTCATTCATTTTTTCAATAACTCTTTTTGAAACTTCTACTGTATTTTCTTTTGCCTGTTTATAGATGATAAGAGCTATGGCTGGTTCAACTTCTTTTGAATCAAAAGCTTTAAATCTCACAGCACTTCTTTTTTCATCGAAAGTAAACTCAGCTTTACCAACATCTTTTATTCTTACATTATTTTTTATTATTATATTTTCTATATCTTCTGCCGTTTTTCCTTTTCCGTATACTCTTAAGGTATACTCTCTGTCTTTACTATCTACTCTACCAGATGGAATTTCAACGTTATTTTTAGAAAGTGCATTTACAACGTCTATAGGTGTAAGTTTATAACCAGCTAATTTTAAAGGATCTATCCTTACCCACATAACATAGTCTCTAAATCCACCTAAATCAACTTCACCAACACCTTTAATTCTTTCAAATTCTCTTTTTACTACCTTATCAGCAAAATAACTTAATGTTCCATAATCTACATTTCCATGAAGTAAAATAGCCATCATAGGTGCCATTGAAGTATCGACTTTTCTTACAATTGGTGGATCTGCATCTTTTGGTAATTTTTTTTGAGCTCTATTTACAGCATCCCTTACTTCTTGAGCTGCAATATCTATATCTTTATCTAAATCAAATATGATAGTAATCCTTGATAAACCTGTATAACTTGAAGACGATATAGCTTCTATTCCACTTATAGTTGCAAGTTCATCTTCTATTGCTCTTGTTATATTTGTATCTACAACGTAAGGGTTTGCTCCTTTATAAGTTGTTGAAACAGATACGATTGGAAAGTCAACATCTGGGTTTCTATCTATTGGAATATATTTTAAGCTGTACAAACCAGCTATTACAAATGCTAAAATAAACATCCAAGATGTAACAGGTCTTCTTATAAAAAATCTATACATAATAAAAGCTCCTGATGTTGTTTTATTGTCTTCATTATATTATATGACTGATAAATCAGTCAAGATTAAAATATTGTCAAAAATAATAAACGTATTTATTAATTAATATTAAAAAGTATAAGTATCATTTCTTAAATATATGATTGACTAATTATTTAATTTTTTTAGTGAATTAATATAAAATATCTTGACAAAACTAAAATAAGATTTATATTATAGGATGTAAAAAAATAAAAAAGGAGGTATAAATGATGGACAGAAGATTAATTCCAGCAATAGCAATTTCACCATTAAGAGAGTTGGCAAGATTGGAAAATGAGATTAACAGACTATTTAAAGAGTTTTTACCAGCGGAAGTTCAAAATGTAGAAGTGGTTACATGGTCTCCAAAGGTAGATGTTTACGAAAAAGATAATAACATCATTGTTGAAGCAGAAATTCCAGGTGCTAAGAAGGAAGATATAGAAGTTAAAATTAGAGATAACGCAGTAATAGTAAGAGGTGAAGTTAAAAAAGAGGAAGAAAAGAAAGATGAGAATTACCATAGAAAAGAAAGATTTTATGGAAAATTCGAAAGAGTAATACCTTTACCAGCAGATGTAAAAGTTGAAGAAGCAAAGGCAGAATACCAAGATGGTGTACTTAAATTAGTAATACCAAAAGCAGTTCAAGAAAAAGAAGTAAAAATTGAAATAAAATAAAGACTTCAACAAGCCTACCATCACGGTAGGCTTTTTTTGTTTGATTCATTTTTTAAAAGTGTTAATACTATAATACTATCTGATATAATATTTTCCATTATTTCATTGTTAGGAGTTTTTATGTTGAGAAAAGTATTTACTTTTGTTGTTATATTATTTCTATTTTCTTTATCCTTTGCAGATAGTCTTATAGTAAACAATAAAGGTAGTTCAACTTATATTCAGTATTCACAGTTTTTATTAGCGCAAGGTGAAACAGTTATAGGTCCGGTTCAGTTACTTGTAGGTGCAGATGTGGATAATGTATTGATTAAACCTTCCAATAATGCTATTAAAGTTTTAGGATATGTATCAGAACCAACAGCTAATAATATACTTGAAAGTCTTGTAGGTAAAACTATCTCAATAGAAGGTGAAGGAAGATTAATTAGAGGCACAGTTATATCTGTAAAAGATGGGTTTATAACTTTAGACACAAAAAATGGTGTTGTTGTAACAACCATTCCAACTTTTCCAAATAAAATATCTTCATCTTTAAAATGGCAAGATTTACTATCTCCAAGAATAACCATAAAACTTTCATCGGACAAACCAATGAACGCTGGAATAAATCTCATATATCCAATAAATGGATTTCAATGGAATGTGATATATTCAGCTGAAATAGTAAATAATAATGTTATATTAAATGGATTTTATAAAATTACAAATTCAACACCTTTAAAATTAACTGATGTAAACCTTTATATAAAAGATAGAGAAAAAATTATAAAGCTTCAAGATAATGTTATCTTTGAACCTTATTCATCAAAATTTATTTCTATAGAAAAAGTTGTATTACCATTACAAAAAGAGATTAAAATAAGTTCAGATAAGTATTTTCCTGATGGGAAAGTAGCTGTTTATAAAAATAATGTATATATTGGAAATGGGAGTATTGTTAATAAAACATTGAGATTACCGTGAGTAAAACTCTATATGTAGTAGCAACTCCTATTGGAAATTTAAAAGATATAACTTTTAGAGCTGTTGAAGTTTTAAAAAATGTTGATTATATAGCATGTGAAGATACAAGGGAAACGTCAAAACTTTTATTATATTATGGTATTGAAAAGAAGCAACTTATCGTATACAACGATTACAATGAAAATATAGTTTCAGATAAAATAGTTTCTATATTAGAAAAATATGATGTTGCTTTAGTTAGTGATGCAGGAACTCCATGCATATCTGATCCTGGTTATAGATTAGTTAGAAAAGCTGTTGAAAATGGTATAAAAGTAGTTCCAATACCAGGTCCATTTGCAGGTATTACAGCTTTATCAGCTTCTGGATTACCTACAGACAAATTTTTATTTGTAGGTTTTTTACCTAATAAAAAAATTCAAAAAATGAAAGATTTAGAATATTATTTTAGTTTAAATTTTACATTAATCCTTTATGAAAGTCCAAAAAGAATAGTAGATACAATAAAGTTAATAGAAGAAATAAACAGTAATGCAAATATTGTTGTTGCAAAAGAATTAACAAAAATACATGAAGAGTTTATTCGCGGTAATCCCTCTGAAATATTAAATTACTTTTCAAAAAATCCAGAAAAGATAAAAGGTGAGTTTGTAATTCTTATTGAGCCTATAGCTGAAAAATCTTTAGATTATGAAAAAATTAAAGAAAAAGTAGAATTATTAAAAAAAGAAAACCTTACAACTAAAGATATTGCCAATCTAATAGCAGATGAATTTAAAATATCAAAAAGTAAAGCTTATAAGTTGGTTTTAAATTTCTAATTTGTATATATCTTTCTTAAATGTAAGCTTTGGTGTTTTTTTTATTCTTATTCTTTTTCCTAAAATAAAACGAATATGACCGCTACTTTTATTTAAAGTTTCTAAAATACTATCTTCATCTTTTAAAGCAGAGATATAAACATTAGCCTGACTTAAATCAGAAGTTGTATCTACTAAACTTACTGTAATAAAGTTATCTCTGGAGATATTAAACTCTTCAGTTATAATCTCAGAAATTTCTTTTTTTAAAAGCATATTTACTTTTTCCATTCTTAGAGATTTTTCTCTCATCTTCTATCACCTTTATATTAATTCTTTAGTTATATTTATATGCAGATATGGATAATTTTCATCTATAAAGTTAACAATGTTATTTAAAATTTTTTCTATTTGATATTTATCAGATGCTACTGTTACAACAGCTACTACTGCCAATTGCCATAAATCTTGATTGTCTATTTCAGAAACTGCAACATTAAACTTTGATCTTAATTTTTCTTTTAATGATCTTATAACCATTCTTTTTTCTTTTAAATTGGTTGCCTCAGGAATATGTATCTCTAAAACTAAACTACCTATTACCATTGTTGATAACCTCAAAAAGTTTAATAAAATTATCAACATTAAGCTCTTCAGCCCTTGCCATTGGATTAATATCTGCTTGCTTTAAAATTTCTTCATCAATTTTTGTTCTTAGCATTTTTCTTCTATTTTGAAAAATATGAGATACAAAATTTTTGTATTTTTTAATATCTTTTATAGGTGGGTTATCTTTTGGTATTAATTTAACAACTGCAGATGTTACTTTGGGTGGTGGTGTAAAAAATCTTCCTGGTACACTCATAATATAATCTACATTAAAAAATGTTTGAGTAAAAACAGATAGAAATGTATAATCTTTTGTTTTTGGTTTTGCTATAAGTTTTTCTGCAACTTCTTTCTGTATCATAAAAACACATCTTTCTAAGATGTCTATATAAAATGCACAGTTAACAATAATTAAAGATGCTACGTTATAAGGTAAATTTCCAACGAGTTTTATTTTCGATTCTTTTGAAAGATCATATAAATTTACTTTTAAAAAGTCAGACTTTATTAAATTAAAATTTTTATAATCTTTAAATTTTTCTTCTATTAGATTATAAACAGATTTATCTATCTCTACACCATAAATATAAGAGGGGTTCTTAGATAAGATTATTTCTGTCAAAAAGCCAGTTCCTACTCCAACTTCAACAATTATATCATTTGAAGAAATGCTTATAGCTTTAACTATCTCCTCTGCAATATTTTTTGAGTTTAAAAAGTGTTGTCCAAACTGCTTTTTAGCTTTAATCTTGATCTTGTTCAATTTCTTTACACTTTTGAGATAATAAATTTTTAACACTATCTTTTATATCATCCCTGTCTAAAGCAAAATCAATAATAGCTTCTATATATCCTAACTTATTACCTGTGTCATGCCTACAACCTTCTATATTTTTAGCGTATATAACTTCTTTTTCTCTTAATTTTGCCAAACCATCTGTAAGCTGTATCTCTCCACCTTTACCTATAGGTGTTTCTTCCAAAGCCTCAAAAATATTTTGTGATAGTACATATCTACCAATTATAGCTGTTGTGGAAGGTGCTTCATCTATAGAAGGTTTTTCAACTAACCTATCGACTAATATAATATCTTCTGTAATTTTTTTTCCATCAACAATTCCATACTTACTTACATCTTCTCTTTTTACTTCCATTGTGCCAATCACAGATTTTCCAAATTTATAGTAAACATCTATAAGTTGCTTTATTCCTGGGATATTACTTCTTATAATTTCATCTCCAAGTAAAACTGCAAAAGGTTCATCTCCAACAAGGTTTTTCGCTGTTAACACAGCATGACCTAATCCAAGTTGCTCTTTTTGTCTAATATAAACAAACTCTGCCATATTACTAATATTTCTTATTTTTTCCACTTCTTCTTTTTTCCCCGCTTTTAATAAAACTTGTTCTAACTCTGGATAATAATCAAAATAATCCTCTATAGCTCTTTTATGCCTTCCAGATACAAATATAATTGTTTCTATACCAGCGTTTACAGCTTCTTCAACTATATAATGTATAATAGGTTTGTCTATAAGTGGCATCATTTCCTTGGGAGTTGATTTTGTTGCAGGTAAAAACCTTGTTCCAAACCCTGCAACAGGTATAACTGCTTTTTTTACTTTTTTCATTTCTCTAACCTTTTTAAAACTTCTTCATAAAATTTTGTTAGATCTCCTAAGTTTAATCTAAATCTGTCTTTATCCATTTTTTCACCAGTTTTTGCATCCCAGAATCTACATGTATCTGGTGATATTTCATCAGCTACAACTATTGTTCCATCTGGTAACTTTCCAAATTCAAGTTTAAAATCGACAAGAATGATATCATGTCTAATTAAAAACTCTTTTAGAATACTGTTTATAGATAATGCTATACTTTTAATCTCTGAAATATCTTTTTCATCAGCTAATTTCATCATAAAAATATGTTCTTGACATATAAGTGGATCTCCTAATTGGTCGTTTTTATAATAAAACTCTATAAGTGGTGGATTAAATTCTACTTTCTCTGGAATACCAAGCCTCTTAACTATGCTCCCAGTGGCAATGTTTCTTACTACAACTTCTATTGGTATGATAGTTGTTTTGTATGCTAACATTTCTCTTTCAGATATTTGTTTTATAAAATGAGTTTTAATATTTGAGTTATTTAAAAGTGTGAAAAATATAGAAGATATTTTATTATTTAAAATGCCTTTACCTTCTATTACATCTTTTTTTTGTGCATTAAATGCTGTAGCTTCATCTTTATAATAGATAATAACTTTGTCAGGTTCATCTGCTTGGAATATAATTTTAGCTTTTCCTTCATAAATTTTTTCCATTTTTCACCTCTATAAACTTTCTTTTGCTAATAACGATAAATATCTGTAATTTTGGTTATTTTTAATCATATCTAAAATTTTATTAGCTTCTTGGTAATTTCCTTCCTTTCTCAAAATAAACGCATACAGTATTTGACTAGATAAATAGTTATAATTTTTAGAATCTATATCTTTTAAATAAGATTTTGATGTTTTTAAATCACCATTTTTGTAGTTTATATAGGCAAGATACTCTTTAAAGCCAGAAGATATATCTGTTTTAAGTAAGTTTAGAAGCTGTTTACTACTTTCTGCATCTTCTACATTGTTTTCTTTTTTAAGAAGAATTTTATATGCTAAAATAACTTTGTAATAGTCAGTATCTTTAAAATTTTTTTCAAAATTTTTAATTTCACCTTCTGCTTCTACCAGTTTATTGTCTGCTATTAGCTGTGATATTTTCATTAATTCTACTGAAGCTTTGGTATTGTTTTGTAAATCTAATTCTTTTTTATAGTAATAACCTCCAAGTAAAATTAATAAAATAACAAAAAAGATAAGAATAATTTTTATTTTTTTCTTTAAAATATCGTATAATCTATAAATTTTGTACTCTAGTTCCAAATCAACATCTTTTTCAATTGGAAGTTTTTCTTTTTCCATTTGAACCTCATAATTTTTTAGATATATTTTATCATAGTTGATATAAACTATTTTTGTTATAATTTTTATTAGAATTTTTTCTATTGAAGGAGAGAAATATGATAATGAGATATTTTTCTGTTAAAGAAGCAAATAGTATATTACCTCAAATTAAAGTATTAGTTGAAGAAATAGTAGAAAAAAGGGAAGAGATTTATAAAAATTTAACTATATATGAAGAACTAAAAGAAGTTGAAAATCTTAGTAATTTAGATAAGTTGGAACTTTTATATTCAAAAAGTATGGTTAAATTGTTAGATGATGAAATTAAAGAACTTATAGAAATGATTCAAAATTTTGGGGTTTTGGTAAAAAGTATAGATCCTGTTATCTTAGATTTTCCAGCAAAGAATGGAGATGAAGAAATATTTTTATGTTGGAAAGAAGACGAAGATCAGATACTTTTTTGGCATGGAATATATGAAGGGTATAAAGGTAGAAAGCCCATTTCTCTTTTAGTAAACCAAAATCAGAAAAGAACTTTTTAATTTTTTACAAAAGGAAAGTTATATCGGATATCTAATATATTAATCATTATGTATAAGTTCTTATACCTTTTGGATGTGGATTCATTATAATCTTCCCAATATCCAAATGTTAAACTCCAACACCCTCTGTTCCAGTTAAGACTAAAAGATTTTCTTTGAACATACCCATTTTTAATATTGTTGATAATGTTTGCAGTTAAACTAAAATTTTTATAATTAGCAGAAATACTATTTGAAAGTTGTTTTTGTGGTATTTCATTAACAGTACCTTTATCATGTGAATAACTTAATGAGTAAGTAATATAATTATTTATGGGAAAAGATAAAGAAGATATTGATCTAATCATATATTTTTTCTCTATATCATAAAATGTTGTACTGTCTAAGCTGTATTTATCGATATTTAATAAAATACTGTTTGTTAAAGGCTTTATATGTGAATAATAAATATTATCCCCAATAAAATAGTAGTTAAGAAATGTATAACCTTCAGATATCTCCCATCTTAAAAAATTGTTATTCTCAAAATTTAATATATTATAAAGTTGAAATGTTACATCTTTTTTTCCATTGATTCTATCTGTTCTATCGTAGTATGGTAAATTAGATTGATCTATAGCACTTGTATATTCAAAAACAATTTTTGGAATCACCAGGTGATTGAATTTTTTATAACTATTTGAAAAGGTAGTATATAGTGAGTCTTTAATAGGTATTAAAAATCTTCTATCTACTGCATTGTTGTTCTTTGAGTTTAGATATAAAGTAAATTCAGGTGATATTTCTATATTGTTAATAACTTTTCCAAAGTAGGTATAGTTAGATAACCTTAATATATTGTCAGATCTTATACCTGATGTACCTTCTACTCTATAAAAATAAGTGTTATCAGATAAAAAATCGTAGTATATAGGTAAATCAAAAAGTTTAGATTCTTTCCAGTAAAATCTAATCTCTGGTAGTCTTTGTAAAGTAGCTCTATTGTTTGGTATTGTTAAGTCATAAAAGTAATCAAAATTAAATTCTAACTGATATTTATCTGTTTCATTTCTACCGATTAAATATGATTTTGTAAAAGATGTATACCTTAACGGAGAGTTATTATAAAAATCTTCAAAGAAATATCTATCACTTACAAAATCTAACTTTGTAAAAAATTGCCAATCTTGAAAGTATGAATAGTTTGTTTCTAAATAAAATCTATACCTATTTGTAAGTGGTGTTTGAGTTCTATTTTGCCACCATTCTCTATTCCCACCTTCTTTGAAAAAATCTAACTGTGATAATAAGTTGATATTTTTATCAAAGCTTCTCCTATATTCAAAATTACCTCCAGTTCCTTGTTTATTTCTATAGTCTAAGGTAATTGTAGCATCAGAATAATCATTTATTACTATAAATAAAGGTTGTTTATATATAAATGTGTTGTATGTATCTTTACCTATGGTAGGGGTAAGAAGTCCAGATTTTCTATTTGTTGTTGGATAAGAGAAGTAAGGAGTATAGAAAATAGGTATTCTACAGAAGTTAAATCTCATATTGTAAGCTTGAAGTTTATCATTTTCTTTTATTTTTCCTGAAGATGCCTTAATGTTCCAGTCGTACTGAGAAGCTGGACAGGCTGAAAATTCTCCATTGGTAAAATAATAGATATCTTTTTCTTTTTTCAGATATTTTCCTTTTACAAAATATTTTTTTTCAACAACACCATCGTAATCGTACATCTCACCTGTATCATTTTCAAAATCAAACCAACCAGAATTTGCATATCCTTCAAATGTTTCTGTTTTGATATAAAACTTCTCCGGTAAAGTAGCTTTTTTTGTTTCTGTATTGTAAATAACTTTGCTTGATTTTAAAATTTTACCTTGAAATGTGATGACAACATTCCCTGTAGCTGTTAGAATCTCTTTATCTTTCTCTAACTTATCTGCTTCAACCACTACTTTTTCTTCAGCAAAAGAAAGGTTTATAATAAATAAAATTAATAATATTATTTGCAATTGTTTCCTCTGGTATTTTTTAAAAATCTTTTATATTATACAATAACTTGAACTAAGTAATTCTTTAGTAGAAAGTTTGGCTTAATAAATAAACGGCTTATTTCAGTCTCATTTTATAAAAAGATTAGATTTTAAACAATTTAAATATATCTTTTATTTAATTTCTTTAAAACTTTCACATAAGGCGTTATATTTGATGCTCCTTTTCAATTGGTTTTTTGCCTTTATAATCATAAAACTCTCTGTATGAGTTTTTTATTATCATTTAGCTACTTATTGATTAGGGATTGATTTTATTAAATTTTAATATTTTTTATCAACTTTTATAATTTTAAATATTTATTATCTTAAATTTTCCAACCTATAGTTCTTAGTTTTTCTTTGCCTTCTTGAGAAATCTGATTTGTTGTCCAAGGAGTACTAAAATCTAAAGTTATGGTTATATTTTCTATCTCTGCTATGTTCTCTTTAATCTTTTTTTCTATAGATGAAATTATTATATCTTCTAATGGGCAGTTTGGCGTAGTTAATGTTAGTGTTATATTTAAATTTTTTCCATCAAAATCTATAGATTTAATTAAACCAAGATTTACAATATCTAATGGAATTTCTGGATCATATACTTCTTTCAAATATTGATAAATTTTGTTTATCATGACTAATCTTTATAAACAATTTTTCCATTATAAAACGTATACTTTACTTTTCCTTTTAATTTTCTACCTATCAGCGGTGTATTTTTGCTCTTTGATAAAATTGTTTCCTCATTTACTTCCCATGTTTCAAATGGATCAAAGATTGTAAGTTCTGCTATTTCACCTTCTTTAATCTGTGGTGGTTTTATACCTATTTTTTTTGCTGGATTTAAAGACATAACTTCAACAAGTCTATTTAAATCAAAGTAATCTTTTTTTACAAGATCTAAAACTATAGGCAATGCAAATTGTAATCCTAACATACCTGGTGGACAAGCTTGTAACTCTTGCATTTTTTCATAATGGGCATGTGGTGCATGATCAGTTGCTACAAAATCTATTATACCACTTGCTAAAGCCCATCTTACAGCTTCTACATCTTCATGTGTCCTAAGAGGTGGTGATACTTTTGCATAACAAGAGAAATCTAAAAATTCTTCATCTGTTAAATATAAATGATGTGGTGTAACTTCGGCTGTTACTTTTGCTCCCATAGCTTTAGCCCAAGTAACAATTTCAACAGCTAACTTTGATGATATATGGCAAATATGAACTGGCATTCCTGTTTGAATTGATAATATGCAATCTCTTGCAACCATTGTGTCTTCTGCTTCTGGTGGTAAAGGTGGAAGACCTAAAGCGGCTGATATTTCTCCTTCATGGGCAACGCCATTTTGAGATAGATTTAAATCTTCACAATGATCAGCTACAAAACTACCAATAGAACCTGCATACTCCATAGCTTTTCTCATAATGAACGAGTCCATTACTGGTGCACCATCGTCTGTAAAGTATACAGCGCCAGCATCTTTAAGTAATGCCATTTCTGTTAGTTCTTTGCCTTTTCTACCTTTTGTTATAGCTGCGGCAGGTAAAACTCTACATAAGCCAACTTCTTGACCCT
The DNA here is from genome assembly GCA_964648745.1 of uncultured Aquificales bacterium. Classification (GTDB taxonomy): domain Bacteria; phylum Aquificota; class Aquificia; order Aquificales; family Hydrogenothermaceae; genus Sulfurihydrogenibium. The sequence goes on from CAZYKX010000012.1 coordinate 42,571, forward strand.
TTTCTATTATATATTTTACAATATGAATGTCATCTATAGCTGGAATGGTGTTTGGCATACAAACAACAGTAGTATAACCACCAGCTACAGCTGCTTTACTACCAGATTCTATATCTTCTTTGTATGTTTGACCTGGATCTCTAAAATGAACATGTAAATCAACAAATGATGGACAGACAACTTTTTCTGAAGCATCAATTACTTCACATCCTGCAAATGGTACTATATCTTTATCTATTTTCTTAATTATATTCTTTTCTATCAAAATATCCAATTTCCCATTTAAATTGTTTTCAGGATCTACAAGATAACCATTCTTAATAAGTATCATAAACTCTAACTCCTATGTTTTAATTATAAAGTTAATATAAGCTATAGGAATTTGCAAGTTAAAATATTACTTTTCCAAGGCGAGAAATTCTTATACTTGGTTTTTTTAAATCAATTGAAAAATATATTACAAAAGCTTGACCTATAACGTAATCATCTGGTACAAATCCCCAAAATCTACTATCTTTTGAATTATCTCTATTATCTCCCATAACAAAATAGCTATTTGGTGGTACTTGAATAGGTCCAAAATCTGGTCCTATTCCATCTTCAATTTCCATTACATCGTAAGAGTACTCTTTTCCATCTTTCCTTATGGTTGTTTCTCTATATTTTATAACTTTCTCATTTTCTTCCTCATAGTATCCATCACGTACTCTTTTTAAAGGTTTTCCGTTTAGGTACACAATATCGTTTTTAACTTCAACTATATCTCCAGGTAAACCTACTACTCTTTTTATAAAATCTATAGAAGGATCTTCTGGATATTTAAAAACTATAATATCGCCTCTATCTATCTTTGCTAATCTGTTGTTGTGGTGATAAAAGGTTATATTTGTAAATGGTATACCTATATCCCAATTTCCATATACAAGTTTATTAACAAGTATAAAATCTCCAACTAAAAGTGTAGGTTTCATTGATCCAGAGGGAATGTTAAAAGCTTGAACAAAAAAAACTCTAACGAGAGATACAACTATGAATATAAATATTAATGTTTCTACTATTTGTTTAGTAGATTTTTTTTTATTCTCCATTATTTTACTCCTTCCATAAACCTAAACCTTTTTCTCTTGCTTCTTTATAGCATTTTTTAAAATCTTCTTCATATTTTACATTTGGTGGTACTGTTAATGGCATTGCATAACCGTTACATATAATTTCTTTGTTTAACATCCTTCCATCTTGAAGATATACATAAGCTAACGATCTTCCATAACGATCTCTTGGCTGAACATCAAGTTCTAAATATACTTTATCTCCTGGTTTTACTAACGATTTAGTAAATTCCTTTGCTTTTTGTCCAAGTTGTATAACTGTTTCTGCATCCCCAAGATTTCTTTGTTTTTCTACTCTTTGATTCATTCTACTTTCAGGAGTATCTATACCTATTAACCTTACATGTTCTTTATTACCATTTAGTATTACAACTATAGTATCTCCATCAATAACATGATCTACCACCGCTTCTTGTAGATTTTGTAAATTTGCTTTTTTTACATTTTCATTTTTAACATCAGGTTTATGTTCACTTTTACTACATCCGAAAATAAAAAATACAAAAAGTAAAAGTATTGCACCGTACTTTCTCATTTTTCTTGCCTCAATTTTTAGTAATTATAGCTTCATCTGTATCTAATGAAGGTTTTTTTGTTTCTACAGGAACAACTTTAATAAAGTTATTTATTTCATCTTCAAAGTTATCGAGTATTTTCTCTGCTATTTTACTATCTGTATATGCTTTATGCTTTAAAAGTAGTTTGTTTATAGTATCTTTATCTTCTTCATCTATCTCTTCTAATTTTACATATGATTTGTTTATTTTACTTTCAGCAACAGTTTTAGGGTCGTATATGTAAGCAATTCCACCAGTCATACCAGCTCCAAAGTTTATACCTATATCACCAAGTATTAAGACAGTTCCTTCTGTCATATATTCACAACCATGGTCTCCTACACCTTCAACAACAGCTGTCGCTCCACTGTTTCTAACTGCAAATCTTTCCCCTACTATACCTGATATAAATACTTGTCCACCAGTTGCACCATAAAGAATAGTATTTCCAGCAATTACATTTTTATTGCTATCTCCTTTGAATTCCTTAGGTGGTTTTATTATTATTATTCCACCAGCCATACCTTTACCTACATAATCATTAGCTTGACCTGTTAATGATAACACCAATCCTGGTACACAGAAAGCTCCAAAACTTTGTCCTGCTGTTCCTCTTAAATTAAGCTCTATTTTTCCTTTTCTTAAACCTTTATCACCATATCTTTTAACAATTTCATGTGCTATACGTGTACCAAAAGATCTATAAATATTTCTTAATACGTAAAATCCTGAATAATTTTCTTCTTTTTCTATAGCTGGTAGTATATCTTTTAGTATCTCTAGATCATAAGGTTGTTTTGATTCTGGTATAGGGTTTCCGTCTTGTATACATTTGTTTGGTTTGGAACTATCTGGTTTTTCTAATACATAATCTAACTTTAATTTTCTTGCTTTAAAGTGATCTTCTGGTATAGCTGGCTTTAGTAAATCAACTCTACCTATAATTTCATCTAAGCTTCTATAGCCCATATCTGCAAGGTATTGTCTAACTTCTTGGGCTACAAACTTTAAGTAGTTAATTATATCTTCTGGTTTTCCTGGGAATTTTTCTCTAAGTCTTTTGTCTTGTGTTGTTATTCCCACTGGACATGTATTAAGATGACATTGTCTTGCCATAACACATCCTTCAGCTATCATTAAAGCAGTGCCAAAACCAAATTCTTCTGCTCCAAGTAATGCTCCTATGATTATATCCCTTCCTGTTTTTATACCACCATCAACTCTTAGCTTTACTCTTCCTCTTAAATCATTGTCTATCAATGCTCTATGAACTTCTGGTAAACCAAGTTCCCATATTGTTCCAGCATTTTTTATAGAAACCAACGGTGATGCTCCAGTTCCACCATCATGCCCTGAAATGTGGATAATATCTGCAAAAGCTTTTGCAACACCAGAAGCAACTACACCGATTCCACTTTCAGATACAAGTTTTACAATTATTTTTGCTTTTGGGTTAATCATCTTTAAATCGTATATAAGTTGGGCTAAATCTTCTATTGAGTATATATCATGGTGTGGTGGTGGTGATATAAGTGTAATACCTGGTTTTGCATGTCTTAAAAATGCTATGTATACATCTACTTTCTTACCTGGTAATTGTCCACCTTCCCCTGGTTTTGCCCCTTGAGCTATTTTAATTTCTATCTCTTCTGCTGAGTTTAGATATTCTGGTGTTACACCAAATCTACCAGAAGCTACTTGTTTTATTTTACTGTTTTTTATTGTTCCATATCTTGCAGGATCTTCTCCACCTTCACCAGAGTTTGATTTTCCTCCAATTCTATTCATAGCTTCTGCAATTGTTTCATGAGCTTCTTTACTTAATGCACCAACTGACATACCTGCACCAATGAATCTTTTCATTATAGATTCAACAGGTTCTACTTCTTCAATAGGGATAGGTGGTCTATCTGTAGATATCTCAAGTAAATCTCTAAGCTCAACTGGTTTTTCTAAATAAGCGTGTTCTGTGAATGCTTTGTATTCTTCAAGTTTTAACTGTCTCACTGCTTTATGGAGAGATGTCAATGCCTTTGGATTCCAAGAGTGAAACTCTCCACCTTCTCTTCTGTGTCTGTATTCACCACCAACTGGTAGTTCTTTTAACTCTCCAGAAAATGCTTTATTGAATTTTAAAAGAGTTTCTTTTGCAATTTCTACAAAACCTATACCATCTAATTTAGAAATAGTGCCAGGGAAACATTTATCTATAACTTCTGTAGATATTCCTAAAGCTTCAAATAGTCCAGCACCTCTATAACTTTTAATAGTAGAGATACCCATTTTAGACATTATTTTTAATAATCCTTCATTAACAGCTTTTTTGTAGTTTTTAACAGCATCCTCAAAAGATATATCAAATTTACTGTCTTCAATAGTTAAGTTTTTAATAATCTGAACAGCCATGTAAGGATTTACAAGTGTAGCACCGTAACCTATTAAAAATGCTATACTATGTGTATCTCTAACTTCACCAGAATCTGCAATTATACTAAATTTGCTTCTTTTTCCTTTTTTTGACATATAAGCGTTTACAGCTCCCACTGCAAGACCCATAGGTATAGGTGCACCTTCTATAGATACCTCTCTATCAGTTAATACTATTATCTCTTTTCCATTATCAACTGCTTGTTCAACTCTTTCACATATCTCATCTAAAGAAGGTTCTAAAGCATTTTCATAGGGTGGGAAAATTGTTGGAATGATTTCTACTTTGTCTTTATAAGTATTTATCAACTCTTCCATCTCATTGTCGAATATGATTGGAGATTCAAAAACTATCTGTCTTGCATGAAGGGGTGTTTCTTTTAAAAAGTTTTCTTTCTTACCTACGTATGTTTTCAATGACATAACTGCTTTTTCTCTTATTGGATCGATAGGTGGGTTTGTAACTTGAGCAAATCTCTGTTTAAAGTATGATGCAAGCATTTTTGGTCTTCTTGATAAAACAGATATAGGTGTATCATTTCCCATGGAATATGTTGGATCTGCACCTTTTAATGCCATTTCTTTAACAACCATATTAATCTCATCTTTATCGTATCCAAATGTTATAAGTTCTTTTAACACATCTTTTTCTTTTACTTCTGGTATATCTGTTGCTGGAACAAAAGGAATAATATTTTCTTCTACCCATTCTTTATACTTTTTATCTTTTATAAGTAGTCTTATTATTTCTTCAGAAAAGTATATTTTACCTGTTTCCAAATCAAGGGCTATCTTATCTCCAGGCCCTAATCTACCTTTTAGTTTTATTTCTTCTTCTGGAAATTCTATTACACCAACTTCAGATGCCATCAATAAAGTATCTTCAGTAATTATATATCTTGCAGGTCTAAGTCCATTTCTATCTAACTTTCCACCTATTATTCTTCCATCTGTAAATGCAATAGCAGCAGGCCCATCCCAACTTTCAAATATACATGCAAAGTATTCGTAAAATGCTCTTTCTTCTGGTGTTAACCTTGTATCATTTTCCCATGCTCTAGGAACTAGAATATTTATAGCTGATAAAATATTTTTTCCAGAATGAACTAAAAATTCTATTGCATTATCAAGAGATGCAGAATCGCTATCATCATCATTTGTTATAGGTAAAATTATATCTGCAATATTACCCCACATTTCTCTAATATCTTCATACTTAGCTTTAAGCCATTTCCTATTTGCTGATATTGTATTTATTTCACCATTATGAGCAATCATTCTAAATGGGTGAGCTAATTTCCAATTTGGGAATGTATTTGTAGAATATCTTTGATGGAAGATAGTAAAGGCAGTTTCATAGTCTTCATCTTGTAGATCAAGATAAAAATCTCTCAATTTTGGAGCTGTTACTAATGCTTTGTAAACAATAGTTTTCGATGATAATGATGGTATATATAACTCTTTTGATATTTTTTCAATTTTTTTTCTTAAAATAAAAAGTTCCTTTTCAAAATTTTCTACCTTAATATTTTCTTTGGATATGAATCCTTGGAAGATAGTTGGTTGAGTTCTTTTTGCTATTTCTCCTATCTCTTTTTCCTCTATTGGAACTTCTCTCCAACCTAAAAATTTAAATTTTTCTTCTATTATGTCTTCTATAGCTAATTTTAAATCTTCTTCCTTTCCTTTTGGTAAGAAAAATACCCCAACAGCAAAATCTTCTACAGATGGTATTTTTATATTTAATTTTGATAACTCTTTCCCAAAAAATTTATATGGTATTTGTGTTAATATACCTGCACCATCTCCTGTTTTACCATCTGCACTTACTGCACCTCTATGATCTAAGTTTGATAAAGATTCAAGAGCATCATGAAGTATTTTATGAGATTTTACACCTTTTATATTTGCTAAAAATCCAACTCCACAAGCATCTCTTTCTAAAATTTCAGACAATTTTACCACCTCACATTTTTTTGGTAAATAAATATTTTAATATATATTTGTTTATTTTGCTTGATTTATAAATTCATCTATAGGTTTTGGTTTTGAGAAATAATAGCCCTGACCGTATTTTACACCAATATATTTTAAAACCTTTAATATATCTTCATTTTCTACAAATTCTGCAATCGTTTTTATTTTCATATTTTTACTAAATTGAACAATCAATTTAACTACTTCAAATGATACTCTATCTGTGGTAATATTTTTTATTAAATTTGCATCTAACTTAAGATAGTCTATATCTAATCTTAGAAGATAAGCAAAGTTTGAATATCCAGAACCAAAATCATCTAAAGATATTTTATAGCCTACATCTTTTAACTGATTTATTACTCTTAAAATATCTTCATAAGCTAAAATATCTTCAGTTTCTACAATTTCTATAATTAAACGAGAAACAATATTATTATCTTTTGCTATATCTAGTAAATAATCGATGGTAGATCTATTTAAAATATCTGAAGGTTTTAAATTTATACTTACTTTTATATCTTTGTATTTTTTTAATATTTTCAAATTAAAATCAATAACTACTTTTGTTAACTTTGTATAAATAAAAGTGTGTTCTACACTTGGTAAAAAACTATAAGGTGTAATTATATTACCATTTTTATCTTTTATTCTAACTAAAACTTCATAGTGAGAAACTAAATTAGTTGTTAAATCAACTATAGGTTGGTAATAACAAAATACTCTATTTTCATCAATTGCATCTTTAACTTCCATAGCAGTTATTAGTGGATGTATAGAATCTTTTTCTTCATCATAAATTTCAATTCTATTTCTTCCTTTACTTTTTGCTTTGTAAAGAGCTATATCTGCTTTTTTAATAGATGAAGATAAACTTTTTTCTTTATCTGTATTTAAAAAAACACCTATAGAAATTGTTAATTTTATATAGTCATTTTCTGTAATAAATATTTTCAAATTTTCTACATGTTCTCTTAATCTTTCAAAAACATTAATAATTGATTCAAATTTATTTTGTCTGTTTTTTCTTATTAAAACTACAAATTCTTCTCCACCGTACATTATTAATATATCTTCTTCCCTTAAACTTTTCTTTATATTTTCTGCTACTGTTTTTAATACTATATCTCCTATTGCATGACCATATGTATCGTTTACTTTTTTAAAGAAATCTAAATCTATAACAGCAACAACATAATTTTTTAACTCTATTAATTCTGATATATATTCAAGATAGTTTTTATTGTAAACACGAGTTAAATTATCAATAAAACTTTTTCTCTTATAATAAGAAGTTTTTATTATAAAGAAAATAAGAGTATTTAAGACAATTAATGTTAAAATAATAAAGAAAATAGATACTTTTTTTATAGTAGATAGGAAATCATTAATTTCTTTTATTTTATTAAAGCTATAATCTATAACGAGCAAGTAAGCTAAATTTTTCTTATCTTTAAAAGGATAATAAAAGGTTATTCCAATTGTATTGACAGATTTTATAACTTTATACTGTGGTTCTAAATTTGATATAGCTTTATTTATGACTGGTATTTCTTCAGGTAAAAATTCAAATATATCTAATGGCTTCATCCTATCTTTTTTAGATGCATCTATTAAAATGTAACTTTTATTTTTAACGATAGCTACAATATAAATGTAATTAGTATAACTTGTATTTAATACTTCCAATAAATCAGTGCTATATTTTATAAATTTAATATCATTTACTTTTTCAATAAAACTATCTTCAGCTGCATATTCGTTTATTTTATCTATTATATTTCTCGATATTTCTTTTTCTTTATTAAATTCATTTAAAATGATGCTGTCAAAAATTCTTTTTTCCCAAACTGGAATAGAAATGTATATAAGAAAAAATATGAAAGTTGTGAAAAACAAAAACAATAAAAACCACCTATGTTCTATAAATTCTTTTAATGTTATTTTAAAAAATGTCATCTTTCTTCAGCTAAATATATAGAAAACATAGAATTTAAATTTATAAAAGAATTTTTTTCCTCTTCTATCAAAAACCTTTCATACTCTTTTGGTAGCTTTATATTATAGAGTTCTAATCTTTCTTTTATAAAGATAAGTTGTGGTCTTCCTTTTTTCCAATATAAAGCACCTATAACATTTTTGTATTTTTTTATATCACTACTATTTAAAAGAATAGCAGGTTTGTTTATATTGATTGTATAATAATCTTTGCTAATAATTATGAAATCTGCATTATTACATGTAGTAACTACTAAACGTGTTGGTATATTTGATAAATTTTCATATCCAATAGTACACACTTTAACAGTAGAACTTTTAGATATATCCATAAATATTTTTTCAATAAGTTTTACTTCTATATATTCTGGAGATTCTTGAGCATACAGCTGGATAAATATCATAAGTAAAAGTAAATAAAATTTTCTCATTTTAAAATACCTTTTCTATAGTAAATATAATTTTTCTATCGTAGGAACTAAATATTCCAGTATTACTTTTTTGTGTTGCTGGGAATACTGCCTTTGGAGAACTGTTAAGTAAGTTTTCTCCTTTTAATTTTATTGCTAAAGAAGGGCTATAATTGTAAATGATACCAGAATTTAAATTATAAGAATTTTTAACTTCTTTATTTTCAAAGGTAAAACCTTCTCTATATATAATTTCTCCAAATAAATCAAACTTATTTATACTTCCCGTGTATCTTATATTCCATCCAAAAGTTGGACCAAGCTTTGATGAATTTGAGTAGGTTTTATTAATATCAAAATTTATATTTTGAGAAGGGTTTATAATAAATTTATATTCAAAATCCAACAAGTGAGTTTTTATTCTTTCAGGATAATTGAAATATCCATTTTCTCCAAAAGTTATTAAATCGTTTGCGACTAAATAATCATAATTTAATTTAAATATATTTTTTATTTTTTTTATAATTAATTTCTAATAAAAATCCTTTAAATTTTTCTCTTTGTAAAGACTTTGGATTTTGAGAAAACTCATACTCAAAGAATGATGGTGGAATAAAGGTTTTTGCCAAGAATCCTTTAATGTATAAATAATTTGTTATATATGAAACATAACCAATTCTTGCTATATAATCACTAAAATCTTTTAATCCACCATCTTTTTTATAGTAATCATATTTTAAGCTAAGGATTAATGAATTTTTATCATTAATGCTATATTGGTTTTCTAAATACCCAGTGTAGATATCTGTATTTTTAAATACAAAAATATTATTCATGTTTCCTTCAGTAGTAGGGGTTTTATATAAGCTATCATCTATATTATTTTCTTTCTTTTTATATGAAAAACCTAATGATAATACATTTTTATCTGTTTTAAAATCTTTTAAAAGATGGAAAGTATATTTATTTAAAGTTCTTTTTTCGTAGTAGTATATAGGTATATTAGGTGGTATGTATATAGGTGGAATAAAAAGTCCGCCACCAGCTAAATCATTTCCAAACTCTCCTTCTCTTTTATTTATATCTATACTAATATTTAATTTTAAGGATTTATCTTCTAAAAAGTACTGATTAGCATTTATATAAAAGTCTTCAGAACTGGTATTAGAGATAGATGGTTGTTTATCTGGAGAATAATTTATAAAAGTATCCCTTTTAACACTTGAAAAAGATAAATCTATGGTTGTATCGTAGTATTTATATTGTAAAAACCCATAAAATCTATTACTATCTCTTTCAAGGGGAGAACCATTAAAATACTGAGTTTTAAAGTTGTTATAACTTTTATTTATACTTAAAAAGTAAGATTTATTATCATCTATTTTTTTACTTGTATTAAAACTAAGAGAGTATTCTTGATTTGTAGATATACGAGAGCTTAAAACTGTTGCATATTCTCTTTCTGGATCCTTAGTATACATCTTAATAACTAAAAGAAATGGCTCGTTTCCTACTTTAACAGCCCCAGGGCCAAAATAAATTTCTATATGATCAATATTGTCTAAAGGATATTCATCGTATATCAAGAAAGGATTGTCTGTATTTATAGAGCTTACTTCATGGTCATTAATAAATAATTTATATGATGTATTCAAACCTACTAAATTTCCAAAAGATGTTAATTGAAAAACACCAAAATGATTAGGAATAAAAGTATGAACTTGTATTGATTTTAATACATCAGAGAGTTTATAAGCTTGCATTATTTCTAAATCTCTTCTTGTAAAGATTACATAACTTCCTAAACTTTCTATTTTTGTTTTATTAGAAAGGTCTGCTACTTTTTCATATTCAGATAGTAAATTTAGTATACTCTCGTCTGCAAAACATAAATTTATTGGCAATAAAATAAATAATAAAAATTTCTTTTTCATGCTTTATTTCTCCATTTTTTTTGCTTCTTGCCAAAGTTCTTCCATTTCTTGAAGTGTAAGTTCTTCTAACTTCTTTCCTTTTTCTTTTGCTTTCTGATAGATATAGTTAAATCTCTTGATAGTTCTATCGTTTGCTAAATTTAAGGCTTCTTCTGGATCTATATTCATAAATCTTCCTAAATTTACAACTGCAATAAGTAAATCTCCTAATTCATGTATCTGTTCTTCTCTTGTTTTTGCATTTTTTAGTTCATTTATCTCTTCGTATAACTTTTCCCACACTTGATTTATATTTTCCCAATCAAAACCTACTTTTGCCATTCTATTTTGAATTTTTAAAGATCTTAAAAGAGCTGGCATTCTTTTAGGTATCCCTTCTAAAACCGAGGTTTTCTCTTTTTCTTTTAGTTTGTACCATTGATTTAACACCTCTTCTTCAGAATCTAGTTTTGTATCACCAAAAACGTGTGGATGTCTTTTTATTAGTTTATCTATGAGATTGTTTATTACAGTAGTTATATCAAATTGATTATCATCTTTTTTAATCTGCGAATGAAATACAACTTGAAGTAAAACGTCTCCAAGTTCTTCAATCATTTTTTCGTTATCATTTTCTTCTATTGCTTCTAAAAGTTCGTATGCTTCTTCTATTAGGTTATTCTTTATAGATAAATTGGTCTGTTTCCTATCCCAAGGACATTCTCTTCTTAATTTTTCCACTAAATCAACAAGCTTTTGGAACGCTATTCCTTCTTCTCTACACTCCATAATTAACTCCTAAAAATTTTGTATAAAATAATTATAAATATAACTATTGACAAATACTGATAAAAAGTTGCTAATTGGTGATTATTTGATAGGTATAAGATTGAAGAAGAAACTAAAAATGAAAAAAATAGTATAGATAAAACTATTTTATTTACTTGATTTGTATAGTACTCTTTAATCTCTTCTAAATCTTTGAAAATTATTCTTAAAGTCAATCGTTCTATATTTAAAAGTCTTATAATTTTATCTAATTTGAAAGAAAAGTTATAGTAAAAATTTACAATACTGCTCATTTCATCTACTTTTTCTTTAATATAATCTTTTATAGATTTTCTTAAAAAATTACTTAATCTTTCTGTTGGGTTAAAAGAAGGGTCCAAATATCTTATTAAGCTATCTAACCCAATAGATGCTTTTCCTAAGTATGCAAGTGAAGTAGGTAGTTTTAAATTACATTCTCTTACAAGTTCTATAATTTCCAAAACCATATTTTTTAAATTCATATTTGCTAATGTTTTATTGTGATATTTGTCTATAAAAGTTTCAACAAAAGATTCTAATTTATCTATATCTGTTTTTGGTGTAATCATCTCCATACCTTCGTAAAAGTTTAAAGCTAAAGCTTTATTTTTATTTACAACGGCAAATATATGTTCATAAAGTAGTTTTCTTTTTTCTCCTGATAATGTTCCAATCATTCCAAAATCAAGTAAAACTACCGTTGAATCATTTTTTATAAGTAAGTTTCCTGGATGTGGATCTGCATGATAAAAACCATCATTAAAAACCATTTTATAGTATGCATCTGTTATTAATGTTGCTATCTCTTTTGCTTTTTCCGGTGGTAGAGATATTTCGCTTATTTTTTTACCTTCTATATATTCTAAAATTAGTACGTTTTTTGATGAAAACTCAGTATAAACATCAGGTATATAAAATTTTTCATTAAAATTTTCAAAATTCTTTTTAAACGTTAAGATATTTGAAGCTTCTATTTCAAAGTCTGCTTCTCTTAGTGTAGTATATTTATACTGAGAAATGACACTTTTTAAATTCAGTTCTTTTACAAATTTAATATGTTTTTCTAGAAAAGTTATAATATTTGAAAATATTTCTGCATCTAAATTTATCAACTCTTCTAAATTTGGTCTTTTTACTTTTATAGCTACTTCTTTACCATTTTTTAATTTTCCTCTGTAAACTTGCGATATAGATGCGGAACCTATAGGGTTTGTATCAATATAATCAAAAATCTCCTCTATTTTGGCATTTAGATCTTTTTCTATAATTTTTTTTATTATTTCAAAATCTACAGGTTTTACGTTATCTTGTAGCTTTATAAGTTCTATAATAATAGATTGTGGAATTATATCTGGTCTGATACTTAAGACTTGTCCTAATTTTATAAATGATGGTCCAAGATTTTCTAATGTTTCTCTAATTTTTTTAGGTCCAATAGATGGATCTATTTCTATACCAAATAAGGTTTTAAAATAACTATAAATATTATGAATGCCAAGCTTAGATAGTTCAAAAGTTATTTCTTTAAATCTTTTATAAAGCTTTAACTTTTTATTAAACACCTTGTTCTTCTAAAAGTTCTTTCATTTGATTTGCAATGTTTCTTATTTCCCACTGGGCATGTGGAATTGTTCTTTTTTCTATAAAATCCTTTATCCATGGTATAGGTGCTGATACTACAATAGTTGTTCTTCTTCCTGTTGGTAATATAAATCTTGCATCTTCTCTCTTGATTTTATATTCATAAACTAATATTTCATAAATCTTCTGGCAAAATTCATCTGCTAATTTTGCTATACTTTCAGCTTTATCTTTTATGCTTGGTGGTATTATTAAATAGTTATCTTCTTCCTTTACATATCTTTGACTTCTTTGAGAAAAATTAAGTGCTGTATGTCTAACAAGCTGATGTGTAAGGGCTCTACTTATATTATCTATGTAAAAAACTGCATAACCATCGTAATCTTTTAAAAGTCCTATTAAAGAAACGTTTTCTCTTGCTCCAAGTGGCTTTATGGGTATATCATACTCTGCTAATTTTTCAAATGTTTTATAGTAAGCTTCTTCATCTGTTTGTAAAAGTTCTTCTAAGTAGTGTCTTAAAGATACACCTATAACGTCTGGATATTTTGGGTTATAGTGAGATTTAAAATAAGTTGCAGCTATTTTTAATGCATTTAATTCTCCTACTTTTTTATAAGCAAAAGAATGAGAAAAAACTGAAAAATGTTTATAATTACCAAGTTTTGATAAAAATTTAGCTCTTGCATCTTTATCAACTACTCTTGGATCATTTAAAAGAGATTGTAAATCTCCATCGTTATAACAAACTCTAGCACCAAGTGCAGTAAATGGAACAGACATTTTAAAATCTTCTAAATTAAAAAAATCAAGTATCATTTAACCTCCTGTTACATTCCAGGTAGTCTTGGAATTTTACCTAGTTTTGATAGTTTATAGTAGATACCCCACCCTTTTTTCATCCAATGACCTATTATAGGTAAAGGTATTAACATAGCTTTTTTATCATCTCTATAGGCAAGTCCACCACCATTTCCCATATCCATCAAACACATAATATTTATATGATCTGTATATACTTTTGGAGTTTCTTTCTCTAAACCTTCTTTTAAAGCAATATTAAACGCTACATTCCTAGCCATTACTTCAGCTAAGTGCCCTTGTTTTGCTTTCCATTCTGGACCTTCCAATGATACACAATCTCCTATCGCATATATATTTTCACAATCTTTTACTCTGTTATCTCTTTCTATGATTATAAAACCAGCTTCTGTTTTTGGTAAATCACCGTTTTTAATAGCACTATGACCATCACCAGCAGGAACAAATAATGTTAAATCACTATCTATTTTTGTTCCATCTTCAAAAACAATACCATCAGGTAAAAATTCAACAATCTTTTTTCCTGTGATAGATTTTATATTTAGTTTTTTAAACATCATATCCATCATATTCAAAGCTTTTTCACCAAGTCTTTCGCCTGGTTTTGGCATTGGTGCAAAAAATGTTAACTCAAAATTATCTCTTATGTTTAGTTTTCTCAAGTAGTAATCAATATTAAACAATACTTCAAAAACTGGGCCACCTCTAACAGCCTCTTTTGCTTTAGGATTTCCACCAAAACCAAAAGCAAGTTTTCCTGCTTTTTTAGTAGTTATAATTTCGTCTAATTTTTTTGTGTATGATATGGTTTCTTCTGGATTGCTACAAATAGAGTAAGTGTATTCTATACCTTTGTGTTTTAATTTTTCTTGACCAATGGCTATAACTAAATAATCATAACCTTTTATTTCTCCACCTTTTTCCAATTCAAAACTATCTTTGTTTACTTTGATAACTTTATCTTTTGTAAATTTAAATCCATGAACTTTTGAAAGTTTTTCAATAGGTATTATTACATCATTGAAATTTTTTTCTTTTGTAGGTAGCCAAATAGATATAGGATAGATAAATAAATAATCTCTATCAGAGATTAGTTCAACATCAAAATTGTACTTTCTTAAAAATATAACTGCTTCTATGCCAGCTATTCCACTACCTAAAACGACTATTTTTTTCATTTTTCCAACCTTTTATAAAGAAATCAGAAAATCTTTTTCATTAAACTCTTTAAGTTTATTTTCTTTAAATAAATTTATTGATTCTTCAACTGGTTTATTCTTTAGCTCACTAAAGTATGCTTTTATATTCAAATCTTTTAAATGCTTATAAGCTCCTTGACCTAAGTGATTGGTTATAACAGCTTTTGCACCTTTTGATGAAAGGAGATTAGCAACATCTCGTCCATTTAAATATTTATTTTCAACTATTTCAAAACTATTAGTTTCTAAATCATATATCATAAAAATAGGCGCTTTTCCATATGCACTGGATAAAAGATATTCATTTTTCACATATTTAACTGGTAATGCTATTTTCATTTTAACCTCACAATTTTAAATTAATATTATAAATACAAATGCACAAAAATAAAATATATTTTATGATACTGCAATAAGTATATTTAAATAATGTTAATTACTTATTAAATTTAAATTAAAAAACATTGTAGTTTGCATATCCTTCATTTTTTTAACTTTTTTTATTAATCATAATTCCTATTATCTTCTTTTTGAGGATTTCGCTTTGGAGTTTTGAATAGAAATTATCTATCTTTGCCTTAAGTACTTCCTATCCTCTTAAAGATTCTACATTTCTCCTGAAATTTTCTCTTGCTTTTTGAAGTGCTTCAGTTGCCGTTATCTCAGCCTTTGTATTACCCTTTTGCCTTGCAAGGTCAATTATCCTATGGGCATTTGCAATGGTTTCCTGGTTTTTTACTATCTCGTTTTTAAATTCTCTTATTTTCTCCAAAATCTGTTCCCTCTTAAAGTGGCTGCTCATAAAGAGAAGACTTTCATCCT
>CAZYKX010000013.1:0-45972 GCA_964648745.1 uncultured Aquificales bacterium
TCTTTCATGTTTTAAATACCTTTTAGTATTTGATTAAATTATAGCATATAAAAATTTTTGATTTAAATATTTTGATATTTTTAAGTTAAGTTATAATATATTTTCTCTTAAGAGAAAACAATACTTCTATAGGAGTTTAGATGAATATAAATTTTAATATTATTGACGTAATATTTATGATTCCTGCTTTACTTACAGCTGTAATATTTCATGAAGTTGCTCATGGATATGTTGCATACAAACTTGGAGATAGTACAGCTAAAGAACAAGGTAGACTTACATTAAACCCAATACCACATATTGATCCTATAGGTTCTATATTGGTTCCTGGATTACTAATTTTAGTTAATTCACCTTTTTTATTTGGCTGGGCTAAACCAGTCCCTATAAATCCTTATAGATTTAAAATTGATTTTAGAAAAGGCATTGTTATAACATCTTTAGCAGGACCTTTATCTAACTTTGCTTTAGCTTTTATTTTTAGTTTATCTTTTCACTTTATAAAAAGTGAAACGTTTATATCATTAATATCAAGTATTGCTTCAGTTAGTCTTCTAGAATCTGTTGTTGTTCCTTTGGCTATTTTTTTTAAATATGCAGTAATGATAAATCTTATAATTGGTATTTTTAATATGCTTCCAATTCCACCTCTTGATGGTGGAAATGTTATTTTAAATATGTTACCAAGAGATATTTATGAAAAAGTAGTACCTTATGAACAATATGGCTTTTTTATTGTAATACTTCTTTTAATGACTGGTATTTTAAGTCTAGTGATCTATCCTATATATAATTTCTTTTGGAATTTAATGATGTAATTATTCAACTGGTCATACAATTTTAAATTTAAAAAGAATAAAATATTTAATTGAGATTTAGTTTTAAAATCAAGGAGAGATATGAAAAGATTAATAGATCTTAAAGATGGTAATAAAGGTAAAGTATTGGATATTCAAGCTCATGATGATTTAAAGCATAAACTTTATGAGCTTGGTATATTACCAGGGGTATATTTAGAAGTTTTACAAGCTGCACCTTTTGGTGGACCTATAAAAATAAAAGTTAACGATTATTGTTTAGCTCTTAGGAGACCTGAAGCTTACAGTATAATAATAGAGGAAGATTTATGAAAACTGTTACTGTTGCAGTTGTAGGAAATCCAAATGTTGGTAAAACTGCTTTATTAAATGAGATAGCAGGAACAAAACTTAAAGTCGGAAACTGGCCAGGTGTTACTGTAGAAAAAAAAGAAGCAACTGTAAGATTTAAAGATTATATTATCAACTTTGTTGATTTACCAGGTATATATAGTCTAAAAAACCAAACAGCAGAAGAAAAAATAACAATAGATTTCTTATTGAAAGAGAAGCCTGATTTAATACTTAACGTTATAGATTCTACTAATCTTAGAAGAAATCTTTATCTAACAGTTCAACTTTTAGAGTTAGAAATACCTATGGTAATTGCTTTAAATATATGGGATGAAGCTATAGAGAAAGGCATTATTATTGATATAAAAAAGTTAGAAAAGTTACTATGTAGTCCTGTTGTTCCTACATCAGCTAAAACAAAAGAAGGTATTACAGAATTATTAGATAAAATAGTAGAAAGTTATGAAAATAAGAGATTTGTTCAGTGTGAACATTTTGAAACAGATTTTGAACAGTATTTAAAAGAACTTATAGATCTTGTTAAGAAGTATAAACCAGTATTATTGGATATTTACCCAAAACGTTATCTTGCAATCTCATTATTAGAAGGTAGTTTTAAAGATGTTATACCTTCTGTTTTATCTCAAGAGATAGAAAAAATTAGACAAAAAATAAGACATATTTACAGAAAAGATATAAAAACACTTATTATTGAAGAGAGATACGGAAATGTTTTAAGTATATACCAACAGGTTGTTAAACGGGAAACAGAAAACATCATAGAAAATTCTTATTATCTTGATAAAATTTTCTTAAATAAATATTTTGGATTACCTATATTTTTGTTTTTAGTATGGTTTACATTTGAAATTACATTTAAACTATCTTCTCCTTATGTAGATTTCTTAGATAAGGTACTATCAGTAATATCTAACTGGACAGTTTTCTTTTTAGAACAAGCTCAAGTTTCTGATTTTGTAAAATCTTTTGTTAGTGATGCTATTATAGGTGGTGTTGGTTTTGTATTAACATTTATACCAGTTTTATTTACGTTGTACATGATAATATCATTTTTAGAAGGTAGCGGTTACATATCAAGAGCTGCCTTTTTAATGGACAGATTTATGAGTTTCTTAGGTTTAAGTGGAAAATCTTTTATACCTTTACTTCTTGGTTTTGGATGCAATGTTCCTGCTGTATATGCCACAAGAACAATAGAAAATCCAAAAGAAAAAATATTGACTACTTTAATGATTCCTTTTATGTCTTGTGGTGCAAGATTAACAGTTTTTGCTTTTTTTGTAACAATTTTCTTCAGAGATTATGGTGGTCTTGTTATATTTTCTTTGTATTTAATAGGAATAATATCAGCCATTGTTGTTGCATTTATACTAAATAAACTTTTTTTTAAAACAAAATCAGATATTTTCATATTAGAACTTCCACCTTATAGACTTCCAACTTTTAAATATATCTTTATAAACACATGGATAAAAGTTAAAGCTTTTATAGTAGAAGCTGGTACATTTATTTTTGCTACATCTGTTGTAATATGGTTTTTAACTCATTTTCCTTTTGGTGTAGAAAAAGATGAATCTTATCTTGCTAAAATTTCTCAAACAGTATCTGTAATATTTGAACCACTTGGTTTTGGAAATTGGCAAGCTACAGCTTCACTTTTTTCTGGATTTGTAGCTAAAGAGATTGTCCTTTCAGCTATGGGGAATATATATATAGGTGAAGAAATTCAAAAAGATAAGGAAAAATTAACTATTAAAGATGGACTGAATACAATTGGAAAAGCATTTATAGATGCCAATATAAGTGTTGTTAAAAATTTTGCTTCTATATTTGGTTTTATAAATGAAAATAAAAAGGAAGAAAATGATAATGATAATTTAGCAAAATATATAAGAAATAGTTTTACAAAAGAACAAGCTTACGCATTTTTAGTATTTTTACTTTTATATACACCTTGTCTTGCTACTGTATTTGCTATAAAACAAGAGCTTAACAGCTATAAATGGATGTTTATTTCTATAGCTATTAATTTTACAACAGCTTGGATAGTTACATTTATTGTTTATAACACTCTTAAATTGGTTTAATTATTTCTAATATTTCATCTTTTATACGATTTAATAAATTTTCATCATAAATTTTTTGTTTATCTTTCGTTCTTACATAGAAAGCATCTCTAACTCTTAAACCTTGTGTAGAGGCTTTAACCATATGAACGTATATATCAAATTTTGCAAAAATATTGATTATATCAAATAGTAAACCAATTCTATCTTCTGCTGAAATATCAAATATTGTATAGTTTTCAGACATTTCGTTGTCTATCTTTACAAAAATAGGTGGTGGTACTGTTGAAGCTTTAAATCCTTTCTCTCTTTTTCTGACTAAGTTATTAAAGCTCTCTACCCCATTTAATATCTTTGAAAGAAGATCTATAAACTTTTTAAATCTTGCTTCATCTATAGCTTCTAAGCTTGATGTTGATATCTGAAGTTCTATAAGATATATTCCATCTTTTCTTTCAAAACTGTAAGCTGTAAGAATGTTTATATTTAAATAAGATAAAATTCCAGTTATTATAAGTAATGGATTTTCTATATTTCTAATAGCAATTCTAACTTCTGAAAATCCTGCACCTACATTTTTTTCAAAGTCATATTCCAAATATGAATCATTTTTGATAACTTTATCTTCAAGTTTAATATGTTTTATTATTTCTGCTGTAGGAGTAGAAAGAATATAATAATCAGACAATCTTTCAATATGAAAATCAATATCTTCTTTTTTAAAACCTTCTAATATCAATAATTCCATTATTTTTTTAATCTTTTCTTTATATCTCTTTTCAGATATATTTTCTGTAGATTCTTCCCAGTATTCCAATGTCTTATTATATAACTCTAGTAAAAGAGCAAATTTCCAATCATTCCATGCCCCTTGCCCTACAGCGTTTGCATCACACCATGTAAGGACCGTTAACATATTTAAGATCTCTTTATTTTTTACTATCTTTGCAAACTCTTCTATAACTTTAGGTTCATGTAAATTTCTTCTTTGTGATATATGGGCCATATCAAGATGGTGTCTTACAAGAAAGCTTACTAACTGTATATCCTTAGTTGGATAATCAAATTTTCCTAAAATGTTCCAAACCATTTCAGCTCCAAGTATACTATGATCTCCTTTATGTCCCTTACCAATATCGTGTAAAAAAACTACCCAAATTAGTAAATCTTTTCTTTCGATATCTTTGTAAATTTCATATATTTTTATTTTTTGTAAATTATCTATCTTTGGTAGATTTTCTAACTCTTCTAATGCTTTAATAGCATGTGCATCTGTTGTGTATTTGTGATAATGATCGTATTGAAAATGACATCTTTGATATCCAAACTCTTCGATCAAATCATCAAGTACATAAAAATCTTGCATTTTTTTAAGTGTTTTAGGTAAATTTGATATAGAAGAAAATATTTCTCTTACTAATACTTTTAAATCTTCTGTTAATTGTTTTCCTTTTAAATATCTTTCATTTTTTCTAAGTAAATACTCAAGATTTGATGAAAAGTTTAAACCATACTCTTTAAAGTACTTAAAAGCTTTTAATATATTTAGTTCTGGATATTTTTCAAATTTTTTAGCATTTAGTACATCTATCTCTGAGGATGTCCTTATAAATACATCATCTATTGGAATATACTCTTCAAAACTAGAAGATTTCTCAATTAAATTTTTTAAAATTCTATTGGTTGTGTTATTTATGATTTTAGCATTTAAATAATAAAGTCTCATCATCTTTTCGACGCTTTCTCTTAATGTTTCATAATCTGCATCATTAGGTGCAAAACCAAGTTTTTTACTTACTTCTTCTTGAAGAGGAAAAGTTAAAACATCGCATTTTTTGTTGCAAAGTAGATGCATTTGATTCCTTACTCTAAGTAGAAAATCATAAGCATTCATAAGGTCTATATACTCTTCTTCTAATATTATATCTTTTTCAACAAAGTATCTATAATCATTAACATCATCTAAAACTTTTGCTATCCAAAACACTTCATGAAAATCTCTTAATCCACCTTCTCCTTCTTTAACATGTGGTTCCATAAGATATATACTACTACCTGTATTACTGTACCTAACTTTTCTTGATTTTAAGGTGGCTTCTATATAAGCTTTTCTTTTAGCATTTATAAGTTTTTTAAATTTATTTGTAAGTGTTTTGTATATCTCTTCATTTCCACACAAGAATCTTCCTTGTAAAAGAGCTGTAGCTATTGTTAGATCTTCTTTTGATAAATCTAAGAAAACTTTTATATTTCTTGGAGAAAAACCTATATCACTTTTTAAATCAAGTAAACAGTAATAAAAATTTTCAATTCCTATTTTTAAACTTTCTATATCATCTGTATCATATACAATAGAAATATCTATATCAGATTTAAAACAAAGCTCTCTTCTACCATATCCCCCTAATACTACTATACAGATTTTAGATAAATCAGGGAAAGATATTTTTGCAAATTCTTTTATTGTCTCATCTGTTAAATCTGAAAGCTGTCTAACAATGTTTAAAGCACTTTCTCCAGCATAATGTTTTACTATTAATTTTTTCTTTTCTTCATTGTATTTATTTAATATCTTATTTTTCTCATCTATAGCTAACATCTCCATTTTATAACCTCTTAAAACTTATTGTTGTATTATATCATTTCTAAATGTTATAATTTATATAATTTCAATAAAATTTTCCAAGGAGAACATTAGGAAATGACTTTAAAAGATTTTTTAGTGAGTAATCATCTTAATTTAAATGATAACTCAAAACTTTTATTTGAAAAATTGGGAATTGATCTAACCATTCTTGCAAAATTAGAAGAAACTTATGGAAAATCAGATAAAATGTCTAAATCAAAACATAATACAGTTGATCCTGATGAGATGATTAAAAAGTATGGTGCAGATACTGTAAGACTTTATACATTATTTGCAGCTCCACCTGAAAACAACTTTGATTGGACAGAAAGTGGTATTGAAGGAGCACATAGATTTATAAAAAGATTTTTTACATATATTACAGATCATATTGATTTAGTTAAAGATATTTCGATTTCTGAAGAAAACTTTAAAAATTTAAATGAAGAAGATATAAATGTAAGGAAAAAACTACATCATACAATAAAAAAAGTTAGATCTGATATAGAGAGAAACTTTCAGTTTAATACAGCAATAGCTTCAATGATGGAACTTTTAAACTATCTTCAAGATTATAACTCTAAAAACCTTTATGTTTTAAGAGAAGTTTTTGAAAATTTTATATTACTAATCTCCCCATTTACTCCATTTATAGCTGATTTTCTATGGAAACTGTTAGGAAAAGAAGGATATACAATAAATTATCTTTATCCAAATTACAATGAAAGTTTACTTATAGAAAAAGAGAAAGAGATACCTGTTCAGATAAATGGTAAAGTAAGAGCAACTATAAATGTCCCTATGGATGCCAGTCAAGAAGACGTTATAAAGATAGCATTAGAAAATGAAACTATAAAAAAGTGGGTAGATGGAAAAGAAGTAGTAAAAACTATATTTATTCAAGGAAAGATATTAAATATTATAGTTAAATAAACTACTTCCACACTCCAGCAATCTTTGTACTACATTTTGGACATCTTCCATCTACAAGATGATTTTTTACATACTGTCCTACATATCCTGTTCTTTCAATAACTTTATATTTACAGGTTGGACAGTAAGTAGATTCCCTATCTTCATCAACAATATTTCCAACATAAACATAGTTTAAACCTTCTTCTTTTCCTATCTCATAAGCTCTTTTTAATCTTTCTATTGGAGTAGGTGGTTTATCAAGCATCTTATACATTGGATAGAATCTTGATACATGCCAAGGTATGTTTTTATCAAGAGATGCAATAAATTTTGCTATATCCCTTATTTCTTCATCACTATCATTTTCACCTGGAATTAATAATGTTGTTATTTCTATCCATATACCTTTTTTATAGCTGTACTCTATAGCATCTAAAACAGGTTTTAATCTAGCACCACAGATTTCTCTATAAAATCTGTCTGTAAAAGCTTTCAAATCTATATTTGCAGCATCTAAATAAGGTTTTATAGTATCTATCGCTTCTTTTGTTTCATAACCACTACTTACAAATACAGTTTTTATATTATTTTCTTTAGCAAGTTTAAAGGTATCATAAGCATATTCAAAAACTACAACAGGTTCATTGTAAGTAAAAGCTATAGATGGAATTTTTCTTGATTTTGCTATATTTACGATGGTTTCAGGCATAAGAGGATCACCGAAAACTCTATAGTTATTCTCCTGAGGGAACTGAGATATCTCAAAGTTTTGACAAAACTTACAACTAAAATTACATCCTACAGTGCCAACAGATAATATTTCTGTTCCAGGTAGAAAATGAAATAAAGGTTTTTTCTCAATTGGATCTATATTATAAGCTGCTGCAAGACCATAAACAGTAAGATAAAGCTCACCACCTTCATTTTTTCTAATACCACATTTTCCATACTCACCTTCAGCTAATACACATCTTTGATTACATGCTTTACACAGAACTTTTTCATCTTTTCTTTTCTCTGACATCCAAGCTAATGCTTTCATATCACTTACCTGTAAAAACTTTTAATAATTATATAAAATATATATCATTACTAAAAATAAAAAAGAGGTAAAAATAATGGAATTTGATAACAGATGGGACATATACTATATAACCAAACCTATAAAAATAGAAGATTTTGGGGAAATAGAATTTATTTCTAAATCTATGCTTAGAATAAAAACAGAGAAAAAGACAAATCTTATCCAAGAAGGGCTTACTATCCAAATAAAAATAAATAATAAAAACTATAGATGTTATGTTTTAGAAATAACAGATAGAAAAATTGATTTAGTTTTTAAAGAAGAATTTGAAGATATTTTTTTTATAAAAGAGAATACCAAATATATAAAAAGTTTTAAACCGACTAAAAAAATAACGATAAGTGATAAAGATTTTGACAATATAAAACTTCCTATTGACTTTATAAACCTTATAAATCTTTTATCTGAAGTTGATGATCCAAATACTGATGCAGAAAGTTTATCTTTAATTATTGAAACATTAAAACCACTTAAAAATAAAATTATAGAAGAAGCAAATAAAGTTTCTGAAAATATAATAGAAGAGATAAAAGATTTGAAAACAGCAATTTCTCACTTAGGAATGGATAAAATTAAAAAATTCACTTATCAATACTTTGATTTATATATAACAAACTACAAAAATCCTATTGAGACATTTGAAAATAATAATCAATTTAATTTAACAAAGATACAAACATACAAAAAATTTGCTCCCTTTATACCTTTTCAACCAAAGAGAAAAGCAGGAATACTTTTATTACTTCTTGAAACGGTTGCATCTGTGATAAATTTATTTGTAGAAAAAGATACAAATTATAAGAATTTACTTAAAAATAGTGTAAAGTTGTACTCTTATCCCTTAAGAATATACGAAAAATTAATATTTGGTGATGATTATATATCATTGAATGAAATTTATATAGGCAGGAAATTAAAAGTTCTTTCAGATGTTTATGATAGCTATAAGATAGCATTATTAACACTAAATCCAATGATGAATCTAAAAACAGTACCTTTAAATTTATCTAATAAGAATTTAAAAAGAGCTTATCTCTACTATCTTGTATTTTTAGCTTCAAATTTCTTAGTTTACAATGATAAAAAAAGTGGTTATATACTCTACAACAGGTTAAATAGATTTGGTATGAATGTAAATGAAATATCAGAGTTTTTAAATGAAATTGTTTTTTATGTTAATAAAGTTTTAACAGCTTTAAAAATAAAGCCTTATCTGAGAACACCCTCACCTGTAACCTACAATATAACCTGTAGAAAAATATTTCCTGATAATCAAGATTTTGTAGATTTAATTGAAGCGTTTAGAAAGGTAGGAAAAGGAAAAATAAATAGGTTGGCTGTAAGGACACAAGATGCTGAGTTTTTTGGTTTACTTTTAGATTATCTTATAAACGATCCAGAAGTAGGATTACACAATAAATCCTACATAGTGATTCCAGCAGAAGATATACAAAATCCAGACAGTTTATTGATAGAAAATTTAGCAGGTTTTGATATTATTATTTTCAAAAATCTGGAAAACTTATCCCCAATTTTATATAGAGAATTTTATAAACTATGGAAAAATTTTGAAGGCATAATTATTACTGAGTACTCTTATTATAGTTTTATGGATTTTGATAAACAAAAGGTTCAACTTTTCCACATTATAAAAGAAAACAAAGTAGATGCTCCTTTAATTACAGTAAATAACAATGCTTATAAATTTATGCTAGACCAAGCAAAAAATATGTATATTTCACTTTTTGAAAATACTAATTTTAAAAACTTAGAAAAGTTAGAAATTGATATATATGATTTAGAGTCTGTTATGTTAATGATGATCTAATTTGCATTAAATAAATTAGAATGATATAATTTTAAACTATCTTAAATTAGGAGGACGTATATGAAACTACCAGCAAAGCTGGTGGAAATTGTGGCGAACAATATATCAGAGAAGCTTATTCAAGATCATCTTGTTGAAACAGAAGATGAAAAAAAATTTAAACAAGATATATATGATATATTGCTAAAATCCATTGAGGAAGAAAAAGCTTTAGAAGAAGAGGCAGAAAAACTCGTAGAACAACATATAAAACAATTTGAACATGAAGATATTAGATACAGAACAGCTGTTTTAAAAGTAAAAGAAAAATTAGCAGAAGAGAGAAATATACATCTTGAACCAGAAGAAAGACTAAATCAAATTGCTAACAAAATTAAAAAATACATTGAGACAGAAGACTCTGTTGAAATTTTTGAACATCCAAACAAAATAAGAAGGATAGTTTTAGAATTACTTAAAAAATTAATTAGAGAAGAGAAAGAAATAGACAAAGAAGTAAGACAAAGAATAAGATCTTATTCAAGAAAAATTGTAGAAGGTACTCCAGAATGGAGAATTTTATACAGTAGAATCTACGAAGATGCTTTAAAAAGGAGAGGTTTACTTTAACTACTCCTAGATTAGGAGAAATTTTTGGGGAAAAATCTACCTTATTCGGAAATTGGTTATAAAATATTTTTCAAAATTAGACCATTATTTAAAAAGTTACTTAAGATAAATGTCGTTGGTCTTGAAAATATACCGCTATCAGGTGGTTGTATAATTGCAGCAAATCATAGGAGCCATCTTGACCCACCAGTTTTAAACATTATCTCACCAAGGCCAATAATTTTCTTAGCAAAAAAAGAACTTTTTGATATTCCTATTTTAAGTTTTATTATTAAAAAAGCAGGTGCAATACCTGTTAAAAGAGATAAAAGTGATATATCTACTATTAAAACAGCTATAAATTTATTAAAGGAAGGTTATGTTTTAGGTATTTTCCCCGAAGGTACAAGAGCAAGACCTGGGGAATTCAGAAAACCACAATCAGGAATAGGTTATCTTATTGAAAAATCGAAAGTACCAGTAGTTCCTGTTTTAATAGAGGGAACAGATAAAGTACTACCAGTTAAATCAAAATTTCCTAAATTATTCAGGTATAATATTGATGTTAAAATAGGAAAACCAATACACTTTGAAGGTCTTACTTCATATGAACATATTGCAGAAAAAGTTATGCATGAAATCAAAATGCTAAAAGAGGTGTAAATCATGGTTAATATAAAAGTAGCTCAAACAGCTGGGTTTTGCTTTGGAGTAAGGATAGCAGTTGATATGGCCAAACAAGCAGGAGAAAAACTCGGCCATGCTTATACAAATGGACCAATCATACATAATAAACAAGTGGTTAATTTCTTAAAAAACCTAGGTATTGAAGAGTTAGGAAATTATAGCCAATTAAAAAGTGGAGATACTGTTATAATCCGTTCCCATGGAGTACCACCAAAAACAGAAAAAATGTTAAAAAGTTTAAATGTAAATGTACTTGATGCTACCTGTCCTTTTGTTAAAAAAGTTCATGATAAAGTTAGACAACTTGTAGAAGAAGGTTATTTTATAGTTATTATTGGAGAAGAAGGACATCCAGAAGTAGTTGGAACATTAGGACATTTAGAAGAAGTTGGTGGGCAAGGTATAGTTGTTGAAAATTTTGAAGATTTGGTTAAAAAATTACCAAAAAGAAATAAAATAGGAGTTGTTGCACAAACAACTCAAAATGAAGATTTTTTTAGAGAAGCTGTTGGATACATTGCAGAAAACACAGAAGAACTAAAAGTTTTCAATACAATCTGTGATGCTACCTCAGTGAGACAAGAAGAAGTAAAAAGATTAGCTCCAGAAGTAGATGTTATGATAATAGTAGGCGGGAAACACAGTGGAAATACCCAAAGGCTTGCACAGATATCAAAAGCACTAAATCCAAATACATATCATATAGAGACAGCATCAGAGTTGGATCCAATATGGTTTGACGGTAAAGATAATATAGGAATATCAGCTGGAGCATCAACACCAGATTGGATAATTCAAGAGGTTGTAAATAAAATTAAAGAAATAAAAGGAGCAAAAACATGAATGAATTTGAAAAGTTAATGACAGAAAATATAAAAACTGAGCAGTATTATAAAAATCAAAAATTAAAAGGTAAAATTATAAGAATAGAGGAAGACAAAGCTTTTATAGATATTGGTCAAAAAACAGAAGCGGTTATAAAAAAAGATGAGATTGAAGTTTATAATGTAGGAGATGAAATTGATGCTATCTTTACAGGAAAGAAAAATAAAGATGGCTACTTTATATTAAGTAGGAAAAACTTTATTTTAAAAGATAAAATAGAAAAACTTAAAAAAGCATTTGAGAAAAAAGAGAAAATTAAAGCAACTGTTGTAGGAGCTGTAGAAAAAGGATATATAGTAGATATAGAAGGTTTAAAAGGATTTATGCCATTTTCTTTGGCAGGATTAAAGAAAGATGAAAAGCTTCCTGAAGGATACACATTTGAAGCTTACATTGTTAAACTTGAAGAAGGAAAAAATAGATTAAATATAATTGTGTCTAGAAAAGATTTACTATTGGAAGAAAGAGAAAAAGAAAAAGAAAAATATCTTTCTCTTCTAAAAGAAGGACAAAAAGTAACAGGTAAAGTAGAAAAAATAGATGAAAAGGTAGCAATTATATCACTAGATGGTATAGTTTATGGAATACTTCCAAAAAGTGAACTATCTTGGGACAAAAATAAAAGATTTGAAGATGTTTTAAAAGTTAAAGATAGTATAGATGTTATCGTTAAGGAAATAAAAGATGGAAAACCAATATTTTCCTTAAAAATGTTAGAAGAAAATCCTTGGGAAAAATTAAACAAAAACGTAGGTGATATAGTATCCGCTACTATAAAAGATAAAAACAAATTTGGTATTGTCGTTGATGTAGATGGAGTAGAAGGCTTTATTCACAATAATGAGATAGATTATATAAACCCTGTAAAAATAAAGAGAGATTACAAAGTTGGTTCAACTGTTGAAGCAAAAATTATAGAGTTAGATAAAGAAAAACAAAGATTAAAACTAAGTATAAAACAGACAAAAGAAAATCCAATAGAGAAATTCTTAAGAGAACATCCTGTTGGTTCCATAGTTGAAGCTAAGGTAAAAGATGTAAAACAGAAAGTAGCTTTTGTAGACCTTGGAGAGATTGAAGGAATTTTAAAACTAGAAGATGTAACAGATAATAAATCTGTAAAATCGATATCTTCTTTAATAAAAGAAGGTAAAGTTTATAAGTTTAAGGTATTAGGTGTTGATAAAGATAAAATAGTTCTTGGAATAAAGCAGATTTTAGACGAAACTTGGGATAGCTTCATTTCCAAATATAAAGTAGGAGATGTTTTAACAGTAAAAGTGAAAAAACTTATAGATAAAGGGGCTTTTGTAGATATTACAGAAAATTTAGAAGGTTTTATACCATTATCTGAAATCTCTGTAGAAAAAATAAACATTCCAAGTGATAAGCTTTCTTTAAATCAGGAAATTAAAGCAAAAATCATAAGTATTGATAAAGATAAGAAAAAAATAATACTTAGCATTAAGCAACTTATTTTAGATGAAAACAAAAAAAAGAACGAAGAAGAAAAGAAAAAATTAGAAGAAGAATCAAAGAAAAAGTTATTAGAAAAACTTACAGCTGAAAAATCTACCAAAGAAGCTGAAGGTGAATCTTTAGGAACACTTGGAGATATTTTAAGAAAAAAATTAGAAGAAAGGAAGAGTTAATTGTTGATAGATATAAGTTTATTAGTTGTAGGTATAATTTTTGTTTTAGCAGCTGCAGAACTTTTTACAAATGGCATTGAAACATTGGGTCACCATCTGAATGTATCAAAAAATTTTACTGGTAGTGTTTTAGCAGCTGTTGGTACAGCACTACCTGAAACGTTAATACCTATTATTGCAGTCGTATTTTTATCTGAAAATAAAGGTCAGGATATTGGTATAGGAGCTATATTAGGAGCTCCTTTTATGCTTGCAACTGTTGCTTTTCCTCTTATAGGTTTAACAGTTATTATAGGTTATTTAATGAAAAGAAGAGGAATAATTTTACATGCTGAAACAACAGGTTTAAGAAGAGACTTAACATTTTTTTTATTTGCATACTCTATAGCTTTATTTATAGTACCTTTTGAAAATCATTTTGTTAGAATTTTGACAGCAATATTTTTAGTAACTTTGTACATCGTTTATATTTTTCAAACATTAAAAGGTGAAAGTGAAGATATGGAAAAACCTGAGCATCTTTATTTTGCACCTAAAAATCCACATCCTTCATTGTTTATAATATTATTTCAAGTTATCTTTTCTCTTGTTATTATGGTTATTGGTGCTCATAGCTTTGTTCACGGTATAGAAAAAATAAGTTTAATATTTGGTTTAGATCCATTAATATTTTCATTGCTAATTGCACCAATAGCCACTGAGTTACCAGAAAAGATAAATAGTATTACATGGATTTGGAAAAAGCAAGATACTTTAGCTGTTGGAAATGTAGCAGGAGCTATGGTTTTTCAAAGTACAATACCAGTTAGTTTTGGCATTATTTTTACTGATTGGAATGTTACCGGTTTAGCTTTAGTTTCAGGTGTCTTTACTATATTTTCAACATTTTTAGTTTTAACGTTATCTTATTTAAATAGAAAATATTTCGCTTACGGTTTTTCATTTGGAATAGTATTTTTTATTATATATATCTACATGGTTATAAAAGGGGTATAAAATGAGTATAGATGCTGAACTTCAGGCATTGTTAGATCAGATAGAAATACTAAGAGAAAAGGTGAAAAATGGAGAAAGTCATTTAATAAATGATCTTGCTAAATTAAGAAGAAAATTTAAAAAACTTTCTAAAGAAAAAATGGAAAGCTTGACAGCTTGGGATAGAGTTTCTTTTGCAAGACATCCTAAAAGACCACATACAATAGATTATATAAACAACTTATTTACAGATTTTATTGAACTTCATGGAGATAGAAAATTTGGAGATGATAAAGCTATAATTGCTGGATTTGCAAACTTTGAAGGAAAACCTGTTTGTATAATAGGTCATGAAAAAGGAAGAGATACAAAAGATAAAATTCAGAGAAATTTTGGAATGCCTCATCCAGAAGGCTATAGAAAAGCAATAAGGATTATGAAGTTAGCAGAAAAGTTTAAAAGACCTGTTATCACCTTTATAGATACACCAGGAGCATATCCAGGTATAGGAGCAGAGGAAAGAGGTCAATCTCAAGCGATAGCTGAAAGTTTGATGGTAATGGGAAGTTTAGAAACACCTATTGTTGCTACAGTTATAGGTGAAGGTGGTAGTGGCGGAGCTTTAGCATTAGGTGTGGCTGATAAAATTTTAATGCTTGAAAACTCTATTTATTCTGTTATATCACCGGAAGGATGTGCAGCAATACTTTTTAAATCTGCCGAATCTGCACCTATAGCAGCCGAAAGTTTAAAGATAACTGCAAAAGATTTAAAAGAACTTGGCATAATAGATTGTATAGTAAGGGAACCATTAGGTGGAGCACATATGCAACCTAAAAAAATGTATAGAATCATGAGAAGATACCTTAGAAAAGCATTAAAAGATATTATAAACATACCAATACAAGAACTTGTAGAATTAAGACATAAAAAGTTTTACTCAATGGGTAAATTTATAGAAAAGTGAGAATACTTTTATACCAAACTGCATTCTTAGGTGATTTAATTTTAACTACACCACTTATTGAGTCCGTAAAGAAGATTTATCCTTCATCTTTCTTAGCGGTTATATCAAAACCTTTTGGGAAAGATGTTTTAAAAAATAACCCATTTGTAGATGAATTAATTATTTTTGACAAAAAAAAAGATTCCGCATTTAGTCTTATAAAGAAGATTAAAGGAAAGTTCGATATAGCAATATCACCTCATAGATCCCATAGAGCATCGTACATTCTATTTCTTAGTCAAATAAAAAAAAGGATAGGATTTGATAAATCTGGTTTTTCTTTTTTATATACAGACTTGATACCCCATAAATTTGATGGGACCCATGAGATAGACAGGAATCTTAAACTATTAGAAAAACTTCCAGATTATGATAAATTAAAAATAGTTAAAAATCCAAAGCTATTTTTAAATGAAGAAGAAGATAATTTTTTTAAAAAAATAAATATTGAAGATAAAAAGTATATAGTTGTTGCTCCTGGTTCAAAATGGGCAACAAAAAGGTGGACACCAGAAGGTTTTGCTGCAGTTGTAGATTTTATTTTCAAAATAGGTTATCAAGCAGTTTTAATAGGTGGAGCAGAAGATAAAGATACAGCTAATAAAATAATAGAACTCTCTAATAGAAAACCTTTAGATTTAGTCGGTAAAACATCTTTAAGAGAAACTTTCTCAATTATAAAACATTCCCTACTTTTAGTATCAAATGATTCTGCACCTGTTCATATGGCTGTATCTTTTGATGTTCCTGTTATTGATATATATGGACCTACTGTAAAAGACTTTGGTTTTTATCCTTATAAAAATGGAATAGTTGTTGAGATTGAAGGGTTAAAATGCAGACCCTGTGGTTTACACGGCCATAAAGAATGCCCAATAAAAACTCATGAATGTATGGAAAAAATAAAACCTGATATGGTAATAGATAAAATTGATAAAATATTAACTAAAAATTTGTGAGGTGAAGTATGGAACTTTCAAACAGGATACAAAAAATAAAACCTTCTCAAACTCTTGCTATAACTGCAAAAGCAAACGAGTTAAAAGCAAAAGGTATTGATATAATCAGCTTTGGAGCTGGAGAACCAGATTTTGATACACCAGATTTTGTAAAAGAAGCTGCTATTAAAGCATTAAAAGAAGGTAAAACAAAATATACAGCAGCAGCTGGAATTCCAGAGTTAAGATCGGCAATTGCAGAAAAACTTAAAGTTAGAAATGGTATAGATTATAAACCTTCCGAAGTTGTTGTTGTCCCTGGTGCAAAAATGGGACTTTATGAAATATTTGCAATTTTATTAAATCCTGGAGATGAAGTTATAGTTCCAGCACCTTACTGGGTATCATATACAGAACAGATTGCATTAAACGATGGGGAATCTGTTATACCTCAACTTTCAGAAGAAAATAGTTTTATTCTTACTGCAGATATTGTAGAATCAGTTATTACAAAAAATACAAAAGCATTAGTTTTAAACACTCCTTCAAATCCAACAGGAGCAGTTATTCCTAAGAAAGAACTTGAAAAAATAGCTGAAGTATGTTTAAGACATAACATTATGATAATATCCGATGAATGTTATGAAGAATTTAGTTATGGTGAGCCTCATGTAAGTATAGCATCTTTATCAAAAGAGGTTAGAGAAATAACCTTTACAGTTGGGGCATTCTCAAAGTCTTACTCAATGACAGGGTGGAGATTAGGTTGGGTTGCAGCACCAGAAAAATATATAAAAGCTATAATAAATATTCAAAGTCAAACAATATCCAATCCAACAACATTTGCACAGTATGGAGCCTTAGAAGCTTTAAAAGACGGTGGAAAGTTCCCTGCAATAATGAGACAAGAATTTATAAAAAGAAGAGATTATATAGTAGATGCTTTGAATAGTATTAAAGGTGTAAAGTGTATTAAACCAGAAGGAGCTTTTTATGCATTTCCAAACATATCTCACTTTATAAAAGGAAACATTAAAAATGATATCGATCTAACAGAATACTTGTTAGAAGAAGCAAAAGTAGCTGTAGTTCCAGGATCTGCCTTTGGTAAAGAAGGATATATAAGATTATCTTATGCGACATCTATGGAAAATATAAAAGAAGGTGTAAAAAGAATAAAAGAAGCCCTTGAAAAAATTTATTAGAAACAAAAATTTATGATACATTCTGATTTAAGAGGTTATTATGGATATTGAAAAGCTTACGGACCTCATTAGAAACTTAGTAATAGGGGAGATAAAAGAAGAGTTTAAAGAATTTAAAGCTTCAGTAACAGGTGAACTTTCTGGATATAGATTTGCTATAGAGTCTATGAATGAAAGGATGAAGATATTAGAAACTCGCCAATTTGATTTAGAAAAAGATTTAAAAGAATTTAAAAAAGAAATAAACGATAAATTAGACCAGCAACAATTAGAATTTAAAACAGAAATTAAAAATCTTAAAAGCGAATTAAGACAAGAGATTTATAATGTTAAAACAGAACTAAAACAAGATATTGCAAAGGTTGATCAAAAAGTTGAAAGTGTTAAAACTGAATTAGAACAAAAAATAAATAATGTTGATAATAAAATTGATACTGCAAAAAGAGAACTAAAACAAGATATTGGAAATTTAGAAGATAAAATAAATCTTTTTAATATGAGACTTGATATTTTCACAAAATATGTAATGGATTTAGGTACAGAATTGTCAAAGCTAAGATCTGATGTAAATGTAGCTTTATCTCAAAAAGAAGTTATAAATGATATATTATTAAGAGTAGAAAGAATAGAATCTAAAATATAGATGGAGATGAAAAAATGAAGAAGATAACTTATTTATTATCGCTAGTTTTAATGGTGCTAATGTTTTCATGTAATAAGCAGAATAGTGAATCTAAATTTGCAGTAGATCCAAATCCTATTATTAAAGATGCTATTAAAAACAATAAAAATCTTATTGTAATTTTTGAATCTGAAACGTGTCAATATTGTGAGAAATTAAACAGAGAAGTTTTGAAAGATATGGAAGTTAAACAAAACTTAGTCAAAAATAATGTTGAAATCGCTATAGTAAATGTAGATGGAAAGAGAAAAGTTTTAGACCCTGAAGGAAAAAAAGAAATGGATGAGCAGACAATGGTTGCAGTATATAAAGTTACTGGCTATCCTACAATTGCAGTCTTTATACCAGACAAGAATTATGAACTTTTTGGAGTTATTCCAGGTTATATACCAAAAGATTATTTTATAAAATTAGCAGATTATATAGGTCAAAAATGTTATCAAAAAATAGATAATTTTCAAAAATATATAGAAAATGGAGGCAAATGTTGATTCCAGAAGTATACATAGGCAAAGATTGGTTTTCTTTAGACGATATTTTTAACAGTTATAAAAATGTCGAATGTGGTGGTGTAGATATATTCTTAGGTGTTGCAAGATCATCACCAGAAGATGGAGATGTAAAAGAGCTTCATTATGAAGCTTATACATCTATGGCTGAAAAAGTTATAAAAGAGATAATAGAAGAAGCAAAAGAAAAGTTTAATATATATCATGCTATAGTTCACCATCGAATAGGTATAGTTCCAGTAAATATTCCATCTTTTTTAGTAGCTGTATGGGGTAGACATAGAGATGAAGCTTTTAAAGGATGTAGATATATAGTAGATAATGTAAAAGCAAGAGCCCCAATTTGGAAAAAAGAGGTTTTTGCTACAGGTCAAGAAAGTTGGAAAGAACGTTGAAAATAGCAGTAATTGGAGCTGGCTTAGCAGGCTCAGAAGTAGCGTATAAAATAGCTTCTGAAGGCTTTAAAGTTTATCTATACGAGATGAGACCTCAAAAATTTACACCAGCTCATAAAACATCATATTTTGCAGAAATTGTATGTAGTAATTCCTTTGGTAGCGAGCTTTTAACATCAGGGGCAGGTCTTTTAAAAAAGGAGATGGAAATTTTAGGCTCCTTAATTTTAGATGTTGCAAAAGATTTTAAGGTACCAGCAGGTCAAGCTTTTGCAGTAGATAGAGAAAAATTTTCTCAAAAACTAACAGAAATTTTAGAAAACCATCCAAATATAAAAGTTATTAGAGAAGAAGTAAAAACAATACCAGATTCTGATATTATAGTTATTGCGACAGGGCCATTAACATCTGAAGATTTTTCAAAGGAAATACAAAAAATAACAGGTTCAGAGCACCTGTATTTTTATGATGCAATTTCACCTGTTGTAGATACATCGACGGTGGATTACTCAAAAGGTTTCTGGGCTGATAGATACAACAAAGGCACAGGTGATTATTTCAACTGTGTTTTATCAAAGGAAGATTATGAACTATTTTATAATGAACTTATCAAAGGTGAACAAGTTCCATTAAAAGATTTTGAGAAAGCTGTATATTTTGAAGGATGTTTACCTATAGAAGAGATAGCAAGAAGAGGAAAAGAAACACTTTTATATGGACCAATGAAACCAGTTGGTTTAATAGATCCACAAACTGGAAAAAGACCTTATGCTGTAGTTCAGCTAAGAAAGGAAAATATTGAAGGTACATTACTATCATTGGTAGGATTTCAAACTAAATTAAAATATTCAGAGCAAACAAGAATATTTAGGTTAATACCTGCTTTAAGAGAAGCAGAATTTGTAAAACTTGGTTCAATACATAGAAATACATTTATACAATCTCAAAAACTACTACTTCCAACATTACAGCTAAAAAAAGATAAAAGAATATTTTTTGCAGGACAGATTACAGGTGTAGAAGGTTATATGGCTTCTGCAGCAACAGGTATTATTGCAGGAATAAACGTTGTTAGGATATTAAAAGGCCAAGAACCACTTTCACCACCTAAAACTACTATGATAGGTGGTCTTATAAACTATATAACAACAGCAAAAAATGAACTTCAACCAATGGGACCAAATTATGCTCTACTACCAGAGTTAGAAGAAAAAATAAAAAATAAAGAAGAGAGAAAGTTTAAAAAAGCAGAAATTGCACTAAAAGAGATAGAAAGATTTAAAAAGTTAGCATATTCATAAAAGATTTACAAGCTTAAAAATTTCCTGTATAATATTACTATATCAAATAAATGGAGGACTAAATGGAACACGCAACTCATGTTATAATGGCTATTATTGTTTTAATTGTAGTTCCTATACTATTTTCACTATTTGCAAAGAAACCTTCATTGATTCCTACACCAGTACAAAATATTTTTGAGATTTATATAGAGTTTATAGATAATATAATTAAAGAAAATATGGGTGAGAAAGGAAGGAAATACTTTCCTTTAATTGCATCTATTGGTCTTTTTGTATTTTTCGGTAATCTTCTTGGTATAATACCAGGACTTGAATCACCAACTGCAAACTTAAATACAACAATGGCATTAGCTTTACTTGTGTTCTTTATATATAACTTTGAAGGCATAAGAGAAAATGGAGTAGGTTATTTTAAACACTTTTTAGGTCCTGTTCCTGCTATGGCTCCTGTTTTTGTAATAATAGAGCTTCTAAGTCATCTTAGTAGACCTGTAACTTTAGCATTGCGTTTATTTGCAAACATGACAGGTGGAGAGCTTATAAGTGTAGTTTTAATAATGCTTGTTCCTTTCTTAATCCCTATGCCAGTTATGTTGATTCACTTAATAGCAGTATTTTTACAAACTTATGTATTTGTAGTTTTAACCACTGTTTACATTGCTGGTGCTATAACTCACGCTGAACATTAAGGAGGGATTATTTTGGAGATAAAAAAAATATTACTAAATTTTCAATTTGATACACTTTCACTAAAAGCTTTAGAACTTGCAAAAGATTTAGCTAAAAAGTATAATAGTCAGCTTATAATTTTTCATGAAATTGTAGATGTTTATATGATGAGGAAAGTAGCAGAAGGCTTTGGGGTTCCAATTTCGCCTGATCTTGAAGAAAAAAGCAAGCTATCAGCGAAAACAAAAATTGATAACCTTGTTAAAGACTTTAAAGGGGATTTAAAAATTATTATAGAGGCTTCTGGAAGAATTAAAGATAGGTTACCTGTAATATTTAAAGAAGAAAATCCAGATCTAGTGATTTTGACGGAAGAATATGAATATATAAGTAAAAAATTAGATAGAAATACTCTAATTGTAAAATAAATTTATAGGAGGTTGTATCAGTAATGGTTAAGTTTTCAAGAGTGTTAATGTTGATGGTATTAGCAGGTACTGTTTCAGCTGCATTTGCTGCAGAAGGTGACCCTATGGCAAGAGCTGTATTTTATGGAGCATTGGCAATTGGTGCTGGTGTAGCAATTGGTGCTGCTGCTGGTGGCGGTGCTGCAGGTCTTGGTAATGCAATAAGAGGTGTTCTTGAAGGAATGGCAAGAAACCCAAATATGGGACCTAAATTATTAACTACTATGTTTATCGGTATGGCGTTAATTGAAACATTTGTTCTTTACGCATTATTAATTGCTATCATATTCATCTTTACAGGAATCTTCGATTCTAAAGCTGGATTTTAATAATAAAATTTAACTTTAAGTTTTCAGGCAGCTTTAAAAGCTGCCTAATTTTATTTTTAGGAGGTGTTAAAAATGGCAAATATGAAAGCAAAATCGCACTTGTCAAATAAAAAAAGAAAAAGGGTTTCTGGATTTTTGGCAAGAATGAGAACTAAATCTGGAAGAAAGATTATCGCAAAAAGAAGAGCAAAAGGAAGAAAACGCCTAGCTGCTTAATGATAACATTAAAAAAAAAGATGTACAAGTAGTATTTGAAAACAAAAAAGTTTTATATTCAGACAATTTTTTAGTTTACTTTTTTGCAAATAGCCTTCATTATCCAAGATTTGCTTTTATAGCTTCAAAAAAGCACATTAAAAAATCAGTGGAAAGGAATAGAGCAAAAAGATTACTTAGGGAAGCCGTAAGGCTTCACCTTGATATAATTAAAGATTTAAATTGTGATATTATTTTTGTAGCAAAGAGAGAAATCTTAGAAAAAAAGTTGTATGATATTTTAGATGAAATGGAAAAAGTATTATTAATATTGAGAGAGAAATGTTAAAAAAGTCTGTAATAAAGAGTATAGAGTTTTATCAAAAAAATATTTCCCCTTTAAAGAAACCAAGCTGTAGATTTTACCCAACATGTTCTCACTATGCTGTTATTTCAATAGAAAAATATGGTTTGTTGAAAGGTTTATTTAAAGCTATTTGGCGCATTTTGAGATGTAATCCTTTTTCAAAAGGTGGAATAGATTATCCTTAAATGAGGTGAACGATGGAACAACAAGATATTCAAAAGAAGGTTCTTTTATTTTTTGTTATAGTTTCTATTTTACTAATTTCATTTTCTATAATAAATGGTTACTTTTTTAAAAGTGATAACGTAAAACAAGAAACAAAATCTAATGCACAAACATTAGAAACAAAACCTGTAAACCCTATAGGAAGTTATGACTTAGTTTTAACTGGTGAAAGAATAAATAGAGATAATTTAAAAGATCTTATAAAAGTTAAAACAAAAGAAGGATATATAGAATTTAGTAAAATAGGTGGAAGGATAGTATCTGTCTATTTAAACAAATATAATACTGATTTAATCTCAAATTTCTCTAAATCAAATCGCATTTTTCCAGGAGAGATTATTACTACTGATAAATCCTTAACATCTTTAATTAATTTATCGCCATATCAAGTTGTTGAAAATGGTAATACTATAACTTTCAAGCTTAAAACTGATAAAGTAGAAGTAGAAAAAATATATACCATAGAAGATGATGGAACAATAGGATTTTCTTTTAAAACAAAAGGTTTGGAAAATGTAGGATTAACTGTTTTATCTGGTATTTCTTTACCAGAGGAAGGAACTTTTGGACATAGTGGCGCTATAATTAAGACACAAAACGATTTAATAAGAGTTAAAAAAGATATATCTACTGTTCAAACCATAAGAGATAGAATATTATGGGTTGGAGAAGAAAATAAATATTTTATACAACTTTTCTCTATAAAAGGTAGTTCTAATACATCTTATGTAATTCCAGTTGTAAAAGAAACTACAGTCGTATTAAGTGAAATATCTACAAATGTGGAAGGTTTTTCTTATATAGGTCCAAAACTTTATTCCACACTTGGGGAGTTAACGGAAAAATATAAAAAGATTTGGAATGTAGATTTAGATTTAAGAACATCCATCGATTTTGGTTTCTTTGGAATACTTGGAAAACCTTTATTTTTATTTCTCCATTTTATATATAACTATGTACAAAACTGGGGTTTAGCAATCATTATTTTGACTATACTACTTAGAATTGTTTTATTCCCATTGAACCATAAATCTTTAAAAGCAATGAAAAAAATGTCTGAACTGGCACCAGAGATAGAAAAGTTAAAGAAAAAATATGCTAAAGATCCTCAAAAGTTACAAGAAGAGATAATGAAATTATATGCTGAATCTGGTGCAAATCCTATGAGTGGTTGTTTACCTATTGTTGCTCAAATACCTATATTTATAGCACTTTACAATGTAATTATGGTTACTGTAGAATTAAAAAACGCACCTTTTATGCTATGGATAAAAGATTTATCTGATAAAGATCCTTACTATGTACTTCCTATACTTATGGGATTATCAATGATTGCTCAACAATGGATAACTCCATCAAGTGATAAAAACCAAAAAATGATAATGTATATTATGTCAGGTGTATTTACATTCATGTTTATGAATTTTCCTTCTGGACTTGTTTTATACTGGTTTACGAATAATATATTAGGATTAATCCAAAGTCTTATTATTAATAAATCTATGAAAAAATGAATAACGATACTATTGTAGCAAATGCAACTCCACTAATTCCTTCAGCTATATCTATAGTTAGGATTAGTGGAGATAAAGCTCTTGAAATAGGAAAAAAAATCTTTAACTTGCCTGAAGATGCAAAACCAAGAAAAGTGTACTTTGGTAAAATTTTTAATTTAAATGGTGAAGTTATAGATGAAGGTCTTGCTGTTTATTTTAAAAAACCACATAGTTTTACAGGAGAAGATATTTTAGAAATATATCCACATGGTAGCGTAGCTGTTGTAAAAGCAATTTTAGAAGCAAGTGTTAAATTAGGTGCGAGATTTGCCAATCCTGGTGAATTTACACAAAGAGCTTTTTTAAATGGGAAAATAGATCTTACTCAAGCAGAAGCTATAGCAGATCTTATAAATGCAAAAACAGAGAAAGCTGCAAAAATAGCTGCTTCAATACTTCAAGGAAAACTTTCTAAACAGATAAATATTTTAAGAAACATAATTTTAGAACTTATATCTTTAATTGAAGTAGAACTTAACTTTCCAGAAGATGTAGAAGAAATTGAAAGTAATCTGATTTTAGAAAAATTAAAGGGAGTTAAACAAAATATTGATAAACTTTTATCAAATTATAGTAAAGGTACTCTTATAAAAGAAGGAATAAAACTTGCGATTGTTGGAAGACCAAATGTAGGAAAATCATCTTTATTTAATGCTCTTATAGGTTATGAAAGGGCTATTGTATCTGATATTGAAGGTACAACAAGAGATTTTATAGAAGAAAATTTAAAAATAAAAGATATACCAGTTATACTTTTAGATACAGCTGGTTTAAGAGAAGCTAAAGATAAAATTGAAAAAATAGGAATAGATAAAGCTAAAGAGAAGTTAAATGAAGCTGATATTATTTTGTTTGTTATTGACGGTTCTAAAGGATTTACAAATGAAGATGAACATATATACAATCAGATTAAAGATAAACCACATATAATTGTAATAAATAAATCTGATTTAATAAATAAACCACTTGATAATTTAAAAAATTATGATAATATAGTATATGTATCCGCTATTAAGCTCCAAGGTATAGAAGATTTAGAAAACAAAATAGTACAATCCTTAGGAATCGTAGAAAAAGAAGACGATTTATTCATAAATTTAAGACATTATACATTACTGAAGCAAACAAAAGAAAAAATAGAAGAGATAGAAAAAGAAATTTTATTTTTGATAGAGAATAAAGAAATTTTAATGCTTAACATACAAGAAGTTTTAAACCCATTAGATGAAATTATAGGAACCATATCAACAGAAGATGTTTTATCTAATATTTTTGCAAAATTCTGTATAGGTAAATAAAAATAAGGAGGTCTTTAGTGGAACTATCAACAATTACTCGAGAAACTCTAAAAGAAAAGACATTAGCTGAGTTAAAAAAGATAGCTGAAGAGATAGGTGTAGAAAAAATTACTGGATTAAAAAAAGATGAGCTAATAGAAAAAATTCTAGAGAAAAAAGAGGAAAAAGAAGGATTTGTTAAAATAAATGGTGTTTTGGAAGTTTTACCAGAAGGTTTTGGATTTATAAGATTTATAGAAAACAACTATGCTCCAAGTCCACAAGATATATATGTATCTCCATCTCAAATAAAAAGAATTGGACTAAAAACAGGAGATACAATAATAGGTGTAGCAAGAAACCCAAAAGAAGGTGAAAAGTACAGAGCTTTAGTCAGAATAGATAAAGTTGGAAATTTACAGGTAGAAGATTTAAAGAAAAGGCCTCAATTTGATAAATTAATCCCTTTCCACCCAACAGAAAGATTAAATTTAGAATATGATCCTTCAGATTTATCAACAAGAGTAATTAGTTTAGTTGCACCTATTGGTAAGGGGCAGAGAGGTTTAATTGTAGCACCACCTAAAGCAGGTAAAACTGTTTTGATTCAAAGAATAGCTAAAGCTATTATAAAAAATCATCCAGAAGTTCATCTAATAATATTACTTATAGATGAAAGGCCAGAAGAAGTTACAGAGATGAGAAGAATTGTTGGTTCTGGTGCAGAAGTAGTAGCATCCACATTTGATGAACCACCAGAAAGACATATACAAATATCTGAGCTTGTAATAGAAAAAGCTAAAAGAATAGTAGAAGAAGGAGGAGATGTAGTTATTCTTCTTGATTCAATGACAAGACTTGCAAGAGCATCAAATGCTGTAACACCACCATCTGGTAGAGTTTTATCAGGTGGTATAGAAGCAACAGCATTACAAAGACCAAAAAAATTCTTTGGAGCTGCAAGGAATATAGAAAATGGCGGAAGTTTAACCATACTGGCAACTGCTTTAGTCGAAACTGGTTCAAGGATGGATGATGTTATATTTGAAGAGTTTAAAGGAACAGGTAATATGGAACTTTACTTAGACAGAAGATTAATGGAAAAACGTCTATTTCCTGCTATTAATATAAGTAAATCAGGAACAAGAAAAGAAGAGCTTTTGGTAGAAGACTGGCAACTTCAAAGAATGTGGATTTTAAGGAAGTTTTTATCTACCATGGATGAGGTTGAAGCTATGGAGTTTCTATTAAGTAAACTTGGTAAATTTAAAACAAACGAAGAATTTTTAAAGTCAATGAATGCTTAAAATTTGATATAATATTTAATTCTAAATTTTAATAGGAGGTTTTTACATTGAAACAAGGAATACACCCAGAATTAAAATTAACTAAGTTTGTATGTGGATGTGGCAATGAATTTGAAATTTATACAGTAAAAGGGGGTATAGTGCACCTTGAAGTTTGTAATAACTGTCATCCTTTCTATACTGGAAAGTTAAGAATAAAACCTAAATTCTTAGAATTACAAGGGCAAGCAGTAGAAAAGTAATAGATGGATAAAAAACTATTATCACAGTTAGAAAATATTGAAGAAAAATTAAAAAAGATAGAACAATTGTTGACTGATCCAGAAATTATAAAGGATCAGTCCAAACTACAATCTCTCGCAAAAGAACATAAAGAGCTATCAGATATTCACACTCTATACAATGATTATAAAAAAACTCAGCTACAAATAGAAGAAGTAAAACAACTTATTAATATGACAACTGAAGAAGATTTACGACAACTTGCAGAAGAAGAACTTGAATCTTTAAAAATTAAGTTGGTAAATTTAGAAAAACAGTTAGAAATAGCATTGCTTCCTAAAGATCCAAATGATGAAAAAAATGTTATTTTAGAGATCAGACAAGGTGCTGGTGGAGATGAGGCATCTTTATTTGCTGCAGAACTTTTTAGAATGTATCAAAGATATGCAGAAAGGCGTGGTTGGAAAACGGAAATACTTAGTTTGCATCCAACAGAAAAAGGTGGAATTAAGGAAGTAATAGCATTAATAAAGGGAAAAGGTGCTTACTCAAGATTAAAGTTTGAAAGTGGTGTCCATAGAGTTCAAAGAGTTCCAGAAACAGAAAGTTCAGGAAGAATACACACTTCAACAGTTACTGTGGCTGTTTTACCTGAAGCTGAAGAGGTAGATATAGAGATAAAACCTGAAGATTTAAGAATAGAAACAATGAGAGCAGGTGGTGCTGGTGGACAGCACGTTAATACAACAGATTCTGCAGTTAGGATAACACACTTACCTACAGGTATGGTTGTAACATGTCAAGATGAGCGTTCTCAGCTTCAAAATAAATTAAAAGCTATGCAAATTCTTAGAGCGAGATTAAAAGATTATTATGAAAAGCTTGAAAAAGAGAAAATTGATAAAGAGAGAAGAGGTCAGGTTGGTACCGGTGAAAGAAGTGAAAAGATAAGAACGTATAACTTTCCTCAAAATAGAGTAACTGATCACAGAGTAAATTATACCTCTTATAGAATCAACGATATAATGGACGGTGATTTAGACGAGATTATTGAAGTACTTATTGCAAAAGAGAACGAAGAAAAACTAGCAAAACTCGAAGTATAGTCATAAATTCTATTATTATGCGCCCATAGCTCAATTGGATAGAGCATGTGACTACGGATCACAAGGTTGGGGGTTCGAGTCCCTCTGGGCGCGCTTTTAATTTTAGATAAAGGAAAGAGGACTTATAAGTCCTCTTTGTTTGAATTATATTCCCTCAGGTCTTTTTACATCATAAAGAATATCATCAGTTGGGTGTCTATAAAGTGGCATGTCAAGACGTTTTTCATCTAAGTAATGACCAATAAATCCAATAGATCTTCCTAATACAAAGAATGCATTAAATGCTCCTGCATCAATTAATTTATCAATTTCCTCGTTTGAGTACCCAATAGCTTTAAATAGGTCAACA
Organism: uncultured Aquificales bacterium; assembly: GCA_964648745.1. Taxonomy (GTDB): domain Bacteria; phylum Aquificota; class Aquificia; order Aquificales; family Hydrogenothermaceae; genus Sulfurihydrogenibium. The sequence goes on from CAZYKX010000013.1 coordinate 28,587, forward strand.
AGTAGAACACCGATAGTTCCATCTACGTTTAATATTAAATTTTCTTTTTTAGATGTTGTAACTTTCTCTACTTCTAAAGCATAATCTAAAAGTTCTATCTTAGGGAAGTTTCTTCTTGCATAGTTTTTTAAAAGCTCAACCCTTTTATCTGGGTTTTTTGTAGATTTTATTCTATGACCAATTCCAGGTATAGCTATTTTTTCAACATTTTTCATATACTCTACAAATTCTGTTGGAGACATATTCTTTTCATAAGCCATTTTGAAGTATTTAGCAGCTCCATCTATCGCTCCACCAAATCTTGGTCCTATTGTTAGGATACCTGTTGCTAAAGAAGACATAAGGTCTTTGCCTGCTCTTGCAGTTACTTTCGTGTTATGAGCTCCAGCAACTGCCGGTCCATGATCTGCAACTACTCTTATAACCATATCTATAAACTTAGAGGCCCATTCTGGGAATTTTTGTTTAAACCATAGCAATCCTATTACATCTGCTATAGAAAGATTTTTCTCTATAACTTCACTTATTGGTACACCACAGTAAGTAGCTTCTTCTCCTCTATCATCTGATATTGTACATATAAAGTTTGTTGGTTTTCTAACTTTTCCTTCTTTAACAGCTTTAGATAGATCTACCGGAATTGGAGGCACTTCAGGTTCCACAATAGGTTGAATTTTTCCTTCACCTAAGAGCATTTCATATATTCCTCTTATAACGTGAGGAAGTTCGTTAAAGTTGTTTGGAACATGTATGCCTGCATCTTTCATCGCTCTGTTTTTTGCATCAGCAGTTTCTCTATCTGCTCCAGCTTTTGCACCTGCATGTCCAAATTGAACTTCTCCACCAAAGAATTTAGATATTGTACCTATACACCATCCTATAACAGGTTTTGTAATTAAGCCATTTTTTACTGCTTCTACTACTTTATACTCAGCTTCTCCACCAACTTCGCCAAGTAAGATCATAAATTTAACTTGAGGATTTTTCTCAAATCTTAGCATATGATCTAAAAAGTCTGATCCAGGGAATCTATCTCCACCAATAGCTATACCTTCAGCAACACCGTCAGCATTCCTTGCTATTATGTTAGATAACTCATTGAATAATCCACCAGATCTTGTAACAAGTCCCACTGAACCTGGTCTATGAAGTTTGGATGCTACTATATTTTCTATTGTACCACCTGTGTTTGCTATTCTAAATGCTCCTGGCGTAATACCACCAACTGTAGCAGGTCCTATTATCCATTTACCAAGTTGTTTTGCTTTTATTCTCATATCTCTTGCATATCTCTCTGGTATACCTTCAGCTGTAATTACAATTGTTTTAATTTGATGTATTTCAAATGCTTCTAATGTTACTGGATAAGCAGTTCTAAAAGATGCAAAGTTCAATAAAACATCAGCTTCAGGATGAAACTTTGCAGCTTCCTTAGTAGATTTATAAATAGGTATTATTATTTCTTTTGTTCCATAGAAAAATTTTTCAAAACTTCTTTCTGATGTAGGTGCTACTATTGCAGCTATACTTGGTGATCTTCCTACTACATAGTCGTAATCAAACATTCTTTGGATTGCACTTGTGTTTAAATTCCAAAAAATAGCTTTTGTGTTTCTGTCAAATAAAACATAATCTGGTTTACTCATCTTTTATCCTCCTTATATTTAAGCAGCATTTTCTTCTTCTAAAGCTTTTCTAACTATATCTGTCATATGTAATTCTGGTCCATAAACTTCTATTGGTAAACCAAGTTCTTCAGCAGCTTGTTTTATTCTTTTTAAACCTACCTCATAGTTTGGACCGCCTCTTCTAACGTATATTTTTACACCAACTTGTCTCATTTTATCAGCATACTCTTTAAAAGCATCTATTATTCCATCAAAAGTCTTAGCAACATCTGTAAAGTTTGCTATAGCTCCACCTATTAAAAGTATTTTATGTTTACCTGATGGATGTTTATTTCTTGTCATTAGATCTAAAACTGTTTTTACATATTCTCTTGTTTCAGTTCTTGTTGGGTTACCAGAATATTCACCATAGTTTGAAAGTTCATTTACATGTCCCATATCTGCAACTGTATCAGCATAAACAACAGATGCACCACCACCAGCAACTAATGTCCAGATTCTTCCTTCAGGGTTTAATATTGTAAGTTTTAAAGATGAACCAGATTTTTCATCAAGTTCTTTAATGTATTTTTCTTCTGGTGTTAAATCTCTACCAAATCCAGCTGGAAACTCTAAATCTCCCCATTTTTTACCTACAACGAAACCAGCTGTATCATCTACCTTTCCAACAAAATCAAGTATATAAGCATTTTTTCCAATCAACACAAGAGGGTTTATTTCAAAGTATACAAAATGTAAATCTTTAAACATCTTGTAAGCTCTTACTACAAAATCTCCATATTTTTCTTTATCTTTTATCTCTTTTGGTATATTAGATTTTATTAACTTTTCAATTTCTTCATCTGATGCTGTTGGTGGTATTTTAACTTCTACAACTTTATCCCAGTTTTCTTCTACATCTATACCACCAAAAGCAGACATATAAACAGTATCGTAATCATCTCCCATTGAAAACGATACATAGTATTCTTCTTCTGGTTTATGAGGTATAAATGGTTCAATGAGAAAGTGTGTTAAATGCCCTTTTACACCGTTTATTTCTACTTCTTCTTGCATCTTTTGTTTAATCCATTTTACTGCATCTTCATAAGTAACATCACCAGGTTTTTTAATTTTAAAAAGAACTAAGCCAAGTTTTCCTCTTTTTCCAAAAAGCATATCTGGTTTTGCAACCAATGGAGTTTCTTTTAACCAAGGATGTTCTTCAGGAAGTTTTTCAAAATCTGTCTCTGGTGTTACTAAAACAGATTTAAACTCATAGCTGAAAGCATCTTGGAAGTAATCTTTCCAATTTTGAGCTATAATTCTTTTCCCATCATATTCTCTTATTCCTCTTTGTGCCATTTTGTCCCTTTCATCTGTAGCTTAGTACTACAGGCTGGGTTACTTTTATTCCGCCATCTAATAAAACCCAGCAGGCGGTATTTTATGATTAAAATTATACCATATCATCTATTGAAAAATCAAACACTGTTTTATTTTTAAATTTAAAATATGGTTTTATTTATCAGTAGTAATAAAAAAACCCTTCCCATAAGAATAGGAAGGGTTGAAGGATAAAGAAATGTTTTAATTATATTGAGTCAATTATTCTATTGAATGTTTGGCTTGGTCTCATAGCTTTTTCAGCTTTCGCATCATCTGGATGATAGTAACCACCTATATCTTGAGGTTTTCCTTCTGATTCTGCTATCTCTTTTAAGATTTTTTCCTCGTTTGTTTTTAACTCTGCAAATACTTTTTCAAACTTTTTAGCAAGTTGTGGATCTTTGTTTTGGTTTGCTAATGCTTCTGCCCAATACATAGCTAAATAGAAATGAGAACCTCTATTGTCAAGTTGGCCAACTTTTCTACCTGGAGTTTTGTTGTTTTCAAGGTATTTTTGTATCGCTTGATCTAATGTTTCAGCTAAAACTAAAATTGTTGGATTGTCTTTTCCATGTAATGTTTTTAGTTGCTTATAAGCTAACTTCAATGATTCTACAAATGCTAAAAACTCTCCTAAGCTATCCCATCTTAAGTGACCTTCTTTTAAAAACTGTTCTACGTGCTTAGGTGCAGAACCACCAGCTCCAGTTTCAAATACTCCACCACCTGCAATTAATGGAACGATAGATAAAGATCTTGCAGAAGTACCAACTTCAATGATTGGGAATAAGTCTGTTAGGTAGTCTCTTAAAACGTTTCCTGTAACTGAGATAGTATTTAATCCTTCTCTAAATCTTTTTAATGTGAATTTCATAGCATCTTCAGGTGCTTTAATATACCACTCTACATCAGAAAGATCATACTTAGGTAATTCCTCTTTTACTTTCTCTATAAGTTCTCTATCATGAGCTCTGTACTTGTCTAACCAAAATACTATAGGTTCTCCACTTTCTTTAGCTCTGTTTACTGCCAGCTTTACCCAATCTCTGATTGCTATATCTCTTGTAATACAGCTTCTATATATATCTCCTGCTTCAAGCTCATGTTCAATTAATATGTTTCCTTTTTCATCTACTATTCTTATAGTTCCATCTGCTGGTGGGAAGAATGTTTTATCGTGAGAACCATACTCTTCAGCTCCCATTGCCATCAATCCTACGTTTGCTACACTACCTACAGTCGCAGGATCAAACTGTCCATTTGTTTTTATATCTTCAACAATCTCTTTATACATTTTTGCATATGTTCTATCTGGAATTGTAATCGCACAATCGTCTTCTTCACCACTTGGCCCCCATCCTTGTAAACCATTTTTGATAACTGCTGGAACAGATGCATCAACAATTACGTCATTAGGTCTATGTAAGTTTGTGATACCTTTATCAGAATCTACCATATACATTCTTGGTCTTTTTTTGTATATTTCAGCTATTGTATCTTTAATAGCTTTTTGTTTATCTTCTGGTAGTTTAGAAAGTTTGTTTTCTAAGTCTGATAATCCATTGTTTGGATTAAATCCTATTTCTTCAAGTTCTTTACCATGTTTTTCAAAAAGTTCTTTGAAATACACTCTTATAGCGTCACCAAACATTACAGGGTCAGAAACTTTCATCATTGTAGCTTTTAAGTGTAAGGAAAAGAGAATATCATCTTCTTTTGTTATCTGTATTACTTTTTCATAGAAATCTTTTAGTTTTCTTCTACTCATAAATGTACCATCAACTACATCTCCAATACCAACTTTAACATTATCTTTTAAAACTTTAACATTTCCATTTTTATCAACAAATTCATACCTTATAGTAGTATCTTTTTTAATAGTTACAGATTTTTCATTTTCATAAAAATCTCCACTTAACATATGTGCAACGTGAGCTTTTGAGTTTGGATTTACAGCTTTCATTTTGTGAGGATACTTTTTAGCAAACTCCTTAACAGATTTTGACAATCTCCTGTCAGAGTTTCCTTGTCTTAAAACTGGGTTAACTACAGAACCCACAGCTTTCATATATCTATCTCTAATAGCTTTTTCTTCTTCTGTCTTTGGTTCTTCTGGGAAGTCTGGTAAATTATAACCTTGAGATTGAAGCTCCTTTATTGTAGCTATTAACTGTGGTATTGATGCAGAGATATTAGGCAATTTCATAATGTTTGCTTCAGGTCTTAAAACGAGTTCTCCTAAATAAGATAGTTCATCAGGGATTCTTTGATCTTCTCTTAGATATTCTGGGAATAAAGCGATAACTCTACCTGCTAAAGAAATATCTCTTAACTCTATTTCTACATCTGCATCTTTTGTAAATGCCCTCATGATTGGTAAAAGTGAATAAGTTGCTAATGCTGGAGCTTCATCAATTTTGGTCCATACTATTGTTGCTTTTGACATATAAATTACCTCCTTTAATAAAATTTGTAAAAAAAAATATAACACTGTTTGATTTTTAAGTCAAGTAAGAATATCTATACATTTATAAAATCTAAAATTTAAGCCAAAAAAATGATAAAATAATGTTTTATAAATGAGATGAGGTTAATTAAATGTTTGAAGATGCTTTATTAGAACGATTGAAAGATGTGCCTAAAAAAAGTGTTAATTTGGTTATAAAGTGTAATCCTGAAAAGATGAATTTTATATCTATGGTTATGAATGGTTATGATAGGATAACGTTGCCACGAACACGACATGGTAAAGAAGGAATATTAGATTTAATAACATCACCAGATTTTATAGATAGTTTATACTTAATTTTAGATGACTTAAAGAAAAACTATGATCTTACACTTGAGATAGTTGGAGATTTAGGAGATAACTGGATAATAGCTGTTACTTGATTTTTAATATAATATTTCCCATCTCTTTAGCATTAAATTTATCTTTAAAGCTACCTTTTGGGACAAACAGTTCGTAAAAACCAAAACTACCTTTTATTAAGTTTGGTTTATCATTATCTCCTTCTAGAAAGTTCTTGGAAATTTTATTAATAGTAAAATTTTTATACTCAATTTCAAAATTTTCTGGTAAATTTTTTATGTTTGTTATAGCATTACCAAATTTATCAAACTTTATTATTTTAGCTATGTAAAAATCATTTTCTTTATAAATAGTAGGAAAGTCTAATTTTATAAAATCTTCTAATTCTGGTCCTATATCTGATAAATCAATACCTTTACTAATGTAAGCTGCAACTGGAGAAAATATATCTCTACCATGAAACGTGTTTGTATCTGTTTTTAAAATATATTTTTCATTTTTTATCTCTAAAATTTTCTCAATTTTTTGATCTTCCAATGCTAATGTGAGGATTCCATTATCTGGTGAAATAAAGATGTAATCTTTTGTTTTTATAACAATTGGTTTTCTATTAGTACCTACACCTGGATCTACAACACTTACAAATATAGTACCTTTTGGAAAGTATTTATAGCTTGCATAAAGGATTAAACTTCCTTCTAAAATATCAAAAGAATCTACATCATGTGATATATCAACAATATTTACATAAGGATTTATACTTAAAATAACACCTTTCATACTACCAACAAAGCCATCTTTCATGCCAAAATCTGTAAGTAATGCTATAGTTTTCATTTTTTTTCTACGTACGAAATTATAAATTCAATAACTTCTTCAATAGTTTTATCGGTAGTATCTATGATAATATAATCTTCAGTAGGTCTTAATGGAGATTCTTTTCTTTCATAGTCAAGCTTATCTCTTTCAATAATTTTTTGAAGTATATGATTGTAATCTACTATAAATCCTTTTTCTTTAAGTTGATCTACTCTTCTTTTTGCTCTAATTTCTGGAGAAGCTGTCATAAAGATTTTTAAATCTGCATCTGGAAATATTTTTGTTCCGGCATCTCTGCCATCTATAACTACATTTTTAGATTTTAGTCCTAAATCTCTCTGTTTGCTGACCATCCATTTCCTGACTTTTGGATATCTTGCTATTATAGATGCTATATTTCCTATCTCTTCTGTTCTTATAAGGTTAGATACATCTTCTCCGTCAAGTATAACCTGAGATTGATTTAAAACAATTTCTGTATTTTCTAAAATATTCATTATTTTTTCTTCATCATTTAAATCTACATCTAGTTTTAAAAGCTTTAAAGCTGCTGCTCTATACATAGCTCCAGTATCTATATATGTATAACCTAACCTTTTAGCTAGCAGTTTTGCAACTGTGCTTTTTCCAGAACCAGCAGGACCATCTATTGCTATAATCATTTTTTTACTCCTTCAATAATGTTTAAAATCTCTTGGGGATTATCTACTTTGTATTTTGAAGGTAAGTTGTAGTTATGTTTATTTTTATAAAGTATAAACTCAACATTTTTATTTTCTTCTTTGTTGTAGTTATAAACCATCATCAAATCTGCAACAGTATCTCCTATGTAAAAAACAGGATTTTTATACTCTATCTTTTTAAAGAATAATTTCATAGGGTATGAAGAAGGCTTTCTTAAATGTGGATTTGGTATATCATCTTCTGTAATTATAAGGTCAAAGTATTTATACAAATCAAAAAGTTTAAATGTGTAATCAAGGTCAGAAAATGGCCTACCAGTGATAACACCTAATTTTTCTGATATCTGTTTAATATTTGATAATATATTATGAGGAATTATTAGCTCTTCTTTATCTCTATGTATTTTATATCTTGATTCAAAATAGTCTACCAGTTCTTGATAAGTTGGAAGTTTAATATTTAACTCTTTTGAAAGCTTATAAAAATCTTCAAGTTTTTGACTGTATGGTTTGAATATCTCTTTAAATCTGTTTAGATCTTTATTAGATAATGCGTAAATTATACCAGCGACAGACACATCCCAATCGTTATTTATACCAAATGTTAATTTTATATCAAGAAGTTCATTTATTGGGATGTTTTTATTTGAAAAGTAATCGACACTATCTTTTATTGCATTATGGTAAGATTTTGTAACATCTATTAAAACACCATCTACATCAAAAATTACTACCATCATCACCTCTTTATTTTTGTTAGATAAATATTATAAAGTCCAATCATTTTTTTGTCTTAATAAAAATTTAATATAAATTTAACAATCAAAATGGTATAATTATCTTAAAATTTTTGTATTTAGAGAGATCGTTTGAAAAAGTTTTTTATAGTTATATTTTTGATAGCTATAGGATTTAATGCTTTTCATGATTATATCATTTCAATTGCTGAGAAAGATATTTCAAAGTATTCTTATATAGACGATACTGAAAATGGAATGTCAAATTCATTAGAAAATATCCATCAAATACTGCATATGCCTTATATTGAAAATATAGATAATGATTTCTCTTTTAAAGAATTTCTAACATCTCAAAAACCGATTTTAAAGTATCAAATCCATCTAAAAGTTCTAAAAAAAGAAATCTTTAAGCCTCCTATCACTGTATAACAAATCAAACATCTTATAACATCTTTTTCTAAAGGAGGAATTAAAATGTATTTTTTTGTATTAATTTTATTAATTTTTAATTTTGCTTACTCAATAACTTTTGATGAACTTAAAGAAAAAAGTTTAAATAGTAAATTTTTAGAAAGTAAAAAGTATGAAGTTAAGTCTTTTGAAGGAAATCTTATAAAAGCTTCATCTTTTGAAAATCCAACAGCACATATAGAGTTTGGAAGACTATTTGGAAATAACAGTGGTTTTAGTGTGACCCAATTTTCTATATCTCAACATTTAAAACTTTACAATCAAAGGAACTATGCGAAAAGTATGTTTTCAAAAGAACTAGATTATCATTATCTTAATTTTGAAGCTTTTAAAAATACTTATCTGTCTGAAATATACATATTTTTTTATGAAAGTTTGTATTTAAAATCTCTCTATAACTTAGCTCTGGAAGAAAATGATTTAAATAAAAAAATGTATGAGTTTGTTAAAAAGATGTATCAACTTGGAGAAGTAAGTAAATTAGATCTTTTAAGAGCAGAAAAAGAGTACAGTTTATCTGTTATTAAACTAAATTTATCTAAAAATAACTATTTAGAAAGTTTAAAAAAGCTTTCTTCTTTAGCAGGATTTGATGTTAATGATGTTGAAGGAGATATAGATCGTTTACCAACGATTAAGGATATAGATGTATCAAATAATCCAAAAATAAAAGCTATAGAAAAAAAGATTGAATCTTTAAATTTCGCTTATCAGTATCAAAAAGCATTATCAAAGCCACAGGTAAGTTTTGGATTAATTACAAGTGAAACTTCTAATAGAAAATACAGTTATGGTTTTACAATAGATTTTTCAATTCCTGTGTTTTATAGAAATTTAGGAGAGATAGTCTCTATTCAAAATGAAAAAGTAAGTTTTAAAAATTTAAAAGATTATGAGATAGAAAATTTAAAGTATAAATATGAAAGTATTAAGGAAAGTTACCAGATATTAAATAATCAATTAAACGAAATTGATAAGAACGTTTTAGCTACTGTTAAAAACCAGTTTTTACTTAGTGAAAAAGCTTATAAATTGAAAGAGATAACATTATTTGAGTTTTTTACTATTAAAAATCAGTATTACGAAACACTTAAATATAGATTAGATATCTTAAATCAAATTCACAAAGTTTACGGAAGTTATATTGAAATAGGAGGATTATTATGAGAATAATAGTTTTAATTTTAATGGTTATTTTTTCATTTTCTTTTTCTCAAGAGATAAAATTAACACCAGAAGTTATAAAAAAATTAAATATAAAAACAGAGAAAGTAAAATATGGTGAATTTTACGATTATAAGACATTTCCAGCAGAAGTAAAGGAAGACCCTTCCTTAAGCTTTTCTGTCTCTTCAAGTTTAGATGGTATAGTTGATGATATTTATGTAAAAGAAGGTGATGAAGTAAGAAAAGGGCAGATTCTCTTAAAAATATACTCTCCCACAATAGTAAACATTCAATCAAATATTGAGATGGCAAAAGTTAAACTAAAAGCTTCAAAAGATATTTTAGAAAGAGAAGAAATGCTATACAAAGAAGAGATTATTCCTTACGTTAGATACTACAATGCAAAAATAGAGTATGAAAAAAATCTTGGAGAATACAACGCTCTGATTAAAATGCTAAATTCCTATGGAGAAGTATCAAACGGTAAAGTTATAGTAAGAAGTAAGGTTAATGGTTATATATCAGATTTAAAAGTTATAAAAGGTAGTCCAGTAAATGTAGCAAATGAAATGATGAAGATTCATTCCCATGAAAGGTTATGGATTATAGGACAGGTGCCTTATGAGATAGCTATTAATTTAAAAGAAGGCCAAAAAGTTAAAGTGGTATCACCTACAAATTTGGATTTAGAAGGGACAATCTCACTCATTAGCCATGATATAAATCCAAAAACAAGAAGAAACGACATAAGAGTTGTAGTAAACAATCCAAAAGAAAATTTAAAACCAAATATGTTTGTGAATATAAAGGTTCCTGTTAATAGTGTTAAAGGATTAATTGTAAATTCAATGGCAGTATTTAAAGAAAAGGGGAAGACTTTCTGTTTTGTTAAAAATGGAGAATCTTTTAATTTAAAAGAGATTAAAGTAGAAGGGGATGGTAAATATCTAAAAGTTGTATCTGGTTTAAATGAAGGAGATGAAGTTGTTATAGATGGTGTTTTATTTCTTAAAACCAAGGTCTTCGGAGGTTTAGAATGATAGATACAATTTTGAAATATAAACTTATTGTTATATTTTTTTTAACTGTAGTTGTTGGCATAGGTATATACTCATATAAATCATTACCAATAGATACTTTTCCAGATCCAACCCCAGTACAAGTGAATATATATACAGATGCTCCTGGTTTATCTGCTGAGGAGGTTGAAACTCTTATTACAAAAAATATAGAGTCAGTTATGTCAGGTATAAAAGATGTAACTATTGTGAGAAGTGTATCTTTATCTGGATTATCTTATATATCTGTTTTTTTTAAAGATGGAACAGATATATACTTTGCAAGAAGATTGGTTATGGAGAAACTTTCAGATGCTAAAGCTGCTATACCATCTCAGTATAATCCAGTAATGGGTCCAAACTCTTCTGGACTTGGTAATGTTTTAATATATGCATTAACATCAAAGAGTTATTCACTTACTGATTTAAAAACATTACAAGAATGGAAAGTTAAACCTTTATTGAAATCTATAGATGGTATTGAAGAAATTAGCCAATGGGGACCTGATAAAGCTTATATTGTAAAACCAAATATTGATAAGCTCCTTTCATTAGGTTTATCATTGGAAGATCTATCTTCAGCAGTAGAAAAAAATGGTATAGTTTCAGGTGGAGGATTTTCAAAAACTCCTGAAGGTGACCTTGTTATAAGAGGGATTAATTATTTAAAGAGTATAGAAGATATTAAAAATATACCAGTAAAATCTATAGATGGTGTGTACTTGACTGTTGGAGATGTTGCTGATGTTTATGAAGGAGAAGTTCCAAATAGAAGAGGAGCTTTTACCTTAAATGGTGAAGAAGTTCAAGGAAATATTGTTTTAAAAAGAGTAAATACAAACACAAAAGAGTTAGTTTCAAAACTTTATGATAGATTGGAAGAAGTTAAAAAGATATTACCAAAAGATGTAGATTTAAAAATTCTTTATGATCAGTCTTATCTTACAGATAAAGCAATAAACACAATAACAAAAGCTTTAATTGAGGGAATAATCTTAATAAGTATTGCTATGATCTTTTATCTTGGTAATGTTAGAACAGCTGTGTTAGTTGTTATATCTATACCTATAACATTACTTATGGCTTTTATCTTTATGAAATGGTTTGATATAAGTGGTAATCTTATGTCCTTAGCTGGTCTTGCTATTGGTATAGGCTTATTTGCAGATGCTACTGTAGTAGTTGTAGAAAATGTCTATAGACATTTTTTTCATTCTAAGGAAAGTTTAAAAGATAAACAGTTTAAATTAGAAATTGTTAGTTTGTCTGTAAGGGAAGTTTTTAAACCTGTTGTATTTGCTATTTTGATTATATCTATCGTTTTTCTTCCAATATTTAGTTTTGAGTCTGTAGAAGGTAAGTACTATAAACCACTTGCATTAACAATAATATTTGCTCTCTTTTCATCATTGATAGTTGCATTTGTTTTTATACCTGTCTTGTCTTATTACTTTGTGAAACCAGCCCATAAAGAAGAAACAAAAATTATGGAGATTTTAAATAACTATTACCATAAATTGCTTAAGATTTTCCTTAAATTTCCAAAATTATTATTAATATCCGTTGTTACGACTTTTTTATTTTCAATTTTTCTTTTAAGTAGGATAGGTACAGAGTTTGCTCCCACCTTAGATGAAGGTGCTGTTTTGGTAAAGAGTTTCTTAAACCCAAATGTTTCTTTAAATGATGCTAAAAATGTTGCTAGTTTTGTTGAGGAAGTAGCAAAATCTTTTCCAGAAACTCAAAATGCATTTTCAAATATAGGTAGAGCAGAAAAAGGTGAGCCAGAAGATGTAAGTTATATAGAAACATTTATAACATTGAAACCTTATAATCAATGGAAAAATTTTAAATCAAGAGATGAATATGAAAATGCATTGAGAGAAAAACTTAAAGATTTTCCTGGTGTAGATTTTAGTTTTACCCAACCTATTCAGATGAGAATAGATGAGCTTCTGTCTGGTGTAAAATCTACAGTAGCTATAAAAGTTTTTGGAGATGATTTAAACACTGTAAATAAAATAGGCTTTAAGATAGAAGAAATACTGAGAGGGACCAAAGGTTCTATAGATGTAGAAACAGAAAGTCAAAGTGGCAAATTACAACTAAAAATTATCCCAAAGAATGAAGTTTTAAGTAAGTATGGAATAAAAGGAGAAGATATTTTAGCAATAGTAGGTAAATACTTTTCTGGTTATGAAGTTAATCAGTTAAGGAAAGGATTGATAACATTTCCAATTATCGTTAGGTTAGAAGATGAGGTCAATGATTTAGAAAAATTATCAAACATACCTATAACAACAAAAGATGGTTATTTGTTAACTTTATCTGATGTTGCAAATATTGAGATTTCGGAAGGTTTTTATAAAATAAGACATGAAAATGGTATAAGATATGCATTGGTTCAATCTAATCTTGAAGGAAGAGATTTAGGAAGTTTTATCAATGAGCTTAGAATGAAAATATCTAAAGAGATAAAACTACCGGAAGGATATTTTATTGAGTTCTCAGGTCAGTTTGAAAACCAAGAAAGAGCAATGAAAAAACTTTCTATTATTGTTCCAATAGCAATACTTCTAATATTTATATTGTTGTATATAAACTATAGCTCTATAAAAGATTCTTTAATTGTTATGTTAAACGTTCCTTTTGCAACAATTGGTGGTATTTTATCACTTTATATATCTGGCTTTAATCTGTCGGTTCCAGCTGCTATTGGATTTATAGCTGTTTTTGGCATTGCTACTTTAAATGGTGTAGTTTTAATATCATATATAAGACAACTTTTACAACAAGGATTAGATATAAATGAATCTATAGAAAAAGCTACAAGACTTAGATTGAGACCTATCTTAATAACTGCTACTGCATCATCTCTTGGTTTACTACCTATTTTACTAACAAACGATATAGGTTCAGAAACTCAAAAACCTATTGCTGTTGTTGTAATAGGTGGAATTTTTACATCAACACTTTTAACACTACTTATTTTGCCTGTTGTTTATAAACTTATTTATGATAAAATTTCCAGTTTAAAAAATAGTTAAGGTTTGTTAATGCTGATTGAAAACATTTTTCAGATATTTGTATTTTTTATACTTGGTTATGTGGCAAGAAAGTTAAATATTATCCCACAATCTTATTCACAAGCTTACATTGATTTTATAATGAATATAGGATTTCCAGCTTTAGTTATATACAATATCTACAATTTAAGATTTGGCTTTGATGTTGTAGGTATTGTTATACTTGGCTGGATTTCTATTTTTTTAACAATTGGACTATCTTTTATCATCTCTAAATTATTAAAACTAAATAAAGAATCAACTTCTACATTTATTTTAATGTCTACTTTCTCCAATACTGGTTTTTTAGGATATCCATTTGTACATGCATTTTACGGCGATGAAGGTTTAAGATATGCAGTAATATTTGATAATATCTCTATGTTTTTACCTATATTTTTACTTGCTCCTTTTATTATATCCTATGCAAAGAAAGATAGTATAAAGCTAAATTTAAAAAGTCTATTGATGTTCCCACCTTTTATGGCTTTGGTAGTTGCACTTTTATTAAAACCATTTACTGTTCCAGATATATTTTTAAATCTTTTAAAGAAGCTAAGTACAACAGTAATTCCTCTTATTCTTTTTGCAGTTGGATTAAACTTAAGATTTTCTAATATAAAAACTAAACTAAAACTTACAGCTATTGTTTTATTTATCAAACATTTTATTGCTCCTATAATTCTATTAACAATTTTGATTTTAATTGGTTTTAGTATCTCTTTACCTTATAAGGTAGCAATATTGGAATTTGCTATGCCACCTATGGTATTGGCTTCTATATATGCTATACAAGCTGAGTTAGATAAAGATTTGGCAATCTCCTCTGTCGCATTGGGAATAATATTGAGTTTTATCTCTATTCCTTTATGGTTTTTTATTCTTTCTAAATTTTTCTAACATCTTTTCTACAACTTTTTCAACAGGAACATTATAGTTTCCTTCTTGAATTAGTTTTCTTAATTCTTCTATTTTTTCTTGACTCATTTTATTCTCCTTTTTTAACTTTTCTAACATTTCTTCTATATCTTCCTCATTTTTTCTTTTATCCACAGTATTTATCCATCTTCTAGGTTATAATAAATTTTCGGTTTTTGTATTAAAATCTTTATAAGAGGGATAAAGTTGATATTAAGCATAGATACATTTTCGGACATTTTTGGAATATCATTGATAGATGAAGATAAAGTAGTTTTAGCAAGAGAGTATTTAAAACCAAAACCTTTTTCTGAAATTTTGATACCAGAAATTGATGATGCTTTAAAAAAAGTAAATATAGATTTTTCTAAATTAAAAGCTGTTTGTGTAAATATTGGGGTTGGCTCCAATACTGGTTTAAGGGTAGGTGTTATTACAGCTAAAACGTTAGCTTATTCTCTTAATATACCTATTTACTACTATAAAACTTTAGATGTTCTTATTTGGAAATACTCATATTTTTGTGGAGATGTAGTTGCTGTAATAAACATTGGTAAAGGTAAAGTGGCTTATAAACTAAATAACGAAGATATGGTTATCACTTTCTTAGATGAGTTTAAAAGTAGATTTTTTGAAAGAGAAAATTTAATTGTTTTAGAAAAAAATCTTCAGCTTAACTGGAAAAATTCTATAGCAGTTATTAGCTCTTTATCGATAGATGGCTGTTTATATGCTTTAAAAAATAATCAAATAGCTGATATTATGTTTTTAGAACCTATATATCATGATTAGATAGAATCTCTATTTAGTAAAACCATGATTAATCTATCTACACCTAAGGATGCTCCACTACATTCTGGTAAATTTTTTGATGCTTCTATAAATTCGTAATCTATACTGTAATTGTAACCTTCTAACTTTTTCTTTTCTATATCTATTTTTAATCTCTTTTCAAGTTCAACAGGATTGTTTAGTTCCCAATAGCCATTTACAAGTTCTATACCATTTATATAAGCTTCAAAGCGTTTTCCTTTACCATTTTCTACCTTTGCAAAAGCAGATAATGCTGGTGGATAGTCGTATATAAATGTTGGGTTTTCTAAACCTAAATAAGGTTCTACATAAAAAGCATATATCCTAAAAAACAGTTCTTCAAAATCTTCAGTTTCTATAAAATAGTTTTCTCTTTCTTTTAAAAATCTGTTCATTTCATCAATATTATCTGGATAGACATTTGTATATCTGTAAAAAGCTTCATCTACTGTTATACTTTCCCATTTTGTTAGATCGTAAATCTTTCCTTTATACTCTATCTTTGGTTTTTTATATAAAGATATAGCAGTTTCTATAAATATATTTTTTGTATCATCCATTAGATCTTGTAGATCATAACCTACTCTATACCACTCCAACATTGTAAATTCTATTTTATGTTTGAAAGAACCTTCGAAATTTCTAAATACCTTTGTTATTTGAAATATATCAGATTTTATTTCTGACAAGATTTTTTTCATCTGTGGTTCTGGAGATGTGTGTAGATATTTTTTTAGTTTCTCTTTTTTTTCGTTAAATACTTCTAACTGTATAGGATAGATGTTGTTGTCTAAGTTTGGGAAATCTTGAAGTATGTCTGTAAAAACTTCTATTGCTTGCGTTTTATAAAAGTAATCTCGTATAGATTTTAAAACTTTTGATTTTTCTAAGTAGAACATTTTAGACAAAAGGCTCTATAAAAGAGCCTTTCTATTATGCTGCGTTTTCTACAGGATAAACACTTACTACTTTTTTACCTTTAGATGTTTCAAACTTAACTTTTCCATCGATAAGTGCAAAGAGTGTAAAATCTTTACCCATTCCAACATTTTTTCCTGGATAAACTTTTGTACCTCTTTGTCTTACTAATATGTTTCCAGCTCTAACAATTTGTCCATCGTATCTTTTTACACCAAGACGTTTAGATATACTATCACGACCGTTACGTGTTGAACCACCACTTGCCTTTGATGCCATGCTTCATTACCTCCTTAAACTATTTCTTCAATCTTAATTAATGTATAAGGTTGTCTGTGTCCTTTTAATCTTTTGTAGTTTTTCTTTCTTTTGTATTTGAATACTAATATTTTTTTGTGTTTATCGTGTTTTAAAACTGTAGCTTTTACAGTTCCTTCAGTTTTTAAATTTCCATCATCAGTTCTTACACATATGGCAGGAAGTTCTACAGATTGCCCTTCTTCTACACATAATTTTTCAACTTTTAACAATGTTCCCGGTTCTACTTTATACTGTTTTCCTCCAGTTTTTACAACAGCATACATATATAAGACCTCCTTTGAATTCAAAATTAGAAAAGATATTATATCATAAAAATGATGGAGATTTGAGAGTTTATAGAGTTGGTAAGTAAAGGGAAGTTTTTTTGAACTTTTGAACTTTTCAAACCATTGTTATAAACCAAAAAAAATTATCTCGGATTTATTTCTCCTTTTCACAGAAGTTTAGAAAATATCTTCCATAGAAGTACTATTTTACCAATTGGATATATTCTGAGGATTTAGTTTTTTGGATTTAGGTTAGCAATTCCCTATAAGCGGGAAAAAAACTCAAGAACTGAAAATGTTTGACGAAATTGAATACGAGTTTCAATTCCCTATAAGCGG
>CAZYKX010000013.1:45982-46402 GCA_964648745.1 uncultured Aquificales bacterium
TCTAAGTATCAAATCTTATTTTAACAGTTTCAATTCCCTATAAGCGGGAAAAAAACAAAAAATTAAAATTTTAAAGGAGGAATGAAAATGAAGTTTCAATTCCCTATAAGCGGGAAAAAACCCATTTTAATCAAATAAAATCAAGCATTAGCTAAAAACTACACTTTTTTGAAAAAATTACAAAAAAATATACAAATCTTTATTTATCAATATTTATCTTTGTCGTCGTACCCCCGGGTTTTTCATGCTATCTAAGGTCGACGACAATTTTTATTTTTCCAGCTTCTTATTCTATTTCCAAGTTCTAAAAATACATTAACATATTAAACCAATAGATAGAAATCTGTCAAGCAGCTTTACTATTGTAGTACCAAAGAATATTTGATTTAAAAGGTAGATAGAAAAAAACTATCTACCCCC
>CAZYKX010000014.1:0-517 GCA_964648745.1 uncultured Aquificales bacterium
CTACCTTTAACATCAGGCATAAATAGTATGCCACCAAAACTTACTGTAAAACCTTTTTCACTACTCATCCATGCTGGGTTTCTAAAAATTGAATCTACTGAGCCAATAGGCATACCTACACCAAGTCCACCCATAGCTTCTGATGCTGGTGTAACACCAATCAAGTTATCACCGTTTGTTGCAAATGCAGATCCTGCAGCTACAGCAAAAATTGTAGCTGTTGCTAATACTTTTCTCATGATAAAACCTCCTTTTATAAAAAAATATTTTCATACATCTAACTATAAAAATTATTAAGTTGTCAAACACTAACTTAATATAGATATTTTTAATTATTAGAATATTCAAAGATTTTAATATCTACTGATTTTTTAGGATTTTGATAAAATTTATAGCTTCCTCTTTTGTTTTTATATTTCCACAGATCTGATTATAAATTAATTTTTCTTTTATTTCTCCAACTTCTTTTGAAGGTTTGATGTTTACCATTTTGTTGGGCATAAACATAGAGTCTGTT
>CAZYKX010000014.1:527-44899 GCA_964648745.1 uncultured Aquificales bacterium
TGAAGGTTTGATGTTTAAGATATTCATAATCTCATTTCCACTTAACAATGGTTGCTCTACAATTTTATTTTTATAGTTTTCATAAAAATGATTTTTAAAGCTTAAAATGGTTTCTTTATAGTTCTCATCTAAACTATACAGTAATATAAAAGTTAAATTAGAAATATTTTTATATTTATACCAAAACCAGTTTAAACTACAGTTTGAAAAATCTTTTAGATTTATTATATAGTTTACAGATTCTATTATATTTAAAATTAACTTTACAATTTTAGTAGGTAAAACTAACTTTTCTTCTAAAATAGATTTTTGATTTTTTAAGTAGTATGTTAAGGCAGTAAGTTTTAAAAATGTTATAGTATCAAAATTTTGAAAAATTTTATCTCTACTAATTGTTTCTATAAAATCTAATTTTTTTTTAGATTGTTTTCAAGATTTTTGTATAGCTCTATATCTTTTATATCTCCAATTACATTTTTTAAAATTTTATTTTCAAGAAGTTTTTCTAATATGTATGTAGCGTTTTCATTAGATATAATTTTTAAAATTTCATCTCTTACTCGTTCTTTTGGAGATATCTTTATTAGATCTGGATTTGATTTTACAAATTTTTCAAATTCTTTATCTAATGAGAAATCAAGCTCAAGTGTTAATCTATAACCTCTTAGTATTCTAACAGGATCTTTTTTAATATTTTCAAAAGATATAGCTCTTACAACACCTTCTTGTAAATCTTTAAAACCATTTGAAGGATCTATTAATACTGTTGTAGATGCTGATAAACTTGATGTATCATCAAAATTTACAGCTATAGCATTTATTGTAAAGTCTCTATTTAATAGGTCTTCATTTAGCCTTTTTAGTATCTCTTCTTCTTTTTGATAGTAATCAAGATTTTCATTTTTCAGAATATCTGAGATATCTAAGTATGAAAAATCAAATCTGTAGTTATATTTTCCTTCTTTAAATATAAAGCTTGCTACATTTTTTTCTTTCTCAAATTGAAAGATATCACCATCTATATACTTTTTCAAATTTTTCACAACATCAAATGGATTTGAAGTTACTATAAAATCTATATCTATATTTTCTCCTATAGGTCTGTTTATTATTCTATCTCTAACCCAACCACCAACTAAAAAACAAAAAGAACCTTTTGGTAAAGCTTTTGATACATAGTCAAAGTATGAGTTATAAAAGATTAATCCATGAATATAGTTTTCTTTTATATCTAAATCTAGATCTTCTCCCTTTTTCTTATTAAATATCTTTTCTATTAGTTTCTCTATTCCAAACATAGTTATATTTTATATATATCCACTTCTTTCTTTAAGTTTTCTATAAACTTTATAAGATTTTCTGCTTTATCTATCCAATTTTGAATTATCCAACTTGCCTTAGGATACTCTTCCTGAAGGTTTTTATACTGGCTTATCTTATAATTTGTAAACTCTATAAGTAAATCTAAAAATTCCTTCATCTTACCTAACTGTTTTGAATAGTAAAATAAGTCTTTTAGCATCTCTTTTCTCTCTTTTGCTGATATGTTTACACCTAAGGATAAACCTATCTGTTGTATATCAAATTTTGAGACATATATACCACTTTTTGCTGGTACTGTAAAAAGTTTTAAAATTCTATCAAACTCTCCTTCTTCTTTAAGAAAGTCATACTGCTCAGCAAACTTTGTATTTGTCATGAATGGGTTTTTCATTAAATCTTCATCTTTAAACATTTTTACACCTTTAAAATGTATTTTTTAATTATTTTACACTAAATCTTTTTATGTGAGTTTATTAAATTTAAAAACTCTTCTCTTGTTTTTTGGCATTCTAAAAATTTACCTGTTAACTTACTTGTTACTGTTATAGACTCTGGATTTCTTACTCCTCTCATTGCCATACAGAGATGAACTGCTTCCATTACAACAGCAACGCCTTTTGGATTAAGTTCTTTTTCTAAGAATTCTGCGATTTCTGCTGTTAATCGTTCTTGAACTTGTGGTTTGTATGAAAATTTATTTACAATTCTAACTATTTTAGAAAGTCCACATACTTTATCGTTTGGAATATAAGCTATATGAGCTTTTCCAAAAAATGGTAAAAGGTGGTGTTCACATAAAGAGTAAAACTGTATATCTCTAACTACTACCATCTCATCATAACTTCCAATGTCTTCAAAAACAGTCATATTAAAATTCCTATATGATTCAAACTCTTCCCACATTTTAGCAACTCTTTTTGGGGTATCTCTTAATCCTTCTCTGTTTGGATCTTCTCCTATACCTTCTAAAAATAGTCTTATTGCTTGTTCTATTTTATTTTTATCTATAGCCACTTTTTATCTCCTTTTTATAATAATCTTTGACATTCAACTTTCATACATCTTTCTACAACTACGTTATAACCTTTATCTATAAGCATTTTAGCTACTTCTGGATTGTAAGTCTGGGGTTGAAACCAGAATGTTTTAAAACCTTTTTTTAAAGCATCTTCTGCAGTATAAACAACATCTGCAGGTCTTCTAAAAATATCTACTATATTAATCTCATCAGGTATATCTAAAAGAGATTTATAAACTGGTTCTCCAAGTATTATCTGCCCTTCATACTTTGGATTTACAAAGTAAACCTTAAATCCATACATCTTTATAACTTCACCTACAAAATAGCTTGGTTTATGTGGTTGATCGGATATACCTACAACTGCTACTGTTTTTGAAGTTTTTAAGATGTTTTTAATTTCTTCATCTGTTTTAAGGATTGGCATTGTTTATCTCCTTTGCAATGTTGTCTTCTCTTTCTTGGTTTATTTGTATTAGATCAGCTAAGATAACTTCGTTGATTTTTTTATCTGTATATATTTTTGCATGTATATAGTTTCCAGTAATTCCAATTTTGTGATCTTCTTTTTCAGATATAATTAAAAATTCTAAAGATTTATTTAAAAATTTTTTTCTAAACTCTATATTCTTTTTTTGTCCTATTTCTCTCAATATTTTTGTTCTTTCTTTTTTCTCTTGTGGTGTTACTTTATCTTTAAACTTTAAAGCTGTAGTATTATCTCTTGGTGAATAGGTAAATACATGTATATATGCAAAAGGAATTTCTGAGATATTCTTAACAGTATTTTCAAAAGCTTTTTTATCTTCTGTAGGAAACCCAGTTATAACATCTGTTCCAATTGCTGTTTCTGGTCTTTTAGATATTATTTTTTCTACTTTATCTATATACTCTTTAACAGTATAATCTCTTTTCATATCTCTTAACACTTTGTCATCCCCTGATTGGATAGACAGGTGGAAGTGTGGAGCTATCTTATCTTCTGAAGTTATTAAATCTATCAAGTTATCATTAAGTTCGTTTATGTTCATAGATGATAGTCTTATTCTGTAAATATCTAATTTTATAAGCTGTTTCAATAACTGATAAAGATTTTCATTATTGTCAAAGCCATACTGAGAAAGCTGTGTGCCTGTTAAAACAATCTCTTTAAAACCTTTATCTATTAGTATTTTTACTTGATTTACAATATCATTTATTGGTGCACTTCTAACTTTTCCACGGGCAAATGGAATAATGCAAAAACTACAAAAACTATTACAACCTTCTTGAATTTTTATTATTGGTCTTGCACCTTCAAAAAATGTACTTATTTGAAAAGTTAAAAATTCATTTTGTCTAAAGATGTTGTCGATAAATACTTTATTTTCATATCTTTCATTGATATAGTTTTCAACAATTTCAAAAACTGCTGTTTTATGAGAATTCCCTATAACTAAATCAACTTCTTCTATCTTTGCTAACTCTTCTGGAGAAACTTGAGCATAGCAACCAGTAGCTACAACAATAGCTTTTGGATTTCTTCTTTTTGCTTGTCGTATGGTTTTTCTTGATGTTCTGTCTGCATCATTTGTTACTGTACAGGTATTGATTACATATATATCTGCTACATCTTCAAAATCTGTTATATCATAACCTTTTACAGAAAACTGCTCTTGGATTGCTGATGTTTCAAACTGGTTCATTCTACAACCAAGTGTAGCAAAAGCAACTTTTATATTTTTACTTTCCAATTTCATCTACTGCCTTTTCTAAATCTCCATGTTTTAGTATTTCAATTAGTTTATGTTCATCAAATGCTTTTGTCAATCTTTCACCAGTTTTCAAATCAAATATATAAAAAATCTCTTCCCCATAACTACCTACATAAAATGTACCTTTTCCTATAACTACACCAGCAATAACAGAAGATTTATAATCATCTGTTAGTTTTTCTCCTGTAATTACATTGTATAAAGCGTATTTTTTATTTTTCTTACCCCAAAAGTATATACTTTCTCCTGTTAAAGCTCCTCTATCTCTTATTTTCTCAAACTCTTCTGTGATCTGCTTTTCTAAAGTATATAAAGCCTCAAAATCTCCATTTTTTGCTAAATAATAAGGTGATTGGTTTTTAATAACACCTTTTGGATATATCCAATCAAAATCTTCTGTAAGTTTTTCCATGCTTTTGTTATAAATAGACCATTTAACATATTTTAAATGTTGTAGATAATTATCTTTATCTTTTACTATTTCTTTTGTTGCTACAAAGTATTCTGACTCTCCTTTAACAAGGCCTTCTTTAAAGATATACCCAAATTTTTCATCATTATTTTCAAAGTAAAAATATAGATTATCTTCATATAACTTCATATATTAACCTCTTTTAATTGATTAATAAGATTTTATTAGAAAGGTTGATAATTTTTTATGTTTTATAACATAGATTAAAAATCAAACGGTAATGTAAATGTTATCTCTCCACTTCTTGAGTTATTTTCGAAAAATTTTATAACAAAAGAGCTTCTCTCTGTAAGTTTATATCCACCTTCATACCATCCGTAGTTATTTATTGTACTACTATTAGTTAATGGTCTTGAAAGTCCAAGATAAATTTTTCTTGTTAAATACTTTTGAATGTATACGTTAAAAGTTATACCTTGTGTAGGGTTGTAACTTGGTACTACATTTACGTTAAAACCTGTTCCAAACAGTCCACTTTCTTCTCTTTCTTGTTTAAATGGTAAAAACATTTTCGCTACATTTCCTACAATACTAAAAAATCCAGAAGAAGCTAACTGCTCTGGTGTTTGTTTAATTAAAAGTATTGTGAGAATCTCATTTTTGGATTTTGGTGGAGAAGAGTAAAAATCATACCTTAAATTATCAGCAGTACCAGAAAGATTTATATATATGTAAGTACCTGATACATTTGTAGACAATCTTCCATTTACGTAAGCTATATTTTTAATGATATTTATATTAAGAAAGTCGATATTATAATTTACTTTTAAAAAGTTAACTTTCCCATAAGATATTTTTATATTTCCATTTATCTCAGGTTCATATGCTGTATTTTTAATTTCTAAATTACCTTCAGCATAAACCCTTCCCCAACTTCCTTCTACTATTATAGGTGAAAAAGTGTTTAGTTTTACATTTAGATTAATATTTTTCAGATAGTCAGGTTTTTGAGTATCGTTAGTATTGTTTAAAAAACCAGGTTCTATATTTATTTTACCTGTAATCTGATTTTTTCCAGCGATATAAACTTTTTCTTTTTCAATCTTGATATTGGTTTGACTATTTAAAACACCATTTAAGATATTTTGGTATCTTATAGGTAAAAGTTGAGAATTTATATCTAAACTACCAAACTTTTTATCTAAATTAATACTTCCATTTAATTTTATATAACTATCACCAAAAACTGATTTAGTTGAACCACTTGCTGATAAGTATAACAAATCTTTCAGCTTTATACTAAGTTTATCAAAAACCAGCATATTTGATAAGAACACTGATTTAGCCTTTACATCTTTACCTTCTAAATCAAATGTACCTTTTGTTAGTACATCTTTTATATTACCTTTATAATTAAATAAAAAGTTCATTTTACCTTCAATATTTACATATCTTAGTAATTGAGAAATATACTTTTTATCTACTTCCCCAACGATATAACTATCTAATGTATTTTCTTCTATATAAAAGATAAATTTTTCAATAAAACCTTTAAATATACCTTCGAAATAAGATTTTGATAAGGATACTGATTTATCTTTCAACAGTCCCTTTAACTCGTTAAATTTAACTAACTCTAAATCTTTTTCTTTTATATTAAGATCTTTTATAAAAAACGTACCATAACTACTTAATAGATTATTTTTATCAATATTTAAGGTTAAAAATATATTCGATAAATAAAGAGAGATATCTTTTGTAATTGGTAATTCTATGCTTTGTGTATTTAAAACTAACTTTTCTTTCTCTCCTTCTATTTTTCCTTTGATATTTGTATCTTTATATTTTATATCTAAATTTCCGCTGTATCTCTCTAAGCTTCCATTTAAATTTCCATTTAATGATAAAGGAATTTCATTATAGTTTATATTTGATTTAATGCTTCCTTTTATAACATTTTTAGATAAACTATAGACACCAGTAGATTCTAAAGAAAAATCTTTTAAGTCATTATTTAATTTATTTGAATCTATTTTTAACGTATAATGAATATCATCTTTTAAAAGATTTATTGTAGATCTAATTTTATCAATGTAATAATCTTTAAATGTTATCTTATCTGAAAACATTTCTATGTTAAGATTTTTATTATTTGAAGCTACAAAACCATTTATAGATAAATTTGTAAGAATGTTATAATCTTGAAAAATAAGTTTTAAATTTGGAATATTTAGTTTTGCAATCCAATCTTTATTATTAACATTTATATTTACTTCACCACTACCTTTATCAAGGCTAAATTTGTTTATAAATTTTAAATATTTTGCTAAATAATCTTTTGTAAAAGAAAGATTTAAATCGCTAAACCTTAGATTAATATCTGTTTCACCTTTATCTGTATTTACAAAAACATTGTAGTTCAGTTGATTTTGATAAGAACCTGATACATTTATAAAACTGTTATGTAAATCAAATTTATAATATACATTTTTTAAATTTATCTCTTCATAACTAAAAGATTTCGCAAAACCTGATAGGTTTACGTTGATATTTTTGAAATCTCCAGATATATCGCCACTTCCATCAATAATACCTTTTAGTGGTTTTTCTTTCAGAAAAATTAAATTTTCTAAAACTGCATTTGAAAAGTACAATTTTAATTTATAGTCTTTATCTGTTATAGATCCATCAATATAAATTTTACCAATATTTTTATTTAAATCACCTTTTAAAGTTAGTACTTTTTTATTTATCTCAAAGTTTCCTTTTATTTTAGCTACATCATACTCAAAGCCTATAAATTTAGGTTTTGTTATACCTAACTCAAAATTAATATTTCTATCTTTATTGTTATAAATAAAATGACCATTTAATAGACCATCTATTGAGTCTGTAATCTTATCTTTTTTAATCAAACTAATTAATCTATTTATAGATTTTATATTAATATCACCAATAACTTTATCTTTCTCTGCTTTAAAGTTTCCTTCTAATAGTTGTGAAACTACTGTTCCATATGGTTTATTATCCTTGATATCTATATTTAAATCAATTTTTCCAATGTTTAGGTTGTTATAGTTAGCATTGTTTAATGATATCTTTATATTTCCATTTACAAGATTGCTATCTCCTTTATCTTTAATTTTTAACTGTCCATTTAAGTTTATACTTTTAAGATCTATGTTATCCTTTACAATTGAACCAAGATTTCCATTTAGATTTATATTTAAGTCTTTCTTTTTTTTGACAGTAAGATTTAGTCTTATTCCTTGAAGGTTTAAACCATTATATTCATAACTGTTTGTACTTAAATTAACATTACCGCTAAATGTTTTATCATCTGCAAATATAAAATTTTTAACTAAAAAATTAAATCTATTATAGTTGATAGCTACATTATTTAACTGAATGTAACTTGGATATATTTCGATTTTATTTTTAGTGATGTTAAAGTCATAACTTTTGTTATTGTTTTTTACAACTACTTTTATATCATCTTTTAGATATACATTGTTTTTTATATTTTTTAATTTTAGATTTTCCAAAATGAGATCTGTATTTTCTGAAATATTTTTTATAAAAAACTGCCCATTTTTTAACTCAAAATCAACATAGTTAGTAAAAAGATAAGAATAGAAAATTCCTTCAACTTTTTTAGAAGGTGGTGATTTTAAATCGTTAATATATACACCTTTTAAATTATCTGCTTTTAAATATAATATTGGTTGATTACTAAATATACTGTTTAAATTAAGCTGGCCTTGTAACTTCTCTATGTTTATATCAAACTCTTTATTATCATAAACTCTGAAATAACTACATGAGAAAGTAGATTTATCTAAATTACAATCATCTTCTATATGTATACCGTAAGCTTTTAATATTGGTTTTATATTCGATAATAAAAAAACAACTGTTAAAAAAATTATAAAAATAAAGATCAATATCGAAGAAATATTTAGAAAAAATTTTAAAAAGTTTATAATAAACCTATTATTTTTTACTTTATTAAAAAACTCTTTTAGATTCACAAATTATCATTCCCTATTAATTTTTTAATAAATTATAGCATTTAAGAATTTCTTTTAAAAATATGAAAAATATCATATTTTTATATTATAATACTTAAAGTATTAAAATCTGAGGTGATTACAATGACAAAAGTAAGCGAAGCTTATCATCTTTTAAACAAAGCTATTTACCATTATGAAAATGACAACTTTGAATCTGCTATAACTCTTTTAGATGAAGCTTTACTTATAGATCCAGATATACCAGAAGTTCACTACTGGAGAGGAAAGGTTGCTACACATGATTTAAACCAAGAAAGTTTAGAAGTTGCAATAGTAGAATTTTCTGAAGCCATACGATTAAAGCCTGACTATGCGGAAAGTTATTTTGAAAGGGGTAAAGTTTACCTACAAAAAGGTGAGTTTGAGGAAGCTAAAAAAGATTTACTTAAAGTTATTGAAATAAATCCAAAAATTAAAGAAGCTTACTCGTTACTTGCACAGATTGAACTTATGCATGGAAATGATGATGAAGCTATGAAGTACCTTGAAAAAGTTTCACACCAAGAGGGAGATGATAGATACTATTACTCTCTTGGAAAAATCTTATACAATGCTGGAAAATACCAAAAAGCCATAGAACAGTTTAATAAAACAATTGAGAAAAATAAATACTTTGTAGATGCTTATGTTTATAAAGCACACTCCCTTGCTAAAATAGGAAACTATGAAGAAGCCATTGAAAATTTGAGAAAGGCTGTTATATTGGTTCCTGAAGAAATTGATTACTTCTTAGATATTGCAAAATACTATTTTGAGATTGGAAAACAAAAAGCAAAAGAAGGCAAAAATATAGAAGCTGCTGAAAATTTTGTTAAAGGCTTACAGATAGATTATAATTTAAAAATTGAGAAAGAATATATACCTGTTCTCATGAAAGCTATTGAAGAACTTGTAGAAAAGAAAAACTATAAAGAAGCTTTAGATCTTTTGGATCAACTTGAATTAATTGTTAAAGAACCAGAATATTATGAGTTTAAAGAAAATTTTGATAAATTAAAAAAACAAGTATTAAAATCATTGCCACTAAAAGATAAAGTGATAAAATTTATTACTGACATTTACACTAAATAGATTGGAGGTTTAATGTTAGATATAAAGTTAATTAGAGATAATCCAGATTTAGTAAAAGAGAGATTGTCAAGAAGAGATGAATCTTATGTAAAAATGATAGATAAGCTTTTAGAAATAGATGAAGAAAGAAGGAAGATAATTAAAGAAATAGAAGATTTAAGATCAGAAAGAAATGAAAAATCAAAACTTTTTCCAATATATAAAAAAGAAGGTAGAGATGTAAGTGAGATACAAAATAGAGTTAAAGAAATCGGAGAGATTATAAAACAGCTTGAAGAAAAGTTAGAAATAAAAGAGGAAGAGTTTAATAACATTTTATACTATATACCTAATTTACCTGCGGAAGATGTACCTATTGGGAAAGATGAAAATGATAATGTTGAGATAAGAAGATGGGGAGAGCCAAAAAAGTTTGATTTTGAACCTTTGCCTCACTATGAAATTGGTGAAAAACTTGGAATTTTGGATTTTGAAAGAGGTGCAAAACTTTCAGGTTCTAGATTTACTATAATGTATAAAGAAGCTGCAAGATTAGAAAGAGCACTTATAAACTTTATGCTTGATATTCATACCAAAAAACATGGTTATACAGAAGTTTGGACACCAGCATTAGTAAAACCGGAAATACTATTTGGAACAGGACAACTTCCAAAGTTTAAAGAAGATCTTTATAAGATAGAAGGTGAAGATTTATATTTAATACCTACTGCAGAAGTAACTTTAACAAATCTACATAATGATGAGATACTTTCTGAAGATGAGCTGCCAAAGTATTACACTGCTTATACACCTTGCTTTAGGAAAGAAGCAGGTTCCCATGGTAAAGATGTAAAAGGCATATTAAGACAACACCAGTTTGATAAAGTTGAGCTTGTAAAGATTGTAAAACCTGAAGATTCTTACCCTGAACTTGAAAAACTTGTGAAGGAAGCAGAAACAATTTTGCAACTTTTAGAACTTCCTTATAGAGTAGTTTTACTTTGTACTGGTGATATGGGCTTTTCAGCAGCAAAGACTTACGATATAGAAGTATGGATACCTTCACAAGATAGATACAGAGAGATATCTTCATGTTCAAATACAGAAGATTTTCAAGCAAGAAGAGCAAAAATCAGATACAAAGATAAAAATGGTAAAAATCATTATGTACATACATTAAATGGATCAGGACTTGCAGTAGGTAGAACACTTATAGCTATTATGGAAAACTATCAAAAACCAGATGGTACATTTGAAATTCCAAAAGTATTAAAAGATTACTTATGAAAGTATTAATGTACCATAACATAGATATACCACCAAAAGAAGCAAAATTAAAATCGTTGTATGTTAAACCAAAAAAATTTGATAACCAAATTAAATTTTTAAAAAAATTTGGTTATGATTTTATAAGTAGTGATAATCTAAATAAAGAAACTAAAAAATCTATTTTGTTAACATTTGATGATGCTTTTAAAGATTTTTATAAAAACGCTTTGCCTATTATAAAAAAGTATAATGCAAAAGCTATAGTTTTTGTGCCTGTAAATTTAGTTGGAACATTTAACCAATGGGATTATGAAAAGCTAAATGTTAAAAAAGCAGTTATGAATTGGGATGAGATAAAAGATTTGGTAAAAGAAGGTATAGAAATAGGCTCTCATACGTTAAACCACCCATTTTTAACTAAAATACCAATTGCACAAGCAAAATTAGAGATAGAAGACTCTAAAAAAATTCTTGAAGATAAACTTGGGATAGAAGTTAAAAGTTTTTGTTATCCTTATGGGGATTATGACGAAAAAATAAAAGAGTTAGTTATAAAAGCAGGTTATAAATATGCATTTACAACAAAAGAAGGAGATCTAAAAGAAAGTGCTGATTTTTTTGAGATAAAAAGAATTATGGTTTCAGGATTTTATTCCTTACCAAAATTTTTATTGAAGGTAATGTTTTGAAAATACTTTGGTTAAATGCAAATCCAAATCCAAACCCAGGTGGAACAGAACAACACTCCATAGATTTTATAAACTACTTAGAAAATATAAAAGATATTAGCTTGTATAAAGCTGTTGCTAAAGGTAGTTTTATTGATAAAAATACAACAGATAAAAACAAATTCTATATTTCTTTAAAATCTGAATTTTCACCAATAAATACATTTAAATTAATAAATCTAGCAAAAAAAATAAAACCTGATTTTATAGTTGGAAATAATGGAAATGAATATATAAACACATTTTTAGCTGGAAAAATATCTGGTGCAAAAATAATACTTTTTAGACATATGCTAAACTATCAACCATTTTTCAATAAAAAATTTATTTTACCTAAGGTTGATAAAATTTTTGCAGTAAGTGAAGCAAGTAAAAAAAGACTTTTAAAAGACGGTATAAAGGAAGAAAAAATATCTGTTTTGCCAAACTTTATAGATGAAGAAAAGTTTTACTATAATGAAGAAGAAAAGTTAAAAATTAAAGAAAGCTTAAAAATTTCTAAAGATGAAAAAGTAATAACCTTTATAGGAAAAGTAGATAAAGGTAAAGGTATATTTGATTTTGTAGAAATTGCAAACTATTTTTCCCAAAATTACAATAATTTAAAATTTTTGATTATCGGAGATGGTAAAGATTTAGAAAAAGCTAAGACCATGATTCAAAATAAAGATAAATTTATCATTACAGGATTTACTTATAAACCATACTACTATTTAAAAGCATCAGATTTTGTCCTTGTTTTATCGAGAAATGAAGAAAGCTTTGGAAGAACTGTTATTGAAGGATTTTCTGTTAAGGCATTGGTTATTGTTTATGATGTTGAAAATTTAAAATATTTAGTAAAAGACTCTATAAATGGTTTTGTAGTAGAAAACGGAAATACAAAAGAAGTAATATCAAAGATTGAGATGGTTTTATCTAATAAAGAAAAGTATAATAAGATGGTAGAAGAAGGTTATAAAGAGTTTAAAACAAACTTTACAAAAGATAAAATAATGGAAAAATTTTTAAAGGAGCTCAAAAATCTTAGCAGTTAAATTTATTTATGATAACTTCAAAAAGTACTGGATATTTTTAGTTTTAGCTTTAGTAGGTAGTTTAATAGAAGCTGGTGCAGTAGCTGGATTAACATTTATAGTAAAAGATGTTATAGATAAAGTATTTATTGAGAAAAATCTTGAAAAGTTAGTTATTATTATCTTTTTTCTTATATTTTTAGCTTTAATTAAACAGTTTGGCTTTCTTTTAAAAGAGTATCTTTATCCTTATGTATTGTACAAGGTTATAAAAGAACTTAGAGAGAAAATTTTTCAAAGATTATTAAATGCAGATCTTTCATTTTTCTTTGGAAAACAGTATGGAGATATTTTAAGTAGGGCTACTAACGATTTAGAAGCTTTTAGAAATACTATGATACTGATAGGTATAGACCTTTTAACACAGATCTTTACAGTAATTGCTATGATTTTCGTTTTAATATATAGAGATTGGAAGTTATTTATAATATTTTTAATTGCAACACCTCTTTTTGCAGTTTCTTTTAACTACTTTGGAAATAAGAGAAAAAAATATTCTCAAAAGGTTCAAGAATCTGCAAGTGAATACACTCAGTTTATAAATCAAATTATTTTTGGTCTTGAAACAATAAAACTTTTTAACACTTCCTTTATACAAAAAATATTTCAAACTATCAATGAGAAATTTTTCAAAAATCAAAGGAAGAACGCTTTATATGATGTGCTTTTTTTATCTTCAGTAGAGATAGCATCTTACTTTGCTGCTGCTGGAATACTATTTTATGGTGGAATAAGAATAATAAAGGGAGAATTAACAACAGGTGATTTCTTCTCATTTTTATCAGCTTTACTTATACTTGTAAACTCCATTCAAATATTACAAAGGGGATTAATTCAAATAAAAGTTATCTCACCACTGGTAGACAGATTAAATTTAATATTAAACCTTCCACAGGAAGATAAAAAAGGTATAAATTTTGAAGGACTGAAGGAAAAAATAGATTATAGAAACGTGTCTCTTTCATTAAATGGTAATTTAATTTTAAAAAATATTAACGTCTCTAT
This sequence comes from uncultured Aquificales bacterium, assembly GCA_964648745.1. Lineage (GTDB taxonomy): Bacteria > Aquificota > Aquificia > Aquificales > Hydrogenothermaceae > Sulfurihydrogenibium. Next base: position 14,236 of record CAZYKX010000014.1, read on the forward strand.
AAATAAAGGAGAAAAGGTAGGCATAATAGGTCATACAGGTTCTGGAAAAAGCACATTTTTAAAACTTTTATACGGTGTGTTTAGAAATTATGAAGGAGATATTTATTTAGATAAGATAGAGTTAAGAAATTATGATATATACTCAGTTAGAGAAAAAATAGCAGTAATAACGCAAGATGTATTTGTATTTAACGATACAGTAGAGAATAATTTAAGGATTGTAAAACCAGATGCTACAGAAGAAGAACTCCTGCAAGCTATAAAGAAAGCAAAAGCTGATTTTATTTTTAAACTGAAAGATGGATTAAAAACAGTGATAGGAGAAAGAGGAAGTATCCTATCTGGTGGTGAAAGACAGAGGTTAGCATTGGCAAGAATATTTTTAAAAGAACCAGATATTGTAATCATCGATGAAGGAACTTCTGCATTAGATATAAACACAGAAAAGGAAGTTATGGATAGTATCTATGAGCATTTTAAAGATAAAACAATACTAATAATAGCTCATAGATTAAATACTTTGGAAAAATGTAATAAAATTATAGTTTTTGAAAATGGTGAAATAAAAGAGATTAAAGATTATATAAATAGTCAAAATCTTCAAGAAGTTGGTTAATATTGCTATCTTTTACAACTCTACAGACTGTTTTTTCATTATAGTGATAGTGTTCAGGGTTGTCAAAGTTAAAAAGTGCTAATGTTGGTTTTTTTAAAGCAACAGCGATATGGTAAGGGCCACTATCACTAGAAATTACTACTTTACCTAAATTTATAGCTCCTACTAATTCTAAAATTGAAGTTTCACCTGCTATATCATAAATAGGATAGTTATACTTTTGAGTGTAATATTTAATAAACTGCTGATTTATTTCCTTTTCAAAAGGTGCTCCTACTAATACTGGAATTAAGTTGTATTTTTCGTATCCATACTTTAACAAAGCTTCATAAAATTTAAAATCAGGTCTTTTTATTTTTGCGTCTTGTGTACCACAACCAATATTAACAATCAAAATACTTTCTTCATTTAGCTTTAGTCTTCTTTTTAAGTTTTCTTTGAATTTACTTCCTTCGGGTGTTTCTTCTAATTCAATTTGAATATTTTCTCTTTTGATATTTAATCTATCAAGAACTACAAAATCCCTATCTGTATAATTTAGAATTTCTATACCATACTTTTTTTTAAACATTTTTACAGAGTTAGCATAGTATGTGTATAAAAGGCCTCTTGGAAATACTTCATTAATACCTAATGTAGGAATTTTATACTTTATTCTACCAATTAAAGATACAATAGTAGTCTCTAAACCATATGGTTCAAAATCTATAATGAAATCTGGTTTAACCTGCTTGATAATATTATCACTTTCTATAATAGCTTTTTTAAAATCTTTCAAACTGTTAAACCATTCTTTATTAATTGTGTAAAATCTATTTAAAAGATGATGTCGTTTTATTAATTCTTCAGATGGATAATTAGGATGGTTTGTTATAAATAAAAGGTTTAGTTTGGCATCTGGATTTTTATTTTTTATAGCTCTCCAAGCAGCAGAACTTCTTAAGATATCACCAATACCAGCACTATGAGATTTTAAAAGTAGTATATTTTTGAACTTTTCAATCACTTTCTATCCTTAATGTTAACGTATGGTTTATACTCTTCACCTATATATATTTCTGTAGGTCTAATAAGTTTGTTGTTTGAGATGTACTCGATCCAGTGAGCTAACCAACCACTTACTCTTGCCAATGCAAAAAGAGAAGTAAACATATCTTCATCAAAACCTAAATATTTGTATATAAGCCCAGAGTAAAAATCAACGTTAGGATACACACCTTTATGGGAGATTTTTTCTAATGTATACTCTTCAACAGCTTTAGCTATATCTATCAAATTTTTTAGTTTTGTATCTTTTACATCTAAACTGTTTAATATATCTCTTAATACTTTTGCTCGTGGATCATAGGTTTTATATACTCTATGACCAAAGCCTGGTATTTTTTCTTTTTTCTCTAACTTTTTGTCTATGTATGGTTTTACATTATCTATACTACCAATTTCTTCTAGCATTTTTATAACTTCTTCGTTTGCTCCACCATGTAAAGGTCCAGACAATGCTCCTAAAGCAGAAGAGATAACAGTAAAAGGGTCAGCTAATGTGGAACCTACTACGATAGTTGCAAAAGTTGAAGCGTTTAAACTATGTTCAGCATGAAGTATAAAACATTTATCTAATATATCTATCTTTTCCTTAGATGGTTTTTTCCCAAAGTACATATATAGAAAGTTTTCTGTATAACTTAAATCTAAATTTGGTTCTATGGGATTGTCACCATTTCTTATCCTATTCCAAGAAGCTAAGATAGTTGGAAGTTTGGCAATAAGTTTTACTATAGATAGATACTGATAATCTTTATCTAGAACGTTTTCTTTTCTATAGAACATTCCTAAGGAAGAAACTACAGATTGAAGTACTTCCATTGGGTGTGCCTTTTCAGGAAAATTTTTCATTACATCTATAATTCTGAATTTTAATTTAGAATGAGCTTTTATATCTTCTTCAAATTTCTGTAATTGTGTATAAGATGGAAGTTCACCAAATATAAGAAGATATGCTACCTCTAAAAAGTTAGAATTTTCTACAAGATCTTTTACGTCGTATCCTCTATATATAAGTCTTCCATTTTTTCCATCTAACAAACATATCTTAGAGTATTTGACAGGGACATCTGCTAAACCAGGAATAACCTCCATATCTCACCTTTATGATAAGAAATCTTTTAAATGTTTCTTTAATGCTAAAGCTTTTAATTTTTTCAAAGCTCTTTGTTCAAGCTGTCTAACTCTTTCCCTTGAGATGTTTAGCTTTTCTCCTACTTCTTCCAACGTTTTTGGTTCATCATCTTCAAGACCAAATCTTAATTTAATTATCTCTCTTTCTCTTTCATCAAGAGCATTAATAAGCTCTTCTAAATCTTTATGTAATGTTTCTTTTACAATATTTTCTTCTATATCTTCCGTACCTTTTTTTGATAGAATGTCAAGAAGTGTAAAACTTTCTTCATTGTTTTCTCCAATAGGCATATCTAAAGAGATAGGTAGTCTTACTATAGATAGTGCATTTCTAACTTTTTTAACTGATGTGTTAAGTTTTTTTGCTATCTCTTCTTCTGATGGTTCTCTTCCAAGTTCTTCTTTGAGTTTATCATAAGTATCTTTTACTTTTGCTATGAAGATAGATTCTTTTATTGGTATTCTTACTGCACCTGTTTGTTGAAATATTGTTTGCATTATAGCTTGTCTTATCCACCAAACTGCATAGGATATAAATTTAACATTTTTATCTGGATCAAATCTTTTTGCTGCTTCAATTAAACCGAGATTACCTGCAGCTATAAGATCTGTTAAAGGAACACCCCATCCCATAAAGTTTTTTGCAATGTTAACTACAAATCTTAAATTTCCTTCAACAAGTTTTTTTAAGGCTTCTTTATCTCCTTTTTTTGCACGTATTGCCAACTCTTTCTCTTCTTCAGGAGTAAGCATTGGATGCTTACCCATCTGTTGCATATATAATTGTAGTGTAGTTAGTTCATCGGTATTTTCTGCCATATTTAAGACCTCAATATTTGCTTATTAGCAATAATTATTATTTTTAAAAAAATTTAACACAATGATAAATCTCAATAATTTAAAAACTCTACACTTCCATCAGAAAATTCAACTTTATCAAAAATAAGTTCAACTTTTATATCTTCATTTTTAGCGTCTTTTAAGTATCTTAAACTTGGTTTTTCTGATTCGTATTCTATTGATATTACTTTTGTAAATGTTTCTCCTGGTCTAATTTTCATCGGTGTAAATATATCAAGTGGTTTTGCTATCTTTATAGGCTTTGATAAAATTTCATTTCCATTTTTATCGTATACTACCATTTTTCCATAGATTGTATCAACATCTTTTTTAAAATTACTTGTTATTTTAAATGTAAACTTTATCGTTTCAAATCTTTCTACAAGTACATCTTCAGGTTTATGAAATTTTTTATCTACGAATGTGTATATAACTGGTGGTTTTGATTCATCTAGTAGTATAGGTTCTCTTTGCTTTAATGGTTTTGACTCAATTTGAGCTTGTTTTCCTTCTAATTTGTTTAGTCTTTCTTCAAGTTGCTGAACTTTTTGTTGAAGTTGGTTTACTTTATCTTCCAACGTTTCTCCGTATGAAAATGTTAAAAGTGATAAAGTAGAAACAATAAAAGCAATCTTTTTCATATAACTCCTCCTAAAATAAGTTTTCGTTAACTTTATAATTTAATGCTTCGTGAACGTGCTTTAATTTAATATCATCACTATTTTCAAGATCTGCTATTGTTCTTGCTACTTTTAATATTTTATTATAACTTCTCGCTGTTAGGTTAAATCTTTTTACTGCATTTTTAAGTAAATCTAATATATCTTCGGATGCTTTACAATACTCTTGTATATGGGAAGGAGTCATCTGGCTGTTAAACTTTATTTTATCATTTTTAAATCTACTTCTTTGAATCTCTACAGCTTTCAAAACTCTATCTCTTATTGTTTTTGAACTTTCTCCAGTTGGTTTATTAACTAAATCATTAGTAGGCACTGGTAAAATTGTAACAGCTAAATCTATTCGATCAAGTAATGGACCTGATATTTTTCCTAAGTACCTTTTAATCTCGTGTGGTGAACATTTACACTCTTTGTTTGGATCTAACTTATAACCACATGGACATGGGTTTGCTGCTGCAATTAACTGAAAGTTTGCTGGGAAATCTATTTTACCTGTAGCTCTTGATATAGTAACTACTTTGTCTTCTAAAGGTTGTCTTAAAACTTCTAATGTTGTTCTTTTAAATTCTGGAAGTTCGTCTAAAAATAAAACACCATTATGGGCTAACGATATTTCGCCAGGTTTTGGAAAGCTTCCTCCACCTATCAGTGCAATATCGCTTATTGTATGGTGCGGTGATCTAAAAGGTCTGCATTTCACAATATTTTCTTTTAATATGCCTGCTATACTGTGTATTTTTGTAACTTCTATTGCTTCTTCAAATGAAAGTGGTGGTAGTATAGATAAAAATCTTCTTGCAAGCATTGTTTTACCAGAACCTGGTGAACCTATCATTAAAACGTTATGAAAACCAGCTGCTGCTATCTCAAGACATCTTTTTCCAGTATACTGTCCTTTTACTTCTGCAAAATCTCCAATATTTTCAATATTACACTCTAAAATTTCATCTAAGTCTATACTGGCAGGCTCTCTCTTTAAATCGTCATTTAAGAAATCTACAATTTCTTTTAAATTTGAAAATCCATAAACATTTAAACCTTTTACTAAAGCTGCTTCTTGCTCATTTTCCTTTGGAAGTATGAATCTTTCAAAACCTAGTTCCTTTAGTTTAATTGCTATTGGCAATACTCCATTAACTGGTCTTAAGTCTCCATTTAATGCAAGTTCTCCAATGAATGCTGTATCTTTTAGGCTTTCTTCTTTTATAATTCCTGAAGATGTAAGTATTCCTACTGATATAGGTAAATCATAAAGTGTACCTATCTTGACAATATTTGCAGGTGCTAAGTTTACAGTTATTTTTTTTAAAGGAAATTTGAAGCCAATATTTTCTATTGCAGATTTAACCCTTTCTCTACTTTCTTTTACAGCTGTATCTGGTAATCCTACAGTTATAAACTGTGGAAGTCCTTGGGAAATATTAACTTCAACCTCAACTTTATAACCATCTATCCCAAAAATACCACCACTATTTACTACTGATAACATCTTGCTCCTCTTTAATTTCATCTTCTTTATAGTTAGATACATCTAATGTATAAATATTTGATATTCCATCTTTAGCAGAAACACCTATCATTCTATCTGCAAAGCTTGCCATAGAATCTCTATGTGTTACTACTATAAATTGTGCTTCTTTTGAAAGTTCTTTCATGAGTTGACCTACTTTTCTTGCATTTGCATCATCTAACGCTGCATCTACTTCATCAAAGTAGTAAAAAGGTGCAGGTCTGTACTGTTGGACTGCAAAAAGGAAAGATAAAGCTGTTAATGTTTTTTCTCCACCAGACATCATCTCTAATCTTTTTACATCTTTACCTCTGGGTCTTGCTTTAAGTAATACACCGCCATTAAATGGATCTTGTTCATTTTCAAGTTCTAAATATGCTTTACCAGAAGGGGATAGAATCTTAAAGTTTTTATTTAAATTTTTATTTATATTTTCAAAAACTTCCATAAAAGCCAAAACTTTTTTCTTTTCAAGGTTTTCTATAAGTTCTTCTATAGATTTTTTTTCTTGAAGTAGCACATCTAATTTTTCTTTTATCTCGTTGTATCTTTTAAGCTCTTCTTCATAATCTTCTATGGCTTTTTCATTTATGGAGCCTAAGTTTTTTCTTTTTTCTATAAATTCTTTAAGAAGTTTTTCAAGTTGTTTCACATCTGCTTCTACTGGTTCACCTTCATAGTATTCTCTAAGTATCAAAATTTCTTGTTCTAAATCAGAAATTTTTTGTTCAATTTTTGCCTTATCTTGAAGTGCCAATGTAGTTTGTCTGTTTATATTATCTTCATCATATCTGAGATTTTTCAATTTTTCTTTTAAGTTGGATATCTCATTTATTAATTTTTCTCTTTCTTGTTCTTGGTTCTTAAGACCTTTCCATAGATTAGAAAGTTCTTGGGTTAGATTTTGTATCTGTATTTTTATATCTTCTATCTCTTTTGTTTTTTTGTTTTTTTCTTCTTCAAGTTCGGATTTTTCATTTTCAATTTGGAAAACTCTAATTTTTAGAGATTCTTCTAACTTTGAGTTAATTAAGCTTAATTTATTTTCTATTTCTTGTTTTTTCTCTCTTAATGAATAAACTTTTTTTGTTATATCTTCCCATTCTTTTCTAAGTTTATTTAAACCTAAACTTTCCATTTTAGAAAGTATTTCATTTTTTCTATTTTTGATAGTGTTTAACTCTTGGTTTAGTTTATTGATTTTGTCGTCTACTTGTTGAATGTTTGTTTCTATATCTATACTTTGTTTTTTTAGTTTTAAAATTTCATTTTCTAAAAATTCAACTCTTGATTTTTTGTTTATTGTTTCATTGTTAAGTTCTGATATTCTCTGTTGGATACTTGAAGATTCTGTTTTTATTATTAAAATTTTCTTCTCATTTTCTAAAATTTTCTGATTTATAAGTTTTATTTCATTTTCTATTTTACTTTCTTCCTCTTTTAGTTTTGTGTCTTCTTCTTCAAGTTTCTGCCTTTGTGCTTCTAGTGTAGATTTTCCAATGGTAATATGTTGTTTTTCTTCTCCACCTGATATTACTCCAGATTTTTCAAAAAGTTCTCCTGAAAGTGTTACCATTCTGTAGTTCCCAATACCAAGAACTTTGGCAGTATCAAAATCTTCAATTATGACTGTATCTTGAAATACATACTTAATAGCATTTTCTATTTTTTTATCATAATTTACAAAATCTATTGCATAACCTAAAACACCTTTTTTATATGGTAATGGTGGATTGTTTACTGTTTTAATTCGATTTAATGGTATAAATGATAATCTTCCTGATTTCTCTCTTTTTAAAATTTCTATACATTTTTTAGCAACATCTTCATTTTCAACAACAATATTTTTTAATCTACCACCACCAGCAACTTCTATAGCTGTTTGTATTTTATTGTCTTTAAGAGATATAAGGTCAGAAACAGCTCCATAAACACCTGGTATATTTTTAAATAGTGTTAAAGTTTTGTCTTCACGTACTTGACTAAGTTGTGCAAGGACTATAGCAAGTTGCTTGAAGTTGCTATCTATTTTTTCTCTTATCTCTTTTAATCTATTTTCAAGTGTATCTTTTCTAACTTTAAATCTGTTGATTTCACTTGTTAGTGATAAAATTTCATCATTACTATTTTTAGTGTTTTTCTTTATATTTTCAATGTTTTTTTCTTTTTCTTCTATCTCTTGTTGAAGTTTTTCTATTTCTTTTTTATAGTTATCAATTTTTTCTAGGATGGATGTTAAAGATATTTTTAAGTTTGTTTTTTCATTTTCTAACTTTTTTAAGTTATCTAATATCTCTCTTTCTTGCTTTTCTACATCTCCAAGATTATTTTTAGCAGATGAACCAAAAAGTTCAAACTCTTTTAGTTTTTGATTTTTTTCTTCTAGCTGTTTTTCATACTCTTGAATTTCTCTCTCAATATCTGGAATTTGTGATCTCAGTTCTTTTAGCTGATTTTTTAAGCTTATTATTTCTTTTATTTTTTCTTCTTTCTCTCTTTCTAAATCTTTTATCTTTGTCTCTATGCTGTTAATTTGGTTTTCGGTAGAATCTTTTTTCTCATTTAGACTTTTTATCTGTGATGTTAAAGCTCCTTCTTTTTCTTTTATAGGCAAAAATGATTCTTGTATTTGATTTAATTGATTTTCAAGTTCTCTAAGGTTTGAAATTATCTCTTTTTGTTTCTCAATATTTTTTTCTTTTAATATATATAGATTGTTTATTTCTGTTTCAATCTCTTCAAGATTTTTAAACTGTTTTTCTTTTTCTTTAAGAAGATGATAAAGCTTAGCTCCATTTATTTTATGTTCTGTATCTTTTATTTGTTGTTCTATGTTTATTGCTAAAAGTGCTTCTTCTTTTTCTTGTTTTAATCTTTTTAAAGTATGTTCTATTTCTTTTAATACAGATTTTATGTTTTCTATCTTTTCTTCACTTTCTTTTAAATCTAATAGGGCTTTTTGTTTTTTCTCTTCATACTGACTTATACCAGCTATATCACTTAAAAGTTCTCTTCTTTCTCCTGGTGTCATATTGACAAATTTGTATATATCTCCTTGTGTAACGATGTTATGACCTGATATTGGAATACCTGCAAGATTTAAAAGTTCTTCTACTTCACTTTGTTTTACTACTTTACCGTTTATTTTATAAATAGACTTTCCATTTAGTTCTATTTTTCTATAAATTCTAACTTCATCACTATTTAATGGAAATGCACCATCATTTTTAAAAAAAATCTCAACTTCTGCATAAGGTGCTGATTTTCCTTTTGATGAAAATATTAAATCTGTTAGTTTTAAGGCTCTCATTGCTCTTGCTGTCGCAATACCAAGACAAAAAACGATGCTATCTCCAATATTACTTTTACCAGCACCATTAGGACCTACAATAGCAGTAAACCCTGGTCCAATAGGTATAGTTAAATGCCTATCTCCATAAGATTTAAAGCCGTAAACATGTATTTTTTCTATGTATGTTTTCATATTCTTTGATATGTTGCACCTTTTGGGTTTAAAATACTTTCAATTATATCAACAGTTAAAAATTTTTGCTTTAAAAAAATATCTTCTTCATATTTTTTTATTTTTTCAAAAAGTTGATTTTGTTTTAACTCTTTTATTCTAACTATAGTAATATGTGGAATAAATAGTTTTATCTCTTTTTTAAAACCAATTTTATAAAGATTTTCTTCTACCAATCTGTTTATCTCTTTTAACTTTTGATTTTCCATAATTTTAAAGTATAAAACTTTGTCAGAAAAAACACCTAAACCTTTAACAACTAAATCTACCTCAAACTTTTGAGTAAATAAATCACTTAAAGCATCTTTAATTTGAGCTATCTTACTTTCTTCTACATTCCCAATAAATTTATAAGTTATATGAAAATTTTCAGGTTTAACCCAACTTCCGTATAAAATCCCAGATAAATCTTTTTTTATCTTTGTATGATGAGATTTTAAACTTTCTATCTCAACAAAACTACCTATAAATATCCTTTTCATTTTCTCTCAATAGCTCCTTACTTAAAAAACCATTACAAATTTCTTTTACTTCTCCAGTCATTCTAATGTTCCATTGTTCATCTATAGATATTTTAAGCTCTCCGCCTATCATTTTTATTTTTACATCTCTATTTGTAATTCCTTTTTTCACCAGCACAGAAGCAACAGCACAAGAAGAACTACCAGAAGCAAAAGTAAAACCTGCTCCCCTCTCCCATATTAAAATCTCTGCTTCATTTTTACTTATAGGTTTAACAAACTGAACATTTATTCTATTTGGAAAAAGTGGATGATTTTCTATTAAAGGTCCATATGTTTTAATCTCATTCTCATCTAAATTTTCTTTGATTATAACACAATGTGGGTTTCCAACAGAGACACAGTTTACTTTAAATTTTTTATCTTCAACTACTATTTCTTCATCTAAAAACTCTTCTTTATCGCTGTCAACAGGTATTAGTTTTGAGTTAAAAATAGCCTTTCCCATATCCACACTAACAATTTGTGCTTTTCCAAACTCATTTTTAGATTCTATTTTTCCATTTACAATACCACCTTTTGTCTCAACAGTAAACTCTTCTTTATCTGTATATCTATAATCATATAAAAATTTAAAAAATATTCTCAAACCATTTCCACTTTTTTCTGCTTCACTTCCATCTGGATTAAAAATTCTAAGTTTAAAATCTGCTACATCTGATTTGTACTTAACAAGTATTCCATCACTACCTATCCCATAGTGTACATCACATATTTTTTTAATTAACTCTTTATTTAAATCAAAATCTATCCTATCAGAATCTAAAACGATATAATCATTTCCAAGCCCGTGAGACTTAACAAAGAAATTATCTTTCTCCAAATTTATCTCCTAAAAATTTTTTAAAATTATTTTATCATTTAAAAGATCTTTGACAAAAAGTATAAATTTTTCTTACACTTTTTTAAAACTATAGTAAAATTATTGTTGATTAGAAACTTAAAGGTGATTAAATGAAAACCTTATTAAATTTTTCATAAATAGATTATTTACTACGAAAAAACAGTAAATACTATAGAAAAATAACTTTTTCTTTTTATAAAAGAAAATGAAAATAGAAATAGAAAAATATCATGGACTTAGTTCTGAAGAAGCTCAAAAAAGGTTAAAAATCTATGGCTATAATGTATTAAAAGAAAAAGAAAAATATAAATATATAAAATTAGCCTTAAATCAATTAAAAGATCCTTATTTGCTGCTTCTTTTATTTGTTGCAACTTTATCTATCTTTTTAGGAGATAAAACAGATGCAATAATCATACTAGTTATTGTTTTTATAAGTAGTGTTATAGAATATTGGCAGGAATTAAAAGCTCAAATAACTGTAGACAAACTTCTTGAAGCTACAGAAGTTAAAGTTAGTGTTATAAGAGATGGTAAAGAAGTTCATATACCACTTAAAGAAATCGTTCCTGGAGATTTAGTCACACTTACAGCTGGCGATATGATTCCTGGAGATTCTAAATTAATAGAATCTAAAAATATTTTCGTTAATGAATCACTTATTACTGGTGAGTCATATCCTGTAGAAAAAAAAGAAGGTGATATGCTTTATATGGGTAGTCATGTTGTAAGTGGTTTTGGTATTGCAGAAGTTGTTGCTACTGGGAAAAACACAGAGTATGGAAAATTAATAGAAAGGTTAAAACTTGGTAAAGAAGAAACAGAATTTGAAAAAGGTTTAAGAAATTTTGGTTTTATGCTTTTTAAAATAGGTACATTTTTAGTAATTTTTGTTTTTATAGTAAATACACTATTACATAAAGGGACTCTTGTCTCTTTACTTTTCGCTCTTTCCTTAGGTATTGGTATAACACCAACACTTTTACCAGCAATTTTAAATGTAGGACTATCTTATGGTGCATCTAAGTTGGCTAAATTAGGCATATTAATTAAAAGACTTACAAGTATAGAAAATATAGGAAGTATGGATGTATTTTGTAGTGATAAAACAGGTACGTTAACTATAGGTGAGATGAAAGTTAAAAGCTGGATAGACGCAGAAGGAAAAGCTAATGAGAAAGTGCTAAAATTGGCATATCTAAACTCTTACTTTCAAACAGGATATAAAAACCCTATAGATGAAGCTATAAAAACAATAAAACCAGAATCTTTAAACATAGAAGAATATCAAAAAATAAATGAACTTCCTTATGATTTCAATAGAAAAAGATTATCTGTTTTATTAAAAAGTTCAGATAAAAATATACTTGTAACAAAAGGTGCTTTTAACCATGTTTTAGAAATTTGCAGTTATGTAGAAGTAGGAGAAGAAAAATTATTAGAAATTGATAAATTGAAGATGAAAATAGAAAAACTTTATGAAGATTTTAGCAATGAAGGTTATAAAGTTATAGCTGTAGCTTATAAATCTATATCTAAGGAAAACATCTCATATCAGGATGAAAAAGATTTGATATTTATTGGTTTTATTCTTTTGCATGATCCTTTAAAACCTAATGCTAATACACTTATAAACAATTTAAAAAATATAGGGGTAGAACTTAAAATAATAACTGGTGATAATAAATATGTTGCTATGTATATTAAAAACTCACTTTCTTTAAAAGGTGATATTCTAACAGGGGAAGATTTAAAAAATCTATCAGAAGCAGCTCTTATAAGAAAGACAAAAACAACATCAATATTTGCAGAACTTACACCATTACAAAAAGAACAAGTAGTATTGGCTATTAAAAAGTCAGGTCATACGGTAGGTTATATGGGAGATGGTGTAAATGATGTGGCAGCTATGCGTGTTGCAGATGTATCTGTCAGTGTAGATAATGCTGTAGATATAGCCAAAGATACTGCAGATATAATATTATTGAAAAAAGATCTTCTTGTAATACAATCAGCCATACTTGAAGGAAGAAAAAGTTTTATAAACACACTAAAGTACCTTTTTGTTCAAACAAGTTCAAACTTTGGAAATGTATTTTCAATGACAGGTTCATCTGTTGTTGTACCTTTTATTCCTATGTTACCTAAGCAAGTGTTAATGCTTGGCCTAATATCTACTTTAGCATTACTTAGTTTACCATTGGATAATGTAGATGATCAATGGATATCTAAACCTAAAAAATGGAATATAAATTTTATAAAACATTTTATGTATATTTTTGGTATAGCAAGCTCTCTCTTTGATTATGTAATGTTCTTTTCTTTAATTTATATATTTAAAGTAGATCCTTATTTGTTTAGATCTGCTTGGTTTTTAGAAAGTCTTTCTACACAGATCCTTGCATTATTGGTACTTAGAACAAAATTTAAATTTTTCAAAAGCAGACCTTCAAAATTACTTCTAATTGCAGTTATTCTATCAATTGTTATAGGTTTAATAATACCTTTTACACCTTTATCTAAACCTTTAGAACTTTATCCTTTATCATTAAATTTATATATTTTTATAGCTTTAATAACATTAACATATTTAGTTCTTATAGAGTTATTAAAAAGCTTCTTTTATAAGAAAAATGATTTATAAGATATCTTACTTCCAATAAGCTTTTATATTTCCTTTTAGCCAATCCCATAAGATTTTTTTAGCAACTCTATCGTAGTCAATTTCACCACCAGAAATTTTATAATTCAACTTTTTACCTATCTCTTCCAATGCTTTTAAAGGATCATCTGAAAGTTTGATTTTATAAGCTTCTTCCAATGCTTCTTTTTTATGAATAAGAATCTTTTCTAATAATTTTAAAGCAACATCAACAGGCTGCTCTAGTTTGTCTGGAATCCAAGAACCTTTTAAGGCAAGATCTTCTGGGTATTCTAAGGTTATTATTCCTGGTGTGTCTATTAAAAATATATTTTCATCTAATTTAATAAGTTTTTCTCCTACTGTCATACCAGGCTTTGGTGAAGTAGTAGCCACTTTTTTCTTTTTCAATGTGTTTATAACAGAAGACTTCCCAACATTTGGATAACCTAAAACACCTATTTTTACAATACCTTTATCTTTTGCAAAATGCTTTATGATATCAAAAAGTTCTTTAATTCCAATGTTTTTATGAGCTGAAAAAATAACTGCTGGAAATTGTTTTTCTATATCTTTTTTAACTTCTAAAATAAAATCTTTTGGCACTAAATCAGATTTATTTAAAACAATAATAAGCTGTTTATTTCTTTCCTTAGCTAAACTTTCTACTACAGAATTTCTTGTTTCATATGGTATCCTTGCATCTACCACTTCTAAAATTAAATTAGATTCTGTTAAAACCTTTTTTGCTATACTTTTTTCTCTTAACCATTCTCTTGGTTTATTCAATTTATTTCTCCTTGTTAGAATAATACAAAGAAATTTTATATTAAATTATAAACTTTTTAAGGATTTGTGAAAAATAGCTATCTAAGTTAAAGTAAAAAACTAAACTTAGAAAGTAAGCAACTAAAAAATGATTTTAATCATTTTATATTTCAAGAATTTAAGATAGATTTATCTTAAATATTCATGGGGTTTTTTACTGTGATTGAACAAGATATAGAAAAGCTGATATCAGAACATAGAGAGATAAATAAAATATTAAAAAATTTCGAAAGAAAGTTAGAAAATTTTACACTTAATGATGCAAAAGAGCTTTTAAACTTTATATTGACAGATGTAGAAAATCACGCAAAAGAAGAAGATGAAATATTCCTACCAAAAGTATTAAATATATATCCAGATTATGATGCTGAAGCATTTTCTTTTGCACATCAAACAATAAGAGAAGAATCGGAATATCTTTCTCAAGCTATAGAGGAAGTTATAAAAGAAAAAAGAAAAGAGTCAGATTTAAAAAACTTTGCAAAAAGGGTTATAAATACAATTTATGACCATTTTCTTGAAGAAGAAAACTTCTTTTTCCCTGATATAAAAAGAATTAAAATTTCAAATTCAAAGGCATATTTAGAGGATATAGATTTAAAAGAAGAAAAAGAATGGTTATAGGAGGACAACTATGGCAACTATCATCTACAAGGATAAATTTAAAGATAGATTTTCAGAAAATCAGGTAGTTGTAGAAAGAGTAAAATTTAGTGAAAAATTAAGGATAATTTTATTTTTCTTAAAAAAAGGACAGATTGTAGATATTCATACTTCACCTTTAAATGTAATTGTTACAGTTTTAGAAGGTAGTGGTAAATTTTTTATTGGAAATAAGGAAGAATATAGAGATTTAAAAGCTGGAGACACATTAATCTATGATCCCAGTGAGCCACATGGTTTTGAAGCAACAGAAGATATGATTGTTCAAGCGGTTATAACAGGCTAATGTTATACATTTCTAAAGTTTCTTTTCTGTTTTTTATATTTGCTTTCTTTTATTTTTCTTTATCAATCTTTTATAAATTACAAGGTGATTTTTATTTAACTGTTTATACTTCTATATTTGGTTTTATTTTAAGTATTATCTTTGCTGGTTTGTATCAAATAGTACCAAATTCACAGGGTGTAAAACTAAAATATGAAAATTTAACATTTCTTAACTTTTTTATATTTTCACTTTCCTTTTTATTTTTTATTCTAAAAAACATAACTTTAGTATCTATAGTTACATTTTTGTCTGTATCTATCTTTTTAGTTCATATTTTAACAGTAGTTAAAAATATTAAACCAATAACTGTAAGATTTATAACTGCTGCTCTTTTTTATATTTTTATTTCAACATTTCTTTTTCTAATATCTAATTTTTATACTATTCCATTGAAGATTGTTATACATACTTTTACAGTAGGTGTTTTATTAAATCTTGTTTTAGGTGTTCAGATGGCTTGGATACCTATGTTAACTATGAAGGTTTTAAATTTGAAATTTGCTGATAAAGTTTTTTATATGTTTCAAACTTCCATCATTTTATTTTTTACCAGTTTTATACTTGAAAATACACTTTTTTATATAATTTCAACTACATCTCTTATGATAACTATATTTGCTTACTTTTATTTACTTTATACTTCTGTTTTCAAAGGTTTAAAACTTCTTAAATTACCAGATATTATTAAATTTTTTATGTTAGGATGGCTATTTTTTATTTGTGGATTTTTGTTAGGTGTATATATGATATTTTCAAAAGTTATAAGTGTTGTTTGGTTACATTTGGATTTTATGGTCTTTGGATTTAGTTTTTTAACTATCTTAGGTGGGACATTGCATCTAATGCCAAGAGTAGTCTGGAATATGAAATATATGGAGAAAGTGAAAAAAGGAAAAAACGTTCCGCAAGTTCATCAGCTAATAGATCAAAAATTTTTAAAAATCTTTTTACCAGTTTTTACATTTTTGTTTCTTAGTTTAATTATCTTAGATTTATTAGGTTTTTCAAATGTAAGTTTTGTAATTCATCTAACTTTGCTATTTATCTCTCTTTACCTGTATAAAAATCTACTTAAGTTTTACTTTTTATAAAAAAATATCTATTTTTCAAATACTAAGAATATGTAAAACTGTTTATTTCCTTTATTTAATCTAAATTTTGCTGCACTTTTTTTATGCAATAAAACAATGTTATAAAAAATAATATTATAAAATTCAACTATTGGAAATCAAATATTAAAAATTTCTAATAATTTAAATCAAACAATGTTTTATTTTAATGTAAAAATTTGACATCTATTTAACTTTTATTAAAATACTGTTTTATTTTTAAAAATAAAACCATGTTATAGGAGGTTAAAGATGGAAAAAAGTGATCTACTTCTTAAAGTTGACGAAAAATACTATCCACCACAACACATTGTAGAAAATGCTTGGGTTAAAGATTATGAATCTCTTTACAAAAAATCTATAGAAAATAGAGAAGCTTTTTATGAAGAGATTGCTAATGAGCTTGAATGGTTTCAAAAATGGGACAAGGTTTTAGAATGGAACTTTCCATATGCAAAATGGTTCATCAACGGTAAAACAAATATAACATACAACTGTATCGATAGACATGTTAAAAATGGAAAAAGAAATAAAGTTGCATTTATATCTATAGATGAAGAAGGAAATGAAAAGAAAGTTACCTATGGAGAACTTTTAGATTTAGTAAGTAGGTTAGCAAACGGTTTAAAATCCATTGGTATTAAAAAAGGAGATAGAGTTTCTATTTATATGCCAAACACTGTTGAGGCTGCTATTGCTATGCTTGCTTGTGCAAGGATAGGAGCCATACATAGTGTAGTTTTTGCAGGTTTTAGTGAAGGTGCTTTAAAAATAAGAATAGATGATGCTAAAGCAAAAGCAGTTATTACTGCAACGTATACAAAAAGAAGAGGTAAAAAAATACCATTGTTCCCAACTGTAAAAGAAGCAATTAAAGATTTAGATTTTGTTGAAAAAGTTATTTTATGGGATAGAGATAACGATCTATCTGATGAGTTTGAAGAGCATAACGTTGTAGATTTTTACAAACTTATTAGAAACTCCCAAAAAGAATGCCCACCAGAAATACAAGATGCTGAAGATCCATTGTTTATACTTTACACATCAGGAACAACTGGAAAACCAAAAGGTGTTTTACATACAACTGGCGGTTATATGGTTAACACATATTTAACAACAAAATATGTATTTGATTTAAAAGAAAACGATATTTATTGGTGTACTGCAGATGTAGGTTGGATTACAGGACACAGTTATATAGTTTATGGACCGTTGGCAAACGGTGTAACATCAGTAATGATGGAAGGTGTACCAGTATATCCACACCCAGGTATATGGTGGGAATATGTGGAAAAGTACGGTGTTAATGTATTTTACACAGCTCCAACAGCTATAAGAATGCTTATGAGATTTGGAGAAGAAATACCTGCTAAATATGATTTATCATCTTTAAAAGTTCTTGGTTCTGTTGGAGAGCCTATAAACCCAGAAGCTTGGTTATGGTACTATAAAAATATTGGTAGAGGAAACGCAGTAATAGTAGATACATGGTGGCAAACAGAAACAGGTGCTCATATGATAACTACATTACCGTCTTATCCAGCTAAACCAGGTAAAGCAGGTAAGCCATTTTTAGGCATTGAAGTAGCAGTAGTAGATAAAAATGGAAATCCAATGCCACCAAACCAAGTAGGACATCTTGTTATAAAAAACCCATGGCCATCAATGCTTAGAACATGCTGGGGAGAACCAGAAAGATATGAAAAATACTGGAAAGAGATACCAGGACAAGTATACTCAGCTGGAGACCTTGCGGCAATAGATGAAGAAGGTTATGTGATGGTAGTAGGTAGAGCAGACGATGTACTTAGTGTAGCAGGACACAGAATAGGAACTGCTGAAGTAGAATCTGCTATAGTAGAGAACCACGCAGTAGCAGAAGCGGCAGTAATTGGTAAACCAAATGAGATAAAAGGCGAATCTATAAAAGCTTTCGTTATTTTAAAAGAAGGTTATCAACCTTCAGAAGAGTTAAAAGAGAGAATAAAAGATACAGTTAGAGATGTCCTTGGTCCTATAGCTGTACCTGATGAGATAGAGTTTGTAGATAAATTACCAAAAACTAGAAGTGGAAAAATAATGAGAAGATTGTTAAAAGCAAAAGAGTTAGGATTAGAACTGGGAGATACTTCTACATTAGAAGAATAAGCTTAGATACAAATCCTTCCTCTTTAAAGGGGAAGGATTTTTTTATTTAGAAAAATTAAATTATAACACTGTTATATAGGCATAAATAAAACAGCATTTTAAAAAAATTTTAAAAAGGAGGTTAAACATGAAGAAAAAAACGTTACTTGCTTTAGCAGTTTTAACAGTTGCTTCAACTCAAACATTTGCAGCAGATAACCTAGAATCTGCTTTTAAAGGAAGCAAAATCTTAGGTCAGTTTAGGGCATTTTACATTGACAGAAACTATGAATCTGGAGGAAATGACAGATCAGCTTTTGCAGTTGGTGGTAAATTTGGATTTGAAACAGCAACATTTAACAATCTAAAATTTGGAATTATGGCTTACACAACAAACTCATTATTCCAAGACAACTCTCCAACTAATACCCATGTAGATCCATCATTATTTGGCAAAGACAAAGATAACGTAACTTACATAGGACAACTTTACTTAGACTATAACTATAAAAACACCCAAGTGAAAGTTGGAAGACAAGAGATAAATACACCTATGGCTGGGATGGATGATGCGAGAATGCTTCCAAACTTATTTGAAGGTCTTGTTATAACAAATAAAGATTTACCAAAAACGACCTTAATAATGGCTCATTTTTGGAATATGGCTTACGGTACATTTGCAAACGCTTACAGTGCTTGCTCTTATTTAGGATTACAATCTGGATACGGATGTGGTGGCTATACATCTTTAAATCAAGGACTTGCAAAATACGATACAGGTAAGTTTTCAAACATGGGTAAACAAGCTATTGGAAAATCTAATTCTGGTGTTACAACAGTTGCAGCTATATATGAAGGTATTCAAAATACAAAACTTCAACTTTGGGATTACTACGTATGGGACATTATGAATATTTTATATTTGCAAGGTGATTACACATTAAAAGTTTCAGACGTAAAAACTACCTTATCACTTCAGTATATAAATGAAACTAATGTTGGTAGTAAAATTAAAGAATTAAGTTGGAATTCTAATAAACAAGAAATAGGTGCAAACTATTTTGGTGCAAAGATAAACTTTAATATGCCTATGCCTGTAGTTGAAAACTTTAACCTTTATGCTGCTTACTCTGTAACTGGAAAAGATAATAACAAACTTTTAAATGGTGGTATTATAACACCTTACGGTGGAACACCTGGATTTACACAAGGTACTGTTACAAGACTTGGATATGTAGCAGATACTACAGCTTGGAAAGTAGGAACATCTTTCGATATTATAAAAGGTTTAAACTTACATTTAGCATACGCATACTTTAACGTAGGTAAAGATGCGAAATATGCAGCTAAAACTCACGATGCATCTGAAACTGACTGGGATTTAACATGGAAGTGTAGATTAATCAAAAATCTTGAACTAAAAGCAAGAGGAATATATACATGGAATTTTGTTCCTGGACAAAACTTTACAGAGTATAGATTTATAGCTAACTACAACTTTTAAATAAAATTAAGGGAGGTAAAACCATGGACAGATCTCTTATTGAGAAAATTAAAAATGACCCAAATTTCCAAAAACTTGTAGCAGAGAGGACAAAAATCAGTGTAACATTAACAGCTATAGAGCTTGTTATCTACTTTGGATTTATTCTATTAGTTGCTTTTAATAAGCAGTTTTTAGCTCAAAAGTTGGGAAATAGTATTATTACCATTGGTATACCAATAGGTATAGGTGTTATCATTTTATCGTTCTTACTTACTGGTATTTATGTGTATATTGCAAATAAAGAATATGATGAGCTTACTGAAAAAATTAGACAAAAGTATACAAGGGAGGTGTAAGCAATGACAAAAAGAGGCTTACTTTTTTATCTACTTAGTGTCGTAATAGTTGGGATTGCTTTTGCTGCTGGTGGTATTGAAGGTCCAGTACAAAAACAAAGTGTTAATATGCTTGCTATAACAATGTTTATTATATTTGTTGCTGCTACACTAGGAATTACATACTGGGCAGCTAAAAGAACAAAAACAGCTAAAGATTTCTACACTGCTGGTGGTGGTATAACTGGATTTCAAAACGGTCTTGCTATAGCAGGTGATTATATGTCAGCTGCATCTTTTTTAGGAATAGCAGGTCTTGTTTATACTTCTGGTTATGATGGTTTACTATACTCTATTGGTTTCTTGGTAGGTTGGCCAATTGTTATGTTTTTACTTTCCGAACCACTTAGGAATCTTGGTAAATATACATTTGCAGATGTAACATCTTTTAGATTAGAACAAAGAAGGATAAGAATACTTGCAGCTATAGGTTCTTTGTCAGTTGTTACATTTTACCTTATAGCTCAAATGGTTGGTGCAGGTAAATTGATACAACTTTTATTTGGTCTTTCTTACTCTACGGCTGTTGTTATCGTTGGAACACTTATGATTATATATGTTGCTTTTGGTGGTATGCTTGCTACAACTTGGATTCAAATTGTTAAAGCTGTTTTATTACTTGGTGGTGCATCATTTATGGCATTTATGGTTTTATTAAATTTTGGTTTTAGTTTTGAAAACTTATTTGAGACAGCAACAAAAGTTCATGCAAAAGGTGAGGCTATTTTAGCTCCTGGTGGACTTGTCTCTGATCCGTTAAATGCTATATCTCTTGGTCTTGCTCTAATGTTTGGTACCGCTGGTTTACCACACATTTTAATGAGATTTTTCACAGTTCCAAATGCAAAAGAAGCAAGAAAGTCAGTTTTCTTTGCAACTGGATTTATTGGATACTTTTATATCCTCACATTTATAATTGGATTTGGTGCTATAGCTTTATTTGTTAACCATCCAGAATACTTCCAAAATGCAAAACAGATTGTTGTTGATGGAATAACAAAAATAGTATCTGCAACAGATGAAACTAAAAACCTAATTGGCGATAAAAAAGCTCTCATTGGTGGAGATAATATGGCAGCTATTCATTTAGCTGAAGCAGTTGGAGGTCCAGCATTTATGGGATTCATTTCAGCAGTTGCTTTTGCTACTATTTTAGCTGTCGTATCTGGCTTAACATTAGCAGGTGCTTCAACACTCTCTCATGATTTATATGCAAACGTTATAGCAAAAGAAAAAGATGAGCAAAAAGAGATGAAAGTTTCAAAAATAGCTACATTTGTAATAGGAATATTGGCTATCATACTTGGTATAATTTTTGAAAAACAAAACGTTGCATTTATGGTTGGTTTAGCATTTGCAATAGCTGCATCTGTAAATT
Organism: uncultured Aquificales bacterium; assembly: GCA_964648745.1. Classification (GTDB taxonomy): domain Bacteria; phylum Aquificota; class Aquificia; order Aquificales; family Hydrogenothermaceae; genus Sulfurihydrogenibium. The sequence continues at coordinate 35,903 of CAZYKX010000014.1, forward strand.
TCCCTATACTAGTTTTATCAATATACTGGAGAAACTTAACTACAACTGGAGCATTCTGGGGTGGTTTAGCAGGTTTAATAGTTGCTCTTGTACTGATCATAATATCTCCAACAGTTTGGGTAGACGTATTTAAAAACCCAGAACCAATTATTAAACTTAAAAATCCAGCATTATTCTCAATGCTTACAACTTTTATCTTAACTATAGTAATATCTAAATTGGACAACAGTCAAAGAGCTAAGGAAGATAAAGAAGGTTTTGAAGCTCAATACTTTAGAACTCAAACTGGAATCGGCGCAGAAGGTGCAATTAAACATTGATAAAATGATAGTAGTGGGGGTTTACACCCTCACTTTTTAAAAAGGTGGTCAAAAATGAGTATAGCAGATATAGAGCTATTTTTAAAAAATATTTATCCATTTGAACTTTTAAATGAGTACCAAATTAAAAAAATAGTTGATAACTTAGTTGTTGAATACTACAAACAAAATCAAATTATAGAAGATACAAAAAACTACCTTTATATTGTTTTAAAAGGTGTTGTCGTTGAAAAAGACAGTTTAGGTAAAGAGATAGCTTACTATGGTAAAAGTAATATATTTGATATAAATAGTGTACTAAATGGTAGTGAAAATCTTTTTGAAACATTAGAAGAAAGTATTCTCTATAAGATTGATAAAGAAATCATTAAAGAGATTATTACAGAAAATCAATCTTTTGGAGAGTATTTTAAAAAAACATTTAAAGAAAAAATATCATCAATAGCTTCAGATAATCCTTATCTATTTTTGAAAGTCAAAGATATAGAGCTACAAAGTCCATTGATTTTAGATCATAGCACTTCTATATATGATTCTGTTAAAGAAATGACAGAAAAAGATAGTTATTCGATTATTGTAGATTTTAAAGATAGTTATGGTATAGTTACAGACTCTGATTTGAGGAAAAAAGTTATATTAAACAATATATCTACTACACAACCTATAGGAACCATAGCAAATAAAAATCTTATTACAATTGATTTAGATTCATTTTTATTTGATGCAATACTAAAAATGATGAGACATAATATTAAAAGAATTGTTGTTGTTGATGGTAAAAATATTGTAGGTATCTTAAATGAAATAGATTTATTAACACTTTATTCAAATCAACCACAATTTATTGCACTAAAAATAGAAAAATCAAAATCTATAAAAGAGCTTAAAACTATCTCAGACTCTATAGTTAGATTAGTAAGAATTTTATTTAAAGAAGGAATAAAAACAAGACATATAATGAAGTTTGTTTCAGAGTTAAACACTAGATTGTTTAGAAAAACATTTTTGTTAACATTTCCAGAAGATTTACAGAATCATTTAACATTGATAGTTATGGGTAGTGAAGGAAGAGAAGAACAGATTTTAAAAACAGATCAAGACAATGGTTTAATTTTAGAAGACAACTTTAAATTTGACCAAAATTTAGAAAATCTATCAAAACATTTTATAGAAAATTTAAAGCTTTTAGGTTATCCAGAATGTAAAGGTAATGTAATGATTACAAATCTATACTGGAGAAAATATTTAAATGATTATAAAAATAGCATTATAGATTACATAAGCAACATAACACCAGAAAATATGCTAAACCTCGCTATCTTAGTAGACAGTAGATATATATTAGGAAGAGAAGATCTATATGAAGATTTAATTGAATTTTTATTCAAAAATATATCAGATAACAAAACATTTCTATCTTACTTTGCATTACCAACTATCCAGTTTAAAACACCACTTACATTTTTCGGTACATTTGAGACAGAGAAAGGAGATCATAAAGGAGAGTTAGATATTAAAAAAGGTGGAATTTTCCCAATAATTCACGGTGTAAGGTCCTTAGCAGTTGAAAATAAGATAAGAGAAACAAATACATTTGAAAGAATTAAAAATTTATCAGATTTTGGTGTGATCAATAGAGAATTTGCTATGGAACTTATAGAAACCTTAGAGTACCTTTTAACATTAAGATTAAGAGAAAGGTTAAAGAAAATTGAGATAGGCAAAAATCCAGATGATTATATAAATGTAAATCAACTTTCAAACTTTGAGAAAGATTTATTAAAAGATTCATTTAAAATTGTTAACAAATTTAAAGACTTTATTACAAATCACTTTAAATTAAACTATATATCATGATTAAATTAGTAGAAGATCTAAAAAAGTACCTACTAAAGAAAAAATTAAAAAATCCTGATTACTTATTTTTATTTGATGATCCACCAGAAGATGAATATATCGTTTTTGACACAGAAACAACAGGTTTAAATCCAAAAGTAGATGATATTTTGTCAATTGGAGCTATAAAAATAAAAGATAATAAACTGCTTTTGAATGAAAGATTCTATACGATAGTAAAACCGGAGAGAGAAATAAATGAAGACGTTATAAAAATCCATGGTATTAGAAAAAAAGATTTAGAAAATGGAATCCCAGTTTATGAAGCGATAGATAAGTTTGTTAGATATATCGGTAGCAGACCACTTGTTGGTTACTATTTAGAGTTTGATATAACGATGGTAAATAAATATTTTAAAAAAATATCTGGAATAACATTACCAAATAAACAGATAGAAATATCATCTATGTATTATGATTATAAAATAGGTCTTATACCACAAGGATTTGTAGATTTAAGATTTGACTCTATAATTAAAGATTTAAATATACCATCTTTTGGTAAACATGATGCTTTAAACGATGCTATTATGAGTGGGTTGATATTTCTAATTTTAAAAAATAGATAATTTACAAGATATTTACAAATCTCTAATAAATGTTATTATATAATATAAAATAATAATCTTATATTGAGGTGTAAAATGAAAATTAAATTACTTATTGGGGCTATTTTATCTGCTTCAACGTTAACATTTGCAGCTGAAACTTGCTTAGGTGAGAGTAAAGTAAATATATCACAAGTTCAAAAAGCTATTGGACCAATCTTAGGACCTGCTAAGGTAGTAAGTGTTTCTGATGCTCCTATATCTGGACTCTATGAAGTAATAGTTGAAAACAATGGTAAAAAAATACCTATCTATGTAGACTGTAATTTAAAATATGTAGTAAATGGAGAAATTATTGATATAAACAAAAAAGTAAGCTTAACAAGAGAAAGATTTGCCCAGCTGCAACAGCAATCAAACAGTGAAAAAGAAGTAAAATTAGCAAAAATCTTAGGAAAAGATAAAGTAGAAGCACTTAAGAAAGAAGGTTTAATTGAGTATATCAAAATAATAGATACAAAAAATTTACCAGCTCCTAACATTTCTTATGGAAACGGACCAATTAAAATATACGTCTTTACTGATCCACAGTGTCCATACTGTGCAAAACTTCATCAATCAATAAAAGAAATTTTATCTAAAAGGAAAGATGTAACTTTTGAAATGGTTTTATATCCATTACCTTTCCATAAGTATGCTTCAAACATATCACAAAATATAGAATGTCAAAAAGATAATACTCAAAAACAAAAAATCTTAGATACTTCTTTTGAAAATACTTTAAAAAATAACGAATCAGGTCTTTCAAGTTTAGCAAAAGCTTGTAATACAGCAGCTTCTAAAATTAATAACAACATAAACTTTGGAAGATCTCACGAGATTAACGGAACACCTACCATTGTTTTCCCTAATAAAGGTGTAGCTGTATCTGGAGCATTACCAACGGATACATTGAATAAGCTTATAGATTTATTAAAGTGATAAAGGTTGAAAATCTTAAAGTAAGTTTTAATATTGAAAATCAAGTGAAAGAAGCCCTTAAAGGGGTTTCTTTTCATTTAAATAAAGGTGAAATTTTAGCTTTAGTAGGTGAATCTGGTTCTGGTAAAAGTGTTACTTGTCAAGCTATAATGGATATTCTTCCAAGCTATGCAATCAAAGAAGGTAAAATCTTTATAGATGAAAAAGATATAGATTTACTAACAAAGGAAGAAAAAAGAAAACTAAGAGGAAGCAGTGTCTCTATGGTTTTTCAAGAACCTTCAGCTGTTTTAAATCCTCTTATGACTATAGGTCAACAGATTGTTGAAACAATTTTGGCCCATAAAGATGTATCTTACAAAGAAGCAGTAGAGATAACTATAGAAACTATGGAAAAAGTAAAGATTCCACAGCCGCATGTTAGATTTAACCAATATCCCCATGAGCTTTCCGGTGGTTTAAAGCAAAGAGTTGTTATAGCTATAGCAATTGTAAACAACCCAAACTATATATTAGCAGATGAACCTACTACAGCTTTAGATGTAACCATATCTGCACAGATACTAAACCTGTTTAAAGAACTAAAAGAAAGTTTAAATATTGGTATTTTATTAATTACACATGATTTAGGTGTTGTAGCGGAAGTTGCAGATAGAGTTATTGTTTTATACAATGGAGAAATAGTAGAAGAAGGGGATGTTTTTAAAATATTTGATAGTCCACAAAAAGATTACACCAAAAAACTTCTATCATCAAGAATAATTTTAAACACATTCTGATATAATTTTTTTACCACTTTACAGAGGAGTTCTATTGGAAAGAAAGTTAATTATTAGCTCTGGTTTAAAGAGTAATTTCTATCTTATATTGGAAGATAATTTACCTGTTGAACTTAAAATAGAAGATTTAGAGATATCAAAACAAGTTGGAAGTATATATAAAGGTAAAGTTTTGAGATACAGTCCAGCTATGGAAGCATTTTTTGTAGATATTGGGGAAGATAAAGAAGCATTTTTACCAAAAAAAGATATCTGTGAAGATGATTGTGATAAATTAAAAAAAGGTTCCACACTTTTAGTCCAAGTTAAAAGATCACCAGTAAGTACAAAAGGTGCCAAACTATCTTGTAAAATTACTTTACCAGGAAAATACTTAGTTTTATTGCCAAGGAATAACGGAAAAATATCTATCTCTTCAAAGTTAGATGAAAAAGAAAGAAATTTAATAAAAGAAAGAATAGTTAAATTAATATCTCCCCTAAATGAAGAAAATTTTGGATTAATAATAAGGACAGCTGCAAAGGATGTATCTGATGAAGCTATTATTGAAGATTTTAATTTTTTAATAGAGCTTTGGGAGAGTATAAAAAAAGATTTTGAAAAAAGTAAAAGTGGAACACTTATATACGAAGAACCTTTTAAAGCATTTTCAATTATCAGAGATTATGCTGCTAGCTTTAATGAGATAATATCAGACAACATAAACATATTAAAGCAAATTAAAACATTTTTAACAGAAAATTTTCCAAACTCAAACATTAAAATGACTCCATACAGAAAAAAGAAAGAATCTTTATTTTATGAATATCAGATAGATAGAGTTATTTCAAAAATTCTATCTAACTATGCATATTTAAAAAATGGTGCATATCTTGTAATTCAAGAAACAGAAGCATTGGTAGTTATTGATGTAAATAGTGGTAGTTGTCACAAACAGAAAAATTTAGAAGAAACAGCTTTTAACATAAATATGGAAGCTATACCTGAGATTGTTAGACAGATTAGATTGAGAGATTTAGGTGGTATTATAGTAATTGATTTTATAGATATGCTTGAAGACAAACATAAAGAGAAAATTGTAGAAGCATTAAAAGAAGAATTTAAAAAAGATAAAAGACCGGTTAAAGTAAAAGGTATAACACAACTTGGACTTGTAGAACTATCAAGGAAAAAACTTGAAGAAAGTTTAGTTAAACAGCTTTCAGATACTTGTCAAAACTGTTATGGTAAAGGATATTTAAAATCTAAGGATGTACTTCTTTTTGAGCTTGAAAAAACTATAATTAAACTAAAACCATTTACAAAGATAAAAATTTCCATAAATCCAAAGTTTTCAAGAGATGTTGAGTTATTGTTAGAAAGTTTAAAAATAAAAGAGTTTACAATTTTAGAGTATAATAGTAAAATGCAATTAGACAAATTTGAGGTAGAAAAAGAAGAATGAAAAAATTTTTAGTTATGGCAGTTGGATTAGTTTTTATAGCTTCTTGTAGTTCTAAACAAGAGTTGTACTTGGGGCAACAAAAATTATCTACCGGATTAAACTTATATCAAAAAGGTGATTATAAAAAAGCAAAAGAAGAACTTAAAGCAGCTATATTTAAATCTCAAGATCTTACTCCAGCACAACTTATGGAAGCTCGTTTTGCTTTAGCAGATTCTTACTATAACAGAGAAGAATATGTTGATGCTATTGTAGAATTTGAAGAGTTTATATCTTTATTCCCAACATCACCAAAAATTCCAGAAGTACTTTATAAACTTGCAATGTCTTATCTCCTAGTCTCTCCAGATTATAAAAGAGATCTGACATACGTTCAGAAAGCACAAGAAAAGGCAGAAGAAATTATCAGTAGCTATCCAGATAGTAAATATGTAAAATCAGCTCAAGAAATTGTAAAAAAGGCAAACGAGATAAAAGCTAAACATACATTATACATAGCAGAAACTTATGAAAAGTATGGCAAGCCTTATTCTGCTTCTCTTTACTATAAAGAAGCATATTCAAAATATAAAGATTATATTAATAAAGATTATGTTGTTTATAAATTGGCTTACAACCTAACAAATGTTGAAAAACAGTACGATAAAGACATACAAGATTTAAAAGATAAAATAAAAGAGTTAGATAAAGAGATACAGCAAACACAAAATTTAGAAGAGAAAAATATCCTTATCAATAGAAAAAACATCTTAACACAAGAATTAGATACATACTTAGATAGAATAAAACAATCAAAAGAAGAAGCTAAAAAACTTCTCGAAGCATATCCTAAAGCATTTCCAGAATCAAAATATCTAAAAGAAACGGAAGATCTTGAAAAAGAAAATATGATACAAAAATTTATTAAAAAAATATTTAATTAATGAGGTGATATGGAAGTAGTAGAGTTAGTTAAAAAGATAATTGACAAAGCAGAGGAAAAGAAAGGGGAAGATATATTAGCTCTTGAGATAAGCAAAATATCTCCAATAACAGATTATATGATTATAATTTCAGGTTCTGTACCTATTCATACAAAAGCTATAGCTGATAATATAATTTCTGGAATGAAAGAGTATGGTTTAATTCCAGCACATTTAGAAGGTTATTCAGAAGGTAGATGGATTGCTATAGATTATGGAGATATTATGGTCAATATCTTCCTGCCAGAAATAAGAGATTATTACAAACTTGAATGGCTTTGGTCTGATGCTCCAAAATTAGAATATAAAAAGGCTTAAAATGTCTATTGGAATATTTGATTCTGGAATAGGTGGTTTAACAGTATTTAAAGCTATAGCAGAGAACTTTCCAAAAGCAGATATATACTACTTAGGAGATACAGCAAGAGTTCCTTACGGGAATAAATCTAAAGAAACTATAATAAGGTATTCTGTAGAATGTGCTAGTTATTTATACCATAACTATAAGGTTGATGTTATAGTCGTTGCTTGTAATACAGCTTCATCTTATGCTTTAGATACACTAAGAGAAATACTTCCTGTACCTATTATAGGTGTTGTAGAACCTGGAGCTCAAGCAGCTTTAAAAATATCAAAAAATAAGAAAATAGGTGTAATAGGTACCGTTGCAACCATTAGAAGTGAATCTTACTATAAAACATTAAAATCCTTAGATGAAAATTTAGAAATTTATCAGAAACCTTGTCCTTTGTTTGTTCCACTTGTAGAAGAAGGTTGGATAGATAACGAGATCGCAAAACTAACAGTAAAAGAGTACTTAGAAGATATAGTTAAAAAAGATATAGATACACTTATCCTTGGATGTACACATTATCCTCTTTTGAAAGATACAATAAAAAAACTTTACCCCCATATAGAAATAGTAGATTCTTCTATAGTGATAGCAAATTTTTTAAAAAATTTAAATATAAACTTTGATGAAAATGGAAATAGAAAAATATTAATAACAGATGAATCTCATGCTTTTGATAAACTTAAAGAGTTATTGGTAGGAGATATAAAAACTCAAAAGATAGAACTTTCTGATTTATGCTCTCTTTAAAACACAAATGGATCTTTTGCACTTCCTAGTAAATCGATGGTAGTTTTAAAACTTTTATCACATACATTATCTTTTTCTAACATGTAATATTGATCTAATGTCATTATAGGTTTAGGCATTAATGAAAAAAACGGAACTAAAAAGAAAAATGTTTTCTTTGGTACCGGTATAACTAATCTTTTTATGCCAAGATAGTTTAAAGCGAAATTAAAAAGTTCTACGTAGTTTATAACTTTTGGTCCACAAAGTTGGTATATCTGATTTTTTATATCTTCTAAGGTAGCTTTTTTAAAACTTTCTGCTACATCATGTATATTTACAGGTTGAACTATAGCATCACATGGAGCTAAAAATATAGGTGTAATTTTGCTATAATTTTTAAAATCTTCAAAGAGTTTCTGCTCTTTACCTAATATAATAGAAGGTCTAAATATAACAAAATCTAATCCAGATTTAATTATCTCATCTTCAGCCATTGCTTTGGTTTTTAAGTATCTACTTTTTGAGTTTATATCTACTCCAAGAGCTGACATCTGAATAAACTTTTTTACATTGTTAGCCAATGCAGATTCTATAATAGCTTTAGTTGTTAGATAATGCACTTTTTCAAATGTATCATCTCCTTTTTCAATGAGTATACCAATTAAATTTATTACAATATCTGGTTTTGTTTGTTCTATTGGTTTATTAAAATCGTCTTTTTCTAAAGGGATAATTTTTATTTTTTGTAAATCAGGAAATACTTTTTTTGCTTTTTCTATATTTCTAATAGGAAGAATAATATTACAATAATCATAAAGATATCTAACTATGTACCTACCTACAAAGCCAGTAGAACCAAAAATTAATACATTCATAATATTAATTATAGCCTTAATTTTCGATGATTAATTTTTTTTAGCTAAATGTAAAAAAAGTGATGCTATCTAATAATAAGTTTTAAAAAATTACTATCTAAAAATAGC
>CAZYKX010000015.1:0-1056 GCA_964648745.1 uncultured Aquificales bacterium
TTTGTAAAAGTATACCTTTATGTGAAAAATGTGTGTTTTATAATCAATGTTTTAACCTTCCATAGGTTCTAATATTATAAATCTAATATTATTTTTTTGATAATGTTTTATCTGAGATACTATCATTGAAAAATCATCTCTTATAGTTAAGTAAAAGCCAGCAACGAGACAATCAAAAAATCTACAGCCCTTAATCAACTGCTTAATTATCTTTTGATTAATTATCTTTATTTTTAGTTATTAACTCTAAAGACTTCATCTAATTACACTTTTATCATTAATAATTAAAAAAATACAAAACGCAAAATGTTATAAAATAATTAATTTAAATTTGGAAGGTAGATTAATAAAAATGAGAAGAGAACCTATTGTAGAGGATAAAGATGATAAATTTGTTATTGAAGGATATGAAGTCCTTGCAGATTTCCCACAACTTATAGTTAACGAAGATATAGATTTCACTGTTTTTAAAATAAATCTTACGTTAGTTCTAGATATTATTGGTAAAGAAAATTTAAAATATCATCTTAATTTAGATGGAAAAACATTTATAAAATATGAAAATGAAGTTTATAATTTACTAAAAAAAATAAAAGAAGAAGATAAAAAAAATATAATAATAGAATTACTTGAAGATTCAGTTAATATTTATGAATCAGAAAAGATATTATCAACTTTTAGAAAATTAAATATGAAAATTTCCTTAGATGATTTTGGAACACATTCTTCAAATATAGATAGATTACTTTCATTTAAAGATATATTAGATAGCGTAAAGATAGATAGGATTTTTTGGAAAAACTTACCAGATTTGTCTCTAGAGCTTTTAAGGTTCTGCAAAAAAAATGATATTAAAGTTATTTTTGAAAAAGTAGAGACTCAAGAAGAAATAGATTTTTTAATTCAAAATGGAGCTGATACCTTCCAAGGATGGTATTTTAAACAAAATTTATTAAAGAATATAGATCAAATATTTAAAAATTATCAGGAAGATCCAGAGATTTTAGTTCAAATATTTAGAGATGCTGTTAATATAACAAACAATAAAGATATTGA
>CAZYKX010000015.1:1156-41507 GCA_964648745.1 uncultured Aquificales bacterium
TACCAGATTTAAAAGGTATAATCAAAGATCATGGTTATCACAACTACATTAAAGCTTTATCAAAAATCATCAGTACTATCAAAAATAGTGTAGGAGTAAATGATGTCTTAGCAATATTAGATAACTTTACAATAGGTATTATATATGAGGGAAATGATCCTTCAAAACTTAAAAAGATAGTTGAAAGGGTTTCTAACTTAGAGATAAGGTTAGATAAAGAATTTCTTAATTTAGAAGCTAAAGGTTGTGGCACTGTTGTAAGAGAAAGTGATGAAAAAGCTGAGGATATCATTCAACGTTTAAATGGCCTTTTATATGAACTTATAAACTACAGTAAAAAACAATTTTTGTTTGAATAGAATATAATATATTTAGGAAATTTTTGGAGGTTTTAGATGAAATCGTATAATGTTGCTATATTGGGTGCTACTGGTGCTGTCGGACAAACTATGATTAAAGTTTTAGAAGAGAGAAATTTTCCTATAAATGAAATAAAGTTTTTAGCATCTGAAAGGTCTGCTGGTAAAGAGATAGAGTATTATGGTGTTAAATATAAAGTTGAAGCTGTAAGTGAAGAGGCTTTTGAAAACGTTGATATAGCATTATTTTCTGCAGGTGGAGAAAGAAGTAAAAAATGGGCTCCAATAGCTGCAAGTAAAGGTGCTGTTGTTATAGATAACAGTTCAGCTTTTAGAATGGATCCTGATGTACCATTGGTTGTTCCAGAAGTAAATCCAGAAGATGTGAAACTTCATAAAGGTATTATAGCAAATCCAAACTGCTCAACCATTCAAATGGTAGTGGCATTAAATCCTATACATAAAGTAAAGAAAATTAAAAGAATAATTGTAGCTACTTATCAAGCTGTTTCTGGTGCTGGTGCTACTGCTATAGAAGATTTAGAACTTGAAACAAAGGCTTATATAGAAGGTAAATATTTTTATCCAAGGGCGTTACCACATCATATAGCTTTTAACGTAATACCAAGAATAGATAACTTTGAAAACAATGGTTACACAAAAGAAGAACTTAAAATGATAAACGAGACAAGAAAGATTATGCATGAACCAGATATAAAAGTATCTCCAACCTGTGTGAGAGTACCTGTTTTTGTTGGACATAGCGAAGCAGTAACAATAGAAACTGAACTTCCTATAACAGCCGAAGAAGCTAAGGAAATCCTTCAAAAAGCACCAGGTGTTATTGTTGAAGATGACCCATTTAACAACGTATATCCAACACCTATAGAAGTAGCTGGTAAAGATGATGTCTTTGTAGGAAGGATTAGAAAAGATTTAGGTTTTGAAAATGGTTTATCTATGTGGATAGTTGGAGATAACTTAAGAAAAGGTGCAGCTACTAACGCAGTCCAAATAGCAGAGCTTTTAATAAACTATGAACTTATATGATATTAGAAAAACACTTGAAGATTTAGAGTTAAACACACTTCATCCAAAAGCAGCAAAAAGTATTGATGCAAAAAGAGATATAGAAGAAAAAGAATGTTCTATAAGAACTAAGTTTCAAAGAGATAGAGATAGAATTTTACATAGTAAATCATTTAGAAGATTAAAACATAAAACGCAAGTTTTTTTATCTCCAGAAGGAGATCATTATAGAACAAGGCTAACTCATACATTAGAAGTAGCTCAAATATCAAAAACTATAGCAAAAGCTTTAAGATTAAATGAAGACTTAACTGAAGCCATTGCTTTTGGACACGATTTAGGTCATACACCATTTGGTCATGCAGGAGAGTTTATCTTAAAAGAAAATGGAAGCTACCATCATGCAAAACATAGTTTAAGAGTTGTAGAAAAACTGGAAAATGAAGGAAAAGGTTTAAATTTAACACAAGATGTAAAAGATGGTATTTTAAAACATAGTAAAGGAAATTCACCTTTAGTAGTTGAAAACAATATGCCAAAAACACTTGAAGGAGAGATAGTTAGAATTTCAGACAAAATAGCTTATATAAATCATGATCTGGAAGATGCAATAAGAGCCAACATTTTAACAGAAAAGGATATACCATCTGAAATTATTAAAACTTTAGGAGACACAAAATCAAAAAGAATAACGACTTTAATTGTAAGTGTTATCAATACAACTATAGAGAACGATTATAAACATATATTGATGGATGAGAAAATTTATAAAACAATGTATACCTTAAGAGATTTTCTTTTTGAAAAAGTTTATTTATCTCCCGTTGTTAAAAAAGAACTTGATAAAGCAAAAAATATTTTAAAAGCTCTGTATGAATACTACGTTGAAAATTATGAAACAATACCAAACTATGAAAAATTTTTGAAACTTTGGGGAGATTATACACCACAACAAGCTGCTGTTGATTATATAGCTGGAATGACAGATAGATATGCACTAAAAAAATATTCTGAAATATTTATCCCAAAGGTTTGGACTGTTGTTTAAACATGTTTTAACTTTTCACTTAACAGCTTTAATAATCAGAATATTTTATGTTTTATACAGAGATATAGATTTATCAACAGAAGAAGCTCAGTATTGGCTTTGGTCTAAACATCTGGATCTTTCCTATTATTCAAAACCACCGTTGATTGCATATTTAAACTTCCTCTCAACATCTATTCTTGAAGATACTGAAATTGGTGTAAGGATCAACAGTATTATTATAGGATTTTTAATAGCTGTTATAACGTACATATTTTCAAAAGAACTGTTTAAAGATGAAAGATTAGCATTTTTTATATCAATATTTATATATTTTATTCCAGCTTATGATATTGCATCAATTATTTTTCTAACAGATACACCACTTTCATTTTTTTATCTTCTTCTAAGTTATCTATTTTACAAATCTGTAAAAGAAAACAAGCCTTTACTTTGGATTCTAACAGGTATCAGTGGTGGAGTTGCATTTTTATCAAAATACTCTGCAGTTTTATTTTTACCCGTTGCTTTAATCTATATTCTTTTCTACAAAAAAGAGATATTAAAAGAAAAATGGTTTTATATTTCAATATTCATAGCTGGAGTGTTTACATTTCCCGTAATATACTGGAACATATCAAATGATTTTGTAACATTTAAACATGTCGGCAAACTTGCTGGAGTAGAAGAAGAACATTATTCTATAAGCTTTAAACATCTTGGAGATTACGTTCTTGGACAGATAGGTCTAAACTCTTCATTTTTATTCCCATTTTTTATCTATGGAATATACAAAACCTTTAAAGAAAAAGATGAAAGGCTAATATACTTATCTATATCACCTATATTTGTTTTTATACTCTTTGGAATAATAGCACTTTTTAAGAATGTAGAAGCAAATTGGCCATCTTTTGGTTATGTAACATTGTACATACTGGGTGGATATTATATATATAAAGATCTATTTAAGAAAGCATTACCATTTATAGTTTTATCAGCTTTATCTATTGTTATACTTTTTTACACACCGATCTTAGACAAGATAAACCTTACAAAGGTATTACCACCAGAAAAAGACCCTACTAAAAGATTAGTTGGATGGGAGAATCTTGGTAAGTATGTTGAATATTTAACAAGTATATATCCAAAAAATTTCATATTTTCAGACTCTTATCACATATCATCAGAAATGGCATTTTATGTTAGACCTTTTAGACAAACATACTGCATCAGAATAGATAGAAGAATGAATCAATTTGATCTATGGGAAGGTATAGATAAATTTGAAAATAAAGGGTATTACGGTATATATATTGCAGATCATCCAATTACAGACAAAGTTAAAAATGGATTTGAAAATTTGATAAAGGAGGAGATTTATAAGGTAAAATATAGAGGCAAAGAAGTTAAGCAGTACTATATCTATATACTAAAAAACTATAAACATATAGATGAAGATAAAATAAGATCTTTTTAAAAGAGGTTTAATAATGAAAATAAGAATAGGTACAAGAAAAAGTCAACTTGCTTTATGGCAAGCAAACTATATTGCAAAGAGATTAAAAGAAATACATAATATTGATGTTGAATTAGTTAAGATAACAACACAAGGAGACAAAATCCTTGACGTACCACTTGCAAAGATAGGTGGTAAAGGTTTATTTGTAAAAGAGATAGAAGATGCACTGTTAAGAAAAGAAATCGATATTGCTGTTCATTCTTTAAAAGACGTACCTACAGCACTTCCAGAAGGTTTAGAACTAATAGCAATAACAGAAAGAGAAGATCCAAGAGATGCATTTTTATCTATAAAGTACAATTCTTTAAAGGAGATTCCAGAAGGAAGCATCTTAGGAACAAGTAGCTTGAGGAGAAAATCACAAGTTATAAAATTAAAACAGAACTTAGAAATTAGAGATTTAAGAGGAAATGTAGACACAAGGATAAGAAAATTAGAAGAAGGTTTATATGATGGAATAATACTTGCATATGCAGGTTTAAAAAGATTAGGTTTAGAAAATAAAGTAAAATATGTATTTTCACCAACAGAGATGATTCCAGCAGTATGTCAAGGTTTCCTTGCAATAGAAGGAAGATCAGATGACAAAATAGTAAAAGAGATAATTCAGCCACTAAACCATAGAGAAAGTGAGATTAGAGCTGCTGCTGAGAGAAGTTTTCTAAAAACACTAGAAGGTGGCTGTCAAGTTCCATTAGCATCTTACTGTGAGATATTAGAAAATGAAATATCAATTACAGGGTATATATCTGATTTAGAAGGTATAAGATACTATAAAGAAACAATTATTGAAGAAATTTCAGAAGAGCCTATAAAACAAGCTATTGAAATTGGAAAAAAACTTGGAGAAAAACTGTTAAACTTAGGAGGTAAAGAAATTTTAACAGAACTTTTAAATAAATGATATAATAAAAATTTGTAGATAAAATAAAATCTTAGGTATAAGATAAATGAGCATAGGAAAGATATTAAAGGAAAATAGAGAGAAAAAAAATCTAACTATAGAAAATCTTTCAAATATTTTAGGAATACCTAAATCAATATTAGAAAAGATAGAAAACGATGAAAATTTTGCAACTATGGATCCATATGGAAAATTGTACACTAAAAAGTTATGTGAGTATTTTAATGTTGAATTTCCAACACTAAAGGAAGAGATAAAATTAGAACAGGCAGTTAGTAAAGAAAGCAAAATTTTAAACTACATCATAAATTTTATTCCACATGCTTTCGCAATAATAGTTTTTTTACTATTTTTATATGCAAACGCTTCTTTTAAAGAAAATATAAATGTACAAGTAAAACCTTATCAGCAAAGCAAAGAACAGATTCAATTACAAACAGAAGAACCAAAAAATGAAACTATAGATCATATAGTATTAAAAGCAGAAGATGAAGTTTGGATAACTGCCACCATTGATAATGAAAAAACAATATTTAACTTAAAAAAAGATGAAGAAAAAGTTATCTATTTCAACAAAAAGATAGCTTTTGAAACGATAGGAAACGCTAACAAACTAACTATTGTATATGGTAATGATGAAATAAAAATATCTAATGGGGAGATTGTACACAATATTTTTGTTGATAGTGAAGGTGTTTTCTACAATGGTTATAATATCTTAAGAGGTATGCCTAAAATTTGATACCTTCTAAACAACAGATTTTACAAGCTATTAATAATGTAAAACTATACGTCGATAAAAGATTGGAAGAGTTTAAATCTCTTAAAGAGAGAAATTTTACAACCTTTGATTTTAATCCATTTTTAGATATAAAACCTTACACTGCAGATATATTTTCTGAAGCTTGTTTTTGTATATTAACAGCAAATTTTAAAGCTACTACAGGTATAAAAATACAAGCTGAAGTTGGAATAGATGGTTTTAAAAATTATTCAGCTGATAAATTATATGAGATATTTAAAAAAAATGGCCATAGATTTGCATTACAGAGAGCAGAAAGAGTTGTAAATCTTAGAAATTTTGAAAACTTCCTTTTGGAAATTCCAACCTACGAAAGTGGGAAAAAAGCAAGAATAGAGTTAGTTAAAAAAATAAATGGTTATGGTTTTAAAGAAGCTTCACACTTTTTAAGAAATATAGGATTTACAGATGTTGCAATAATAGATAGACATATATCAAGATTTTTATTTGAAAATGGATATGTAAAACCAAGAAAAACAATAACAAAAAACGTTTATTTAGAATGTGAGGAAGCTTTAGAAAAGATAGCTGAAGATCTAAAGTTAAATCAAGCAGAACTAGATCTTTACATTTTTTACATAAAAACTGGTAAAGTTTTAAAATGATGGAACTTTTAAAAGATTTAGCAGAAAAGAACGATATTCATCTATCAGATTACCAAATTCAACTTTTTGATAAATACCTAAACTTTTTACTAAAATGGAATAAAGTTTATAATCTAACTTCTATACGAAAAAAAGAAGATATTATAATAAAACATTTTTTAGATAGCCTTACACTTGTAAAACTTTTTCAAGCTAAATCAATTGATATCGAAAATAAAGAGATTGCAGATTTCGGCAGTGGTGCTGGGTTTCCTGGAGTCCCTTTAAAAATTTACTATCAAGATAAAATAATCTTATACCTTATAGAAGTAGTAAATAAAAAATGTATATTCCTTGAGATGTTAAGGAAAGAACTTAATTTACAATACAGCGTTTTATGTGAAAGAGCAGAAAATATAGATAAAAAATTTGATATCGTAGTAAGTAGAGCTACAGGAGAAACATTTGAAATTTTAAAGATAGGGAAAAACTTAGTTAAAGAAAATGGATATCTTATAATCATGAAAGGTAAAGAAATTGAAGAAGAACTAAAACCTTTCACAGTATCTATGAACTTTAAAGGATTACCTGAAAGAAAGTTTGTTATTGTTCAAAAATGGCAGTAGTAAGACTAAATAAATTTATTGCACAATCTGGACTCTGTAGTAGAAGAAAAGCAGATATGCTTATACAAGAAGGAAAAGTAAAAGTAAATGGCAATATCGTCAAAGAACTTGGAACTCAAATAGATCCAGATAAAGATACTGTAGAGGTAGATGGAAAAATTATAAAACCTTTTGATAAAAAGATATACATAAAGATTTACAAACCTGTTGGTTATCTTTCAGAACTTGGGAAAGATAAATTTGGAAGGAAGACATTAACTGATCTTTTAAAGGAAATTGGTATAAAAGAAAAACTTTTTTCCGTTGGTAGATTAGATTACAACAGTGAAGGTTTACTTTTACTAACAAATGATGGTGATTTTGCAAACAAAATAGCACACCCAAAAAATGAGATAAAAAAAGTTTATGATGTGGAAGTTTATCCTATAGTTGATAATGATACCTTTAACAAGATGTTAGAAGGTACAGATTTAGAAGATGGTTTTTTTAAACCTGATAAACTAAAAATAATCAAAAATACGTCAAAAACTACTTGGCTTAGATTTGAAATCCATAGTGGAAAAAAGAGAATATTAAGAAGGTATATATCTAAATTTGGTTATAGAGTAAAAAGGCTAATTCGTATTAAAATAGATAATATAGATTTAGAAAATTTAAGACCTTATCAATTTAAACATCTTACAAAGGAAGAGGTAAAGGAGATATATGAAAAAAGAAATAGTACTAAGTAATGGCAAATTTTTTGTAAACATAGATAAAGATTTTTCTATAAGAGATTTATACTTTCCTTATGTTGGTATGTATAACCACTTAAACTCAGAGGCAAACGCTATAGGAGTCTGTGTAAATGGTAAATTTAAATGGATTGATGATACATGGGAAAAAAAGTTTTCTTACTGTAAAAACTCTTTAGTTTCCAATGTAGAACTTACTTCACAAGACCTTGAAGTACAAATTAACATTATTTCTACAATCCATAAATACTTAGATATTTTAATACATAAAATCAACGTTAAAAATTTATCTGTTAATGAAAAAGATATAAAAATATTTTTCTATCATAGTTTTAAACTTAATGAATCAGAAATTGGAAATACTGCTTATTATGATCCAAAACTAAAAGGTATTATTCATTATAAAGGTTCTACTTATATATATATATCTTGCGAAGGTGGAAATTTTGAATATACAGTTTCGAAAAAAAATCATCTTTCTGGATCATGGAAAGAAATTGAAAACTGTAAACTTTCTAAAAACAAAATAGTCCAAGGTGAAATAGATAGTGCTGTCTGTATTCAACAACATATACCACATTTAGAAAGTAAAACGTTTTATTACTTTATGCTTATTGGGAAAAATTATGATGACATTTTAAAATTAAAACATAAAGTAGAAAAAGAAGGATTAGAACAACTACTAAATGAGACAAAAGAGTTTTGGCAAGGTTGGATAAAAACAAAAGATAGATTATTACCATCTTTATCAAAAAATATTAAAGATCTATACTATAAAAGTTTACTACTTATTAGAGCACATTTTGATAACAATGGAGCAATAATAGCAGCAAACGATACTTCTATTTATAAGTTCAATAAAGATCATTACAGTTATATGTGGCCACGTGATGGAGCTTTTATTGTTATGACCTTAGATAACGCTGGGTATACTAATATAACTCACAAGTTTTTTCTATTTTGTAAACAGCATATAACAGATGAAGGATTTTTACTTCATAAATACTCTCCAGATGGTACAGTTGGATCTTCATGGCATCCTTGGAGTGATGAAGAAGAAAATTACCAACTACCAATACAGGAAGATGAAACAGCTCTTGTTATAGTTGCTCTCTACAACCATTATAAAACATCTAAAGATATAGAATTTATAGATTACATGTATAACAGTTTTGTAAGAAAAGCTGCAAACTTTATGGTTAACTATATAGATCCAAAAACTCATTTACCTTATGAAAGTTATGACTTATGGGAAGAAAGAAGAGGTATTTTTACATACACATCAGCAACTGTTTATGCTGGGTTAATATCTGCATCAAAAATAGCTGAACTACTTGGGAATAAACAAGACTATAAACTCTACAAAGAAACGGCAGAAAGATTAAAAGATGCAATATTAAAATATCTATATGATGAGGAAATAGGAAGATTTCTAAGGGGAATATACAGAGATAAACATGGTAATATCACAAAAGATAAAACATTTGAAAGTAGTCTTTTACTTTTACATGAGTTTGATATAGTAGAACCAGACGATTATAGAATGATAAACACAGTAAAAGCTATTGAAGAAAACTTATGGATAAAAAATGGCATAGGGGGACTTGCAAGGTATGAAAATGATTACTATCATAGAGTTTCACAAGACACACCAGGAAACCCTTGGTTAATAACAACATTATGGCTTGCAAACTGGTATACATCTGTTAGTCTCTTCGATAGAACATTTAATCTTATAAACTGGGCTTTAAAGAGAACAACGCAAGCTGGATTATTGGCAGAGCAGTTTGATCCATTTAGTGGTGAACCTTTATCTGTCTGCCCTTTAACATGGTCCCATGCAACTTTCTGCCACTCTATACAAAAACTAAACAAAAAACTTATTGAGGAGAAAACACCAGATTATATAAACTACTGAAACGTTTTCCTATATTACCAACCAATTTAGCACCATAAATTACAACAGACAACTCTTGATTTTTTATGGAGATGGTATTTTTCTTTATAAAATCTGTTATTTCTTTTAAAGAATACCCTTGTAAACTATCACTATCAGTATCACTATAAAATTCTACTATATTAGAAGAATTTTCTCCAATATATAGATTTTGAGATTTCATATCTGGCATAAACTCAGTTTTCAGCTGAAATTCTAATTTATTTTTTTCCTTTAAATCTTGATTAACAATAAAAATAGGATCTGTAAGCAATCTTGGTTCATCTAACGGTAATTCTTTTAAATCTTTTAAAATATAAACTTTTATATTTTGCTTATTTAAATGCGCTACTTTAAAATCTCCTTTATCTTCAATTGCTACAACATTAGCTCTTATAATACCTTTTATGGTACTACTGTAATATAAAACTTTATGTTCAATATGTTCTCCATTTAGCTTTAAAATAGAAGATATTAATCTCCAACCAATAAAACTAAAACTTTCTTCTCTACACTTTAATCCTAAATTTTCAGCAAAAAGTCTTATCTGTTTTATAAATAAAAGCTCTTCTCTACTACCAGCTAACCTACCTTTTCCAAAGGATATAAGTTCTGGAATAAAATCAGAAAACTGTCTTTGAGGTATTAGTCCATAAATACAGCCACAGTAGTTTTGATGGTAAAGTTCCATCTCTTTTGAAAGTTCATTCATTTTTTCAGTACCACCATTTTTTCTAAAATCAACTGCTAAAAATTCTAAACCATACTCTTCTCCTATTTTTTCTCCAACTCTCTTTAAAACGTCAAAATCTTTTTTAGGACTCATCATTAAAACAGTTGTAAATTTATTACATTCAAGTTCTTTAGCTACTTGAGCACTTTTTTTCAATCTAATGTCATGACAGATTGTACATCTTTCTCCTCTCTCTGGTTCATTTTCAAAACCTTTAACACTTTCAAACCAGAGATCTAAATCATAATCACCTTTTATACATTCTATGTTTAGATTATCACAAACCCTCTTCGTTTCTATCCATCTAAGCTCAAACTCTTCTTTTGGATGGATGTTTGGATCGTAAAAATAGCCTATAATCTCACTATTTGAAAACTCTTCCTTTAACTTCCTTAAAGCCCATACACTATCTACACCACAACATATATGAACTAAAATCTTATCCATAGCAAATCTCCTATAAAAAAATCTTTTCATATCTTCCTAAATTATATCATTTGAAAATTGGGTATAAAAGTTTTCTTAAATAATATTATCTATCATCTTTTGTTTGTATATTTCAGAAAATTCTGCTAATACAATGGTTTCTAAAAATAAGGTTAAGTGGTTTAATTTTAATTATGGGGTTTTACAGTATTTTAATATTTGGCAGTTTATATAAAATTCTTCCATTCCTTACATGGTTTCATAGATTCTCTTCTTTAGTAGGTATTGAACCTGTTCCAACACTTGGAGAGATGTTACCTAAAAAGGCTCCAAAATTTCAAATTATGTTTCATAGTTTAGGATTTATTTCCCTTTCTATCTATTTAATATTAAATTTAACCATTTTTTATATTTTTCTTTGTACTAATATACAGGAGGAGATAAGATGGATAAAAAATATAAAATCTTAAAAGCACTATCCAAAGTTATATATCCTGAGATGGGTTTCAATACCGTTGATCTAGGGTTAGTTTATGATATAGATGAAAATGAAGGTAATATAAATGTTAAAATGACATTATCATCTCCTTCTTGCTCATTATCTGGAACAATTTTAAGTTAGGTTGAAAATGAAATTAGAAAATTAGACTTTATTAAAAATGTTGAGATTGAGTTAGTTTGGGAACCACCATGGACAATCGATAAAGCAAGTTATAAAGTTAAAAAAGCTTTAGGATTAGATTTTAATGTAATCCTTTGAAATTTTAACTAATTTTTCTACATCTAATACTATAATCTTCTTTCCAGATTCTGAAATTATATTTTTTTTCTTAAATTTGGACAATACCCTTGAAAGTGTCTCTGGCGTAATATTTAAAAAAGATGCAATCTGATTATGTTTTAAAATTTCAAATATCTCTTTATTTTCTAAAATGAGTTTGGCAACCCTTGCATCTGCACTAAGTAGAACGGTTGAT
This sequence comes from uncultured Aquificales bacterium, assembly GCA_964648745.1. Taxonomy (GTDB): domain Bacteria; phylum Aquificota; class Aquificia; order Aquificales; family Hydrogenothermaceae; genus Sulfurihydrogenibium. The sequence continues at coordinate 12,813 of CAZYKX010000015.1, forward strand.
TCTATAAACTCATTCAACATTCTAACTTTATTTGTTAAAGATTTTATTAAAGAAAAAAGCATTTCTGCATCTTTTAAAAATTTTTCTTCAAAACTTTTATAGCTTATCGCTAAAACTTTTCCTTTCTCTATAAATTCAGCTGTAGCAGGATAAGGTAGTTTTTTAAAATTCGCATATTCACCTATTAAACTTACAGGAGCAAACTGATCTATATTAATCTCTATACCTTTAAAAGTTGTTTTGTACACTCTTAATCTACCTTCAATTAAAATGTATACATTTTCAGCTTTTTCTCCTTCAAAAAATAAAACTTCACCAGATTCATATTCTTTTATTTTTGAAATCTCAGCAATCTTTCTTAATTTTTCTTCCGGTAAATGTTTAAATAAATATACATTTCTTAGCTCATCTTCTATCATTGATATACCTCTGAAAAAGGCTTTAATTATAATTATGATAAAAATAAATCATAAAATATTATATAAATTATAATTTAAAATGCTTTTCTATAAACTCCTTTGCTAATCTATCTAAAAGTTCTTGCCTTTCTTTTCCTTTTGGAAGGTTTTCTCTTAATTGCTTCATATCTTTAAGAAATTTTTCTATTTCTTCTGGAATTAATTTTTCAAAAATTTGCCTTAAATACTTTGCTAAGGCTGGTGACGATCCAGATGTTGAAAAAGATAATATAAAATCTCCTTTTTTAACTATGGAAGGAAATATAAAATCAGAAAAATCTATCATATCAACACTGTTACATAACTTATTTTTTGATTTTGCTTCCAGATAAATCTCTTTTTGTAACTCAGTATCATTTACAGCTGCTATTATAATATCATAGTTATCTATACAACCTTCTTCATATTTTTGATATATGTAATGCAAATTATAATCATAAACCAAATCTAATAGCTGAGGTATTATCTCTGGTGATAATATAGTTATATTTCTCGTAAAACTAATCAATCTTTTTACTTTTTCATATGCAATATTGCCACCACCTATTACTAAAACATGTTTATCTTCTATATTCAGTATAATAGGGAAAAAAGTCATTTTTGCCTCTAGTTAAATCTTTTCTTTAATTATAACACTTAGACATATTATCGCATTGATCTAAATCAATGATTGACATTGTAGCTGTTTCCTATATTTAAAGGTAAAAAAATTAAAAGGTGATTTTATGATTGATGAATTTTTAAAGATTGTTCAAAAATCTTTTCCACTAACAGAAAGACCTTTTAAAGAGATTGGAGATAAAATAAATTTAAGTGAAGAGGCAACTTTTAACATTTATAAGAAACTTAAAGAAGATACTATTATTAGACACACTTCTATAATCATTGAAACTAGAAAAGTTGGCTACAATTCAACATTAGTAGCATTTAATGTTGATAACATAAAAGAGGCTGCAAAGATTATCAACACTCATCCTGGTGTAAGTAATAATATGGTTTACTTTAGCTGTACATCATGATTCAAATCTTGTGCTTGAAAAAACAATGGCAAAACAAATACTTATACTTCCTACAGTAAAGATGTTTAAAATTGGTGTTATATTGGATACATCTTCTAAAAAAGAGATAAAAGAGGAGATAAAGAAGAAAGAGTTTAAACCATTAGAACTGACAGATTTACATAAAAAGATTCTTTTTATCATTCAAAAAGATATCCCTATTAAAATTGAACCTTTCAAAGATTTTATTGCATATCTCACTATTGATTATAATACGTTTTTTACTCATGTAAATGATCTTATTGAAGCTGGTTATATAAGAAGATTTGCAACATTGTTAAATCATAGAAAAGCTGGATTTGAAGCTAATGGAATGGTCGTTTGGAATATTCCAGAAAATAAACAAGATCAAATTGGGCAAATAGTAGCAAGCTATAAAGCCGTTTCTCATTGTTATATAAGACCTAAATATCCACCTCTATGGAATTATAACCTTTACTCAATGATTCATGGCAAAACAAAAGAAGAAGTAAACGAAGTAGTTTTATCAATATCTAATAAGATAAATATAAATGACTATTTAATCCTTTATTCATCAAAAGAATTCAAAAAACAGAGAATAGAGTATTTTAGCCCATCGTTTTACGAATGGGAAAAGAATATATAAAAAGTTTTGATTTATATCAATGACTTAATATTTTTATTGTTTAAAAATTTTAAAGATAATCAAATAATTTTTGGAGGTTTTTTATCATGTCAAAAAAATTTCAAACTGCATTACTATCTACAGTACTATTAACAATTTCATCACATAGTTTAACTCAAAAAGCCAAAGCAGAGGAAATAAACGTTCCTACATTTATAGGAAATGTTAAGCCAAACTTATTAATTAGACCAAGGTATGAGTTTGTTGACGATCACAAAAACAAAAATGCAAATGCTCTTACTACAAGATTAGCTATTGGTGCTCAAATTGAAAAAATTTTTGAGGTTCCTAATCTTTCTGCTTATATTGAAGCAACTTATGTAGGTGCTTTAGTTGATGATTATTATCCACAAAAAAGTGGATATGCAACAGTATCAGACCCTGATATTACCAGAATTACAGAAGCATATTTAAAATACTCAATAAATAAAACTTCATTTATCCTTGGTAGAACACGAGTTAATTTAGATGATCAAAGATTTATTGGTTCTGTTGATTGGAGACAGATGCCACAAACATTTGGAATAATCGGAATTAAAGATAACACTATAAATAACTTAGATATATTCTTAGCTGGTATATATGAAAGGAAAGCTGTTACTGACCAATTAAACAAAAATTGGAAGTTAGATAAAATGCCAATACTATTCAATATATCCTATAAATTTATGCCTCAACTGAAATTAACAGGTTATGCTTATTTATTATCTGCTAAAAAAGACAGCGATGGAACATTTAATGGTGGAAACACGTACGGTATCAATGTATCAGGTGATGTTCCTTTTACAAAAGATGTTAAATTTTCTTATTTAGGTGAGTATGCAATTCAAAAAGATCCATACGCAAAAGATGGAATGGCTACAAAACCCAAGATAGATGCTGATTACTATAGAGTAGAAGCTGGTTTATCAGGATATGGATTTTTTGGAAAACTTGGTTACGAAAGATTCCAAGGTGCTGACAAAGGAGAAACAGCTGGTTTTACAACACCTTTAGCTACACTCCATATTTGGGAAGGCTGGGCTGATAAATTTTTAAACTATGTGGCATCAAATATGAAATATGGATTAAGAGATGCTTATATAACAGTAGGTTATAAACATAAAGATTATGGAACATTAACATTAGTTTACCATAAATTTGATGCAGATAAAAATAACGATGGTGCTGGAAATATAATATCTTCTAAAGATTTTGGTAATGAGATAGATGCTAGCTACTCATTAGATTTAACAAAAAGACTTAATTTCTTAGTAAAAGGTGCTTGGTATAATGGCAAAAATACCATGCCAACCATCATTCCTATCCCAGGTAATCTAATTTTAAATTCAAAATATCTAACCAAATATTGGATACAACTTACATATAAATACTAATATATTATTGGAGGTTAGCTATGAAAAAGCTTTTATTCTCAATCATGAGAAATAAAGTTGGTGTGATAGATGCTGAAACTGGTAAAGTAGCAGCAGTTATAGAAACTGGAAATAAACATCCAGAATATGCTTGGAAAGTAGTTAAGAAAATCACACTACCTGGAGAAGGTGGTGGAAACCTCTTTGTAAAAACTCATCCACATTCTAAATACATGTATGCTGATAGACCTTATCCATTTTTTCCATATGTATTAGGTAATATTACTGAAAGAAGTTTTGAGGAAATTTGGAAAAATTAAGATAATCTTCTTTTAAACTTTTTAAGACATCATCCAAGAGAGATAGACGGTCGCTGTAAAAATTGTTCTTTTTTAGAAATATGTAATGGTGGTTCAAGGTCTCGTGCTTTTGCTATTTACAATAGCATAAAAGCAGAGGATCCATCTTGCTATCTTACACAAAAAGAAATCAGAGGACGGTTATGAAAAAGATATTTATCATCCTACTTTTTTTATCTTGTAAGATAGAAATTCTTGGGTTGATCCATCTCTTTTAATGATTTTTTTCATGACTATCTTCTATATATAGTGTAGGTAATTTTTATAGTACACTATATATAGGAAGGTGTCTTCGATTTTAATCAATAATTTAGATATCTCTTCTTAAGTTTCCAGAATAACGGATTTTTTCTGCTGGGACAGAATCATCGTTCAAGAAATTCAAAATTTCTTCCTGTTTTCGTTCTATCTCTTTTATAGCTTCATTTAATTCATCAGCTGTATAAGTAAAATGCAACTCTGCAGAAATTACATGAGGAATAGATTGAATTTTCTTTATTTTTGAGATCTCTTCATCTGCATTTTTTCCTTCTATTGTTACAACAATTCTACCATGTTCATCATAAAAATGAATATCACAAATATTTAGCTCTTGAAGGGATTTTAAAACATCATTTAAAAATTCTGGTCGTGTTTGAACTACTAAAGCTGAGATATTTTTGATTTCTTCCATTATTTCAACCTCCATAATATTAATTTTCCATCATCTAAACCACAGGTCTTTTTTGACTTTTTTCTGTTTTTTGTGTTTCTATTCCTTTTGAACCTTCTAATTTTTTCTCTTCTTCTTCCGTCCAATCTCTAACATTTCGTGGAAGAACAAAAAATAGAAGCTACTAAATCTGCATGTTTCCCTGTTCTTTCATTTCTTTCATACTCGAGTGTAATAGCTTTATCTAACAATGGGCATGCTCTATAACATGTATCACACTGTATTCCCCAAAATGCAATACAGTTTTCATGGTCAACAACAGCTACTCCCATACGTGCTTTATTTATATCAAGCACTTCTTTACCATCTTTTATGGAAGAAACTGTTTTGATATCAAGTGCTTCTGTTGGGCACGGTGGTACACAAGGTATATTTTCACACATCCTACAAGGATTGATTCTTGGAATAAAGTAAGGTGTACCTAAAGGTTTATTGTCCCCTGGCTTTGCAAGATAAAGGACATCATAAGGACATCCTTCCACACATTTTATACATTTTTTAATAAACTCATCTTCTGGTAATGCACCTGATGGGTGAAGGATAAGAGGATCACTTTTCGCCTCGTAAACAAAACCTGCCCACAAAGAACCCCCAAGGAAGGAAATTCCTAATCCTTGGAGTGTTTTTACTATTAGTTTTCTTCTATTTATTTTATCCATCATTTAAATACACCTATATCTTTTTATGCTTTATATATTTTTACTGCACACTTTTTAAAATCATTTTGTTTGGATATTGGGCATGTTTGATCAAGTGTAACTTTATTTATGAATACTTTTTCATCAAACCATGGGACAAATACAAGTCCTCTTGGAGGTCTATTTCTTCCTCTTGTAGAAACACGAGCTTTAACTTTACCTCTTCTGCTTTCTATCCAAACCAACTCACCATCTTTAACACCTATATTTTCGGCATCTTTTGGATGCATATAACATAATGCTTCTGATACAGCTTTGTATAGTTTTGGTATTCTCATTGTCATTGTACCACTATGCCAATGTTCAAGTACCCTTCCAGTACATAACCATATTGGATAGTTTTCATCTGGAACTTCTGGTGGATCCATATAAGGTCTAAAGAATATTTTTGCTTTATTTTCTAAATCTACCATTTCGTTTGAAGGTCCATATAAATTACCTTTTGGAATTTTCTTAAATGCTGATCCGTAGAATGCAAATTCTCCAGCTCCTGCCTTTCTTGCATATGGATCATATTTTGCATTAAATCTCCAAAGTGTTTCTTTCCCATCAACAACTGGCCACTTTAATCCTCTAACTCTATGATAAGTATCAAAATCTGCTAAATCATGTCCATGACCAAGGCCAAATTTTCTATACTCTTCAAAAAGATATTTTTGTATAAAGAATCCATATCCTTTCCATGGTTTTCCATCAACTCCAATAACATTTCTTTTATCTCCTTCTGCTTCTGTATTTAAAAATCCTTTTCCTATTGGATCTGGCCACTTAAAGCTTTTTGCTTCGGCATTTGCAAATAAAACATCGTACAATGTCATTTCTGGATTATATCCCATAGATTTAGCAGCATCTAATACATTTGGTAACACTGTACCATTTGGTAGTTTCCATTCTTTCCAAACTTCTTTTAATTTAAAGAATTTTGAGAATTCTACAACTTGCCATACATCTGGCATCGCTTCTCCCACAGGTTTTACTTGTTGCCTCCATAGTTGTGTTCTTCTTTCTGCATTTCCATATCCACCCCATTTTTCGTATATCATTGCAGAAGGTAAGATTAAATCTGCTACTTTTGCAGATATACCAGGATATGCTTCTGAAACAACAATAAAGTTATCCATCTCTCTTGCAGCTCTTATCCAATGATTTGCATTAGCGGTATCTTGCCAAGGATTACATACCTGTACCCAAGCCCATCTTATTTTTCCATCTTCGAGATCTCTCATTATCTGAACAATATGAGAACCAGGGATTGGGTTTATTGTACCTTCTGGAATTTTCCATATCTTCTCTGTTATCTTTCTATGTTCTGGATTATTTACAACCATATCTGCCGGTAATCTATGGGAAAAAGTACCAACTTCCCTTGCAGTACCACACGCAGAAGGTTGTCCTGTTAAACTAAACGCACCTTCTCCTGGTTTTGCCATTTTCCCAAGTAAAAGATGAACCATATAAGCCTGTTCATTCACCCATGTTCCTCTGGTATGTTGATTAAATCCCATCGTCCAGAATGTAACAACCTTTCTACCTTTTTCAATGTATAAGTCGGCCATAGCCTTTAATTTTTTCTTATACTCTTCTAATGGTTCATCTGGATCTCCTTTAGATATTTGTGCAACATAATCAAGTGTATAAGGTTCTAAAGCTTTTTTAAACTCTTCAAAAGATATAACCCAATGAACATCTGCTTGTGCTGAATGTTTCATCTCTAAAACATCATTTGGTTTTACACCAAGATAAGCTAAAGCTGGTGATTCTCTCTCTGATATAATTTTTTTCTTTTGTTTAATCATGGTTTCTTTTTCTAAATTTGTATATTTCGGATTATCTACATCTTCTCTCATACCATATCCAATGTCTACATAACCTGTTGCAAATACACAATATTTGTCAACAAAATCTTTATCAATTGCTTCAGGATGGTTATAAATGATTTCTCTTGCAATATAGTTAAAAATAGCCAGATCTGTATTAGGTCTAAATATAATATCAATATCAGCCAAATCCATTGTTCTATGTCTAAAAGTAGATAATACGACTACTTTTACTCTATCTGGGTTGGAAAGTTTTCTATCGGTGACCCTTGACCACAAAATAGGGTGCATTTCTGCCATATTTGAACCAAAAGCAACTATAGTATCTGTCAATTCAATATCATCATAACATCCAGGTGGTTCATCAATACCAAATGTTTGCATAAAACCTGCAACTGCACTTGCCATACAATGTCTAGCATTTGGATCTATATTATTACTTCTGAATCCTGCTTTCATCAATTTCAGTGATGCATAACCTTCCATTATAGTGTGCTGTCCTGATGAGAAAAATCCTATCCCTGTTGGTCCAAGCTGATTATAGTATTTTTTAAACTGTTTTACCATTTCTTCATAAGCTCTTTGCCAGCTTACTGGTTTAAATTTACCTTTTTTATCGAATTCCCCTTTTTCATTAACTCTTAAAAGTGGAGTAGTTAATCTATCAGCACCATACATAATTTCTGCAGTAAAATAACCTTTAATACAGCTTAAACCTTTATTAACTGGAGATTCTGGATCTCCTTTTACCGCAACAATCCTGTCATCTTTTGTAGCAATCATTATTCCACAACCTGTCCCACAGAATCTACAAACTGCTTTATCCCATCTCCAACCAGCCTGTGATTCTGTAGCGGCCAAAACTTCTTCTGGTACTTCCATACCAATAGCCTTAGCTGCAGAAACAGCTGCTACTGTCTTTATAAAATTCATTCTAGAAATTTCTAATGCTGTGTTTTCTTTTACTTCCATATCAAACTCCTTTTACCGTTTTGGGTATGGATATTTAATATTCCGCCTCCATACTGGCGGTTTTTTTAAATACAAATTTAAATTTATACATTTACATGGTACAAATCATTGATTTAAATCAAAATGAAATTTTTACTATGAAACTTTATAATAATAATAAAAACAAGGAAGGAGATAGAAATGAAGAGAACAATTTTAACTACTTTATCAGTTTTATCATTATCTTTTTTTATATCTGCAGAAGAACATCATCATTGGAGTTATGAAGGTGATACAGGTCCACAAAACTGGTCAAAATTAGAAAAAGATTATTTTTGGTGTGACCTAAAAAACCAATCTCCAATAGATATTTCAAAAGATTATACTATTAAAGCAAATTTACAACCTTTAAAACTTGATTATAAAAAAGTAGAAAATCCAGAAATTATAAATAACGGTCATACTATACAAGTTAATATTCCAAATGAAAATAAACTTACTTTTTTAGGTACAGAATACAAATTAAAACAGTTTCATTTTCACATTCCAAGTGAACATACAATAGACAAAAAAAGTTATCCTTTAGAAATTCATTTTGTTCATAAAGACGATAAAAATAATTTAGCTGTTATTGGAATAATGGCAGTCATAGGAAAACCAAATCCAGAATTAGACAAGATACTATCAGTTGCACCATCTGAAGAAAAAACAGAAAAATTAAATGGTTCCATAGATTTAAAAAAACTATTACCTAAAAATCTTAGATATTATACATACTCAGGTTCATTAACAACTCCACCATGTACAGAAGGCGTAAAATGGATAGTTTTAAAAACACCTATAACAGTATCAAAAGAACAGTTAGAAAAATTAAAATCTGTTATAAAAACACCAAATAATAGACCTATTCAAGATATGGGTGGCAGAGAAGTTTTTGAAAGCTTTTAATCAATCTATAGGATAAACTCTATCTTCATTAGGAATTTCAAATATTTTGTTTCCTATCTGTAGGATAGGGTTTATCCATTTTTTATATAAAATATTTTCTATATTTACTTGGTATATAAAAGGTTTGATTTCATCAAAATGAGACAGGAAATCATCTGTAAATTTCTCTACTTTTTCTGTTAAAAGATATTTTTTTTCACAATTTACCTTATTTAATAATGTTAGAAATTTAGAGCTCTCATAATCAGTAATTAGATAGCATTTCCTATCGTTAAAAACCATTATAGAGGGATAACTTTTTCCTTGAAAGACGTATATCTTTGGTTTTGTATCACTTTTTGAAAATAAAAGGAAAATTATAAATAAAGTGAATATAGATGCCATTTTTACATCTATTCTAAAAGGATATAAAATTAAAACCGTTAGTATAAAAATATATAAAATCACCATAAGAATATTTGTTTCAAATCCAGTGAAAAATAAACCAAAAAAATTGAAAATATCTACAATCTTTATAAAGATTAAACCAAAAAAATCCATAATCTTAACTAAAAATGATATATTAAATCCTGTAAAAACATTTAAAATTGAAAGTGTAAGAAAAGGATATAAAGGTAACGATGTGATAGGTGTAGCTAAAATTGTTGTAGGTGAAAAATTTCCAAAATAATAAATTACAATTGGAGCTGTATACAGCGTAGCAAATACAGAAGCCATAACAGTTTTTATTAAAATAGTTTGTTTTTCAAAAAGTTCTAAACTAATAATAATAGCAAAAGCAGCTAAAAAAGATAACTGAAAAGATATACTAAATAGAGATTCAGGATTTATAACCAAAAATAAAAAAGCAGTAAAAAATAGAATATTTAAATAGTTTTCTTTCAAATTGACAAGCTTTGATATCAAAACCATTATAGACATAAAAATAGCCCTAACTACAGGTATACTAAAACCGGTAAATATAGCATAAAAAGGTAATATTATAAGTAATAAAAATTCTCTAAATTTTTTTGATAAAAAGAAAAAGATTAAATTTAAAGAGAAAAAAATTATTGCTATATGGCTACCAGATATAGCGATAAGATGAACTAAACCAGTTTGATAAAAAGGCTGTAATGTTTTATCATCTAAAAATCTTCTTTCACCAAAAATAAGAGCTGTTCCTACAGAAAAAACTTTTTTATCTAAAGAGTTTTCACTATAATTTTCAATAAGTTTATCTCTAAAGTAAAAAAATGTGTATAGAATGTTATCTTTATTGTCTACTTTTAAAAAATACTTTTTAGGTTTTAGATAACCTTTATCTGTTAATGTACCTATAAATGCTATTTTAGAAAGTAGATATATATCTTTACCTTCCTCATCTTTAATAAAAACTTTTAATGTTTTCCCTTTTAAATCTCTATTAGAGTTAATAACTTTACAGTCAAACTGTTTGCCAAATTTTGTGTATTCTGGAAATGAAACAACTAAACATTCTACAAATAAAGGATTTTCTACTTTTTTAACTGGCTCTTTAAAAGATATAGATAAACCTATCAAAAATATAGCAATATTTAATACTAAAAATCTAACTAAATCCTTAAAAATAAGTGCTAAAACTAATAAAAAAATACCAATAAAAATATTTAACTCTATATTCAAATAACTGTTTACAACTATTCCTAAGCTTAAAGCTAAGAAAGGAAATAGCCAAGGATAAATCATTTTTTAAAAATTATCTTTAAAACCCCTGGTAAAATAGATGATATTATTATTATATAAAAAAATATACTAAAGTTCTCTTTGATAAAAGGCATATTCCCTGTAAAGTATCCAAGTGTTACAAAAAATGTAACCCAGAGAAAACCACCTACGAGATTGTAAAATAAAAATTGATATATATCCATTTTACCTATACCAGCTACGAAAGGGATAAAAGTCCTAAATATTGGTAAGAATCTTGAAATTACTACTGCTTTACCACCATGCTTAGCAAAAAAGTTTTCAGTTTGAATAATATAATCTTTCTTTACATGTTTAATCAATTTTCTACCGAAAAAGTAACCTATAAAAAAGTTAGATATATTTCCAAATACTGCTGCAGTAAACAATAAAAAATATACTATCCAGAAATTTAAACTTCCTTTACCAGCCAAGGAACCTACTACAAAGAGCAGAGAATCACCAGGTAAAAAAGGAGTAAAAACAAAACCTGTTTCTGAAAAAATTATTAGAAAAAGTATAAGATAGACTAATGGTCCATGTTGTTGAGCAATTAGATCTAAGTATTTATCTATATGAAGTATAAAATCTAAAATTTCCATAAAGCATTATAACATAAAAAAAGCCCCCATTTTAGGGGGCTTGATAGTTTCATATTGAACTATTTTTTTAAAAATCCATATCTCCCATTCCTGCGCCTGCGCCAGGAAGTTTTTCTTCTTTTTCTTTTATTTCAGCTATTAAACATTCTGCTGTTAACATAGTACCTGCTATGGAAGCAGCATTTTGTAATGCTGTTCTTACTACTTTAGTTGGGTCTATAATACCAGCTTCTACCATATCTACATACTCGCCAGTTGCTGCATTAAAGCCATAGTTTATATTTTCAGCATCTTTAATTTTTTCCAATATTACAGAACCTTCAAAACCAGCATTGTAAGCTATTTGTTTTAATGGTACTTTACACGCATTTTTAACTATCTTAATACCCCAAGCTTTATCTGTATTTTCTTCTTTTATATTACATAACGCTCTTGAAGCTCTGTATAAAGCTACACCACCACCAGGAACGATACCTTCTTCTACTGCAGCTTTTGTAGCATGTACAGCATCATCTACTCTATCTTTTTTCTCTTTAAGTTCTGCTTCTGTAGCAGCACCAACTTTAATGATAGCTACACCACCTGCAAGTTTAGCAAGTCTTTCTTGTAATTTTTCTTTATCGTACTCTGATGTTGTTGTTTCAATTTGTTTTTTGATTTGTTCAATTCTTGCTTTAATATCTTCAGGGTTTCCTTTTCCACCAATTATTGTAGTATTGTCTTTGTCTACAACAACTTTATCAGCTCTTCCAAGCATATCTAAATCAACAGACTCAAGTTTAATACCAAGATCTTCAGTTATAGCTGTACCACCTGTTAAGATAGCTATATCTTGTAACATTGCTTTTCTTCTTTCACCAAATCCGGGTGCTTTTACAGCACAAACTTTTAACACACCTTTAATGTGGTTTACAACTAATGTAGCAAGTGCTTCACCTTCAACATCTTCAGCTATAATTAATAATGGTTTGTTTGTTTGAACTACTTTTTCAAGTACTGGTAAAAGTTCTCTTATATTGTTTATTTTTTTCTCATAGATTAAAATGTATGGATTTTCTAATACTGCTTCCATTTTTTCTGGATTTGTTACAAAGTATGGAGATAAGTATCCTCTGTCAAATTGCATACCTTCAGTAACTTCAAGTACAGTTTCTGCAGATTTTGATTCTTCAACAGTTATAACACCATCCTTTCCAACTTTTTCCATAGCATCTGCAATAATTTTTCCTATTTCTGGATCGTTGTTTGCAGATATTGTTGCAACTTGTTCAATCTCTTTTCTTCCAGATACAGGTTTAGAAATTTTCTTTAATTCTTCTATTATGATTCTTACAGCTTCATCTATTCCCCTTTTAACATAAACTGGGTTTGCACCAGATGCTATAGCCTTTAATCCTTCTTCATAAATTGCTTGTGTTAAAATTGTAGCTGTTGTTGTACCATCACCTGCTACATCAGCAGTTTTTGAAGCAACTTCTTTTACAAGTTGAGCTGCCATATTTTCATATGGATCAGAAAGTTCTATTTCTTTTGCTACAGATACACCGTCTTTTGTTACAGCTGGAGAACCCCATTTTTTCTCAAGGATAACTTCTCTACCTCTTGGACCTAATGTTACTTTAACAGCGTTTGCAAGTTTATCTACACCTGCTTTTAATTTAGCTCTCGCTTCATCACCATAAACTAATTTTTTTGCTGCCATCTATACTCACCTCCTATATTTTTTAATTTTCAATTACTGCTAAAATATCATCTTCTCTTAAAATAATTAACTCTTCACCGTCAACTTTTACTTCATTTCCAGCATATTTGCTAAAATAAACTTTGTCACCAACTTTTACTTTAAGAGGTAAAATATTTCCATTTTCTAATACTCTTCCCTCACCTACAGCTATAACCTCTCCAATTTGAGGTTTTTCTTTTGCTGTATCTGGAATTATAATACCAGCTGGTGTTTTTGCTACTTCTTCTTCTACTCTTTTAATAACAACTCTATCATAGAGAGGTCTTAACTTTGCCATACCTTTTTACCTCCTTTCATAATTTTTTTCATAAATAATATATCATGTTTTATATTTTTGTCAAGTATATTGACTTAATTTAAATCATATTTATTGATAATGGTATACTAAAGTTTAAAAATAAAGGTAAAAATTGTTGTTAATAAAGATATAAATCACTTTCCTTTGTTAAAATTAAAGTTGTAAACTTACAAAAAAAGTTGAAAAATTTTTTCTATTATGGTATATTATTTTTCTGTATTTATGAGTCGCTAGCTCAGTCGGTAGAGCACCGGTCTTTTAAACCGGTGGTCCTGGGTTCGATTCCCAGGCGACTCATATCTTGAATATGGCCCCATCGTCTAGCCCGGCCTAGGACACCGGCCTTTCACGCCGGCGACACGGGTTCGAATCCCGTTGGGGTCATTTTTTTATTTTTCTAACAATTGGATTAAAAGCTTTTGAAGATACTAAAACTTCATCACCTATAGAGAATTCTTGATCGCAAACAACCTCTATAAGATTTCCACAAACATCTACAGTTAAAATATTTATATTCCCATCTCTCTTTACATCTAAAACAATACCATAGAAAGAGAATTTTCCAGATATAGATTTTTCTATAAACACATCTCTTGGACTTCCTTGTTTTAAGATTCTACCATTTTCAATAAATAATACTCTATCTGCAAGTTTAAATATCTCAGCTTTATCATGTGATACAAGTAAAGTTGTTAAACCTTCTTTCTCATGAATATTTTTTAACTCATTTTGTAAACTTAAACGAAGATTATAATCTAAAGCAGACAATGGTTCATCTAAAAGTAAAATCCTTGGTTGACTTGCTAAAGCTCTTGCAAATGCTACTCTCTGTTTTTGACCTCCTGATAACGTGTTGGGATATCTATCTTTTAATCCATCTATCTCAAACATTTTAAGGAGTGAGTGGATTTTTTCTCTATTTTCTTTATCCATAGCGTATGCTATATTTTCATAAACAGTCATATTTGGAAATAAAGCATAGTTTTGGAAAACTAATCCAACTTTTCTTTTCTGTGGTGGAAGATTTATATTTTTGTGACTATCAAAATAGATAATATCTCCAAACTTTATTATTCCTTTATCTGGTTTTTCCAATCCTGCAATGATTCTTAAAATAGTAGTTTTTCCAACTCCAGAATTTCCAAATATAGCCAAAAACTCTTTTTCATATATCTCAAAACTAACTTCTAACTTAAAAACACCTTCAGAACCATACAGTGTTTTCTCAATATCTATTAGTATCATTTTAGTATTTAATCTCAAAACGTTTATTAAACATATATATCACCAGTAGAATAAAAAATGAAAATCCTAAGAGAATAGCTGAGTATATATGTGCTTTTGTAAAATCTAAACTTTCAACAGCATCGTAAATAGCAATAGAGACAACCTTTGTTTCTCCATCTATACTCCCTCCTACCATTAAAACAACACCAAACTCTCCTACAGTATGAGCAAAAGATAAAGTTATTCCTGTAATTAAGGCAGGTTTTATATTTGGTAAAATTACTTTAAAAAAGGTAACTAACTTTGATTTTCCTAATGTATAAGAAGCTTCTATAATATCTTTATTTAAAGATCTTAATCCAGAGACTAAAGGATGTACCATGAAAGGAAAACTAAAGATAATAGATGCTACAACAATTCCTTCAAAATGAAATGCAAGTTGATGACCAAAATATTTTTCCCACAAAGAACCTAAAAACCCATTTCTTCCAAGTATTAGTAGTAAATAAAAACCTAAAACAGAAGGTGGTAAAATCAAAGGAAGAGAGATGATTGACTCTAAAATTGGGTTAAATCTAAACTTTGAAAATGCAAGGATATAAGCGATAGGTATTCCTATAATCAATAAAAATATTGTTGTTATAAAAGCAAGCTTAAAGGTTAAAATAAACTCTGTCATTATTCCATCTCTATAAATATATTGGTAGGGTTGATATAGCAGTAAACTTTATCCCCTACTTTTAAATTTAAAATATCAAGTTGTTTAGTTATTAAAAAAGATACAAATATATTTTCACCTGCTTTTAAAATTATTTTTGATAATAAACTTTCTTTATTGATTTCAACAATTTCACATTCAAAGGTGTTTAAAAGGTTAATGTCTTTATTTTTTAAGATTAAAATATCAAAAACATTAAAAAGTATATTTATATTTCTCCCTTTCTTTAAATAAGGTGCTGTTTGAGAAGTTTCTACAATTACACAAAAAAAGTTTCCAATGGTAGTAGAAATTTCAACAACTGAAAAATACTTAGATTGTTGAAAATTAACTACTTTACCACTTAATTTATTCAATTTTTTCTCCTGGTAAAGCAAAACCGTATTTAACCATTATTTTTCTTCCTTCAGGTGAGAAGATAAAATTAAAAAATCTTTTTGCTGTTTCAAGTTTTTCACTGCTAGATGCTGCATTTTTTAATATACCTACTGCTTGAACTATTCTATCATGGCAGTTTTCTGGTAAAAGATAGAAATTTCCTATTTTTGAAAGTTTTTCACTTTTTGCAAGTGCATAAGCAATAAATCCTACTTCCGCTGTTCTTAACATTACATACTCAGCCGTTTGTGTTATATTTTCTCCTAATACTATTTTATCCTTTACTTTACCAAAAAGATTATAATGCTCTAAGCATTCTTTTGCTGCTTTTCCATATGGAGCATGTTCCCAATTTGCAATAGCAATTTTTCTAACCTTAGGATCTAACACAACATTTATACCTTTATTTAAATCTATACCACTATCTTTCAAAGTAAATAAAACAAGTCTACCAACAGCATAAGGCTTTATATCAGATATAACAAAACCTTGTTCTTTTAACTTTTTAACATAATCCACATCTGCAGAGAAAAATATATCAAAAGGAGCACCATTTAAAATTTGATTATAACCTTTACCTGATGAACCATAGATTATTTTAATTCTATCTTGAGGATACTTACTTTCATACAATTTTTCTATTTCACTAAAAGCAAAAGTTAAATCTGCAGCTGCGTACACTGTAATCTCTGCAGCAAATGTTTTAACAAAGAATAATAAAAGTGAAACAAAAAATAACTTCATCTTCATAATAACCACCACCCATAAAAACATTTAACTATATTATAAAATATTTATGTCAAAAATGTTAATTCGACTATAATTTGCATTTATTTGTATATTTGATTTATAATTTAAAAAAATTTATCGAAAAATATTAAAGATGATAAAAAAGATTGTGTTTATTTTGCTTTTATATATGGGTTTTTCATTTGCAGAAATACCTCTTGATGAATGTTTTAAAGAAGCATCTAATGAGTATAACATACCTTATCAAATTTTAATTGCTATAGCAAAAGTAGAGTCAGGGTTTAAACCTTATGTCATAAATATCAATCAAAACGGAAAATCCATTAAAGTTATAAATCCTAAATCTTTACAAGAGGCTATATTGTACCTTCAATATCTTCATCAAAATGGGTTTAACTATGATGTAGGTATAGGTCAGATCAATGTTTCAAATATAAAGAGGTTAGGGTTAAACCCTATTGCTCTTTTAGATCCTTGTAATAATATAAAAGTTTCTGCTTACATACTAAAAGAAAATATAAACAAGTACGGTCTTACATGGGAAGCTATTTGGAGATACAACGGTAGAAGAGATTATGCCTTTAAAGTGTATACTGCTTTATTATCTATGGGTGTTGTAGCTCGTAGATAACTTTCTCAAAAATTTTATCCTGTAAATCAAACATTATTTTTTCATCTTCTTTACTTCTTTCATGATCATATCCTAGAAGGTGAAGTATGCCATGAATCAATAATCTTATTATTTCTTCTTTTAATGTAAATCCTATATCCTCTGCTTGTTTCTTTGCATATGGAAGTGAGATGATTACATCTCCAAGTAATTTATATTTATAACCTATCGTTTCTTCTTGTGGGAAAGATAAAACATCTGTAGGCTTATCTTTTCCTCTCCACTGCTTATTTATCTCTCTAATTGTTTTATCATCTGTTAACGTTATACTTACTTCTACATTTTTTAAGTTTAGTTCTTGTAATATTTTTTCTACAGATAGATCTAAAAACTTTTTTGTAATCTCTCTACTTTTTACTTCTTTATTTATTAAGATGTTATTTACTGTTTTCTTCTTCATATTTACTATAAGCCTCTATTATCCTTTGAACTATAGGATGTCTTACTACATCTTTCTCACTAAATCTTGTAAATCCAATACCTTTAACACCTTCAAGAATTTTTATAGCTTCCACTAAACCAGATTGGGTAGATTTTGGTAGGTCAATCTGAGTCACATCGCCAGTTATTACAACTTTTGAACCAAATCCTATCCTTGTAAGAAGCATTTTCATCTGTTCTTTCGTTGTATTTTGTGCTTCATCAAGTATTATAAAAGCATCGTTTAAAGTCCTACCTCTCATAAATGCAAGTGGAGCTACTTCTATTATTTTTTTCTCTATCATATCGTTTACTTTTTCAGGATCAACCATATCATAAAGTGCATCATAAAGTGGTCTAAGATAAGGATCTACTTTCTCTTCTAATGTTCCTGGTAAAAATCCCAACTTTTCTCCAGCTTCAACTGCTGGTCTTGTTAGTATAATTCTGTTTACTAAATTTTTCTTTAAGTAAGACACAGCAACAGCCATAGCAAGGTAAGTTTTTCCTGTTCCTGCAGGACCAATTCCAAAAGTGATATCGTTTTTCTTTATTGTTTCCACATACTGTTTTTGAGTAGGTGTTTTTGCCATTATTGGCTTTCTTTTGTGTGAAAATAAGATAGCTTGGCTAAAATCTTGTTGTTCTTCTATACCTTTTTCTTTTTCAAGTTTAAAGCCTAATGCTAAGTTTCTAACATCCTGCGGCATTAAAACATGCCCAACTTCAAAGTATGAAGAGATTTTTTCCATAAATTCTTCAAATTTATCTAATGATTCTTCACTTCCAGTAGCTATAATAGATGTACCCCTTGCAAAAATTTTAAGACCAAATATTTCTTCAAAATACTTCAAATTCTCATCCTTTGATCCAACAACATTAAAAAATGCCTCAGCTGGAATAGTTATCTCTAACTTTAAAATCTTTAAATCCTCCTAAGTAAAATTATTTTATAAATTATTCATAAATTAAATTAAATCAATAATATCCTTATATTTTTTACAAAAAACATCTTTATTGTATCTTTTTGCCGATTCTAATGCATTTTTTGATAGATTTTCTCTAAGAACTTTATCAAAATAAAGTTTTCTTAAAGCTAATGCCATAGATTCAATATCTCCAATATCAATTAAATCCATAGCTTGTTTATAATTTTCTTCTCCAAAAATATCAGCATTAAAATATACTTGTAATTTACCATCAGCATCTTGTATATGTCCAAACGCAGCTTTTCCTTGATCTCTTAAAGCTATTAACCTTCCAGCAACAGCTACTTCTTTCCTTTCTGGATTTTTATCAACACACTCAAAAATGTCTATTGCTACTCTTTCAGAGCCACCACCAGCAAGGGTATTAATAACATGAGCCATTTTTTTCATTAAAAAAATTCCTGATTATTTAATTTTCTTTATTCCATCTTTACATATGTAACCTTTTGATTCTATAGTATTTTTTAATATTTCATCATTCTTATTTAATCTATCTCGTGGATTTTCTTTATGCCAAAGATGAAAACAAACAGCCATAAACGGATGAACTTTTTTCTTTAGTCCATATTTAAAAAGTCTAACTGCTATCTCACTATCTTCTCTCCCCCAACCAACAAATACTTCATTAAAACCATTTACTGATAATAAGTCTTCCTTCCAAAATCCCATATTACAGCTTTTTATACCTTTTAAATTTTGATTTTTTATAGCAGGGAAAAAAGATAATCTAAAAATATGATGAATATTTTTCATATGATTTAAATTTAAAATTAATTTAAAAAAAGAATTTACTTCTTTGTAAGAAAATACTTTTGAGATTTCTTCATCAAGAAGTATTCTCTTCCCTTGAACAAAACAACCTTTTTCTGCAAGCTTTATATGATCTTCTATAAAATGTTTATTAACTATACAATCACCATCTAAAAATATTATATAATCACCTTCTGATACTTTTATACCTTCGTTTCTTATTTTTGCTGCTCTAAACCCTAAATCTTCTTGCCATACGTGTTTTACTGGGAATGGAGCATTTTTTGAGAAATTTTTTACGGTAATTGCTGTTTCTTCTGTGGATCCATCATCTGCAACTATAACTTCAAAAGGAAAAACAGTTTGATAAAGTACACTTTCTAATACTTTCAGCAGGTAATCTGGTTTATTGTATGTGGATACTATTAAAGATACTTTCATTTTTAAATTTATACAACCTCAAACTCTTTTTCTTTATTTTTTTCTCCTTTTACCAATTTTATTCTACTTTTAGGTATTTTCAAATACTCAGATAGTAATTCTAGAACCTTTTCATTTGCTTTTCCTTTTTCAGGTATAACGGTTGTCCTTATTTCAAAATAATCTACTTCTATCTGTTTTATTTCGTTTTTACTTGCACCTGGTTTAACCTTTACTTTTATTCTCACCTTTCTCTTAATCCTGCTATAAATTCTTCAACCATTTGTCTTGCTTGCCAATCTTTATATTGGATAGGTGGGTGTTTCATTGTGTAAGCAGAAATAGAGTATAAAGGTCCACCTATTCCCCTATCTTGAGCTAACTTTGCACATCTTATTGCATCTATTGCAACACCTGCACTGTTTGGTGAGTCTTCTACTTCTAATCTTAATTCTATATTCATTGGAACATCACCAAACAATCTACCTTCTATTCTTATAAATGCAAGCTTTTTATCTTTAAGCCATGGAACGTAATCACTAGGTCCTATATGAACATTTCTTGGGTCAATTCCATAAGGTATAAGAGATGTTACTGCTTCTGTTTTTGATTTTTTCTTTGTTTCCAATCTACTTCTTTCTAACATATTTAAAAAGTCAGTATTCCCACCTACATTTAACTGGTATGTTCTATCTATTTTTACTCCTCTTTCAAGTAAAAGTTGAGTTAATACTCTATGGGTTATAGTTGCTCCTACTTGGGATTTTATATCATCACCTATAACTGGTATTCCAAGTTCTTCAAACTTTCTTGCCCATTCATCATCAGAAACTATAAATGTTGGCATACAGTTTATAAAAGATACACCTGATTCAAGACAAGCTTGAGCATAAAATCTTGCAGCTTGTTCTGCCCCTACAGGTACATAGTTTATTAAAACATCTGCTTTTGACTCTATTAACACTTTAACCACTGTTTCTAAACTATCTTCCTTTTCATCAGAAAGAACAAACGCATTTTCTGGTGGATAGTTTTTCATATGTTCAGGATAACCATCCAAAACTTTACCTTTCCTAACTTTCACCCCCATATGAGGTATATCTTTTTTGAATATGGTTGTACAGTTTGGTTGAGCAAAAATTGCTTGGCTAACATCATGTCCTACTTTTCTTGCATCTATATCCCAAGCTGCTACTATCTCTATATCCCAAGGTTTATAACCACCTATATCTTCATGCATAATTCCACTTGCTTCTAAATTTTGTTTTTCTTTATAGTAATAAATTCCTTGTATTAAAGAGCTTGCACAGTTTCCTAATCCAGCTATAGCCACTCTTATTTTTCTATTTGACACTTCTTTCCTCCTATAGAATTACCTGTTTTGCTTTTATTATTTCTGGTATTTGATGGATCTCTTCTAAAACAACATCATTTAATTTGTCATCTAACTGCAGAGCACCAAGGGCTATTTTACCTTTCTCCAATCTTCCAAGTCTAAATCCAGCGATATTTATATTATGCCTTGCTAAAATAGTACCTAATTTACCAATTACACCAGGAACATCTTTATTTTCAAACATTAGTACAACACCCTGTGGCTCTATATCTATCCAGTAGGTATCTACCAACATTATTCTTGGGAATTTATCATATAAAGCGGTGCCTCCAACTACAACTTCTTTTCCATTATATTTTGCTATCACTTTAATAAATTCTTTAAAGTTCAAACCAGCATCTCTTGTTGATTTTACTATATTTATACCCCTTTCATTAGCTATAAAAGGAGCATTTATTATATTCACTGGTCTATCAAGTATTGGAGCTAAATATCCTTTTAAGAAATATGCTGTAATTGGCTCTAAATGTTGTTTTATAGTACCTCTAACTTCTATATTTATTTCTGTAAAATGTCCTCCTGCATACTGGGTTAAAAAGCTTCCAAGTTTTTCCGCAAGCTCTAAATAAGCTTTTATATTTTCAAAACCTTCTGTTATTGTAAATGGAGCATTAACTGCAACTTCTACAAACTGACCTTTTAAAGCAGCTATAACATACTGAGCTATTTTTATTGCAACATTATCTTGAGATTCATAAGTATTTGCTCCTATATGTGGTGATAAACTGATATTTGGAAAATCAAAAAGTCTTCTAATTCTATCATTTGGCGGTTCAACTGAGTATACATCTAAACCAAGTCCAGCTATCTTTCCTTCTTGTAATGCATCATATAAAGCTTCTTCATCTACAATACCGCCTCTTGCACAGTTTATAAAGTAAACACCTTTTTTCATAAGGTCAAATTCTTTTTTACTTATCATATTTTTAGTTTCTTCTGTTAATGGACAGTGTAAAGTAATTATATCTGACCTTTTTATAAGTTCATGTAAATCATCAACTATCTCAACACCAATTCTTTCACCTTTCTCTTTTGGAATGTATGGGTCATAAGCTATAACCTTTGAACCAGCTGCTTTACATCTAATTGCAACTTGACTACCTACATTACCAAGTCCTATAATACCAACTACTTTACCGTCAAGTTCTTCTCCCATAAACTTTTTCCTATTCCACTCTCCAGCCAACATTGATTGATGTGCAAGATGAAGTTTTCTTAAAACAGCATAAAGATGAGCCATTGTTATTTCTGCAGCTCCAATAGTATTTGCTCCTGGTGTATTTACAACAAGTATTCCTCTCCTTGATGCTTCTTCTAAATCAACATTATCAACCCCTACACCTGCTCTCCCTATTACTTTTAGTTTTTCAGCTCTATCTAAAAGTTCTTTTGTAACTGGCGTTCTGCTTCTTGTTATTATTGCATCATAGTCTTTTATTATCTCTAACAACTCATTCCATTTTATTTCAGGTTGATAATCTAAATCTATTTCAGGCTCTTGGTTTAATATCTCTAAACCTTTTGGAGAAATATCATCTGTTACAAGAACTTTATACATTAAAAAATATCCTCCTTGAAAAAAATTTTTAAAGTATTATTATATCAAAAAAAATATAAGGAGAGATTATGGAATATAGGAAATTTAATGATTATCTAAAGGAAAAATACGGTGGAAGAATACAAAAGATAGCAATAGATGCAGGCTTCACTTGTCCTAATAGAGATGGTTCTAAAGCTTCTGGTGGATGTACTTTCTGTAATAACCAATCTTTTAGCCCTTTTGCTATGACAAAACAAACTGTAAAAACCCAAATGGAAAAAAGTATGAACTTTTATAAAAGTAAATTTAAAAACATAAAAGGATTTATAGCATACTTTCAAGCTTTTACCAATACTTACGCACCTGTTGAAAAACTTATGGAAGTTTACGACCAAGCTATGGAATATCCAGAAATTATAGGAATGTCTATTGGTACAAGACCAGATTGTGCAGGTGAAAATGTTTTAGATTTAATTTCATCTTATACAACAGAAAAACCAGAAATATGGGTTGAGTATGGAATTCAAACAGCCCATTTTAAAACATTAAGAGCAATAAATAGAGCCCATGGAGTAGCTGATTTTATAGATGCTGTTCTTAGAACAAAAAAAAGGTCTGGTATTAAAGTTTGTGCCCATGTTATTTTAGGGCTTCCAGGTGAAGACTATGAAGATATGATGGAAACAGCCAAATTAATAGCGGCTCTTCCAATTGATGGTATAAAAATACACCCATTACACATAGTTAAACATACAGTAATGGAAAAACAGTATCTAAAAGGAGAGATAAAACCTCTTGATCTACACGAGTATGCAAAATTAGTAGTAAACTTCATGTCCTATCTCCCTAAAGATATTATTGTACATAGAATAACAGGTGAAGCTACAGATGATGAGCTTTTAGCTCCTTTCTGGTGTTCTCCAAAGTATAAAATGCAAGTCTTAGATGCTATAAAACAAGAATTTGAAAATAAAAAGAAAAATCAATCGTTAAAACTAACTTTTATATAAAATGACACCCTTCTGATTTACAGAAGGGTAAAAAATTTACTCTTTTAATGCTTTCAAAACTTTCTCATCTAACTCTAACGCTTTTTGAACATTTCCTGTATGCTCAAAAGGTATAGTTCCTTTCACATTTCCACCTGGAAACAGGTTATCTACAACATTTTCTACATTTATCTCAATAACAGAAACAGGAAAGGCAATATCTTCTATACTATCTTTTACTATTTTTCCAGTACCGTAAATAGTTTTTGCAATTGATGGTCCAAATACAGAAATAGCTACGTTAGAATTAATTTTAATATTTTCAACAGATTTAGAGTTTTTACTTAATGCCACTCTCAACGTCTTTTCATCCTTTGCAACCAACCAAGAAACAAAAGCCAAGTAAGGCTTATCGTTATCTACAGTACCTAAGATAGCTGGTGTTAAATCTTTCAATAAATCTAATAAATCTTTATCTAGCATAATACACCCTCCGTAATTTTTATATTAATATTATCTATATCAACTTTATATAACTATGCTTTTTATCAGATTAAACTTCAGCCAAAGAGAACTTTTCTATGTTTACACCTTCTGGGTTAACCGGAACAACGCCTCTTTCAGCTATCTTTTCATCAATTCTTTTAGGTTTTAATACTTTTATTATATATTCCATAGCTTTAAATGTTTTTTCCTTACCACCGCAGGTGTAAACATCTATTGCTGCATACCCATGTTCTGGCCAGGTATGAATTGAGATATGAGATTCCTCCAATAAAATTACACCTGTTGCTCCGTGAGGTGTAAATTGATGGAAGTGAGATGAGAGTTTACTTAGATTTGCGTACTTAACAGCTCCTTCTAATAAGGCTTTTACGTCTTCAACGTGATCAATTTTTTCGAAATCTACACCATAAAGGTCAGCTAAGATATGCAGTCCGAGGGTTTTTTCCATTTTCTATCCTCCTTAACAAATTTTTCATAAAATCTCGTCGGGCTATTACTGCCCATGATAAAAACCTCCTTCATTTAAATGAAGATTAAAAATAAAAATTAATTATAAGATATTTTCCAATAAAATAAAATATTTTTGCACAAAAAATATGCAAATTTAATTAGGGTTTTATATATATGGTATAATTTACCTTTAAAAATTTTTAAAAAGGAGTGAGAGAATGAACGTTACAGTAGAGAGTAATGAACTTTTAAAAACATTAACAATTAAAGATGAAGGAGAAAAAGTTAAAAGTATCGTTGATGAAGTTATAAATGAGATATCAAAAGTAGCTGAAGTTAAAGGATTTAGAAAGGGTCAAGTACCTAAGCCAATAATAAAGGCAAGGTATAAAGACGCTATTAAAGAAGAAGTTGCAAAAGCTTATATTAATAGATACTTACCAGAAATTTTAGAAAAAGAAAATTTAAAACCTGTTACACAAGAGATATCTTTTGGTGAAATATCTATTGAAAATGATGAAGTCATCACTTTTAAAGTAAGTTTTGAAGTTGCTCCAGAATTTGAATTAAAACCTTACGAAGGTATTGAAATAGAAATAAATAAAATAGATGTAAAAGATGAAGATGTAGAAAAAGCAATAAAAAATATTTTAGAAAAAAATGCAAAATATGAAGTGGCAGATAAAGAAGTTGAAGAAGGCGATCAGATAAAAATAAAATATCAAATAGTATCAGATAAAGGTGAAAAAGAAGAAGATGAATTTGAAACAATAATAGGATCTGGAACATTAAGAAAAGAGATAGAAGACGCCATAAAAGGTAAAAAAGCAGGAGATAAAGTTCATTTAGAAAACGTACCATTATACAATGAAAAAGGAGAAGAAATAGGAAAAGCTACAATAGATATAGAGATTTTTGAAGTAAGAAAGAAAGTTGTTCCAGAATTTAACGATGAGTTTGTTAAATCTATAGGTCTTGGTGAGAATGTAGAAGAAGCTAAAAAGAAAATTAGAGAAGATATACAAAAACAAGTAGATATATTTAAAAAACAAGAGATAGAACAAAAAATTATAGAAAAAATTGCTCAAGAGTATGATTTCCCTGTACCTGCTACACTTTTAGAAATGGAATTTCAAAACTTAGTTCAAAGATATGCTCAACAACTTCAAAACTATGGTATACAACCAAATAGAGACATTTTAGAAGCTGCAAGGGAAAATCTAACAAATACAGCTATAAACAATGTAAGAGTGATGTTAGTTTTAACAAAAATAGCAGAAAAAGAAAATATTAAAGTAACTGAAGAAGAAATGGATCAACAGATTGCAAAATTGGCAAACTCTTATAATATATCTTATGCAGATATGAAAAACTACCTAGAAGAAAGGAATATGATTGAAGCGATAAAATCTGATAAAAGAAGAGAAAAAGCTTTAGACTTAATCATACAAAAAGCAAATATTAAAGAAGTTGAACCACAAGAAAACCAAGAAAAAGAGGAGAACAATGGATAAAATATTAAACCAACTTATACCTATAGTTATAGAGCAAACTCCAAGAGGAGAAAGAGCTTACGATATATATTCAAGGCTATTAAAAGACAGAATTATACTACTTGGTACACCAATAGATGACCATGTAGCAAACTTAATTGTAGCTCAATTACTATTTTTAGAATCTGAAGATCCAGATAAAGATATCTACATGTATATAAACTCGCCAGGTGGTGTAGTTACTGCTGGTCTTGCTATATACGATACTATGAACTATATAAAACCAGATGTTGTAACCATCTGTATGGGACAAGCTGCTTCTATGGGTGCATTCTTACTCTCTGCTGGTACAAAAGGAAAAAGATACTCATTACCAAATGCAAGAATAATGATTCATCAACCTTTAGGTGGATTCCAAGGACAGGCAACAGATATAGAAATTCATGCAAAAGAAATTTTAAGATTAAAAAGAATGTTAAATGAATACCTTGCAAAACATACAGGACAACCTATAGAAAAAATAGAAGCAGATACGGAAAGGGATTACTTTATGTCAGCAGAAGAAGCAAAAGAGTATGGATTGATAGACAAGGTTATATACAAAAGAGGTGAAAGTTAAAAAATGACAAAAGAAAAAAAATGTTCCTTCTGTGGAAAACCAGAAAATAAAGCAGAAATACTAATTGAAGGACCAAATGGAATATATGTTTGTGATAGCTGTGTAGATAGATTAGCTTCTATTGTTAAACAAGAGTATGAAAATAAAAAGTTTGAGAGCTTATCAGATTTACCTACACCAGCTGAGATTAAAGCTAAATTAGATGAATATGTTATAGGTCAAGAAAGAGCTAAAAAAATACTTTCAGTTGCAGTTTACAACCATTACAAAAGAATATATCAAAAAGATTTATTTAAAAATAGTGATGTAGAGATAGAAAAAAGTAATATCCTCCTTATAGGGCCTACTGGTTCTGGTAAAACATTGTTAGCTAGGACATTGGCAAGAATTTTAAATGTACCTTTTGCTATAGCTGATGCTACAAACATCACTGAAGCTGGTTATGTAGGAGAAGATGTTGAAAGTATTTTAGCAAGATTGCTACAAAATGCAGATTATGATGTAGAAGCTGCTGAAAAAGGAATAGTTTATATAGATGAAGTAGATAAAATAGCAAAAAAATCTGGAGACAATCCATCTATTACAAGAGACGTATCTGGAGAAGGTGTACAGCAAGCATTACTTAAAATATTAGAAGGTACAGTAGCAAACGTACCACCTCAAGGTGGAAGAAAACATCCTCATCAAGAATTTATACAGATAGATACAACAAATATACTCTTTATACTTGGTGGTGCTTTTGTAGGTTTGGAAGACATTATAAAGCAAAGATTAGGTAAAAAATCTATAGGTTTTGGTGCTGAGATAAAGTCTAAAACAGAAGAAAAAGATATTATTTCTAAAGTTCAACCAGAAGATTTGATAAAATATGGATTGATTCCAGAATTTTTAGGAAGAATTCCAGTTATTGCTACACTTGAAGAACTTGATGAAGACATGCTTGTTAGAGTCTTAACTGAACCAAAAAATGCTTTAATAAAACAGTACAAAAGTTTATTAGCTGTAGATGGTATAGATCTTGAGTTTACTGAAGATACTTTAAGAGAAATAGCAAGAGAAGCCATAAAAAGAAAAACAGGAGCAAGAGGGTTAAGAGCCATAATAGAGGATATAATGCTTGATGTTATGTACGAAGCACCAAACCAAAAAACACTTAAAAAAGTAATCATAGATAAAGATGTTGTTTTAAAAAATAAACAACCAATATATATTTATGAAAAAGCAAGTTAAAGATGAGCCTTAAAAGTGTAAAATTTTTAAAAAGTGCAGTAAAACCAGAAGATTTCCCACCTGCTGATAAACCAGAAGTAGCTATAGTAGGTAGATCCAACGTTGGGAAATCTTCACTTATAAATGCTATATTTAAAAGAAGTATTGCAAAAGTAAGCTCAACACCAGGAAAAACAAGATTGATAAATTTTTTCTTATTAAATGATAATATCTACTTTGTAGATCTACCTGGTTATGGATTTGCTTCCGTTTCCCATAAAGAAA
The DNA here is from genome assembly GCA_964648745.1 of uncultured Aquificales bacterium. Lineage (GTDB taxonomy): Bacteria > Aquificota > Aquificia > Aquificales > Hydrogenothermaceae > Sulfurihydrogenibium. Next base: position 40,973 of record CAZYKX010000015.1, read on the forward strand.
AACAAAATTGGCAAAAAATGATAGAAAGCTATCTTTTAAACAGAGAAAATCTAAATCTTATAATAATGCTTGTAGATACAAGATATCCACCAACAAATTTAGATATTCTAATGAAAGAATGGTTAGAAAGTTTTAATAAGAAATATATCGTAGTAGGAACAAAGATAGATAAACTTAATCAAAGTGAAAAAGCAAAAGCAAAAAAAATGATTAAAGAATCTCTCGAACTTGATGATAATGTACCTATATATCTAGTTTCTTCAAAAGAAGGAACAAATATAGATAAACTTACTTCAGACATAATTCAATCTCTGACCACTTGATCACTTACAACCATAGTAAAAATTTTTAACAGCTAAAATTAAGCTTCCTTTATTAATTGATAAGTATTTATCTGATAATATTATGCAGATGTCAATTATACACGGCTAAAGGTTTAAATATAACTAACAAATTTATACTTTTATTACTCTTTTATCTTTTTTAACAAAATTAGTTTTTCTACTAAAAATTTACTAACTCTACATATCAAAAA
>CAZYKX010000016.1:0-37490 GCA_964648745.1 uncultured Aquificales bacterium
CCATGATACTGATCGGGAGGCCGATCGGGAAAGTAGGTCGACGCCAGGATCTTTTTTATCCTTATCTATCTATTCTATATTTCTTTAATTTTCTCCATAATGTTACTCTATCTATTCCTAAAATTTTTGCAGCTTTTGTTTTGTTCCAATTTACATTTTCTAAGACGTTTATTATTTTATTGATATCATCATTTTTATTTTTGTTCATTGATTCTATAATTCTTATATCTTCTTTGATAATATCTTCAGGTAAATCTTCTTTTTCTATATATTTACTTTTTGTTAATATTACTGCTCTTTCTATTATATTTTCTAATTCTCTAATATTTCCAGGAAAGTTATAATCTAACAATATCTTAACAGCATCAGGAGATATACCTTTGATTTGTTTGTTATACTGCTTTGAGTATAGATCTATAAAGTAATTAATTAAAAATGGAATATCTTCTTTTCTCTCTCTTAATGCTGGAACTTTAATTGTAATAACTTTTAATCTATAGTAAAGATCTTCTCTAAATTTCTTTTCTTTTACAAGTTGAGATAAATCTTTATTTGTTGCTGCAATTATTCTGATATTTGTTTTTCTTGTTTTTGTGTCTCCTAGTCTTTCAAACTCTTTATCTTGAATTAAGTGAAGAAGTTTAGACTGTAAGTAAATTGGAAGCTCACCTATTTCGTCTAAAAATAAAGTTCCTCCTTCGGCTAATTCTACCTTTCCAGGTTTATCTTTTATTGCTCCAGTAAATGCACCTTTTACATAACCAAAAAGTTCACTTTCTAAAAGATTTTCAGGAATCGCTGCACAGTTAATTTTTATAAAAGGTTTGTCTCTTCTTGGTGATTGAGCGTGTATAAATTTTGCTATAATATTTTTACCTGTTCCAGATTCTCCTTCAATTAATATATTAGCTGTTGTTTCAGCTACTGTTTTTGCAGTTTCAATTATATAACTCATTACTGGGTTTTTACTTATTAGTCTCGATTTACTAATGAAATTTTCCTGAGAAAGCATACATTCTGGAACTACGTAAAAAGAAAATACACTTCCTGTACCAGATTTTAATTTTGTTAATATAGCTGAAACTTTAATTTTTCCGTATGCAGGCGTTTCTATAATTATATCTTCACGTGTAGTTGGCAGTTCGTTTATACTTTTCTTTATAAGTAAACTAAGATTCATAGCTTTAATATCTATTTCTTTACAAAGAATATTTCTTGCATTATCGTTATATTTTATTATTTTTCCGTCATTATCTATAACTATAACTGCATCAATTATAGAATCTAAGATAATTTTATTGAATTCTTTCTCTTCTTCTATTTCTTTTATATACTGATTTATTTTTGTAGAATCAGTAATCTCTTCTAATATACCAATAAATTCATTATTTTCAAAGATAGGTTTATAGTTATAACATACTGTTTTGGAGCAACATAAGAGTTTTATGTTAAATTCTTGAAGTTTTGGAAATGAGTTGTGTTTTAAATAGTAATCTATAGGACAGTTTTTACATATATCAAAAATGGCTTTTTTACAGTTATCCCCCTCCCTTAAGTTTAACAAATTTTTTGCTTTATCATTTATTAGTTTTATGTTTTTATTTTTATCTATAAAAATTACACCATGATTTAGTTGATTTAGTATATCAAAATCCATTTAAGCCCACTCAGTTGGTACTTTCCCCATCATTCTAAGACTTTCTTCAAAAGGAGACATATATTTCATAGCTGTAATCATAGAACCTTTGAATTTAAGTTTTTTTGTAAGCATAGCAGCTTTTGGTCCCATCTCTCCTTTTGCCAAAATTTTCCAATTATCAAAAGTAGCCCACATTTCAAAGTCATATTTTTTATTATTATCTGCTTTTTTTGCTTCTTTTGCAATGCCATTTTCAACGATAAGTTCTACAGCTTCGTTCTCTTTTCCTTCTATATAATATTTTATTGTAGCTGAAAAGGTTTTTAGATCCTCTTTTAATTTTTCATTTTTATTCCATTCTTCTTGATAATATTTAATCCATTCTTCAGATAAAAATTTTGCCATTATTTCCTCCAAATAAAGCTGGGTAGAAACCCAGCTTTTTGTTTTTACTATGATAATAGTGCTTTAAAAACTTCGTTAAAAGATACTTCATCATTTTTTACAAATACGCCAACGTTACCAGCTACACATACGGAATATTTTGGTCCTGTCAATGCCCAACCTATAAGAGGTGTCCACTCTTGACCTGAGAATGCTGTATAACCTTCTGTCTGCATTTTTGCCATTGCATTGTTTGCAGCACACATAGCAGCAGCCATAGCAGCTTCTTCTTCTGTTATATCTCCTTCATATGCTACAAGGGTACCATCACTATTGAATTCTCCTGCTGCAAAAACTCCTTTAATTGACATTAGTTTTTTTAAGTCTGCCATTTTACCTAACCTCCTTTTTATACGTATTTACTTAAAACTTCAAATGTTTTATCAAAATCTGCTTTTTCAAGCTCAACAAAAACGCCAACATTTCCCATTATACACGCAGCATACTTACCAGCAGCTACTGCGAAACCTTGAACTGGATAAAATCCTTCTTTACCTGTGTAAGAACTCCAACCTTTAGCTTGCATATTTCCTATTGCTCTGTTGGCAGCCGCCATTAACGCTGCTATCTCTGCAGCTTTTTCTGAGATGTCCCCAGTGTAAGATAACAGTTTTCCATCTTCTGAAAATTCACCAGCAGCTACTGCTCCTGGAACTTCCATAAGTTCCTTTAATTTACTTAAAATTGCCATAATACCTCCGTGCTTCTAAGCTATTTAGCTTAGGCTGGTATATTTTTATTCCGCCAATACCAGCAGGCGGTACTATCAACAATATATAAATGAAATTTTCATGCCAAACATACTAATATATTGATATATTTAAATTTTTATATTGACTTTAAATTAGTTAATTGTTGCAAAATGTTACAATAATGTTGCAAATTGTTGCAATAATGGTAAGTTATTTCAGATTTTGAATTTGTTCTTAAAATGCTGTGTTATAATAAAATTTAAATTTAAAAAGAGGTATTTGATGTTTCCTATAATTAAACCAATAGAAAAGTGTAGATTTGCAATAATTTTTAATGATCCTTTTATGTCTCCTGTAATTTTTAAAGATGAAAAAGAATTTAAATCCATAGTCGAGGATTTGATACTCAAAGGTAAAAATGAAGTTGCAAGGGAGATTACACAACAGTGGATAAATTTAAATAAACAACATTTTAAAATTAACTATCATGGTAAGTTTTTAAATTTAGGTGTTAAAACTGCTATTATGGGAATTGTTAATGTTACACCTGATTCTTTTTCAAATGGGAATCAAGATTATAAAGACATTAATAAAATTTTAAAAAACGTACAATATATGCTTGAAAATGGAGCTGATATAATCGATGTAGGTGGAGAATCTACAAGACCAGGATCAGATCCTGTTTCGTTAGAAGAGGAGATTGAAAGGGTTATTCCTGTTATAAAATCAATAAGAAAAGAGTTCGGCGATAGATTTTTACTTTCAGTAGATACTTACAAATCAACTGTTGCAGATATTGCAATAAGTGAAGGGGCTAATATTGTAAATGATATTAGCGGGATGACTTTTGATGAAAAAATGGCAGATGTTGTAGCAAAGCATGATTGTTTAGTTGTTGTCAATCATATAAAAGGAACACCTAAGACAATGCAAAATGATGTTTACTATGATGATGTTGTAGTAGAGATTTTACAGTTTTTGAAAAAACAGATTGAGTATGGAGTATCTAAAGGGATTAAACCAGATAGATTTATAATAGATCCAGGTATAGGATTTGGAAAAAAGGTAGAACATAATGTAGAGATAATTAAAAGGTTAGAAGAGTTTAAGATATTAGGAAAACCTATTCTTATAGGAATATCAAGAAAATCTTTCTTAAATGTTATTCTAAAAAATCTATTAACAAAAAAAGATATACCACCTAAGGAAAGATTAAATGCAACACTTGGTGCAACAGCTTATGCTGTTATGAAAGGTGCCCATATAGTGAGGGTTCATGATGTTAGAGAAACTGCCGAATTTTTAACTATATTGGATACAATTAAAGGATATAAAGTTGAATAATTTTCAGGAAATTTTAAATATTTTCAACACTATAAAATTAAACGATATCCTTGATATTTTTATTGTTACTGTCATTATTTATTATCTTCTTAAATTTTTAGCTGGTACAAGAGGATGGCAGATACTTATTGGATTATTGATTTTATTACTATTCTGGATAAATGCTAAGATTTTTGAGTTTAAAACATTAGAATGGATATTTGAAAATCTTTGGAGTATAGGAATATTTTTAGTAGTTGTTTTATTTCAACCTGAACTAAGAAGAGTTTTAGCAAAGTTAGGTGAAAGAGGTATTTTTAGATTTTTATCTACATCAAATAAGAAAATTGTAGATGATATTATAAGATCTGTAATTTTTATGGCTGAGAGGAAAATTGGTGCTTTAATAGTTTTTGAAAGATTTATTGATTTAACAAACTATATTGAAGGTTATGTTAGGATTAATGCTGAAGTTACACCTGAAATTATTATATCTATTTTTACGCCACAGACACCTTTACATGATGGAGCAATTATAATAAAAGAGAAAAAAATAGCGTTTGCTAGAGCATTTTTACCTTTAACTGTATCAACTGATTTGCCAGATAATATAGGTACAAGACATAGAGCTGCAGTAGGTATTTCAGAAGAAACAGATGCAGTTGTTTTAGTTGTTTCTGAAGAAAGAGGTGAGATATCATTAGCTGTTGATGGAAAATTGTATAAAGATATAGATATTTTAATATTAAGAAAAAAATTGTATAAGCTGCTAGAGATTGAAAAACTCTCTACTTTTGAAATTCTAAGAAAAAAATTAAAAAAGGTAAAAGATGAAGTTAAAGAAAATAATTAAAATTTCAAAATTAACAATTTTTCATAACCTTCATTTGAAGTTATTATCCTTTTTTGTTGCATTTTTATTATGGCTTAATGTTTCATCTTTCTCAAAAACAAAATATCAAATTCATAGTTATGTAGATATAGTTAATCTTCCTGAAAATTTAGAAGTAGTAAAGATTAAACCAGAAAAAGTTAATGTTATTCTTGAAGGGAAAAGAAACAATATTAGTGATAAATTAACAAATGTTGTAGTATACGTTGATGGAAAAAAATTAAAAATAGGTAAAAACCAGCTATCTGTAAATGTTTTTCTTCCTACAGATGATTTAACACTTGTTTCCGTTGACCCTGAAAATGTTATAATATTTACTCGTAAAAAAAATAATTCAGAGGAATAAAAGTGAAGATATTTATAGAAGATTTAAATCGAGACTTGGAAATAAAAGAAGGTTTAATACTTAAAGATATTTTAGCTAATCTAAATGGAAATTTTAAAGATGTTATAGGTGGTGTTTTTGAAGGTGAGATTATAGATATTCATACACCAATTACAAGAGAAGGTAAATTAAAGTTTTTAACAAAAAAAGATAAAGAAAGTTTAGAAATACTCAGACATTCATTAGCCCATATTATGGCTCAAGCATTAAAGGAACTTTATGGTGATGAAAATGTTCATTTAGGTATTGGACCAACTACAGAAAATGGTTTCTACTATGATGTAGAAATAGAAGGTAAAAGATTAACAGAAGAGGATTTACCTACTATTGAAGAAAAAATGAAAGAGATTATAAAAAAAGGTTATGAAATAAAAAGAGAAGAAATAGATAGAGAAGATGCTATAAAATTATTTGAAAATAAAAAAGAAATATACAAAGTTGATATCATAAAACATAATATACCAGAAAATGAACCTATAACACTATACAAACAAGGAGATTTTATAGATTTATGTAGAGGTCCACATTTACCATCTACAGATAAAGCAGGCTACTTTAAATTATTTTCTGTATCTGGTGCATACTGGAGAGGAAAAGAAACAAACCCAATGCTTCAACGAATATATGGGGTAGCTTTTTGGAGTGAGAAGGAACTTAAAGACTATATCAATATGTTAGAGGAGGCAAAGAAGAGGGATCATAGAAAAATAGGTAAGGATTTAGAGCTGTTTTTAATAGATGAGGAAGTAGGTGGTGGATTAGCTATTTGGTTACCAAAAGGTGCAATTATAAGAAAAGAGATTGAAGATGATTGGAAAAAAGAACATTTAAGAAAAGGATATCAATTAGTATATACACCACATGTAGGTAAAGAACATCTTTGGCAAACAAGTGGACATCTATCTTTCTATCAAGAAAATATGTATCCAAGGATGCAGATAGAAGAAGAAGGTTACTATGTAAAACCAATGAATTGTCCATTTCATGTTGAAATTTATAAATCTAAGCAAAGAAGCTATAGAGAATTACCAATAAAACTTGCTGAACTTGGAACTGTTTATAGATATGAAAGAAGTGGAGCTTTACATGGTCTTATGAGAGTTAGAGGATTTACTCAAGATGATGCTCATATTATATGTAGAGAAGATCAAGTAGAAAATGAGATTAAAGAAGTTTTAAGCTTTGCACTTGATACATTAAGATCTTACGGTTTTAATGAGTTTGAGATTTATTTATCGACAAGACCAGAGAAATCAGTTGGTGATGATAGGATGTGGGAAGTTGCTACAAATTCTCTTAAAAAAGCGATAGAATCAACAGGTTTAGAATATAAAATTGATGAAGGTGGTGGAGCTTTCTATGGTCCAAAGATAGACGTTAAGATAAAAGATGCAATAGGTAGAATGTGGCAGTGTTCTACAATTCAATTTGACTTTAATTTACCAGAACGTTTTGATATGTATTATATAGGAGAAGATAACCAAAGACATAGACCTTACATGATTCATAGAGCTATATTTGGTTCTATTGAGAGATTTATAGGTGTTTTATTAGAGCATTATGCAGGATTTTTACCTGTCTGGTTATCCCCAGTTCAAGTAAAAATTATTCCTATAGCTGATAAGCATTTACAATATGCTCAAGTTATAAAGTCAAAGTTAGATGATTATAACATAAGAGCAGAAATAGATTATAGAAATGAAAGGATGAATAAAAAAATAAGAGATGCTGAACTTCAAAAAATACCTTTTATGTTAGTAGTTGGTGATAAAGAGATGGAAAATAATACTGTAGCTGTAAGGGAAAAAGGAAAACAATCAACAGATGTTTTATCTGTAGATGATTTTATCTCTAAAATAGCAACTATTATTAAAGAAAAAAAATAGGAGATAAATATGCTAGATAAATTTTTAGGTATGTTCTCTAATGATATTGGTATTGATTTAGGAACAGCAAATACACTTATATTTGTTAGAGGAAAGGGAATTGTTTTAACTGAACCTTCGATTGTTGCTACTGATAAATCCACAAACAAGGTTTTGGCAGTTGGTAAAGAAGCTAAAGATATGATAGGTAAAACACCAGAGCATATACAAGTTATTAGACCTCTAAAAGATGGTGTTATTGCTGATTTTGATACAACGCAATCTATGCTTAAATATTTTATACAAAGAGTTCATACAAATTTCCCATTATCAAAGATAATAAATCCTAGACCGAGGGTTATTATAGGCGTGCCTTCTGGGATCACTACAGTTGAAAAGAGAGCTGTTATAGATGCTGCAAAGCAAGCTGGTGCACGAGAAGTTTATCTTATAGCAGAACCAATGGCTGCAGCTATTGGTGCAGGTCTACATATAGAACAGCCAAGTGGTAATATGATTGTTGATATAGGTGGAGGCACTTCAGAAATAGCTGTAATATCTTTATCAGGCCTTGTTATCTCAAACTCTATAAGAGTTGCTGGTGATGAGATGAATGAAGCTATAATAAATTACTTAAAAAGAAATCATCTTATACTTATAGGAGAACAAACAGCTGAAAGTATAAAAATAAACTTAGGTTCTGCATTTCCTTCAGAAAGGGATCAACAAACTATGGAAATACGTGGTAGAGATATGTCTGGTATGCCACGTAGTATTGTTATAACAGGTAAAGATATAAGAGATGCTTTAGAGGATGTTATTGTTCAAATAGTTAACGCTATAAAATCTACATTAGAAAAAACACCGCCAGAACTTGCAGCAGATATTGTTGATAGAGGAATTGTTTTAGCAGGTGGAGGTTCTTTAGTATATGGTCTTGATAAAAGAATAAGAGAAGAAACAAATCTTCCTGTTGTATATTGTGAAGATCCACTTACTGCTGTAGCAAGAGGTATTGGTAAAGCTTTACAAAGTATAGAACTTATAAAAAGGATTTCAATGAAGTAAGTTGAGATTATTTACAAAAAAAGCTACTCTTATATTATTTTTAACAATTTTAATTTTAATAGCTTCTTTATTATTTATTAGTAAATTAAAATTTTTGTCTTTAAATTTTTTATACCCATTTCAATTTGGAGTTAGTTTTGTAAAAGAAACTTTTAGTTATAATATAGAACTATTAAAAGATAAAAAAGAGATAATAAACAATAAGAAAAAATTAGAATTAGAAAATCAGAAATTAAAACTTGAGATTGTAAAATATCAAAATGAGATCGAAAATCTAAAAATGATGATTCCTATATTATCTTTTATAAATAATTATCAGATAAAAGATTATACATTAGCTAAAGTTATTGGGTTTTCACCAGATAACTGGAATGAGTCTTTTTTCATAGATAAAGGAAAAAGTGATAATGTAAAAAAAGGTGATTTAGTTGTATCTAATGGTTATCTGATAGGTATTGTGGAGATTGTAGGTAATTACTCTTCAGAAGTTATGTCAATTTCAAATAGGAATTTTAAAATATCTGCAAGGACAAGAAAAACACAAGAAATAGTTTTTTTCCAAGGTTTAGAAAATAGAAAAGGAATTTTAAAGTATGTAAGACCAGAACAAGATATAAGGATAGGAGATATTTTAGAGACTACGGTAGTAAACTTTGGATCTACAGAAGGTATACCTATCGGTATTATAAGGAAAATAGCTCCAAAAGAGGGAGAATTTTTTAGGGAAGTTGAAGTAGAAACATTTTATTACCCTTATAATTTAAACTATGTGTTAGTTGTAAAAAGATGATTTATTATTTAAAGTACATTTTAATTGGAATATTTATCCTTTGTATACAATCTACGATTATATTTAATAGTTTAGGTTTTTTAATTGTTCCAGATATTTTTTTAGTATATCTTTTTTGGTTATCTCTAACACAAGAAGAGAATATTTTAAAGAATGTATCTTTTGTTGGAGGTATATTATTAGATATGCTAAAACCAGGTTTTAGTTTTATAAATACGTTTATCTATTTTAGCATTGTAATTATTTTAATAAAGTTTAAAAGGAAAATAATGATATTTAGTTTTTTTATAAGATTCTTTTTAATTTCTTTTTTGAGTTTTTATGTAATTATATTTAAGGAAATAGATCTGTATATAGAAAGTAGAGTTATTTATTTTGATTATTCACAGATTATATTTTATTACTTAACAAATCTTGTTATGATGTATTTTATCTATTACTATGAACTATTTTTGAAAAAGGATTATGCTTAAAATAAATAGATTAACATTTCTGATAACGTTGATTGCAATATTTTATATTATTATATTAGGGAGACTTTTTTATCTTCAAATCTTAAAAGGTCAGTACTATAGAGAAATTTCAGATAAAAACTATATAAAAATTTTCTATTCGAATCCACCAAGAGGGAAAATATACGATAGGAATGGTGTTTTGCTTGCTTATGATATACCTACTTATAACTTGGTAGCTCTACCATCAATAATTAAAAATAACTATTCTATCGATGAAGTTAAAGAAAATTTAAAAAAATATCTAAATATTGAGTTAGATCCGGATATCTATGAAATGATAAAAAGTAATAAGTTTCCTACTGTAGTTGTAAGGAAAAACTTAAATATTAAAGATGTTGAAAATTTTTATAATTATAGTTATTTATTTAATGGCTTTTATTTAGAAGTTGTTCCAAAAAGAATGTATACAGAAGAGGCTAATTATCTTTCTCACATCATAGGTTATGTTGGATATCCTGAGAAAAAAGATTTAGAAGAAAATCCAAATTTGTCGCCAAATATACTTGTAGGTAAAACAGGGGTTGAAAAAATTTTTGATTCTCTTTTAAGAGGTGAATCTGGACAAAAGGCAGTTTTAGTAGATGCTTTTGGAAGACAAAAGAAAATTTTGTGGGAAAAAGATCCTAAAAAAGGAAACGATATATATCTAACTATAGATATAAGAATTCAGAAGATAGTGTATGAAAGTTTTAAGAATGCTGGTGTTCAATCTGGTGCAGTAGTACTTGTTGATCCTAACACTTATGAGATATTGGCTATTGTAAGTTATCCAACTTATAATTTACAAAAATTTTATGAAGGTTTTAGTAATGAAGAATGGAAAGAGTTAATTAATAATAAGTATAAACCGTTGATGAATAAAGTATTTCTTGGAAGATATCCACCAGGCTCTATATATAAACCTATTGTTGGTTTAGCAGCTTTAGAGAAGGGAGTAATATCACCAAATACTAGAATATCCAGTGGTGCTGATTTTAAAATTGGAAAGTGGGTATATAGAAATTGGGATAAAAGAGGATGTGGATTTATTAACATTTCACAAGCTTTAGAAATGTCTTGTGATACATTTTTTTATCAAGTAGGTTTGAAATTAGGTGTAGATAATATTGTAAACTACACTAAACTTTTTGGAATTGGTGAAAAATTAAATCCTGATTTAGAAGTTAAAGAAGCTATAATTCCAAACAGAGGATGGAAAAGAAAAGTTTTGAAGCAAGGATGGTTTCATGGAGACACAGTAAATTTAAGTATAGGTCAAGGTTATTTATCAATTACACCTTTTGATGCTACTAAAATAGTTGTACCTATAGCAAACGGTGGAAATGTTCTTAAACCAAATGTATTAAGAGCATATTTTGATAATAAATCTCAAAAACTTGTTCATATTCAACCTACACTAATTAGAAAGATAAAAATTAGACCATGGAATTTAGATGCTATAAGATACGGAATGTATTTGGTTGTTTATGGACCACAAGGTACAGCTAAATCTTTAAAAGCTGTTCCAGTTTTAAATGCTGGAAAAACAGGAACTGCACAAGTTTATTCATATATGACTCGACAGAAAAAGCATAGTAAATGGGAATTAAGGGATCATGCTTGGTTTATAGATTTTGCTCCTTATAATAATCCTAAGATAGCAGGTGTTGTATTTGTCGAACATGGTGAAAGTGGTGGTAAAGTTGCGGCCCCTGTGATGGCAGATATATTGAAGAGTATATTTAAACAAAAAATAATAGAGTAGAGAGATGATAAAAATAGTTAATAAATTTAGAGAAATAGATATTTTAGTTTATACTATCACTCTTTTTTTACTTGTATGGAGTATTTTTAACATATACAGTGCATCTTATCATGAATATTCAAATCTTTATATAAAACAGATAATTTTTGTTGGTTTTTCTTTTTTAATAATAACATTTTTACCATTTTTTATGAACTATCATAAACTTTTAGATTTCTCTTTTTTCTTATATGTTTTTACGATAATACTTTTGTTAGCTGTGAAACTTTTTGGTAGTTCTATCTTAGGTGCAAAAAGATGGATAAACTTAGGTTTTTTCCAACTTCAACCTTCTGAAATTGCTAAAATATCTATAATAATATTTACAGCTTATTTAATTTCTCATACAAAACTTCCGTTATCTTTTAAAGATTTTCTTAAAATTATTGGATTTAGTTTAGTTTACTTTGTTCTTATTTATTCTCAACCAGATTTAGGAAGTGCATTACTTGTTTTGATACCTATTTTTGTTATGATTTTTCTTGCAAAATTTAGTTTAAAGTATATTATAAGTTTTCTGTTAGGATTTATTCTTATCACTCCTTTTGTTTGGTATCATTTGAAAGATTATCAAAAAAATAGGATAATAGCTTTTTTAAACCCTGAAAGTGATCCAAAGGGTATAGCCTATCATATTATACAATCTAAAATAGCTATTGGTTCTGGTATGTTAACAGGAAAAGGTTATTTACAAGGTTCACAATCAAAATACTACTTTTTACCAGAACAGCATACAGATTTTATATTTGCAACAATTGGTGAAGAGTGGGGATTTATAATCTCTGCATTTTTAATAACATTATATTTTGTTTTAACATTTAGAATTTTTTATATTGGCATGAGAGTAAATGAAATCGCTGGTAAATTTATATGTTATGGTGTAGCATCACTTATAGGTTTTCAAGCCTTTATTAATATTGCTATGAATCTTGGAATTGCTCCAGTTGTAGGTGTTCCTTTACCATTTTTAAGTTACGGTGGTACATCTTTACTTATATTTAGCTTAATGATTGCTTTAGTGCTAAATGTAGATAAAGTTAATAGGCAATCAAAATTTAAATTTTATAGTAGTGAGGTGTATGACTATTGAACGATTTACATGAATTAGAAAAAATGCAGATAGAATTATCTAAGCAAATTTCTTTAGAAGATAAAATAGATGTTGAAAATATAAGATATGTTGCTGGAGTAGATACAACATTTTTAAATCCTTTTGAAAATCCTACCACAGCTATATCCTGTATCACAGTTATAGATATAAAAGATTTCAGTGTAGTAGAAACTGTTTATGGAGAAAAAGAAATAGATTTCCCATATATCCCAACATTTTTAGCTTTCAGAGAACTACCTTCTATTATGGAAGCTTATAAAAAGCTAAAATCTAAAGTAGATGTTTTTATATTAGATGGTCAAGGTATACTTCATCCGAGGAGAATGGGAATTGCTGCACATTTTGGTGTTATTACCGAAACTATTACAATAGGTAGTGGTAAATCGCATCTTTATGGTTATTATAAAGAACCAGAAAACAAAAATATGGTTTTTGATTATGTTTATGATAAAAATGGTGAAAAACTTGGATATATTTTGAGAGTAAAGAAAAATACGAAACCTATATTTATCTCACCAGGGAATAATATATCTTTAAAAAGTTCTATTTATGTTATAATAAAAACAATAAATAAATATAAGCTTCCTATCCCAATTAAATATGCCCATGAAAATCTAACAAAACTTAGAAAACGATTGATTTACGGAGGATAGTATGGCTGAAGAAAAAAAAGCGATTATTGAGCTTACAGATAATGGATTTTTAGGAAAAATGGAGAATAAAGATTTTATTTTAAATCTCACAGAAACTACTTTTAATGCTACAGATTTGATGCTTTTATCTGTAGGATACTGCTTTGGTATAACAGTGGATGCATATACAAAACATAAAGGTTTAGATATATATAACTTAAAAATAAATGTGAAGGGAAAAAAACATGATTCAGAAAATAGATATGAAAAAATCGAGATAGAAGTTTCTTTTGATGGAAATTTGACACAAGAACAGATAGAAAGAATTCTTGTTATTGGGAAAAGAGGTTGTACAGTAAGTAATTCAATGTTAAAATCTCCAGAAATAGATGTTATTTTTAAATAAGGAGTATAAGGATGGAATCTTTTTTCTTAGGAATTATCGCATTTTCAATGTTATTTATAGCTATCTTTGCTTTAGTGAGAACTATTATATTTGTTGTTGTAATGCTAAAATTAAAAAAATTTATTGATGAATTGAGATTAGACTATTATAAAAACATCTCACCGAAAGTTGTTGGTTTTTTAGACAGTTTTAAGAGTTTTTCAACGTTATTAAAAGTTTTAAGCTTTTTAAGGAGAAAAAATGAGAAAAAATAGTTTATATTTTCTAATCTTTGGATTTATTTTAGGTTTTATTGGTGGTTTTATAATAGGATTAAAGAGAAAATTTATACTAGAAAAAATTAAAGAAATAGAATATAAAATAAAAGATTCAGATTTATCAAGTAATTTAAAGAAAAGCTTTGAAGAAATCTTAAATCTTATAGAGAATTTAATGAATGGAAAATCAAATGTTGCAAAAGAAGAGGAAGAGCATATACTTAATATTGTAGAAGAAAAAATAAAAAGATTAGAACAAATCATTAAATCATAGGAGGAAAAGATGAAAAAATCGACATTATTATTGGCTATTGGTTCTGTTATTGGAGCTGTTGGAGCTTATTTTGCTTACAAGAGGAAAGATGAGATCTTAGCAAAGTTATCTGAAGTTCAAGAAACATTAAAAGAAGCTGAATTAACAGAAAAAGCAAAGAACGCCTTAAATGAAGTAATAGAGAAATTATCTTCTCTTGTTAAAAAAAGTGAACAGTTAACGGAAGAAGAAAAAGCTAAAGAGATACAAGAGTTAGAAGAGAAAGTTAAAAAATTAGAAGAAGTGGTAAAAGCTGAAGGTTAGAAAGAGTTATTTGGGAGAAGGTTTAAACCTTTTCCTTCTTATTTTCTACTGTGTAAAAGACTATTTTAAATATAACTATGCCTATCATTCATCTGCTTTAACATTTTATTTTATTGTGACTTTATTTCCAACGTTAATTATTATAATTTCTATAATTTCAATATTTTCTTTTTTAAATATATCTGAAATTTACTATATTTTATATCAATTTTTTCCTAATGTCGCAGATAAAGTACTTGATGTAATAATAAATACTGCTTACTCAAAAATTTTAACTGGTTCGATAGTGGTAAATATAATTTTATCTCTTTATTTTTCTAAGGATCTATTTGGAGCATTGTCTTATTCATTTCAATTTATTTTTGAAAGTAAAGAAGTAGAATCTAAAAAAGTTTTACTGATATCAATATTTTCTTTGCCTTTTTTTGTTTTTGTTATTATACTAATTTATATTTTAAAGATGATTGTTAGCTTTTTGATTCATAATATAGAGAAGTTGTACTCTTTTGAAATAAAACCTTTAGATAATATAATCTATCTTATTTCTAGCATTGTTCGAAAAATAGATTTAATATTTGGTGTTTTAGATATATCTGAATATTCTGTAGTTTTACTTTTTATTTGGATAACATATTACAATTTTACACCTTTAGAAGAAAAAAAAATATTTAAAAGAGAGATATTTTTTGTTTCTTTATTTACTGCTTTGATTATGTTTATTTTGAAAATAGCCTTTACTAAATTTTTAAAAGATTTCTTGATAGTAAATCCACTTTATTTAATTTTTGGTTCTTTATTTTTTATCATTATTTGGATGAAAATATTTTTTGATATCCTATTGATAGGGGAAAGATTATTATATTATTTAATTAAAAAGCAGGGATAAACCCTGCTTTGTATCGTTTAGTATAATCTAAAGTGTCTGTTTAAGAATTTTTGCCATGTAGAAGGTAGTTTATCTATTTCTTCCTGTGCTATCTTCATTACTTTTTCTTTAACTTTATTAATATCACCATTGACTCTTAATTTAACATCACAAACTTGTGGCTCAGTAATAGGTTTTCCTATTTGACTTACAAGATAGCAGTAAGCTTCTTCAACTTCTTCTATTTCAGCAACAATTCTTTCAGCCATATCTGTTGCTGCTGTATTGTATATTTTTCCTATATGAGAGACAGGGTTTTTACCTGCAGCTGCTTCTAAGCTCATTGGTCTATAAGGTGTAATAATACCATTTACTCTATTACCTCTTCCAACTTGTCCATCATCTCCAGCTTCTGCAGATGTTCCTGTAACTGTGATATAGACGGATCCATTTTCAACATCGTCTGCAGTATTTATAAAAATATCTACCTTTTTTGATGTAAGTCTTTGAGCTATAGAGTAAGCATAGTTTGTTAATATATCTTTTTTCTCTACATAATCTTTTATATTTTCTACGTATTTGTCAACAAAAGCCATAGCTATTGTAATTCTTATATTATCTTTGTTTCTAACACCCATTATTTTTATGTCTTCACCCACATAAGGATGATCTTTTTTAAACTCTTTACTATTTAAGGCTCTCTCAAGTTCATAAACAATCGTTTCTATATCAGAAAATGGAGCAAACCCTACTCCAAAAGATGTATCATTTGCTAAAGGTACTTCTCCTTTTAGTTGAAATCTTTCAAAAAGCTCAACTAAATCTTTACTTCCTGGCTTTAATTTTGGATGAATGATTACATGATTCGTTATATCTAGATTTGGGATATTTTCTTTTAACCATTTGTGAGCTGTTTCTATTGCCAACTCTTTTACTGGTAATTTTTTATTTCCTTTCTCATCAATAGCTCTTCCTGTTAAATATATTTCTATTGGTTCTATTATTTTTCCACCTTTAAACTTAGGGTCTGCAACGCCACCTATAAGTAATGCTTTATCAACATTATGGTGCATTATAGCGCCAAACTCTTCTCGGTAAAGATTAGATAATGCTATAGACAACTCTTCAGCAAGAGCATCACAGATTGTATCAGGGTGGCCTGTTCCTTTTCTTTCAACTATCTCTATTGGTTGATTTGACACTTTTTCAAAATCTAACAGTCCAACATTTATATTTGCCAAAGGATACCTCCGTAAAATATTTTTGAGTATATATATTATCATAATTATTTAGTAGTTGCAAATTTTTCATTTACATATTAAAATATATAGCCTAATTTTAATAATATTTGGAGGAATAAATGGCAAAAGCAATATTATCACCAGAGAAACAGAAACATAAAAGAAGAGTTAAAAAGAATGTAAGAGTGTCTGAAAGAAGAAGATTGGAAAATAGATATCATATCTCTAGAATGAAAACAGCTTTTAAAAAGTTTTATTCTGTATTAAAGAAAGAAGGGCCTGAAGCAGCTGAGAAGCTTTTACCATTATGCCAAAAATTAGCAAACAAGGCGGCAGCAAAAGGTGCTATTCATAAAAATGAAGCAGCAAGAAGAGTTTCAAGAGCTGCAAAAAGATTAAAAACAGTTGCATAATTAATAATTTTAGATAAAATATTTTATGTAAAATTTGATGGCGGTATAGCTCAGTTGGTTAGAGCACACGGCTCATATCCGTGGTGTCCGGGGTTCGAATCCCTGTACCGCCACTTTGCTAATGATTGAGAAAAAGTTCTTAGAATCTATTAAAAGATATAAACTTATAGATAAAGAAGATAAAATTCTTATAGCATTTTCAGGTGGTCCAGATTCTTCTGTTTTGTTACACCTCTTAGTAAGATTTAAAAGTTTTCTTAAAATAGAAGATATTTTTTTTGCTCATTTAAATCATAGTTTAAGAAAAGAATCAGATAATGACGAAATTTTTTGCAGAGAAATAGCTGATAAATACAATCTCAAGTTTTTTAGTAAAAAGGTTGATGTTAAATCAATTTCAAAAGAGAAAAGGTTGTCAATAGAGGAAGCAGGGAGAATAGAAAGATATAAATTTTTCAATGAATTAGTAAATCAGTATAAAATAAATAAGATAGCTACAGCTCATCATCTTTCAGATTTGACAGAATCTATTGTTTTATGGTTTATACAAGGAAACAAAAAAGGTTTAAAAGGTTTTAGACCAAAGGAATGCAAAATTATAAGGCCTTTATATTTAATATCTAAGGAAGAAATTTTAGATTATTGTCATAAAAATGATATTCCGTATCTTACAGATGTATCTAACTATTCTCCTGTTTATTTAAGGAATAAAGTAAGGTTAGAAATAGTTCCTAAATTGAAAGAGATAAATCCAAATATTGAAAATTCTCTACTTATTCTTTCTCAATTGCAGGATTTAGATGAAAGTTATTTAAATGAAAAAAGTGAAGAGATATATCAAGATGTAAAAGAAGGTAGCTTATTAAAATTAGACATACTAAACAAATTACCTAAACCTTTTATTTATAGAATTTTGATCAAATGGATTTATGAAAATACAGGTGTATACCCATCTTATAGCCAAGTTTTATCTCTACTTAATATTTTAGATAAAAAAGGTGAAAAAGAATTTAATATTAACCAAGGTTATAAAGTTATAAAAAGTTATAATAAAATAATGATAAGTAAAATTGAAAATATGGAAAATTTAGATATAAAGTATAAATTAAAGGTTGGTGAGAAGATATTTATAAAAGAACTTAACGTTGAAATGGAAAGTTTTGTTATGAATGCAAAAGATTATAGAAAAAATGAAAATATAGAGTGTTTTGATTTACCATTAGATAGTGAATTTGAGATAAGAACGAGGAAAGAAGGTGATAAATTTTTACCTTTTAATAGAAAAACAGAGAAAAAATTAAAAGACGTTCTCATTGATTTAAAAATTCCAAAGCATATGAGAAATAATATACCACTTTTAACGTTTAATGATAAAATATTATGGATAGTTGGATATAAAAGATCTGGCTACTATAAAATTTCTGAAAATTCAAAGGATGTTGTTTGCTTTAAGTTTAAGGAGGTAAAAGATATATGCAGCTAACTAAAAGCTTATTGGTTTGGTTTATTATAGGTGCTATGATGATATTGGCGTTTAATATGTTTGGCTCTAAGCAAATAACAGATAGTAAAGTTTCATTTACTGAATTTATGAATATGGTTAATGAAAGAAATATTAAAGAAGCAACTGTCAGAGGAGATGAGCTTATAGCTGTTACAGAAGATGGGAAAAAAGTGGAAACTATTATCCCTACTGGTTATTCAAAACTTTATGATATTTTGTCTGAAAATGGAGTTCAGATAAAGGTTATATCAAGTGAATCAAATAACTGGTTAATGACACTTCTTATTTCATGGCTTCCAATGCTTTTATTTATAGGTTTATGGATATTTATGATGAGACAGATGTCTGGAGGTCAAGGAAGAGCTTTTTCTTTTGCTAAAAGTAAAGGAAAGCTATATTTAGAGGAAAAGCCTAATGTTAAATTAGATGATGTAGCAGGAATGGATGAAGTAAAAGAAGAAGTTAAAGAACTTATAGAGTATTTAAAAGATCCTTCAAGATATCAAAAACTTGGAGGAAGAGCTCCAAAAGGTATACTTTTATATGGAGATCCTGGAGTAGGAAAGACATTATTAGCAAAGGCTATTGCTGGCGAAGCTAGAGTGCCATTTATATCAATTTCTGGTTCGGATTTTGTAGAGATGTTTGTTGGTGTTGGTGCTGCAAGAGTGAGAGATTTATTTGAAACTGCAAAAAAGCATGCTCCTTGTCTTATATTTATAGATGAAATTGATGCTGTAGGAAGGGCTAGAACTGGTGTAGGTTTTGGCGGTGGACATGATGAAAGGGAACAAACACTAAACCAACTTTTAGTTGAACTTGATGGTTTTGATTCAAATGAAGGTATTATTGTAATAGCAGCAACAAACAGACCAGACATTTTAGATCCAGCTTTACTAAGACCTGGAAGATTTGATAGACAAATATCTGTTCCAAAACCTGATGTAAAAGGTAGATATGAGATTTTAAAAGTACATATAAAAAAGAAAAATATACCAATAGCTGAAGATGTTGATTTAATGACTATCGCAAAAGGTACACCTGGTTTTTCTGGAGCTGATTTAGCAAATGTTGTAAATGAAGCTGCTTTACTTGCTGCAAGAAGAAAGAAAGATAAAGTTACAATGCAAGAATTTGAAGATGCTCTTGATAGAATAATGATGGGTCTTGAAAGAAAAGGTATGGCTATAACACCTAAAGAAAAAGAAAAGATAGCATATCACGAAGTAGGTCATGCTATTGTAGGTGTTATGCTTGAAGAAGCAGATCCATTACATAAGGTATCTATTATACCAAGAGGAATGGCTCTTGGTGTGACAGTAAATCTACCGGAAGAAGATAGACATTTATACTCTAAAAAAGATTTAATGGCAAGAATGTTGCAACTGTTTGGTGGTAGAGCTGCTGAAGAAGTATTCTATGGTAAAGATGGAATTACAACAGGTGCAGAAAATGACCTTATGAGAGCTACAGAGCTTGCATATAGAATAGTAGCTGCATGGGGTATGAGTGATACTATTGGACCAATACACGTATCTACCAATAGAAGTGGTGGAATCTTTTTAGGAAATCAGGGACCGGAAATAAGTGAAGAAACAGCGAGAAAAATAGATGAAGAAGTAAACAAAATACTGAGAGAAGCATATGAAAAGGCTAAAAACATTGTAGAATCTTATAAAGATGCTATTATTGCAGTGGTTCAGCTGCTTCTTGATAAAGAAACAATTACATGTGAAGAAATGTTTGCAATTTTAAAAGAGTATGGAGTACCTGTGTTAAATAGATGTAGAAAATTTGAAAATGTTGTTACAATTTCTGATTCTTCATCACCAGAGATACCACCTGCAGAAATTCCAGCCCCGGTATAATTGGATATGATAGACACACATTGTCATTTGGATATGTTGTCTCACGAAGATTTGATAGAGAGTATTAATAGTGTTGATATACTTTTAACAATAGGTTGTGATGAAAAAGAAATTTTTAAAGCGATAGATATAGCAAATAGATTTAATAACGTATACGCTGCTATTGGTTATCATCCTTATGATATCTCTGACATTACAGAAAAAGATATTGATAAACTAGCTGATTTAAAAAAAGAAAATAGTAAAATTGTTGCTATTGGTGAGTGTGGTCTTGATTTCTTTAGAGATAGGACACCAAAAGATAAGCAAGAGTACTTTTTTAGTCTACAGTTAGAAATTGCTAAAGAGTTAGATTTGCCTGTTATTATACATTCAAGAGAGGCAAATAGAGAAACAGAGAAAATTTTGTCTAAGTATGCACCTTTTAAAAGTAGTGGAATAATGCATTGTTTTGGTGGAGATTTAAAATTATTAGAATTTGCACTTGATATAGGTTTTTATATATCTTTTGCAGGAAATATTACCTACCCAAAGGTAGATAACCTAAGAGAACTGATTAAAAAAGTTCCATTAGATAGATTGTTACTTGAAACAGATAGTCCTTTCTTAGCTCCTCAAAATGTTAGAGGCAAACAAAACAAACCTTCATATATATATTACACTAGAGATTTTGTAGCTGATTTGCTTAAAATAGATAAAAAAGATTTAGAAAAAATAATAGATGAAAATGCTAAAAGAGTATTAAAAATCAATTAAAGTAGGAGGTGAATAATGGAAAGGTATGATGTAATTATAATAGGCGGTGGACCTGCAGGATTAGGTTGTACTTTAACGTTAGCTTCGGCAAAAGGTCATTTTGAATGGGGTGAAAACAGAAGGTATTTAGTAATTGATAATAACTCTTCAGATTTATTAAAAGCAAAATTAAATAACGTACCTGGCATAGCTCCAGGCTCACTTGGAAGATATGTTATAAAAAATTTGAAAGAACAAGCTAAAATGTATGGAAATGTAGAAATTATCGATGGTAGAGTAGTTAAAGTAGAAGGAGAATATAAAAATTTCAAAGTTATTACTGAAGAAGGTAAAGAGTTTTATAGTGATTTTGTGGTGTTTGCTACTGGATTTCATGAATTTAACATAGAGTGTAAAGATGTTGAAATAATAGAAAATAAAAAATCTCCAAGACCAGGTAAAGTTCAATTAAAAGTAGATCAAGATTACAAAATAAAAGAAGGACTATATGCAGCTGGACTAGTAGCAGGTGTTAGTACTATGTTTGCATCTGCTGCTGGAAGTGGTGTACAAGTTGCTTGCAATATACAAGCTATAATGGCAGGTAAAAACGTAGTTGTTCATGATGTACCAGATGCTTCTTAGTATAAAAGATTCTTTTTATCTAACTCAATGAAATACTAAATATAAAGGGATAACCTTTTAGAAAAATTCTAAAGGTTATCCTTTTCTTTCTAAAATATCAATAAAAAAATGGTCATATTTTAAATAAATTTTATTACTGCTAAATTGTTAAACGTTATGGTTAAATAGTTATCTTGTGTTATCAGAACTGTTAGTTATTTAATACTAATTCTTTTATTCTTGATATTCTTAAATTTTCAAAAAGATCTTTCTAAAAGTACAAAACTACCTCTTTTAAAATTAAATTTTTGTTGTTTTTATGATAAATTTTATGTTATAATTACATACAAATATTTCATAAAAATAACAGGAGGAATTAACATGAAAAGATTAGGGGCGTTAACACTGTTATCATCAATTATTTTAGTTTCTCACTCTTTTGCTGCAGATGGAATAAGATTAGAAAAAATAACAGTAGAAAGTAATCAACAAAGAGAAAAAGCAACAAAAGAAATTGATAAAGAAGATGTTAAAATAACAAGACAGATAGACTTAGGCGAAATACTATCAGAATACTACCCAGAGATTTGGTACATGAGAAAAGGTAATATAGCTAATGATTTATACATAAGAGGATTTTCAAGAGATAATATTAATGTTCTAATTGATGGTTCTAAAATATACGGAGCTTGTCCAAACAGAATGGATCCGCCATCTTTTCATGTATCAAGCCCACAGATAGAAAGTGTTGAAATTAAAGAAGGTCCTTTTGACGTAGAAAATGCTGGTTCTTTAGCAGCTGTTGTAAATGTTAAAACAAAAGATCCAAAAGAAGGTATAAGTGGAGAAATAGGTGGAAGTTATGGAAGTTTTGGTTATAAAACAGGTTATATTTGGGGTAATGTAGGTAATCAATTTATAAAAGTTTTAGTAGGAGCATCTAACCAGTACTCAAAACCTTACGAAAGTGGAGAAGGTAAAAAAGTTACAGAATATTCAGTTTATCAAATACAAAATTCTCTAAAAAGTTATAAATCACAATATATAGATGATAAAGCTTATAACATAGATAGATTTTGGACAAAAGTTTTAATAACACCACAAAACAATGTAGATATTAAATTTTCTTATGCTTTTGAAAATGCTAGAGATGTTTTATACCCTGCTTTAAAAATGGATGCTTTATATGATAGAACCAATAGATTTAATTTTGATTTTAATTTAAAGGATGTTGGTTTGAGGTTTAGTATTTATTACAATGAAGTTAAACACGATATGAGAGATACATTTAGGACAACATCAAATAATACCCCATTAGGTTATAGTATGAGAACTTATGCAGAATCAAAAATATTTGGAAGTAAAATTGAAAAAGATTTAAAGATCTTTGATATTAACTCTTCTATAGGAATTGATACATATTTAAGAAACTGGCTTGCTGATAACGTTCAGAATGGTGGAGGAATCGTAAATAATGGTATGATCCCTGATGTTAAAATAAAAGATATAGGTATATTTATAAAAGGTAATAAAAACATAGATAAATGGAATATTTCTGGCGGTTTAAGGTACGATTATACATATTCAAAAGCAAACCCTGATATTATGGGTAGTTCCAATAAAAACTTATTTACAAGTAAAAATGGTAACAAATTTTCAAACACAGATAACTATCTATCAGGAAATCTTGTTTTTAAATACAATATAAATAAAAAAGATAACGTTTATATTGGATTTGGTAGAACAGTTAGAGTACCTGATCCAGAAGAAAGGTTTATCGCTTTAAGTGGAATGGCACCGTGGTATGGTAATCCAAACTTAAAACCTACTAAAAATAATGAGGTAGATACAGGTTTTGAATACTTTCCTTTAAACAACGTAGGAATAAAAGCAAATGTATTTTATAGCTTTTTACAAGATTTCATATACCTATATCAAAATGGTAATAATACCACCTATCAAAATATAAATGCTTCTATATATGGTTTAGATTTAAACAGTTTCGTAATGTTAAATGATAAGATATCAGCTGAATTTGGTTTAGCTTATCAAAAAGGTAGGAAAACAGATAAAAAAGGTCTTTACAACGATAGTGATTTAGTAGAAATTCCGCCTTTGAAAACAAGAGTAGCATTAAAGTATGATGATTCTAAGTTCTATGGGTTGATAGAAGGAATATATTCAGCTAAACAATCAAGTGTTGACTCAGATTTAAAAGAGCAACCAACTGGAAGTTGGTTCATTGTAAATCTTAAAGCAGGTTATACATACGCAAATAAACTTTTTGTAGGGGTAGGTGTAGATAATCTATTTGATAGATATTATTATAACTATCTCTCTTATGTAAGAGATCCATTTAGAGGTATATCACAAAATAACACTCCAATAAAAATACCAGAACCAGGAAGATTTATTTACGCAAACGTATCTTATAAGTTTTAACCTGCTGCTGCTAAACTGACTATAAAGAGGGGTTTAAAAACCCTTCTTTTTTTCTTTTTTCTTCAAAATTAAAATCAAACGCTGTTTGATTGACAAATTTAAAATGTCGTTATATTCTAATTATAACAAAATTTCATTCCTAGGAGGACTTCCAATGGGAGAATATAAAAGACCTACTGTTTCTATAGTAGGAGCAGGAAATGTAGGAGAACACGTTGCAAATCTAATAGCTATTAGAGAGTTGGCAAACATCAAGCTTTTTGATTTACCTAAAAAAACAGAAGATAAAACTTTTGAAATTGTAAAAGGAAAAGCCTTAGACATAAAACAAATGGCAGCTGCGATAGGTGTAGATGTAGATATAAAAGGTTACACTGTTACTGCAGATGGACAAGGTTATGAACCAATGAGAGATTCAGATATAGTAGTTATAACAGCTGGATTTCCAAGAAGACCTGGTATGAGTAGAGATGATCTATTAACAGCTAATGTAAATATCATAAAAACAATTTCAGAAAGAATTGCTTTATATGCACCAAATGCTGTTGTTATTGTGGTATCAAATCCTGTTGATGTTTTAACATACGCAACATTAAAAATAACTGGATTTAGTAAAAATAAAGTTTTAGGTATGGCTGGTGTTCTTGATACTGCAAGATTTAAAACATTTATATCTCAAGAACTTAAAGTTTCAATATCAAATATTAACTGCTTTGTTTTAGGTAGCCATGGAGATGATATGGTTCCTCTGCTTTCTGCTTCAAATGTTGGTGGAATACCTTTAACTAAGATATTTTCAGAAGAAAAATTAAAAGAAATTATAGATAGAACAAAGTATGGGGGAGGAGAAATAGTTAATTTAATGGGAACTTCTGCTTACCATGCACCTGGAGCTTCTGTTGTTGAAATGGTTGAGGCAATTTTAAAAGATAAGAAAAAGATAATGCCTTGTTCTGTATATTTAGAAGGGGAAGATTCAAGACATTATGAAGCCTACGATGTATGTGTAGGTTTACTTGTTAAAGTAGGAGCTCATGGATGGGAAGAAGTATTAAAACTTAACCTAACAGAAGAAGAAAAACAGATGTGGGCATCCTCTGTAAAATCTGTAAAAGAAGGAATAGAAAGAATAAAGGAATTAAAATTAATTTAAAATATTTTGGAAAAAAGAGGTGTTTACATTGAGAGAGATAAATGTAAATCAGATTATAGAAACTGTTAAAAATATGGTAATGTCAAGTGAGTACAAACTGCCCGAAGATTTTATTCAAGCTGTAAAAATAGCAAAGATAAAGGAAGAATCGCCTTTAGGTAAAGAAATTCTTGAAGAGATATTGAAAAATGCAGAAGTTGCAGAAAAAGAGCAAGTCGCATACTGTCAAGATACAGGATATCCTGTTTTTTTTGTTGAAGTTGGACAAGATGTTAAGATAGTAGGTGGAAATTTAAGAGATGCTATTAATGAAGGAGTTAGGAGAGCTACAAAAGAAGGATATCTAAGAGCATCTCTTGCTTACGATCCTATCTTTGATAGAAAAAATACAGGAGATAATACACCTGCATTAATATATTTTGATATTGTAGAAGGTGATAAGATAAAAATTAAATTTGCTGCAAAAGGTGGTGGGTCTGAGAATCAAAGTAAACAAGCCATGTTAAAACCAGCAGATGGATTAGAAGGTGTAAAAAAATTTATTTTACAATCAATAGCAAATGCTGGGCCAAATGCTTGTCCACCTTTTACAGTAGGAGTTGGTATAGGTGGTACATTTGATTATAGTGCAGTACTGGCAAAAAAATCTCTCTTTAGACATATAGGAGAAAGACATCCAGATCCAAAAATAGCAAAATTAGAAGAAGAACTAATAGATCTTGCAAATCAACTTGGTGTTGGCCCACTTGGATTTGGTGGAACAACAACAGTTATAGACGTAAAAATAGAAATAGCACCGTGTCATATAGCATCATTGCCAGTTGCTGTAAATATCCAATGTCATGCAGCAAGGCACATAGAAGTAGAAATATAAATAAGAGGTTTTTGAGATGGTTGAAGGTAAAATTATAACAACACCATTAACAGATGATGTAATAGAGAATTTAAGAGCTGGAGATAAGGTTTTAATAAATGGTTGGGTTTATACAGCGAGAGATGCGGCTCATAAAAGAATGTTAGAAGAGTATGAAAAAACTGGAAAATTACCTTTTGATGTGAGAGGACAAGTAATTTACTACGTAGGACCAACACCTGCTAAACCTAATCAAGTTATAGGTTCAGCTGGACCTACAACAGCTTATAGGATGGATAAATATACACCTAAGCTATTGGAACTTGGGTTAAAAGGTACTATAGGAAAAGGATGGAGAGGACAAGAAGTTAAAGAAGCGTTGAAGAAATATAAAGCTGTTTATTTTGCAGCTTATGGTGGTACAGCAGCTTTACTATCTAAACATATAACAAAAGTTGAGATGGTTGCCTATGAAGACTTAGGTCCTGAAGCTATTAGAAAACTCTACTTTGAAAACTTTCCAGTAATTGTGGCAAACGACATTTATGGTAGAGATGTTTTTGAGGAAGGACAGAAAAAATATAGAAAGCTAGTTATATAAATAACGTTTTGGAGGTTAACAAATGAAGGTTCACGAACATCAAGCTAAAGAGATTTTTAGGAAGTACGGTTTACCTGTTCCAAGAGGTTATCCAGCTTTTGATGTGAAAGAAGCTGTAGAAGCTGCAGAAGAGCTTGGTACTTGGCCAGTAGTTGTAAAAGCCCAAATACATGCAGGTGGTAGAGGAAAAGCAGGTGGTGTAAAACTTGCTAAATCTGTAGAAGAAGTACAACAGATAGCAGCAGAATTACTTGGGAAAAAACTAGTTACTTTTCAAACAGGACCAGAAGGTTTACCAGTTAGTAGATTGTATATAGAAGAAGGGACAGCAATAGATAAAGAATACTATGTAGCTATCACACTTGATAGAAGTAAATCAAAACCAATAATAATGGTTTCCGCTTCTGGTGGTATGGAGATAGAAGAAGTAGCAGCAACGAACCCAGAAGCGATAATAACACATACTATAGAACCTTTTATAGGTTTAAGAAGTTACCATGCTAGAGAGTTAGCACTAAAATTAGGGCTTCCAAAAAATTTACTAAATAAAGCAGCATCACTTTTTATGACACTTTATAAAATATATATAGAACTTGATGCTTCTATGGTTGAGATAAACCCACTTGTTTTAACAAAAGATGGTAATTTAGTAATATTAGATGCAAAAATTGATTTTGATGATAACGGTTTATTTAGACATCCTGAGATAATGGAAATGGATGATCCTTCTCAAATCTCTCCTTTAGAAGTAGAAGCTAAAAAATACAACCTTAACTATATTAAGCTTGATGGAAATATAGCATGTATGGTTAATGGTGCTGGTTTGGCTATGTCAACAATGGATACAATTAAACTTGCCGGTGGAGAACCTGCAAACTTCCTTGATGTTGGTGGTTCTGCAAATGCTACCCAAATAGCAAATGCATTCAAAATAATTTTATCTGACCCTAACGTTAAAGCTATATTTATCAATATATTTGGTGGTATATTAAGATGTGATAGACTTGCTGAAGGTATCATTACAGCAGCTAAAGAAGTATCTATAAATGTTCCTGTAATAGTTAGAATGGAAGGAACAAACGTAGAGCTTGGTAAAAAGATGTTACAAGAGTCTGGCTTACCATTAATCACAGCTGACACTATGTGGGAAGGTGCTTTAAAAGCTGTAGAAGCAGCAAATAAACAATAAGGAGGTTAAAAATGAGCGTATTAGTAAATAAAAATACAAAAGTTGTTGTACAAGGAATTACTGGAAGAGAAGGTAGTTTTCACGCAACCCAATGCAAAGCATATGGAACTCAAGTAGTAGCAGGTGTAACACCAGGAAAAAAAGGTGAAAATGTTGAGGGGATACCTGTTTTTGATACAGTTAATGAAGCAGTAAAAGAAACAGGTGCTGATTGCTCTCTTATATTTGTTCCACCACCATTTGCAGCAGATGCTATACTTGAAGCAGTAGATGCAGGTATCAAAACTGTAATCTGTATAACAGAAGGTATTCCAGTTAATGATATGTTACCAGTAAAACAGTATATTAAAAAATACTATCCAGAAACAGTATTGATAGGTCCAAACTGCCCAGGGGTTATTACACCTGAAGAAGCAAAAATTGGTATAATGCCAGGGCATATATTTAAAAAAGGAAATGTTGGAATTGTTTCAAGAAGCGGAACACTTACATATGAAGCTGCTTATCAGCTTACAACAAAAGGAATAGGACAATCAACTGCTGTAGGTATAGGTGGAGACCCAATTCCTGGAACTGTATTTGCAGATGTTTTAAAATGGTTTCAAGATGATCCAGAAACAGAAGCTATAGTTATGATTGGAGAAATAGGTGGAACAGCAGAAGAAGAAGCAGCAGAGTTTATAAAATCATACGTTAAAAAACCTGTTATAGCTTATATTGCAGGAGTTACAGCACCACCAGGAAAAAGAATGGGACATGCAGGTGCTATAATTGCAGGTGGAAAAGGAACTGCAGCAGAAAAATATAAAGCGTTGGAATCAGCAGGTGCCATAACTGTTAAAAATCCATCTATAATTGGTGAAACTGTTGAAAAAGTTTTAAAGGGAAATATATGAAAAATAAGTAAAAAGCTGATTCTTGTCATTTAAAAAATAAAACAGTGTTATAAAATTATTGACAATTAAATTAAAACAATGTTATATTTTATATACCCATAAGAATATGGGAAAAACGTTATAGGAGGATTTAAGATGGCTTTTGATTTAACAATTAAGTTTGCAGGTGAAGGTGGAGAAGGTGTCATCTCTGCTGGTGATTTTACAATGAGAGCTGCAACATATTTAGGACTTGAAGTTGTAACATTTAAAAGTTTCCCTGCTGAAATAAAAGGTGGATATGCTCTTTCTCAAGTTAGAATGTCTGATGAAAAAATTTTATCTCAAGGTGATGGATTTCAAATACTATTTGCATTTAACGGTGAAGCGTATGAGGTAAATAAACCTTTATTAAAACCAGGTACAGTTTTAGTATGGGATGGTCCAGAAGGTGGAGATTTTGAACCTGAGTTTGATTGGTTAGAAAAACAAGGTGTTATTGCCTATGCTGTTCCAATGTCAAAGTTAGCAAAGGAAGAAGTTGGTGCATACATTACAAAAAATATGGTTGCTCTTGGTGCTGCTTCAGAACTATTTAATATTCCAATAGATGTTTACAAACAGCAAATTATATCTAAATTCTCTAAAAAAGGTCAAGATGTTGTTGATTTAAACTTTAAAGCTTTAGATGCTGGTATAAACTGGGTTAAAAACAATATTAAAAAAGTAGATCCATATAGACTTCCAGAAAGAAAACCACAGAAAGATGTTATTATCCTTGAAGGTAATGAGGCTATAGCATTAGGTGCTGCTGTTGCAGGTTGTAAAGTTTTTGCAGCTTATCCAATAACTCCAGCTACATCTGTTGGTAACTATTTATCTGAAATTATACTTAAAGCAAATGGTTATGTTTATCAAGCAGAGGATGAAATTTCTTCAATGGCTATTGTAATAGGTGCTTCATTCTCTGGTGTTAAAGCTATGACAGCAACATCAGGACCTGGTATATCTTTAATGCAAGAGTTAATAGGTCTTGCATCTATGACTGAGATACCAGCAGTTATTGTTGACGTTCAAAGAGGTGGACCTTCTACAGGTATGCCAACTAAGCATGATCAAGCTGATTTATATGCTGCTGCGATTGGTGGACACGGAGATGGTCAAAGAATCGTAATAGCACCTACAAACGTTGAAGAAAACTTTTATCTTACAATTGAAGCATTTAACCTTGCAGAAAGATACCAATGTCCAGTACTATTTTTAACAGATGCTTCGTTATCTCTAAGAGCTGAAGCTATACCTACACCAAATATAAAAGAAATACAATCTAAATTAATAAACAGACCATTAATTACAAAAGATATGGATATTAATTTAGATGAGATACTTAGATATAAAGTTACTGAAACTGGTTTATCTCCAATGCTTGCACCTGGTGTTTCTCCAAAACCATATGCGGCAACTGGATTAGAGCATGGTGAAGATTCTTCCCCAAGAACAAGACCAGATATAAGAACCAAAATGATGGAAAAAAGGTTTAGAAAGCTTAAAAATATTGAAGAAGAAAATCAACATCTATTAGAATGGGATTTAGGAGATTTACAAGAAGGTGAAAAAGCAGATATATCTGTTATAGCTTGGGGGTTAACTGCTTCAATTACAAAAGAAGCTATTCAAAGATTAAGAAAGAAAGGATACAAAATAGCTGCTTTATATCCAAAACTTCTTTACCCTGTACCAGTTAAGGCTATAGAGAAAGTTGCTAGTATGTCTGATATAACACTTGTTCCTGAAGCAAACTATACAGGACAGTTTGCAAGATTTATAAGAATGTACACAGATGTAAAACCAGTTCAGTACAACATTTACAGAGGAGAACCATTTATACCAGCAGAAATTGAAGCAAAAATTGAAGAATTAGTAGGAAAAACAGTTAACGCTTAAATTATTTAAAAGGAGGTAACGTAATATGTCATACCAATTTATAAAGTTAGAAGAAAAATTACAGCCAAAAGATTATAGAAGTAATATAGAACCTACATGGTGTCCTGGTTGTGGTGATTTTGGTGTAGTCAGTGGACTTGCAAAGGTTTTTAGTGAAGAAAGATTTGATCCTACGGCTTTAACACTTGTGTCTGGGATTGGTTGCTCTTCAAGATTACCTTTATGGATGAATGCTTTTGGTATGCATACTTGTCATGGTAGAGCTATCCCGGCAGCCGTTGGAGCAAGACTTGCAAAGCCAGAAGTGCCTGTAGTGGTTACAGCAGGTGATGGTGATTTATTCTCAATAGGTATGGAACATTTTCCACATGCTGCAAGGAAAAATTTTGATATAACAGTAGTTTGTATGGATAATAGGATATATGCTCTTACAAAAAACCAACAATCTCCAACTTCCAGGACAGGTTATAAAGGTTCTTTAACACCTTATGGTAATATAGAAGAACCAATGAATACTCTTGCATTTGCTATAGCATGTGGTGCTACATTTGTTGCTCAAACATACTCAGGTAATCCAAAACATGAAGCTGAAATATTACAAGCAGCAGTTGAACATAAAGGCTTTTCTTTTGTAAATATTCTATCTCCATGTCCTACATACAATAAAATTGATACATTCCAATATTATAAAGGAAGAACTATAGATATAAATAAAGATCTTGGTCATGATCCATCAGATTATGATAAAGCTGTAGAACTTGCAAAACACGCTTTAGATCACGATAAAGATCCTAATGCAAAAGTTCCTCTTGGAATTTTCTTAAAAATAGAAAAACCAACATTTGAAGATAAAGTTATGGCACTCAAAGAAAAATATGGTGCTTCAGATAATCCAGATTGGGATAAAATTTTAGAAAAATATAGGCCTTAAAATTACTGCAGGTACCCATATTAGGGTGCCTGCTTATAGTCCACCTTTTTTTAGATATTTGCTACACTAGTACATCTGAAGATTTTAATATCAATTTTAAGGATTTATCCTAAGGACTTGATTTTTTTGAGTGTAAATTTTTATATCTTATTAAGTCTATAAATCTAAAGACATGTTTTTATACTCTCTTTAAAACCCTATGAACTGAAATAACCCCTGGTGTGTTTTTTATAGATTTTATAATGTTTGAAAGGTGTTCTTTATTTTTTACCTGTAATGTAAAATCTATAGATGCATTCCCAGATTTTAGTGTTTTTACTTTAGCATTTGTAATATTTGATTTCGCATTGGCTATGCTATTTGAAACACTTGCTAATATACCTGGTTTATCTTCTGTAAATACTTTTATTTCAGAATTATAAACATGGTTTAAATTTTTTCCCCAAACTATATTTATAATTTTTTCTGGATTTTGTTCTAAAGTTTGTTTTACATTTGGACATTCTTTCCTATGTATTCCTATTCCTTTACCTTTCGTAATAATTCCAACAATTTCATCTCCTGGAAGTGGTAAGCAGCATTTTGATATATGGGATAGGATATTTGATATGCCATCTACTTCTATAGAAATATCAGTTATAGTTTTTTTTGTTTCGGAAGATTTTCCTTCTTTCTCTTCTTTATCACCACTTAAATATCTTATTACTTTTGCTGGTGAAATTTTACTATCTCCAATAGCTGCTAAAAGATCTTCAAATGTTTTATAGTTGAATTTTTTTATTAAATCTTTTTTTTCTTCTTCTGTTAAAGTTGTAGTTTTTTTATTTATCTTCTTTAAAAATTTATCTAATAACTTTTCTCCAAACTTTATAGATTTATCTCTTTCTATTTTTGATATAAATTGTTTTATGTTTGTTTTTGCTTTTGATGTTATAACAAAATTTAGCCAATCTCTTGATGGGTTATGTCCTTCCTTTGTTATTATCTCAACAACATCTCCACTTTTTAATTTTGTATCAAGGGGAACAAATCGACCATTTATTTTTGCTCCTGTTGTTTTATGTCCTACTGCAGTATGTATAGCATAAGCAAAATCAACAGGTGTTGCTCCTGAAGGTAGTTTTATAAGATCACCTTTTGGTGTAAATACAAAAATTTCATCTAAGGATAGATCTTTACTTATATCATCTATTATTTCACTACTTTGATTTCCTTTTAAGGTTTCAAGCAAGTTTTTTAACCAGATAAAGTTTTGAGCATCTTTTTCTGTTAAATCTTTTCCACCTTTGTATATCCAATGAGCTGCAATACCTTCTTCTGCGATTTTATGCATTTGGTGGGTTTTTATCTGTATCTCAACAAATTTTCCAGCAGGTCCAACTACTGTCGTATGGAGAGCTTGATAAAAGTTTGATTTAGGTAAAGATATATAATCTTTAAATTTTCCAGGAACAGGTGTCCAGATGGAATGGATAATACCCAAAACTAAATAACAATCTTTAACATCATCAACCAACACTCTAACACCAAAAACATCGTATATATCACTTAGTTTTAGATTTTTTCTTTTTGTTTTTTCATAAATACTATATAAATGTTTTGATCTATATTGAATATCAGCATTAATTTTATGTTCTTCTAAAGATCTTTTTATCTCTGGTATTACTTTTTCTTCCAAATACTTTGTATTTTTTTCTTTTGAGTGTGCAAAGTAGGTAACAATTTTTTTATAATCTTCTGGATATAGATACATAAAACTGTAATCTTCCAGCTCTCTTTTTATATTCCAAATCCCAAGTCTACTTGCCAATGGAGCATATATCTCTAATGTTTCTTTTGCTATTCTTTTTTGTTTTTCTTCTTTTAAATGAGATAATGTTTTTATATTGTGTAATCTATCAGCTAATTTTACGATTATAACTCTAATATCATTGGCAGTTGAAACAATAAGTTTTCTAAAGTTTTCTATTTTAGCATCTTCAATATTTTCAAAGTTATATTTTCCAATTTTTGTTACACCATCTACAATTTGAGCAACTTTTTCTCCAAATTTTTCCTTGATCTCTTCAAGTGTGACATCTGTATCTTCTACTACATCATGAAGTAAAGTAGCAATTATAGTTGTTTTATCTAACTTTAAATCTGCCACAATTTTTGCAGCTTCTAAAGGATGAATATAGTAAGGCTCTCCAGATTTTCTAAATTGATTTTGATGTTTTTCTATAACAAAATCTATTGCTTCTTCAATTTCTTTTATTTCTTCATTCTTTAAATAATCTAACTTATCTAAAAGCTGTTTTACAACTATAGGTTTTGTCTTTTCCATACCATATATTATATACTTTTTATCATATTTTCAAATTAGAATCATGCTATAATTTTAAATAGCTTTAAATATTGTAATAACTTGATTTTTTAAACATATAGTGTTAAATTATTAAAACATTGTTTTAAAAAATTTTATCAATTTTAGGAGGTTAAATGTTATGACAGCCGCAATAGACAAAGCTACAAGAGAAATTAGATGGCATGGAAGAGGTGGCCAAGGTACAGTTACAGCTGCAAAAATGTTAGCTTCAGCTGCTATTATTAGAGGTAAATATGGTCAAGCAATGCCAGAGTTTGGTTTAGAAAGATCTGGAACACCTGTTAAAGTTTCAACAAGAATTTCAGATAATCCGATAAATACACGTGCACCTGTTGATAAACCTGAAATAGTTATAATAACTGACCCATCTCTTATGTTTACTATAAGAGATATCATAGTTTCTGGAATAGATGAGAATACAGTATTTATAGTTAATACTAACTTTCCACCAGAAAAAGTTAGGCAGATTTTAGGTATACCTAATAATGAGCTTTGGATTATAGATGCTTCAAAGATAGCTTTAGAAGAATTTGGAAGAAATATACCAAATACTGCTGTTTTAGGTGCTGTAGCAAAAGCTACCGGATTAGTTGATTTAGGAGCTTTAGAGCAAGAGATATCGGAAGCTTTTGAAGCAAGTTCCAAGTTAAGAGCTTTACTTGAACAAAACTTAAGGGCATTAAGAAGAGGTTATGAAGAAGTTTATAAAGCTTAATTAAATTTAGGAGGTTATTTTTCATGTATGAACTTAAGAAATGGTTTGAGATACCTATAGGTTCTATAGTTCCAGAAGCCGGTTCAAGTATGATGAATAATACTGGTTCATGGAGAATGTTAAGACCAGTGTTAAATACTGAAAAGTGTACAAACTGTTTAATTTGTTGGATATTCTGTCCAGATGATAGCATTCCTGTTAATAGAGAACAAAGATTTGAAACAGATTTTTACTATTGTAAAGGTTGTGGTATTTGTGCTGTGGAATGCCCTTATGGTGCATTGGAAATGGTTCCAGAGATGGAAATTAAATTAAAAGAGCTTGAGTAATTATTAGGAGGATATAGTTATGCCAACAAAAGTAATAGCGTTAACAGGTAATCAAGCCGCAGCAGAGGCAATGAGACAGATTAACTTTGATGTTGCTGCAGTATATCCAATATCTCCACAGACAGAATTGATGGGTTTCTTTGCAGAATATGTTGCAAACGGCGAAGTTGATACTGATATGGTAGCAGTTGAAGGTGAACACTCTGCAATGGCAGCTTGTATAGGAGCTGCAGCAGCAGGAGCAAGAGTTATAACAGCTTCAGCAGGACCTGGTATAGCTTATATGGTAGAAAATCTATATATAGCTTCCGGTATGAGATTACCAATTGTTCTTATTGATGTGAATAGGGCATTATCTGCTCCATTATCTATCCACTGTGATCATGGCGATTCTATGCTTACAAGAGATTCTAGTTGGATATCTCTATTCTCAGAGAATGCTCAAGAAGCTTATCACAATTTAATCATGTCTGTTAAAATCGCAGAAAAAGCAATGTTCCCAGTTATAGTAAACTATGATGGTTATATAGTGTCTCACTCTATTGAAAACGTAGAAATATTAGATGATGAAACCGTTAGAAATTTTGTTGGACCTTCAGGTATACATAGAATACCTTATCCATTGTTAGATGTCTCTAAACCTGTTACATATGGTGCTACTGCACAACCAGATTACTATACAGAATGTAAATATCAACAACATGTAGATTTCCTAAAAGTATACGATATAGTAAAAGAGGTAGCTGAAGAGTTTGAAGCAATAAGTGGTAAATACTATGGATTTATTGAAGAATATATGACTGATGATGCAGAGTATATAGGAATTTCTATGGGATCATCTTTTGGAACACTTAAAGATGCTGTAAATGCACTTAGAGCTCAAGGTAGAAAAGTAGGTGCAATTAAAATAAGACTATATAGACCATTCCCAGTAAAAGATGTTGCAAGAGCTTTAGAAAATGCGAAAGGTGTTGTTGTATTTGATAGAGCAGACTCATTTGATGGTATTGGTGGACCTTTATTTAAAGATATAGCTACTGCTGTATTCCATAATAAAAATAGACCATATCTTCATAACTTCATATATGGCTTAGGTGGAAGAGAAATTCATGAAGAAGAATTTATAAGAGCCTTTGATAGATTAGAAAGATTAGAAAAAGGCGTAGAATCAAGAGAAAATTTAGTTGAATACTTACAAGCGAGGGCGTAATCATGGCAAAAAAAGTTACTATCCAAGTTTTAGCTGATTTAGCTCAAGAAAGAGAGGAAAAGTTTAATTCTCACAACCCATTAGCTCCTGGTCATAGAATGTGTATAGGATGTGGTATACCACCAATCGTAAACGAAGTCTTACTTGCTATAGATAAACCTGTAGTTGTATCAACTGCAACAGGTTGTTTGGAAGTTACAACAGGTGTTTACCCATATACAGCTTGGAATACTCCTTGGATTCACGTAAACTTCCAATCTGCTGCAGCTGTTATAGGTGGTGTTGAAGCTGCTTATAAAGTTTTAAAGAAAAAAGGTTTAGTTGATGAAGATATAGCTTTTGTAGCTTTTGGTGGAGATGGTGGAACATATGACATAGGTTTTCAATCTCTTTCTGCTGCAGTAGAGAGAGGACATGACTTTTTATATGTTTGCTATAATAACGAAGGATATCAAAATACAGGATATCAAAAATCATCAGCAACACCAATAGGTGCTTATACTAAAACAACACCAGTAGGTAAAGAGAAAGTAGGAAAACAAGAACCAAGAAAAGATCTAACGATGATTATGGCTGCTCATGGTATCCCTTACGTAGCACAAGCATCACCACATATTTATAGAGATTTAACAAGAAAAGTTAAGAAAGCTATGACATTTAAAGGTCCTAAATTTATAAACACTTTACAACCTTGTACACTCTCATGGAGATTTTCTCCAGAAGATACTATGAGACTTGCTAAGTTAGCTGTAGAAACAAGATATTGGCCAGTTTACGAAGTTATAAATGGTAAATACTGGAAAGTTAATATTAAACCAAAAAGACCAAAACCAATAGAAGAATATATATCTGCACAACCAAGATGGAAACATGTATTAAAATATCCTGAAATAGTAGAAAAAATCCAAAAAGAAGTTGATGATAAATGGAACCATTTACTTGCTCTTGAAGAAGCTTCAAAGATTCTTGCTGAAAAAGAAGGTATAGATTACGAATCTCTCTTTGCAAATCCAGAGGACAATAAAGAATCTTAATATTTTTAAAGGGGCTTTGCCCCTTTTTTCTTCTCTGCCTTTTCTATTTTTTCTTCTAGATCAAGTATATCGATTTTTGGTTTTTCAATATTCTTAAAACTTCCTTTTAGAAATAATGCTGCGATAATCGTTAAAAAACCGATTAACGTAAATAGTCTAGCAAATAGTTCCCCCATTTATAAACATTTATTTCTCTCACACACCTGGGGTTTAAAGC
>CAZYKX010000017.1:0-31031 GCA_964648745.1 uncultured Aquificales bacterium
TACATAAAAAAAATGCTAAGCTATTTTGAGGATCTGTATCAACTAAAAGCACTTTATAACAGTTCCCCCATTTATAGACATTTATTTCTCTCACGCACCTGGGATTTAAAGCTATTTAGAAAATCCATGTAATAAGGATTATCCCTCATTAACTTCCAGGGACCCTGTATATCTCTCCAGATACTGTTTTACCAATATCTGAAGGACTTTCTTTTTTTGTGTGGAGAT
The DNA here is from genome assembly GCA_964648745.1 of uncultured Aquificales bacterium. Taxonomy (GTDB): domain Bacteria; phylum Aquificota; class Aquificia; order Aquificales; family Hydrogenothermaceae; genus Sulfurihydrogenibium. The sequence goes on from CAZYKX010000017.1 coordinate 229, forward strand.
CTTTATCTCCTTACGAGAACTTCTCTTAAGAATATTTATATTATAACTCCTTTTATCTAAAAAGTTAAGTACATTCGTCTTTAAATGGCTATTTATAACTATATATAGCTATTTAACTAAATACCTATATTTTTAATATTATCTAAAAAGAAATTATTCTTTGAGTAAAAATCATTTGCTACATATGACATAAACTTATCATAATCTTCTTCATCAGCTACAGATATAAAAGTAGTTAATAAATATCTAGACAAATCATTATCCACTATATTAATATTTAGTGGTGATTTTATAATATTTTGCTTATTTTGATTATCAACTTCTCGCAAAAAAGTTTTTGGTTTATCTTTATCATCTTTAAAAATCTTCATTCTTTTCCTCCACGCATTTATTATCGAAAATATTTATAATTATTTTATCCCAAAAATTTTAATAAGAGGTGCAGAATGAAAATAATAGAAAAACTAAATCAAAATAAAATAAGTATATCTTTTGAATTTTTCCCACCGAAAACAGAAGAAGCTGAAATATCTTTATTTAACACTATACAAGAGCTTAAACATATTAATCCTACATTTGTATCTGTTACATATGGCGCTGGTGGCTCTACAAGAGAAAAAACCCGAGATATTGTGAAAAAAATTCACGAAGAAACTAACTTAACTGTTATGGCTCATTTAACGTGTGTTGGACATTCTAACGAAGAAATAAAAAATATCCTTGATGATTACAAAAATATTGGAATTGAAAATATTTTAGCTTTAAGGGGAGATATTCCTTTGAATTTTGAGAGATCTAAGATACCTTTAGACGCTTGTAAATACGCTTTTGAACTTGTAAGTTTTATTAGAGAAATATATAAAGATTATTTCTGTATTGCGGTTGCTTCATATCCAGAAGGACATCCAGAAAGTCCAAATTTAGATAGAGATTTAACAAACTTTAAGAAGAAAGTAGAAGCTGGTGCTGATTTTTCCATAACACAGATGTTTTTTGATAACAGATATTTTTATGAGTTTATAGAAAGGTGTGAAAAGTTAAATATAAAAATACCTATAATACCAGGTATCATGCCTATAACAAACTTTAACCAGATTAGTAAGTTTGCTTCATTATGTGGTGCAACAATACCAGAAAATGTAGTAAAAATTTTTGAGAAATATGCAGCTAACCCAGAAGAAACAAAAAAGATAGGTATAGAATTTGCCATTAAACAGTGTGAAGATTTAATTAAACATAACGTAAAAGGTTTGCATTTTTATACATTAAACAAATCTGATGCAACTTTAAAAATATATCAAGGGATAAAAAACTTGATTTAATATCATAAATAGTTATTATAATTTGATATATAATAATTTAAATAACTTCTTGGAGGTTTTTATTTATGGGTATGACTATCACAGAAAAAATAATAGCAGCTCACGCAGGAAGAGATTATGTCGAAGCTGGTGAGCTTGTTACTGTAAAAGTAGATTTAGCTATAGCAAACGATATAACTGCACCCCTTGCTATAAAACAACTTGAGAAATATGGAATAGATAAAGTCCATGATCCTAATAAAATTGCTCTTGTAATGGATCACTTTTTCCCACCAAAAGATATTTTATCAGCTCAACAAATCAAGATATCAAGAGATTTTGCTAAAAAAATGGGTATTAAAAATTACTTTGAAGGTCAAGATAGTGGTGTAATGCATACACTCTTACCAGAAAAAGGTTTTGTAGTTCCAGGAGACCTTGTTATAGGCGCAGATTCTCATACATGTACATATGGAGGTATAGGTGCCTTTTCAACAGGTGTTGGTTCTACAGATATAGCGTATATATGGGCTACTGGTGAAACCTGGTTAAAAGTACCTGAAACAATGAAGTTTGTATTTTATGGAAAACCTCAAAAATGGGTTGGTGGAAAAGATTTTGTTTTATCTGTAATTGGTAAGATAGGTGTAGATGGTGCATTGTACAAAGCTATGGAATATCATGGTGAAGCTATAAAAGCACTTGATATAGATAATAGATTAACTATTGCAAATATGGCTATTGAAGCAGGTGGGAAAAATGCAATAATAGAAGCTGATGAAAAAACAATAGAATGGGTAAAAAAGAGAACAAACAGAGAATTTAAAATATACAAAGCAGATCCTGATGCAAAATACTGCTGTGAGTATGAGTTTGATGCAAGTAAAATAGAACCAGTAGTTGCATGTCCAAACTTGCCTTCCAATGTAAAACCAGTTAGTGAAGTTGCAGGTACACATATAGACCAAGTATTTATAGGTTCTTGTACAAATGGAAGACTATCAGATTTAAGAGTTGCAGCAGCTATACTAAAAGGTAAAAAAGTTCATCCAGAAGTAAGATGTATAGTAATACCAGCTTCAGATCAAATTTACAAACAAGCTTTACATGAGGGGATACTTGAGATACTAGCTGATGCTGGATGCTTAATAAGCACATCAACATGTGGACCGTGCTTAGGTGGACATATGGGAATACTAGCAGAAGGAGAAGTTTGTTTATCCACATCTAACAGAAATTTTGTTGGAAGAATGGGGCATCCCAACAGTAAAGTTTATTTATCAAGTCCGGCAGTAGCTGCAGCATCTGCAATACTAGGTAGAATAGCTCATCCAGATGAAGTTGCAAATTATGAAGATATTGAAACATTGATAACATTATAATAGGAGGTATAAATTATGGCTTTTTGGGATGTATTGGTTAGAATACTTGTTGGTTCAATTTTGGTTTTCCTTGGTGTTGAAAAAGGTGGAGTATTTATTATAGCTACAATTGTTGGAATTGTTTTAATACTAACTGCTATAACTGGTTTCTGTTTAATTTATAAAATAGCTGGTATTTCTTCTAAAGGAGAAGGACAACAAGCTTGCAGCGAGTGTTAGGTTTAGATATAGGGACAAAAAGAATAGGGGTTGCTTTAAGTGACCCCTTTTTAATAACTGCTAAACCTTTAGATTTTATACATAACGATGAAAAAGCTATTGAAAAGATAAAATCATTAATAAAAGATTATAATATTTCTACTGTTGTAGTAGGTTTACCTCTAACATTAAAAGGTAACGAAGGTGAGCAAGCTAAATATACTTATGAATTTACTGAAAAAATAAAAGAAAATATAGAAAATATCAATATTATCTTTGTAGATGAAAGATTTACATCTTCTTTAGCAGAAAAACAACTTGGAAAAAAGAAAAATAAAAAAGATAAAATAGATAGCTTATCTGCTGTTTTTATACTTCAAACTTATCTTGATAGCTTACAGTTTCAAAAATGAAAAAATTTCTGTTCATTTTTTTACCAATAATTTTTATAGTACCTATTTTAACTGTATTATTAAACTATAAATATTCAATAAATAAAGAAATAGAAATTCAAAAAGGACTTACAACATATAAAATAGCAGAAAATCTTGAGAAAGAAAATATCATTTTAAATAAATATCTATTTTTTATCTATGCAATGGTAGAAAAAAAGCCTCTAAAAGCTGGTATATATGAATTTAAAGGAAAGTACTCTATTATCGACGTTTACAATAAAATAGCTAAAGGTGAGGTTAAATTAAAACTTTTTACAATAGTACCAGGCGATGATCTTATAGATATAGCAGAAAAGTTAGAAAAAGAAGGTATATTAAAAAAGGAAGAGTTTTTAAATTATGTTTTTAATAAAGAGAATGTAAAAAAGTTTGGATTTATAGGAGATAGTTTTGAAGGTTATTTTCCTCCTGAAAGTTATGCCATAGGAAAAAATGAAACAGCAGAAAGTTTAACAAAAAAGTTTTTAGAAATATTTAAAGAAAGATTCTTGCCCTATAAAGAACTCATTGAAAAAAAAGATTACTCTGATTTTTATAAAAGTAAAATAACGTTTTATGAAGCAATGATTATAGCATCAATGATAGAAAAAGAAACATTTGTAGAAGAAGAAAAACCAATTATTGCAGGAGTGATATTCAATCGGTTAAAAGCAAATATGAGATTACAAATTGATCCTACAGTAATATATGCTTTGAAAATTGCAAATAAATGGAATGGAAAACTAAATAAAAAAGATATGGTTTATCAATCACCGTTTAACACTTACATAATAAATGGACTTCCACCTACACCAATATGTAGTTTTTCTTTATCTTCTTTGAAAGCTGTGTTAAACCCAACTAAAACAAATTATTACTACTATGTCCTATCAAAAGATAAAAATAAACATATCTTTTCTGAAGACTATAAAACCCATTTAAAAAACATAGAAGAAAATTTAAAATAGTTGATTTATTTCATAGAAATTATAATTTTATAGCTGTGTTATACTAATTTTAAAATAAAATGGGAGGTAATAAGATGAAAATAGGTGTTTTATTGGCTGGTTGTGGTGTGTTTGATGGTGCAGAAATACATGAAGCTACTTTAACGCTTTATTTTTTAGATAAAGCTGGTGTAGAAACAGTAATTATGGCACCAAATATCAAACAAAAAGATGTTATAAACCACCTTACTGGTGAACCTATGAATGAAGAAAGAAATGTATTGGTAGAAGCTGCAAGAATAGCAAGAGGAAATATTAAAGATATAAACGAAATAAAAGCAGAAGATATAGATGCTCTAATAATGCCTGGTGGTTATGGTGTTGCAAAAAACTTTTCAAACTTCTTAGAAAAAGGTGCAGAAGCTGAAGTTATCCCTGAAGTTAAAAGATTGTTAGTTGAACTTTTTAAAGCTGGAAAACCTATAGGTGGAATCTGTATATCTCCAGTGATAGTTGCTTCAGCTTTAAGAGAAGCAAAACCTACCGTTACAATAGGTACAGATATAGATGTTGCAAAAGTTATTGAAGAAATGGGAGCAAAACATTTATCATGTCCTGTAAATGAGATGGTAGTAGATGAGGAAAATAAAATAGTTACTACTCCAGCTTATATGCTTGGTAAAACTATAAAAGATGTTGCTGAAGGTATTGAAAAATTAGTAAACAAAGTTATAGAACTTGCTAAAAAATGAAAATTCTAAAATCAAAAGAAATAGCAAACGTTGATAAATTAACAATAGAAGATACAAAGATACCTTCCTTGGCACTAATGGAAAGTGCCGGAAGGTCTGTTGTAGAAGTAATATTAAAAAACTACGCAAATATTGATAACATCTGTGTAATAGCTGGTAGTGGTAATAATGGTGGAGATGCCATTGTTGTAGCAAGATATTTAGCAAAATTAGGAAAAAATGTAAAACTATTTATCCTTTCTGAAAGTAAAGAAAACCTATCAGAAGATAACAGAAGAAATTTAGAAATTTACGAAAAGTTTAATTTTAAATATAACTTCCTAAATTCAGAAAATTTTGAGTTTTTAAGAGAAAGTATAAAAGATTGTGAACTCATAGTAGATGGAATATTTGGAACAGGTTTTAAACCACCAGTAAAAGGATATAGAGAAAATATTATAAAAATAATAAATGAAAGTAAAAAACCAATTATAAGCATAGATCTACCATCTGGAATAGATGCAGATAGTGGAGATATAAAAGGAACATGTATAAAAGCTGAAACCACTGTTACATTTGGTTATCTAAAGCTTTGTCATATACTCTATCCAGCTTTAGATTACTGTGGCAGAGTATTTTTAGCTGATATAAGTTTAAACGATAAATATGCAGATGTTAAAAGATATCTAATAACTATAGAAAATTTAACACTTCCAGTAAGAGAAAAAACAGGACATAAGTACTCATTTGGTCATGTGCTTATTATTGGTGGAAGTGTTGGAAAATCTGGTGCCGTAATAATGGCTTGCAAGTCTGCTACAAAATCTGGAAGTGGTTTAACTACTGCTATTGTTCCAGAATCTATAAATCCAGTAATAGAAAATAATCTTATAGAAGAAATGAGTATCCCTATACCTTCCAAAAACGGTATGTTTGCAGAAAATAGTGAAAATCAGATTTTAAATATTATAAATAATGGTAAATTTTCTTCCATTGTTGTTGGAATGGGTATGGGTATATCTGATACAAATAAAAAAATAGTTGAAAATTTAATTAAAGTTGAAAAACCAATTGTGATAGATGCAGATGGTTTAAATAACTTAGCAAGTATTGAAAATTTTGAAGAAAAATTATCAAATAGAAAAAATACAACTGTTTTGACACCACATATAGGAGAGTTTTCAAGACTTACAAAACTTTCTGCAAAAGAGATTATAGAAGATTACGAAAATATTGGAAAAGAATTTGCTATAAAAACAAATAGCTTCTTAATACTAAAATTTCATAGGATGGTTTTGTTTACACCATATGGTGAAATCTACTATAGTAATAAAGGTAATCCAGGAATGGCAACAGCTGGTTCTGGAGACGTTTTAGCTGGGATAGTAGGTGCTCTGATAAATAGACTTGATACGTTAGAATCTTTAAAATTAGCTATCTATCTCCATGGCTTAGCTGGAGATTTGGCAGCAAAAGATATAGGAGAAGAAAGTTTAAAAGCTACTGATATCATTAATTATATTCCACAAGCTTTTAAATATATATCACAATTAAAAAATAATCAGGTAGTATCTTTATTAAAGGAAATTGGATAAGTTTATAGATATTGCTTTAAAGGAAGCAGAAAAAGCTTATAAAAAAGGTGAAGTGCCAGTTGGTGCTGTTATTGTAAAAGATAATAAAATTATATCAAAAGCTCATAATCAAAGAATTATTAAAAATAATGCTTTATACCATGCTGAACTACTTGCTATAGAAAAAGCCTGTAAAAAGCTAAAAACATGGCGATTAGATGATGCTATTTTATATACTACCTTAGAGCCTTGTTTAATGTGTGCTGGAGCTATCATGCAGGCAAGAATAAAGAAAGTCATTTTTTGTAGTAAAGATGAAAAAGGTGGTGTAGTTATAAGCAATTATAAAATTTTTGATGATAGAAAACTTCCATTTAAAGTTGAATATGAGTATATTCCAGATGTAAGATGTAGCAAAATTTTACAAGACTTTTTTAAAAGTTTAAGGCATAAAAAATTTAAATATATTTAGCGAATCTTCTAAAAGTTGAAGATACTTTTTTAAATCTAATGGCCTTTGATGTTGAAGATAAAGTTCTAGTGGCATTGCTCTTATAATGCTATCATCTGTATATATAATATTTATACTCTCTCCAGGATTTATATTAAAACCCTCTTTTAAAAGGCTACCTGCAACTTCAGCCAAAATCGTTTTCTTTTCGTATAGAACTGGATCTTTTGAAATCTTCTTCTTAATTACGAAATCTCTTAATGGAAATTTCATATCTAAAATATTTTGTCGATATTTTTGGTAAATAAAATAAATATGTTCCTTATAACTTCTTAACTGCTCTTTATTTTTTGCATATTTCAAAAGATTTAAAACTTCTTGTTGAAAATTTTTTATAATTTGTGGTACATCTTTTCTTCTTAAATCAATACCTCTATATTTAAACTCTCCATTATGAAACTTTCCATAATATCTATTAGCTACTCCAATATTATCAGACTTTGAAGGTAAAAAAACAATCCAATCATAAATCCCTTCTAAAAGAATTTTAAATGGAATACCTTCAGGATTAATAGGTATAAATTTTTGATTTATTTTTTTATTTAAATAGTTCTCTATTTGCAAATAATCTTCTTCTTTCAATCCTTCTTTATAAACCCAAATAGAATCTGTAAGTATATGGACTACCTTAAAATTTTGAGACTCTAATAATTCTTTTATAAAGATAATAAGTTCCCTTCCTATTGCAGTAGTAGCCTCATGAGATTCTATTCTACCAAATACTGCATTCTTATAACCCAAATACCCAAAACTAACAACTAAAAGCCATTTTATTGCTTTCTGTCTATTGTCAAAAATTTCATTTTTTTCTTTTTTTATCAAGTTTTTATACCTTAACCTTCTCTCTAACAACCATTTTAATGTCTGAGGTACGATACCGATTTTTTTACTACATACTTTATAATTTGTATAAGGTAATCTTTTTTTACATTCTGGATGTTTACAATTTATTGTTTCAAAGGATAAATTGTAGTTTGTTATTATTGATGGATACATAGAAAAAAAATCATACTCTGCAACATTTTCAAAAACTCCTTTTAGCGGTTTTAATGTTATTCCCCCTTTATCTACTTTAATAAGATCATCAAGGGATTTAAAATCTTCAGGCTGATTTTTTTTATAAGGGATTAAATAATTATTTTTATAAGCTTTCTTCATTTCCATATAAGTAACAGGAGTACCTATCGTTGTTCTTGCTACAGCTTGGACTCCTAAAGAAGATATCCTTGATAATTCTATAATTCCATCTAATCCAACTTCATTATAAAAGAAAGAGTTCTTTGGATCTATATGCAACCTACCAAAAAATAAACTCATTCCTGCAGAATAGATAGTTTCTCCATAGGATACAAAACTCTTTCCACTTGTTTTCAAAACAGGAATATTATCTCTATTTAGATTTTTTAAACCGCTTTTTATTAAATTTGGGAAAATAATATCATCTCCATAGTTTGCTATGATTATATCTGGATCTTTTTTCTTTAAAATTTCTGATAAATAATCAATATCATTATCTATAAGTATTGATTTTTCATCATCATTAAATTTAACTATTAAAGGTGGTATCTTTTTAAAGAACCTAACATTTTCTTTACCTATTTCCAATTCTATTTCAATATTCATAATTTTTAATGGATACAATTTATAGTTTATCTCATCTAGATTATCAACTTTCTTAAAAAAGTATCTGCCATTTCTCTCAATTTTCTCTAAAATACAGAAAGGATAAATATCTTTTTCAAACATAAAAAGAGTTTCAGGTGATAACTGTATATTATAAAAATCTGTCTCAGTAAAAATTTCTGAATATCTTATAAACGATATTACTTTATAATAATATAATGGAGATGGAGTTATAACTTTGTATACTTCAATCTGGTCATCTATAATATCTAACTTTTTCATCCTTTCAAATGTTATCTTTTTAAACCTTTTTTGTATTTCTTTTTTTATTTTTTCGTTGATTTTAAAGTAGAAAAAGGGTTTAAAAGGTCTTTTTATATGGATTCTTTCACATTCATTATAAAGCCATATATTTATATAATTTTGATCTGAATAAATATCAAGAATTTGGTAGAGATTCATTTTTTCCCAATTGTTCTTTCAACTCATCTATCTCTTTTTGCATCTCTATTAAAATAGCTAAAAATATACTTTCCATTGGAAAAAATTGATTTGAGCTGCCAATTGATGGTGCATGGAATCTTGCTAATGAAAAAAGCTTGTCAAATACTTTTTTATCTTCTTTTCTTAAGAATCTTCTGAATTCAGAAAATTCTTTCTGTTTTAAATTTACTATTTGGGTTGCTGAAGGTATTGTTTTTCCCATAATCCTATCTCCTTATTTACTTTATAGTAAATTTTTGAACCGAATGTTATAAAAATTGAAAATTTTACTTTTGATAGATGTTTAAAAGATGATTTTATAGTAACTATCTTTTCTTTATCAGAGATCCCTTCATCTTTTAAAATTTTGTCTATATCTGTTATAAATACAACTTCTGGTAAATGTTTTAAAACTTTTAAGATAGCAGTTTCTAATTGGAAAACAGTAAAAACTCGTGAAATCTTTATTTTATTCAAAATAAAAAATACATCTTTCTTTTCATACTTCGCCAAAGTTGATATTATGTATGGATTTATAGAATTTCCACAATCTATAATATAGATATTATCAATCTTACTTGAAATTTTATAGACAAATTGATGATAAAACATAGTAGAATTTTTAACTTCTATAATAGACCAATTTTTCCTTAACAGAATATCGAAATCGTGTAAAATTAATTTACTAGATTTCATAGAAAGAACCTTTTTTTAAATCTTTAAAACTTCTTATTATACCTTTTAAAACTCCTTGAATTTCTACCCTCTTTGATTCATATATCATTGGCTCATAATCTGGATTTGCAGGAACTAATTTTACATAACCGTTTCCTAAATTATAAAATTTCTTTAGAGTAGTTTCCTCTCCATCAATAACAGCCACAACAATCTCACCGTTTAAAGCTTCTTTCCTATTTTCCACTACAATAATATCATCATTAAGTATAAATTCATCTATCATAGAATTGCCTTTAACTCTTAAAGCATAACAGTTTTTACATCTAAGAATATCAGAAAGGTCAATATACTCAAAAGTTATATTTTCTATGGAGATAGGTTTTCCAGCAGCTATAATACCGTAAAAAGGTAAAAGATAAGGCTTATTTTGATAATCTATTATTTCTATCCTTCCTTTATTTTTCTTTATATAACCTTCTTCTTCCAATTTCTTAATATGTTCATGAACAGTTGAAACTGCTGAAAGATTAAAATGCTCAGCAATCTGATGTAAAGTTGGATAATAACCATAATTTTTCTTAAATGAAATAATGAAATCTAAAATCTCTTTCTGTCTCTTTGTCATAGTAAAAACCTCTTTTATTTTAATTTTAACCGAAATTATTCCGAAAATCAAGATAGTTAAAAAAAATTAATAAAAGACTTTTTTAAAAATTTAAGGAAAGGGCAAAAAAGCCCTTCAATATTACATTAAATCTTTTATTGACTTTTCTATTCTACTTTCTAACTCTTCAACTGCTTTTTTAGCTTCTGGGTATTTTGTTCCATCAAGGAGTAAAGATGGCTTTGTCCTTACTATATAAGTGTACTTATCTCCTTCAAGTTGATAAACGGTTATAACAACGGGGGAAATTACCATTGCATTTGGATCGTTTGTAAAAATTTTATACAGTGTGCTTATACTCGTTACTAAAAAGTTTTGAATGTAATCTACTTTTAGCTTTTTGTAATCTGGGAAAAGCTTTATGTTGTTTGCAAGTGGAGCTGCTGGATCAGTTGTACTTACAAGGATTATTTGATTTGCTTCTAAATTACCTTTTAAAGCGATCATTACATCACCAGGATCGCCTTCTACTTTGTAGATAACTATTCCTTTACCAGATCCTTCAGTTGAAGGCTCCCATGCAAAAGCTAAAGTAAAGGTCAATAAAAAGAAAGAAATCACATACCTAAGCATACTTATCCTCCCATAAATTTAGTGTATAGGTATATATGCATAACCTTTATTCTGCCAATCTACTAAGCCTATAAATGCATTTGGAATTAATTCCACAAAATTGTATAACGTTTCTTTATTAATTTTCTTACCTTTCATCCCAGCTTCACACATCTGAAACTTAACTTTGTAATTTTTAACTAAAAATTCTAATTTTGAAAGTATCTCTTTTTGGTGTTCTAAAAGCTCTTTATCATTTTTATAAGGTGAGTTTTGCAAATCTTTTATGAAAAATTTATAAGCGTCTCCATGTATAACAACCACAACATTAAGCTCTTTTAACTGGTTTTTGTAATACTCTGCAGAATTAGCTAAACCACTTAATAGGTAAGTATTAAGTTTACTTAAATCTCCAGTTGTAAGATTTATAACTACCTTTGGATTTTCATCAGCTAAAGAAATACCCATTACAAAAAGTATTAAGAATATTACCTTTCTCATTTTTACTACCTCTTATTGAAAGTCTTCTATATCTAAATCGTTATATATCTTATATATATTAGCATCATTAAATATATTATACATCACAAAATTTTTGTAAGGGGAGTTTTGATTTATGTATGCTTTTATCTCATCTAATGATTTACCTTCATCTTTTAATTTTTTAACAGTTTCTCTTATGTAAGAGATATATTCATATGTAAATGTAATAGCTTTTTTATCCATTGGCATGTTATGACCACCAAGGATAATATTAGGGTTTAAAGATTCTATTTCTTTTAACACTTTTAACCAATTTTTTGTAGAAGAACCTCTATCACCTGCGAAAGGTATTCTGTCAATATAAACTAAATCTCCAGCAAACAGTACATTTTCATTTTTTACAAAAACTACTATATCATTGTCAGTATGGGCTGGTGCCATAGGTATTATAGAGATTTCATATTCTCCTACTTTCATATCTTTTTTGTTTTCTATCTCAATATCAGCTGGAATAAGAACTACATTTTTATATATGTTTCCAAATCTTTGATTTGAAGATTCTAAAACCATTTTAGATTCTGGAGAGTTGTAAAATTTGTTTAAATTTTTATGAGCTATTACTATAGCGCCTTCTTTTTTGAATGTAGAAGCTCCATACCAATGGTCTGGATGGTAATGTGTAATTATTAGATATTTTACAGGTGCTTTTTTTTCTTTTTGTAGTAATATTAAAAACTCTTTTGATAATTCTGGCGTAGACAAACTGTCTATAACTATCCAACCTTCTTTTGTTAAAATTGCATAAGCATTTGACATAAAACCTCTATTTTCCTGAGAAGGTAAATCATCTTTACCACGAACCATATACATGTTTTTATGAAACTTTATAAGTTCCATAGAATAACTAAAATTTAGTAAAATTAGCATTATTAAAAATACTTTAAGAAACATCATCTTTATCCTCTTTCTTAATTAATGTTGTTTAAATTTTTTTAAATCACGTACTAACGTTGGTATTAACCTATAACCTTTTTCTTGAAGAACTGCAAGCTCTACCACTCCCGCAGGTACAACCTCTACAAATGGTTGTAATTGTGATTGATCTAAACCTAATGATCTCATAGCATTCCTACATACGTAGATTTTTACTCCATAAGTTTTATTAAGGGATTCTATCCTGTCTACAATTTCTTTATATTTTTCATAGTTTTCTTTAGAAAAAATTAAAACTTCTGGACCGTGAGATACTATAGCTATTTTATACTCCCCCCATTTGGTTAAACTCATCATAAGCTTTTATAAAGTTTGATACATAGTTTATTGCTATGTTCGCATCTTCTGGCTTTTCTAGTGTCCAATCATAAACTGCTTTTATCTTGTCTGGTAAATCTACTTTAAGTTCTGCTGAATATGAAAATGATATTATTATTGTTGAAAAAATTAATAATTTAATTATCTTTTTCATAGATACTCCCTCTAATTATGAGATTTTTAAACCCAGGCTAAAAAGCCTGGATTGTTTTTTTTAAAATATTAGCTGTAAACCTACACCTATGTAATCTCCAGCTTTCCCATTTGGATTTGTACCTGTATATAATGAATACGCTGATCCATCTTGCTTAACATAGTGTAAATTTAATTTTAATGTATTCTTTTTAATATACCAGTTTAAACCTACATCTGTAACTTTAAAGGTACCATTACCGTTTAAGCTTGAATTACTTCCTTTCCATTCACTGTATGTTATAGCTGGTTCTAAAATAGTTTTATTTGGTAGTGTAAAGTTATAGCCTGCCCTTACATGCCATACTTTATCTTTGTATGAGAGGTTTGATTTGTCAAAATCTCTCTTTAGTTCATCATACTCTGCATTAAAATTAAAATCTTTATAATTTGCAAGTATATCAAATCCTAAAAGTTGATTGTTTTTGAATGAATAGTTTGGAACATTACCTGTTAAATCAGCAGGTTTCCATACACCACCTTTTGTAGCCAAAGGAAAGCCATTTTTATCTTTTGCTCCTCCTTGGTATGTATAGTTAACTGCGAATGTTATTCCGTTTCTTTTGCCAAAGTAGTTTACTTTATAACCTAATCCATACTTTTTCATCTCTGGATCACCAAGTGATAAAGCTACCCTTGCTGTGTATAGTAAACTATCACCACCTGATCCATCGTTAAAGCTATTTGTATTAAATATTCCAAAGTTATAGTTTATACCCCATTTAGATTTATCATCGTTGTATAATCCACCTATGTTTATACCTGTTTCTCTACCTGGCCCTGTACCTACTATATGTGGTCTTAGATAGAAATTTGTTAATGCTTTTTCAAATGAAGTTACTTCAAATCCTGCTGTTATATTTTCTCTACCTACATGTGGTCTAAAATATCCAACTGTAATATTTGCCCATCTTTTATCTAAAGCATATGTAAAATATGCATCCCAGATATAAAACTGCTGGTTGTTATTGTTAGACCCTACCAAACCTACATTGCTGTTTTTTGCTATGGCAGTATGTGGGTCTAATCCTACGCTGTCATAAGCAAACCAAACTCTCCACGATAAATCTTTTGTAATATTTCCTTGAAATCCAACTCTTGATCTTCTTAATAAAAAGTCCATTCTGTTGTCGTATTTTGTTCCATTTTCTTCCCTATCCATAGTGTAAATGCCCCAAAGCTGGTTCATAAAGAAGATCTCTAAGTCTTTACCTTCCCCAAAATAAAACTTAGGTGCTGCTTGTGATGGTGTGGCAAGAAGCCCTGCGGCAAAAAGGCTTGCTCCAAGTCCAAGTAAAACTTTTTTCATGTCTTTAACCTCCTTTCAAAGATTTATTTAACAGCTTCATCTATAATTTCTTTTAGTTCCAGATCTAACTCTTTAAGTGTTTTGATTGCTTCTACATCAAGATTTCCCATATATCTAATAGACGTACTTGGTTTGAAGGTGCCAACTATAATTTTCCCATCTTTTTCATATGTGTAAACTTTAAAAGGGAACTGTGATATGAGTTGTGGGTTGTGTTTTAGTATTACAGAGCATTTTGATAGTTTACATACAAGTAAGATGTTCATATTTTTCCAAAAGTTTTTTACACCTTGTTCTTCTACTCCTTTTGAAACATGAAGAACATGAACTATTTTAAAGTTTTTATTCTCAAGTAACGTTTGAAGGGTTAAATTTACTTCATCAATAGATTTTGTTGTTGTTCTTTCGTATATATCTGACATTTCTTCTTCATCTGTATCAGTAGTTACTGCTTGTGCAAGTGTAGAAAGGAAAGATTTTTTCTCTGTTTTATTAGAGAGATCTTCTTTACTTTGTTCTTTTATTTTTGGTTTAGTTAAACCTATTTTTTGTTGAGGTTTTTCATCATATCCTGTTCCTAAGTAATCTCCTGTTTCAAATGATACATCTTTTATTACGCTGCCACAAGAGAATATAAAAACTGAAAGTGTTATTAAAAATAACTTTTTCATAGCTTTACCTTCCTAAAGTATTTCATATTCCCCCCTTAAAGGTTATTTAAGATTTTAAATTATTATGTCAAATCTGTCAAGTCGGATTAGCTTACTCTTATAACAACATGAGTTTCATCAAAAATAATTTTTTCATAGACATTCTCCTTTATCTGTAGGACAGCCACAATCAAAATCTAATACTCTTACATTTGATTTTAGTGGTGGATTTACTACTTTCACTCTTTTGATATAATCTATAGTTATATCGTACACAGGTCTAAACTTCTTAGCATTTTTACCAGCTCTGTAAAGGTTTCCACCCCATGAAGCTACAACATATGATCTATTTGGATCAAGGTCTTTACCATTTACTTTTATATTAGATAACCTTTTACCTGTTGGTGCAGATATTTTTATATCATAGTCTAGTCCTAATGTTCTACTCATGTCTCCACCTTGTTGATAAAGTGGATTGGAATTAAAGGCATTATCTGCAACATCTTCAAGTAAGTTTTTTATTTGTTCTCCAGTAAGTTCAAATCTATAAACATCAGGATATGTTATAGCTGTCATACTATAAACATCATCTACTGTTATATTATCTCCAGGTAATAATGTTGTTCCCCATCTGTAGCCAGGGTTAAATACTATTTCACAATCTGTTTCTTCTTTTATTGCGTCCATAATAACTCTATCAAATGTAGAGTAGAATGTGTCTCTTTTATACAAAATCGTTTGGGTTTTCCCAATTACTTCTGAAAGCTGTTTATCATAGGGTTCATAAAGTTTATTGACTAAGTCTTCCACTTCTTTGTCTGGTTTTATAAAGTTAGATGCGACTGGATAAAGTTTGTATGCAAAGTTTGTTATCTTTTTATTTTTTACTTCAAGATCAAGTCTTCCTAAATATTTTCCATGGCTACCTGCTATAACGATGATTGTATTATTGATTATTATTGGTTTTGGTGCTGGGTCATGAGTATGCCCAGAAAGTATAATATCTATACCTTTTACCATCTTTGCTAATGCTTGGTCAACGGTAAAACCATCATGAGATAGTAAAACAACTATATCAGCTCCTTTACTTTTCACTTCATCAACAAATTTTTGTAATCTCTCTGGTTGTATTCCAAACGTCCAGCCTTCTACAAACTCTCTTGGGTTTGCTATAGGTGTATATGGGAAAGAGTTTCCTATAATTGCAACTTTAACACCACCAACTTCTCTTATTGTATATGGCTTGAATATAAGTTCTCCCCACATATCATCAGCAATATTTTGAGAGATAAACTCTGCTTTTAAATGTTTATTTATAAGTTCTAAAACTCTATCTTTTCCATAAGTAAACTCCCAGTGACCTACCATAAGATCTATTCCCATTGCGTTTTGGGCTTCAACGATAGCTTGACCTTTTGTAAATAATCCTATAGCTGTTCCTTGCCATGTATCTCCAGAATCCATAAATAAAACTTTATCGTTACCTCTTTCAGCTTTTATCTGTTTTACTAAAGAAGATATATGAGCTACACCACCCATTTTGCCATACTTCTTTGCAAGTTCCTCAAAAGCTATATAAGTATCAAAATATGATCTAATAGTATTTGGTTTTATATTGTAGTATTTCATAAAAGCTTTACCACATAAAAATCCTGGTGTACCTATAAGTTCTCTTGCTGATATTAAAGTTGAAGGTTCTCTCCAGTAAAGTGGTTTTAAATGGGCATGTAAATCACATATATGAAGTAACGTAACATTACCAACTGGTTTAAATTCAAAAAGTTTCTCTGGTTTAATATTATTCAATGCTGCAAAAACATCATCAGCAGTTAAAGATAAACCTGCTATGGCTGCTAAATGAAAAAGTTCTCTTCTTGATATATTCATTCTATTCCTCCTTATCTAACTAAACCTGGTGCTTCAATTGTTGCTCCATTTGATAAAGAAGTTACATATAACTCTAAAGCTACCATCTCCTTAGAACCAAGTGGTAAAGTTTTCATACTTGCTTGACTCATACATTGTTGAAATCTCTGTTCTATTGTGTACACTTCACTTTTTGTCATTCTATAACCTGGCCAGTGAGCTGCTGCTGTAGTACCTTTTAATCCGTTATACTCATGACCTAAAGGTTTGAGCTTTTGCATTCTTAAAACCATCCCAGCTGCATTTTCATGACAAACTGCACAAGAAAGATTTCTTTTTCCTCTTTTTAATTCAAAAACGTATCTACCATAGTTGTAGTATTCTTTAACAACTGGATTAGAAGTAGTATCTACATTTATTTTTTCACCAGATGCTATATACTTCAAATAAGTAACCAATGCAGTATTTTCTTTACTTCTTAACTCAAAAGGTTTATCAACCCCTTGATACATCTTTTGACACATTTGAATTCTCTGTTGAAGAGAGATTACAGCATTTAATTTTTCATTGTATTTTGGATAAGTTCCTACAGCTTTTTTCAGTTTATCTTCACTGTGACAAGAAGCACATGATTTATTTGAGCTTCCCATAGGCTTGTTAAAAAGGGATCCACCAATTTCTTGTGCAAAAACTTCACCTGGATTTATACCAGATTGATACAATTTCAAATCTTCTTCTGATATAGCTTGACCAGCTTCTTCTGATACTGCTTTTATAGTAAAAGATGTTATTACTGCCAATGTACTAAAAAGCAAGAATCCACCCTTTAATTTCATAACAAAATTTACCTCCATTTGTATTTAAGAAAAAAGGGCAAAAGAGCCCTTATGTAGATAATATTTAAAATTGAATATTAATTACTTTCTCTGTAATATCTCCTTGATTATCTTTCCAAACAATTTTAATTGGTTCTGCTTTTGTTAGCTTAACATTGAAGGAAATAAATGGGTTTGCACTTACAGAAGATGAAAGCTTCATAGTTGTTATCTTATCGTTACCATAGTAAACTTCCACATCAGTTATGTAGTAAGCAGCTATATATTTTCCAGATTCTTTGTCTTTTACAAGTCCAGTATCCATTGGATGCATAATAACAGTATCAATCCTTACTATATCATCCTTTTTGTATTCTCTAGGATTAATTTTAACCATGGCTTGTTTTGGCATTTTATTTCCTCCTATTATTTATTAATTTTTTCTTTATTAACCACAACCACCTATTGTTACTTTAACTGGTTTTTGAGCTTTTATAAATGTATTATCACTTAACTGCACAACTGCCACAACATTCATAGTTTCAGCTAATCTTATTCTGGTTGAGACATAAGCTTTTCCATTCTGTGGAGTAAAATACACACTCATTGTATGAGCATTATTGTTTTTGTCTGCAAGTATATGAATTGCTTTTACATTTTCGATTGGAA
Organism: uncultured Aquificales bacterium; assembly: GCA_964648745.1. Lineage (GTDB taxonomy): Bacteria > Aquificota > Aquificia > Aquificales > Hydrogenothermaceae > Sulfurihydrogenibium. The sequence continues at coordinate 18,602 of CAZYKX010000017.1, forward strand.
GTTCCACTTCCACAGTAACTGGAACAACTGCACCATTTTCAGCTATCTCTGGAGCTACAAGCTTTATTTTATCTGAGTCATTTACTGGTTTTCCACCAGTGATTTCCTTCAAAACTTCTTCAAAAGGTCTTTTTGGCGGGGGATTGTCTACCAATTGAGCTGCTAAAGATTCAGAAATTAAAGAGTTGGCAAATGTTAAACCACCTACAGTCAAAGCTGTAATTTTTAAAAGTTCTCTTCTGTTCATAGAATTCCTCCTATTTATTTTTCATAAAATATTCATTCATATCCATATTTTTATAGTTACCTGATGCAAAGTAATTTAAAATTTTGAAAAAATCTTTCTCATCCCAAGCACCAAATATAGATTTTATTTTAGTTCCATTAGGTTCTAAAAAGTAGAACATAGGCGTTCCCATAAATCCATATTTTTTTCTAAACTCGATACCTTCTTTACTACATTTCCTTAATTTAACTGGAATAAATTTATTATTCAATAAATCCTCAATTCTTTTACTATCAAACACATTAAATTCCATAATATCACAGTACTGACAAGTAGGAGAGTAGATATAAACAAAAACTAATTTATTTTCTTTTTTTGCCAAATCAAAAGCTTTTTCGTAAGGAACCCAATTTATATCAGCTTTTGCTACTCCTATAAATAATAGTAAAAACAACAATATTTTTTTCACTTTTTTACTCCTGTGATAGTATGTAAGCTGTTAATTGACAAACTTCTTCATATGTTAACTGCCCTGTTGTTAACTGAACTGTCATAATATTATAGTAAGGTATTTTTCCTAAATCTTTTGGTAATAAAACCCTCCCATCAGCTATTTTTTGATACAGCCAGTCAATAGTTTTTGGATTACCTCTATAATCTGGAGCTTTAAATAAACCATTTTTGTATCCAGTTAAATCTGGACCTATGCTACCACAACCTTTAGCACCTTTAACGCAGTGGCATGCTACACAGTTACCTTTTTTTATTGTATGAAAAACTTTACTTCCTTTTTCTGCCAATTTTTTTAACGACTCTTTATCAGTTAAATTACATTCTGTTGGAACTGAGTATAATCTTGGTTCAGGAGGTATATCTTTTAACATTTGGGTTTTTCCATCAGGTGATTCAATTCCTGCTTCAGTAAAAGTTAAAGCAAAAGCTAAACTTACAGTTGAAGCTATTGCTAACAATACTTTTTTAAATTTCATAACAACCTCCTATTTTTTTTGTTATTAATTAAGGAGGCAAGTTTTATGCCAATTATTAGAAGCATATTTACAGTATTTTCCAAGTTAAAAACTATCCTGAATGGGACAGTGTTGTCCAAAATGGAACAGTTTAACCAAACATTTCTCTCCATAAACCCTTTGCCCACTCTTTATATCTTTTCACAGTTGATTCTTTTCTTGTATTATCTTCTCTATGGATAGGTGTAACTACATTAGTTACTCTGTCTAACTTAAATGCAGTTTCTGACATAATAGCTTCCTTATCACTAACCATTGAATAACATAGAACCATTAACAACTCATCCTGTTTAATCTTTTTACCTGTTATTCTTTCATTTATAACATTTGCAACTATTTTACCTTGCATATTAGCTCCAAAACCAGATTTTGGTAAAAATGTAGTTGCTGAATCACCGATAACAAACACATTTTTTATTCCTGTTTCAAATGTAAATGTATTTACTTCTACCCATTTCTGACCATTTTTTAGTAAACCAGATTTGTAAAGTAAATTAGATGCTTTCATTGGTGGGATGATATTAGCTAAATCAAATTTAAAATCACCATGAGCTGTTTTTACTATTTTTTTATTAGGATCAATCTCTTTAATAGATGTACCTGTTATATAATCTGCATAGCCTTTATACAACTCGTAGTAAGCTTTCATAAAACCTTCAGAGTTTACAATAGGTCTTTCATTTTCATCAATAAAGTATAAATGGGCTTTAAGGTTTCTTGATTTTAAATAATTTAACAACAATGCGGCCCTTTCATAAGGAGCTGGGGGACATCTGTAAGGATAAGATGGAACAGTAATTACAATATCTCCACCACTAAATTCACTGATTAATTTCTTTAAAAATAGATGTTCGCTCCCTGGCTTAAATGCAGGTGGATAGTTTATAAAAAATTCAGCTTTAGATTCATCAATATCGTAGTCTATTCCAGGTGATAATACTAAAAAATCATAGGCAACTTTGTATTTATGTGTATAAACAACTTTATTATCAAAATCTATATTATCGACTTCATCTTTAAGCACATGAACGTTATGTTTTACAGTTAGATTGTTATAAGGAAAACAAAGATTGGAAAATTCCATCATATCTGCTAAATATAGATTACTCATAGGACAAGATACAAAGAAATCATTCTTTTCTATTAAAATAATATCTATATCTTTATTATGTTTTCTTAATGCTACTGCTGTAGTTACACCACCATAACCTCCACCAACTATAACAACTTTTGCTTTTTTTGACGCTTTTGATGAAATATTACTTTCTATAGGTTCTGCTTTTATTCCATTAAAGGAAAGTAATGTTGAAGTAGAGAGTAATGCAGATGCTGTTAAAAAATCCCTCCTACTAACATTTAATTTGTTCTTTGACATATTTATTTACCTCCATAACTACAGATTTCTCTACCATTTCGGTAGCTTTATCAAAGCCTCCATACATTCCTATCAAATCTGATTTATACATATCCAAAAACTCTTCAAACTGATTAGGTCCAACAACAGCTGTTGCATAAATGTTCTCGTTTTCTTCCACAAGTTCAACATATGCCAAAGGTAGTTCTGCTGGACCTTCTAACACTTGACCACCTTTCTTTACATCAAAAACAGACATATGAGCACAACATTGTATAACACCACTTTTTCCTGTTGTAGCGGATTTTTCTGTAGGTGGATAGTAATTAAACAGTGAAAAATCTTTATTTGGGTAACTCCATTGATGAGTACATATTGCACTGTAGGCAACTATACTTTTATCTTTACCTATACCTCCATTAAACTTATAATCTTTACCATTGCTTAATTTTATAGTTGTTGGTTCAACTTTTTCACCTATGTTTATAATATAACAAGGTGTAGATTTAAATGGGTAGTGAAAAAGTAAAGCTTTGTAAGGTGGTATATCAGAAATTTTTAATGGTTCACCGTTTTCTTTTATTAATAATGCTTTTTTGTAACTTTTATAAAGTTCTTTCTCTGAGGCAAGTAATCTATTAAAAAGGGTAGAATCTATCATCATTCCAACAGCTATAGCTGAACATGTTTTAAATAATCTCCTTCTATTCATCTGAAAACCTCCTACAGATATAAAAAAGGGGGCTTAAAAGCCCCCTTCTCAATAATTTGATGCTTTAATTTATTAGTTTATTTTTATACTAACCTTTTCCCCATGTATCTGCCACTATATTATCGTACCAAACTTGAGCGTAGATTGCTTCTTTTTCTCTAAACTTCTCGTCCATACCTGCTGGGCTAACACCACCTGCACCTTTAACAGCTTCTATTCCTTTTTCTGATACATTATAAACAGCTGCTACAGAAATACCATAGGTTGGAGATACTAAGCTATAGCAAGTGTTTACAATTGTTGTATTTTCTGGTTCTTTTCCGTTTATTTGAGATACAATAGCTGCTGCAGTTACTTTACCATGGCTATTAGCTGAAAATCCTGATTTAGGCATTATAGTATTAGCAGAATCCCCAATTATAAATATATCCTTAGCTACCTTCGATTCAAATGTTTTTGGATTTATATCAGCCCAACCTTTATCATTAGCAAGTTTTGAAGATAAAATTATTTCACCAGCTTTTTGGTGTGGTATGAAGTTTATAACATCCCCTTTAATTTTTTCACCATTAGATGTAACAACAACTTTTTCTTTAGGATCTATTTTTACCACTTTACCACCAAGATCAGCTTGAACCCATTCAACCATATTTCCATATAAAGCACTCCAACCTTCCATAAATAGCTTTTGTTTTGGAAATTCATTTTTCGCATCTAAAAGCAGTACTTTTGATTTTGGTTTGTTGTTTTTAAGATACCAAGCTACTAATGAAGCTCTCTCATAAGGCCCTGGTGGACATCTGTATGGCATAGGTGGAATAACCATTATAAATGTACCGCCATCTGGCATAGCTTCTAACTGTTTTCTAAGTAATAATGTTTGTGGTCCAGCTTTCCATGCATGTGGTATTTCTTCAGCCATTTCAGGTGTAGCACCTTCTACTGCTTGATAGTTAAAACTTATACCTGGTGATAGTACAAGTTTATCATATTTAACTTTTTTACCATCAGAAAGTATTACATTTTTACCAGCTGCATCAATTTCTTTAACATGACCTTTTATGAAGTTAATTCCATATTTCCCTTTTAAAATAGAATAATCTACTTCTAAATCCTCAAGTTTTCTAAATCCCCCGATAACTGTATTACTAAACGGGCATGTGTAGTATTTATCAGAACCTTCAATAATAGTAACAGCAATATCTTTATCAAAGATTTTTATATACTTGGCAACTGTTGCACCGCCAAAACCACCACCTACTACAACAACATGAGCTTTTCCTTTTATTTCATCTTCAGAAACCCTTTGAGACATAGCAAAAACCTTATCTGCTCCTGTTAATGCTGCTGCACCTGCTAAACCTGTTAACTTTAATAAATCTCTTCTTGTTATCATCTTATCTCCTCCTTATTTTAATGTTGATAGATACTCTGCTACTTTTTTGATTTCTTCATCTGTGTAACCTTTTGCGAGACGGTTCATTATGGTACCTTTAAGCTTGTCTTCCTTGTACTGAAGTAATGTCTTTTCAATGACTGATGCTGGTTTCCCTGTAATAGAATATCCTTTTTTGTTTGTAGTTTTACCTTCTGGACCATGGCAACCAAAACAAGTAGCAGCAATAACTTTAACAGACTCTACAGCGTTCGCTGTAAATGTGAAACACAAGGCTAAAACTCCTGCAGATAAAAACCTTTTCATTTTAAACCTCCAATAATATATTTTACATTATTATTTAATAATACTTTTTTAAGTACTTGTCAAATACATATTTTTATTAAGATATTCAGATATTAGATTATTAGATTATTCTTATAACAAACCAAGATTTTTCATCTTGGTTCTTAACTGTTTTCTTGAGATGCCCAACTTTTGAGCTGCTTTGGTTTGATTAAAGTTTTCTTCTTCAAGGGCTTTTAATATTATTTTTCTTTCTATCTCATAAAGATTTAAATTATTGCTATCTAATATATTATTTACATTATTTTTAAATTTACTTTTTATTCTTTCTGGTAAATGGTCTACTGTAATTATTTCTCCTTGGCATAAAACTACCGCTCTTTCTATAACATTTTCAAGCTGCCTAACATTTCCAGGCCAATCATAATTTATAAGTAAATCTAAAGCTTCTTTATCAATATCATAGATATTTTTTCCATTTATTTTTTTAAACTTTTCAATAAAATTTTCAACAAGTAACGGTATATCCTCTTTTCTTTCCCTTAATGGTGGTACTTTTAAATGTATAACGTTTATCCTATAAAATAGATCCTCTCTAAATTCCTTATTTTCAACCATTTCTTCAAGATTTTTATTTGTTGCTGATATAAATCTACATTTTACTTTTATTAGATCTTTCCCACCTATTCTAAAAAATTCTTTCTCCTGTAAAACTCTAAGTAGTTTTGCCTGCATAAAAAGAGGCATATCTCCTATTTCATCTAAAAATAATGTTCCTTCTCCTGCAAGTTCTATTTTTCCTATCTCTCTGTTCAATGCTCCTGTGTATGCCCCTTTTTCATGTCCAAAAAGTTCGTTTTCAAATAGTTCAGAAGGTATTGCAGAACAGTTTATAGCTATAAATTGTTTTTCTTTTCTCTTTGAACGTTTATGAATAGCTTTAGCTATAAGTTCTTTCCCTGTACCACTTTCACCTTCTATAAGTATGGAAGACTCACTTTTACTAACAATATCAATATCTCTAAATAGTTCTTTCATTTTTTTACTTTTTCCTATTATTCCCTCAAACTCAGATATTTCAAGATCTTTTTCTTGTTTTTCTTTATAAAACTCAATAATTTTGATTAAATTATCTGCATCTATAGGTTTTGGTATATAATGATTTGCTCCTTTTTTTACAGCATCTACAGCTCCGTTTATAGAACCATAAGCTGTAATAACAATAAAAGGTGTAGTAGTGTCTCTTTTTCTAAAAAACTCTAATATCTCTATACCTGTCCCATCCTCTAAAAGAAAGTCGGAAAGAATAAGGTTGTACTGATTTTTAGATATTAAATCTAAGCTCTCAATTTTTGTTTTTGCTGTATCTACGTTGTATCCTGCTTGTGTTAAAACTGTTTTAATAACTTTTAAAATATGCTCCTCATCGTCAATAAGTAAAATCCTAAACATTCTTCTTAACCTCTATAGGTAATTCTATTATAAACTTAGTATATTTCCCATATTCTGATTTTAGATTTATGGAACCTCCATTTAAGAACACAATTTTATAAACCATTGGTATACCAAGACCTGTACCTTTAGGTTTTGTAGTAAAAAATGGTTTAAATATTTTCTCTCTATACTCTTCCTTTATTCCTATTCCATTGTCTTCTATTGTTAAAGTGACTTTTTGTTTATTTTCTAAAAAACTAGTTTTTATTTTTATATATCCATCATATATATTTTTCTCTTTTATAGCATCTATAGAATTGAGAACTAAATTTACAATTGCTTGTTTTATTAAGTTCTCATCTAAATAAATCATAGGTATGTTTTCATCTAAATCTAAAATAAGTTTTATATTGTTATCTTCACAATCATAATTTAAAAGTTTTACTGAATTTTCAACAACTTCATTTAAGTTTACAAGTTTAAAGCTAGGTTCTATAAGTTTAGAAAAATTTAAGAATGATATTGTCATTTCATTAAGTCTATTACTTTCCTCTTTTATAATTTTTCCAAACTCTCTTATTATTCCATCTTTAGAGTTATTTTTTATATAATTTGCTGCGTTTGATATAGAATAAAGGGCATTTTTTATTTCATGGGCTATTTTTGCACTCATCTCTCCCATAGTAGCCATACAACTAAGAGTCTCTCTTTCTTTGTAAACTTCTTCAAGTTTGCTTATATAGTCATTTAATGATGCAACCATTATATAAAAACTATATGTAAGTTTACTTATTTCATCTCCAGTGTATTTATTAAATACTTCACATTTAGAACATTCTTTAATAGCATTCTCGCCTATGCTAAGTAGTATGTCAGCTGAATTTTGTGAAGTTAACCAACACGTATCTACAATATTTTTATTACATTTTTTCTCATCTTTAGAAATAGGTTTTATATCCATTACTGCATTTAAGTTGTTAAATCCTTGAGTAAACAGACTTAAAATCTTTCCTTTTAAATCAATAAGTGGCTTTACATTATAAGAAGAAATTAAAAATATACCGATAAATGAAGCTAAAAATATAAATATTATTACTAAAGATAAAGGATATACAATATGCTCTATATCTTTAGCAAGTTCTTTTTCAATAATTTCTTCATCATAAAAAACAATTATATTTCCTATAATATCATCACCGACTTTTAAACTATAATAAAAAGATCTGTAATCTTTATTTGTAAAACCAGTATAAATTTTTCCTATATATAACACGTTGGAGCTTCCTATTACTTTATTGTCTTTATCTGTTATCAAAACTTCCTTAACAGCCTTATTTTTCATAATAAAATTAACCAGTTCATCTATCTTTTCAAAATTTTTAACGACTATTTTCTCTTTAAAGCTTTCTGATAAACTAATAATATTATCTTCTAAGGATTTAATCCTATCATTTAATATTTTTCCATAAAAGCTATAAACTGTTAAAATCATTGAAGCAAAGAGAACTAACAATATATAAATAGAGATATATAAAGCTGTTTTAAATTTTATAGAAAGATTCTTCATTTTAAAACAGGAAAAAGATCAAGAATTTTTTTATAATTTTTTATCACTTCAAACATGTTTGGTTTTGGCTTTTCAAAGCCATCAATTTCCATATTTTTTAGTGTTTTTTCATCAATAGAAAAAATAGCTTGGTTTATTTTATAAAATAGATTTTTATCTAAATTCTTATCAACCATTATAATATGTCTTGGAAAAGAAGGAGATTTAGCTATCACTCTTAGTTGAGATTGGTAAGGTTTTAAACTTTCCTCTCTAATACCAGCAACATCTGCGACACCTGATAAAAGTGATAAAATAGCCCCTTTATCTGTCCCAGAACTCCATATATTTACTACATCTTCTTGTGTAATACCAGCATTAATAAGCATATACAATGGCATAACACAGTTACTCATACAGATTGGGCTACCTAGTGTTATCCTCTTTCCTTTCACATCTTCTATAGATTTTATACTACTATCTTTCTTTACTACTAAAACACCATTTTCAACAGCTTTTCCATTTATCTTAATAACAGCTACTGCTTCTATATTAAACTGTCTCTTTAACTCAAAGTATACAACAGAACAACCAACAACAAAATGGGCTTCCTTTCTTTTAACCAACTGATAAACATCATCTACTTTTTCAACTATAACAACTTCTACTTTTTTATTTAATTTTTCAGATAGATATTTAGCTAACACTGAATATCTTTTATATTCATCAAGTGGGTTTCCATAAGATAGAACCACAAAGTTCAACTGTTCTTGTGCAAAAGATATACTAAATATACTAAATATAGTAAAAATTATTTTTACAAACATAAAAATAATATATTATAAAAATATCAAGTTAGCAAACACTAAGGTTATTTTAAAATTTGAAAGTTAGAAAAAAAGAAATATTTTTAAATTTTAGAAAAATATAAAAAGGTGATGAAAATGGAAACTGTTAGAAAACCAGCGGTAGCAAATCTTTTTTATACAGGAGATAGAGAAAGCCTTTTATATACAGTTAAAAAGTATCTAAATAATGCACCTCTGTATGATTATAAACCAGAAGCTTTAATTTCACCTCATGCTGGTTATATGTATTCTGGTCCTGTCGCTGCTGTATCTTACAAACAACTTTTAAATCTTGATTTAGATAAACATTACACATTTTTACTAATTGGTCCTTCTCATCATATTTATTTAAATGGTATTTCTTTTGGTTTTTATGAATACTGGCAAACACCTCTTGGAAACGTAAAAGTAGCAAAAGAAAAGATATTAGATTTTATTAAAAACAATCCCAATTTCCCATTTACAACAAACACCTTGCCACATAAAAAAGAACATTCTTTGGAAGTTCAAGTTCCATTTTTGCAAGTTTTATTGAAAGATTTTGATATTATACCTGTTGTTTACGGTGATGTAGATAGCAGTTATGTAAAATATATAATTGAATACTTTAAAGATGAAAATACAGTTGTAATAATAAGCTCAGATTTAAGCCATTACTACCCTGATAATATAGCAAGAGAGATAGATAAATATTGTCACTTAGCAGTAGATTTATTAGATAAAAAATATTTAGAAAATTGTGAAGCTTGTGGGAAAATAGGTATAGAAGCAATGATAGATTATGCTAAAGAAAATAATTTAAAAGCTAAACTTCTTGATTATAAAACTTCAGGAGATACAGGAGGGGACTATAGTCATGTTGTCGGCTATGGAAGTTATATCTTCTATAAGTAAGGAAGAAGGTGAATTTTTACTAAAATTGGCAAGAGAAAGTATTGAATATTATTTAAAGTATGGAAAAGTTTTAGATATAGATGATGTTCCATATAAAAATTTAAAAAAACTTGGTGCATCCTTTGTTACTATAGAAACAAAATATGGAGATTTAAGAGGTTGCATAGGTTCTATTATTCCACATAGACCTTTATATCAAGATGTAATACATAATGCAATATCAGCAGCTACATCAGATCCAAGATTTTATCCATTAAGTTTAGAAGAACTTCCATATGTAAAAATAAAAGTTTCCGTATTAACATATCCTATAAAAGTGGAGTATACAGATTGGAAAGATTTACTTAATAAAATACAACCTTTTAAAGACGGACTAATAATCAAATATAAAAACTTTTCTGCCACATTTTTACCTGAAGTATGGGAAAAAATACCAACAAAAGAAGATTTCTTAACTCAATTATGTATAAAAGCTGGTTTACCTGGTGATTTTTGGAAGACAGGGCTACTAGAAGTGTATAAATATAATACTATAACATTTAGTGAATAATTAAATATAAGTTTCCCAATTTTATAGATACTTATCCTCCTCACACATCTGAAGTTCAAAATTACTTAGAAAATTCAGGTAATTATAGACTATTTCTAAACAACTTCCAGAAATTACCATTACACCCTCTCTTTCTCTTTAGATACTACTTTATTAATATATATATAAGATTTTATTATTCAATGTGGAGAGCTTAATTTTCTTAAGAGAAAATATATTTCTTGCTCCGTTTAATCTTTAATGATAAAATCAACCTCCAATACTTGTCATAACTCTCACACAATCTGAGAAGGTATAGTTTGATTTTTGTATATTCATATTAGATATTTCTTTAGCTATTAGTACACTTTGTAAAAACTCTTCTAAATCTTTATCACTACCTTTTCTTAAAACTTCTTTCACCGGTATCTCTTCATCTGTACGAAGACATAACTTTATACTTCCTTCTGCAGTAAGTCTTAACTTTGCACAACCATCACAGAAAGGATTTGAAATAGGTGTTATAAAACCAATCTTAATATCTTTATTTTGTAATTTAAAAACTCTTGCTGCACCACTTCCAATAGATAAAGAAGGTATAAGTTTTCCGTATTTAGATTCAATCAACATTTTAACTTCATCTAAAGGTTTTACCATATCCTTTTCCCATTTAATAAAACCTTGTCCAAGAGGCATCATCTCGATAAACCTTACTTCTACACCATACTCAATAGCAAAATTTACAAAATCTAACGCTTCATTTTCATTTAAACCTTTTATAATAACAGCATTGACTTTTATCGGGTTAAATCCTAATTCCTTACTTACTTTAATACCTTCTAAAACATCTTCAAGTTTACCTTTAGTTATCTGGAAAAATAAATCTGGTTTCAAACTATCTATACTAATATTTAATCTATTTAATCCAGCTTCTTTTAACTTTTTTGCATGATTTTTTAATGTTATCCCATTTGTAGTCATACTTAAATCTTCTATCTCTGGAATATCTCTTAACATTCTTACTAATTTTTCAATTTCAGGTCTAACAAGTGGCTCTCCACCAGTAATTCTCACTTTCTTTAAACCATACTTTGTCATTGCTTTAACAAGACGTGCTATCTCTTCATATCTTAATATTTCTTCATGAGGTATATATTCTTGATTATCAGGCCTACAATAGAAACATTTTAAATTACATTTATCAGTAACAGATATTCTTAAATATGATATTTCCATAACAATCTCCTTAACTGAAATCTTTCAATAATAATATAACTTTTTTGTCAAATTGACAATAATATAATATCGATAGATTGCACAAAATAAGTGCAAATAAAGATTGACTTTTTGTAGAATATAATACATACTATTTAAAATAAAAATAGAAGATGTTTAAAGAAGTACTAGTGGGTAGAGGTAATATCTCAAGTTAAATCTCAGAATCCAAAAAATCTCAGTGTTTCTTTAAACCTCTTCTGTTAGAGGTAATTTAATAAATTTTTTTGGAGGTATTTTAGTCGTGCGTATCACAGGTACAGTTAAGTGGTTCAACTCAAAGAAAGGTTTTGGCTTCATCACAAGAGATGATGGTCAAGGAGATGTTTTTGTTCATTTCTCAGCTATTCAGTCAAGAGGTTTTAAAACTCTTGAAGAAGGACAAAAAGTAGAATTCGAAATAGCTCAGGACGAGAAAGGTCCAAAAGCTGCAAACGTTGTAAGAGTTTAAGGAGGTAATGAAAATGGCAGTAACAGGAACAGTTAAATGGTTTGATTCTAAAAAAGGCTTTGGTTTCATCACAAGAGATGATAATGGACAAGATATATTTGTTCACTTCTCAGCAATAGAAGGAAAAGGATTCAAAAACTTAGAAGAAGGACAAAAAGTTAAATTTGAAATAGTTCAAGACGAAAAAGGTCCAAGAGCTGATAAAGTAGTAAAACTCTAATCTAATAAATGGGGGATAATCCCCCATTTTCTAAATTTTCCAAATCATCTTCCTAATTAATACTAAAACTAGAGTTTGTAATAAATCAATGTTTATAATAAAAACAATAGTTTATAAACTTCAAATACAAATTTTAATATACTTACAAATTATGGTTTTAACTTATCTGGTGCAATAGAAATATCAATTCATAGAGAAGATAAAAATAAAGTTTGGATTATGTTTTGATGTC
>CAZYKX010000018.1:0-26793 GCA_964648745.1 uncultured Aquificales bacterium
CCATGATACTGATCGGGAGGCCGATCGGGAAAGTAGGTCGACGCCAGGATCTTTTATATCCTTAATTTATCCTTAATTTACTCTATTCTATATTTATATTTCTTTAACTTTCATTTTATTTAATCTTATACTATAAATCTTTAGTCTAATTGAAAATATTCGTATAACTTCATATAATATCTTTATCTATTAAAAATTGGAGTTTAAATGAAAAAAAAAGAATCTTTAGATTTAAAACCTTCTATATCATGTTCTTGTGGACCTTTATCTTTATCTGAAGAAAAAAATGCAGAATGTTATCAATGTGGTATTCCAATTACGGGCAAGCCTTTAAAATTTGAAGTGAATGCTAAAATGGAAGATTTTTGTTGTTTTGGTTGTTATCTTATAAATAAAACAACTGGTTTAAGAGGTGATGAAGGTACAGCTTTAGCCTTTTTAGGAAAATTTGGTTTTGGTTATTTTTTAGCCATGTTAGTAATGATGTTGAGTACTTATATTTATGGTTCACATTTTGTGGATCCAAATGACAAAGAGATGCAGCTTTTTACAGGATTTATAAAGTATGTTATTTTAATTCTTTCTACACCTGTTATGATTCTTTTAGGGTTTCCTATATTGAAAAATTCCTTTTCAAAAGAAAATATACTAAATTTTAATACTGATACACTTATAGCAATTGGTTCTTTTTCTGCATACTTTTTATCTGTTTATTCTGTATTGACAGGTAAAAATGCTATCTATTTTGAAACTGCAACTATGATTTTAGTTTTAGTAACATTTGGAAGATATTTAGAAACTTCCTCAAGAGTTAAAGCTTCTAATTTTATGAAAAAGCTTTTAGATTTATCAGCAAAAAAAGCTATAGTAATAAGGGATGGAAATGAGATAGAAATCCCTGTTGAGGAAATTAAAGTTGGTGATATTATTAAAATTTTACCAGGAGATAAAGTTCCTGCCGATGGTGTTATAGTAGAAGGTATTGGACATGTAGACGAATCTTTATTAACAGGAGAGATTAATCCAGTTTTAAAGAAAGAGAAAGATATACTTTACTCAGGTACTATAGTTCTTGATGGTACTTTTAAAATTTTAGTTGATAAACCCCAATCTCAATGGACATTAAATCGTTTTATTGAAATAATGAAAGAAATTAGAAATACAAAAGCACCGATAAATCGTTTGGCAGATAAAATAGCATTTTACTTTTTACCTATAGTATTTATTTTATCTATCTCATCTTTTATATACTGGTTTTATGCTTCTGGTTTTGAAAAAGCTTTAATAGTTTCTTTATCTGTATTACTTATATCTTGTCCTTGTGCATTTAGTATAGGTGCACCTTTAGCTTTATGGCTTGGTTTAGGTCAAGCTATGAAAGAAGGGATTATTATAAAAGGAGCTGATGTATTAGAAAAACTATCGTCTGTAAAAAAGATATTTTTTGATAAAACTGGAACTATTACAGAAAGGATAATGGAAGTTTCAACAGCTTACTTTAAAGATGAAGAATCAAAAAATATTTTCTATTCCTTAGAAAAAAACTCAGAACATCCTTTAGCAAAAAGTTTTTTATCTTGGTGTAGAGATTGTAAAGAGTATGAAGTAAAAGATTTTAAAGTTTTTTATGGCTTAGGTATAACAGGAAAGATAAACAATCAAACATATTACTTAGGAAGTGAAGAATTTTTAAAAAAGTTTAATTTAGATTATGATGAAAAAATAAAAGCCTTAAAGGAAGAAGCTTTAAGAAATGGTGAAATTATAACATTTCTTACAGATGGAAAAGAGATTTTAGCATTTGTATCTTTTAAACAAAAAATAAGAAAAGAAGCTTATATAGCTTTTGAGGCTTTAAAGAAACTTAAAGTAGATGTTGGGATTTTAACTGGTGATAGTGAATACTTTGCTAAAGTATTAAAAAATTCTTTGAGTGTAGAAGATGTTAGAGCAAACTTAAAACCGGAAGATAAGTTAAGAATAATAGAAGAAGAACAAAAGCAAGGGAAAGTTGTTGCGATGGTTGGAGATGGAATAAACGATGCACCAGCTTTAGTAAAGGCAGATATAGGTATAGCCATGGGATGTGGTACTGATTTAGTTAGAGAGTCTGCTAATATTAGTTTAATAAGTGATGATCTAAGAAAAATACCGTTACTTATTCTTTTATCAAGAAAAGTAAAGAGAGTAATCTATGCTAATATGTTTTGGGCATTTATTTATAACATAATAGGAATGGGTTTAGCTGTAACAGGACATCTAAACCCAATATTTGCTGCACTTGCAATGGTATTAAGTAGTGTGTTTGTTATAGCAAACTCTTTGAGGGTAAAAAGATTTTAATCATCAAAATTACTTGGTAAAATTTTATAGTAGTTTACTTCAGCTTTTGTTCCTTCAAGCCATGGTTTTTTACCGTAAATTAAAACTTCTTCTGCTTCTACATTTTCAAACCAAGCACCAGATAGTTTTGTTTTTCTGAAATCACTATAACTAAACTTTGCACTTATAAAGGTAGCTTTTTGAAAATCAGAACCTCTTAAATTTCCATAACACATATTTGTATAGTTAAAATTACATTCAGTAAATTTTGAATCTTCCATTCTTATATTTAACATATTTGCATTTTGAAAATTACTGCCAGTTGCGTCACTTACTAATATAGCAGCTCTATATAGATTAGCGTTTTCAAAATTACTGTTTCTTAATTTTACTCTTTGGAAAATAGCTTTTGATAAATTTGCATTTTTAAAATTACCATTTTCTAGATTTGCATCTGCAATAAACACACCTTCCAAGTTTGAAGATTCGAAATTTGCATTTTTTAAGTTTGCTCCCGTAAATGTAACACCGCTTAAATCTAGTCCTGATAAATCTATCCCTTCTAAATCTTGAAAACTTAGATCTATATCTTTATTTTCTTTTAAAAGCTTTTCTATTTCTTCTCTTGTCATCTTTTTACACCTCTTTTTTTGTGATAAGATTATAATCAATTTTTAGGAGTTTGCAATATGATAGGCTGCATACTTTTAGCTGCTGGAAAAGGTAATAGATTTGGTTATAAAAAACAGTTTGTTGAAATCAATGGTATTAAATTGTTTGAATATTCTTTAAAAACTATAGAAAAAATCTCTGAGATAGATACTGTCGTAATAGTTTTACCTGAAGAGGATTTAAATATTGATATTAAATCTAAAAAAAAGTTTATAAAAGTTCCAGGTGGTAAAGAAAGACAATTTTCTGTATATAATGGTTTAAAATCTTTATCTGATTGTGATATTGTTGTTATACATGATTCTGCAAGACCACTTGCAAATGTTAATATGTTTTTAGAATCTATAAAGAATGTTAAAGAAGGCTGGGATGGTTCCATAACTGCATATAAATCTCCAGATACATTAAAGAGAGTAAAAGACGGAAAAATTTTGGAAACTTTAAATAGAGAAGAAATATACATTGTTCAAACACCTCAAGCATTTAAATTTAAAGAACTTTTAAAAGCTCATGAATACGCACTAAAAGAAAATATTGTAGCTACCGATGATTCTGCTTTAATGGAAAAGCTTGGTTATAAAATAACCATTAATCTCGGTAGCTTTCTTAATTTCAAAATAACTTATTTAGATGATTTAAATCTTTTTAAAACTATTCTGTTGCATAACTATGAAGGCCTGGGAAGTATAAGTTAACACCAAAATAACATATAAGCAACATTATAAATCCAGCTACAACAATCCATGCAGATGTTTTTCCTTTCCATTTTCCTATTGTTCTACCATGTATGTAAGCAGCAAAGAATAACCAAACTATTAATGCCCATGTTTCTTTTGGGTCCCAGCTCCAATAACTACCCCACGCTTCATTTGCCCAAGCACCACCAAGCATTATAGATGCTGTCCAGATAGGAAAAGATATAGCAACAGCTTTAAATGCTATTTCTGAAAGTAAATTATCTGAAGGTATTTTATTTCCTAAAGGTTTTAAAACAATTGTAGAAAAGTATATTAAACTAAGTAACGCTAAAATAAATATTATTCCAAAAATCATTGTTTTAATATCTTTGGCACCTGTTAAAGTAAGATATCCAAAAATTATAGACAAGATTAAACTAAAAATAAAACCTATATAATGGAATGATCTAACATTGATATCTTCTTTAAAGTTTTCTTTGATTAAGAATGCAAAAGAAGCACCAAAGGCAACGCTAAAACCAGCATAACCTACAAAAGATGCTAAAACGTGAAGATATAACCAGTAACTTCTTAATGCTGGTACTAAAGGACTTATATCTGTATTGAATTTATGTCCCCATATTACTAGAAAGGCTATAATTGGAGTAAAAAAAGTTCCTATTGCTTTTGTTTTATACTCTTTTTCTATGTATAAATAAAGCCCAACTGCTAACCATGGGAAAAACATTAGCGATTCATATAAGTTTGTCCATGGTGGATGGAATATTCCCATTTTATAAGACTCAATACCTCTCAAAAATAGCCCAACTGTTTGGATAATCCATCCTATAAAGAGCGTTAATGTACCTATCTTTCCAATATTTTCATTTTTAAAGAAAAATTGGAATATATACATCAATGCAGCCAGTCCATATACAAATCCAGATATTTGGAAAACTAAAACATTTGAGATTTTTTCAGTAATTATAGCAATACTTACAAATCCAACTATGAATGTAAGAACTAATAAAGTAAAAATTATAATTTCAGTATAGGAAGGTTTGTTTCTATTTTCATATACTACAACATTTTCCATAATAAAACCTCCAAATTTTATAACAATATATTACCTTTATTATCTAAAATTTCAATATGATAGGACATATTTATATATTTTACTGAGAAATTTTTACCATTAGCAAAGATTAAAGATAATCCAGTATTGTTGTGCTTAAATTTCCAAAGATTTTGCATATCTAATCCTAGTGCAATACATAGTATTCCTTGAATAGAACCACCATGTCCAACAACTAAAATTGAGTCTTCATCATGATTTTTTATATCTTCTAAAAATGCCTTTAATCTGTTTTGAAAAGATTCCACACTTTCTTGTTTCGGTAGTGGATATTTTACTGGATTAGAAAGCCAGTTTTGAAAATGTTCCAAAGAATTTTTATATATCCACTCATAACTTAAACCTTCCCATGTACCAAAATGCATCTCTCTAATTCTACTATCAGTAATGTGTATTAAGTTTAGCTCTTTAGCTATAATGTCTGCAGTTTTGAAGGCTCTTTTTAAATCTGATGAGATAACTTTTTTGATATCTTTATCTTTTAAAAACTTTGCTAAAGCTAAAGCTTGTTTTTGACCATTTTCTGTTAAATCAGTATCAATATGTCCTTGAACTATTTTTTTTGCATTAAACTCACTTTCTCCATGTCTACATAGATAGATTTTTTTCATCTAATCTAACCTTATAGATAAAGGTATTTCATGGCAATCATTAAACTTTACACAATGGATGCATTCTGTCCAAACTTTTTGAGGAAAATGTGATTTATCTGTAATTTCAAAACCAAGTTTTTTAAAAAATTCTGGTACGTATGTAAGAGCAAAAACTTTTTTAATTCCAAGTGCTCTAGCTTCTTCTAAACATGCTTGGATAATCTTTGTTCCTATCCCTAAATGTTGATATTCTTCTTTAACTGCTAAAGATTTTATCTCTGCTAAATCTTCCCAATAAATATGTAAAGAACCAACACCGACGATTTTTCCGTCTATCTCACAAACAAAGAAATCTCTTATATGTTCGTATATACTGTTTAAACTTCTTGGTAATAGTAATTCTTTTAATGCAAAATACTGAAGAATAGAAAATATTTCATTAGCATCTTTTATTTTAGCTTTCCTTATTATCAATTTTTTCCTTATCCTCTTTTAGTGCTATTTTCAAAACTTCATCAATATGATCTACAAATATTAGATCTACAGATTTTCTAACATAATCTGGAAGATCTGATAACACTTCTTCTTTATTATCCTTTGGTAATATAACTGTTTTTATACCAGCTCTTTTAGCTGCTAATATCTTTTCTTTTAAACCACCTACAGGTAAAACTTTACCTCTTAATGTTATTTCTCCAGTCATTGCCACATCTGAACGTACTGGCCTTTCAGAAAACAAAGATGCTATCGCTGTTGTTATAGCAATACCTGCAGAAGGTCCATCTTTTGGTATAGCTCCTGCTGGAACGTGTATATGAACATCGTATTTATCAAAGTCTTCAGGATTTATCCCATATTCAGTAGATTTTGATTTTACGTAAGAGTATGCTATTCTTGCAGATTCTTTCATTACATCTCCCAATGAACCAGTAAGAACAAGGTTACCTTTACCTGGCATTTTTGTAGCTTCTATCTTTAAAATCTCCCCTCCTACTTCTGTCCAAGCTAAACCAGTTACAACTCCAACTTGATCTTCTGCTTCCTTTTCGGTTGTGTATATTGGTGCTCCAAGGAATTTTTTAACGAGAGATTCTGTTACTTTATATTTTTTCTTTTTACCTTCTTTAACCATTTCTTTTGCTATTTTTCTTATTATAGAACCTATTTGCCTTTCTAAATTTCTAACTCCTGCTTCTCTGGTATATCCTCTTATTATTAAGATAATTGCTTTATCTGTAAATTTGACTGTTTCTTCATCTAAACCGTTTTCTTTAAGTTGTTTTGGAATAAGATATCTTTTTGCTATGTGTAACTTTTCCTCTTCAGAGTATCCTGAAAGTCTTATAACTTCCATCCTATCTAAAAGTGGTCTTGGAATTGTATCTGTTCTATTTGCAGTACAAATAAACATAACTTCAGATAAATCAAAAGGTAAACCTATATAATGGTCAACAAACTCTTTGTTTTGTTCCGGATCTAAGACTTCAAGTAAGGCTGCTGTAGGATCTCCTCTAAAATCAATTCCTATTTTATCAACTTCATCAAGCATTAAAACAGGATTTTTGGTACCAGCTTGTTTTATAGCCTGAATTATCTTTCCTGGCATAGCTCCAACATAAGTTCTTCTATGTCCTCTAATTTCAGCTTCATCTCTTACACCACCAAGAGATATTCTTATAAATTTTCTATTTAAAGCTTTTGCTATTGATTTACCTAGTGATGTTTTTCCTACACCTGGTGGTCCAACAAAACATAAAATAGGTCCTTTCAAGGATTTATCTTTTGTTTTTTGTTTTTTTAGTTTCAATACTGCAAGATGTTCTAAAATTCTTTCTTTTATTCTTTCTAAATCATAGTGATCTTCATCTAATATTTTTTCTGCTATTTCTAAATCTAGTCTGTCTTTTGTTCTTTTATTCCAAGGTAGTTCTATAAGCCAATCAAGGTATGTTCTAATTACGCCAGCTTCTGCTGAATCTGGATGCATTTTTTCTAATCTTTTTAGCTGTTTTAAAGCCTCTTCTTTAACTTCTGGTGGCATACCAGATTCTTCTATTTTCTTTTGATAGTTTTCTATCTCTTCTTTCTTTTCATCCCTTTCTCCAAGTTCTTCCTGGATAGCTTTAATCTGTTGTCTTAGAAAATACTCTCTCTGATCTTTTTCTATAGCTTCTTTAGCTGATATCCTAATTTTTTGTTGAAGTTCTAAAATACCAACTTCTTTTAAAAATTTATCATGAACAATTCTTAATCTTTCTATAGGATCTAAAATTTCGAGTATAGTTTGAGCTTCTTCTGCTTTTATATCTAAAATAGAAGCTACTAAATCTGCAAGTTTCCCTGGATCATCAATAGATTTTATTATTTCAACTAAATCAGGTACAATCTGCTTCCCTAAGGATATAGATTTATCTATTAAATCTTTTAAAGAGTGAATTAATGCTTCTACTTCAATAGATTCTTCAACTTCTGGATCTTCTAAAATTTCAACCTCTACTTGATAATAATCATCTAGTTTCTTAAGATTTTTAATTTTACCTCTGGTTATACCTTGAACAAGAATTTTTATTCTTCCATCTTCTAATTTCATCATTCTAATTATGTTTGCTACTACACCTATCTGATAGATATCGTTTTGAGAAGGGTGTTCTATCTCTTTATCTTTTTGTAAAGATAGGAATATATATCTTTGATTGTTTTCTATAGCTTCTTCAACTGCTTTTATGGAAAAAGGTCTTCCTATAAATAGAGGAAAAACCATATAAGGAAAAACAACAATATCTCTTGTTGGAATTATTGGATAAGTAGAAGGTAAATCCAACAACTCTCTATTTTTATCTACTATATCCATTCATACCTCCTGAAAATTTTTAGAAAATAATTATTTTACAAAAACTATCTATTATAAACTTATTTTTTGCTTTGGATATATAAATCGTTAAAGTTCCATTTTGATAATAAGCTTTACTTTGAGATAAATCTATAAACGAAGGAAATCTCACGGTCCTTTTTAGCAATCCAGAAAATCTTTCCATAATTAAATATTTGCCACTAAATCTGTTGTGTCTTATCCCTTTTATTGTTATGCTATTTTCATCTCCAGTGATTTCAATATTTTCTTTATCTACATCTGGAATGTCTACTATTACTATATATTTATCTTCGTCTTCAAGTACATCAATTGGTGGTTTCTCAAAATTTAGCAATGTTAGCCTCTTTAATGAAATCTTCAAAATCTTTACCTTCTATAATATACTTTAACATTTTTTTATCTTCAATAGATAAATCTATATTTTCTAATAAATCTTGTCTTTTTGTATATGTTTTTTTTAGTTGTTGAAATCTTCTCCAAAGGTTTATTAATTTATGATTGCCAGATAGTAAAACTTCAGGAACTTTTAAACCTTCAAAATCTGCTGGTCTCGTGTAATTTGGATAACCAAGAAGTCCATTACTAAATGAGTCTACTTCTAAACTTTCTTTATCTGAAAGTGCTCCAGGTAGTAATCTTATTATACTATCCATTATAACTAAAGCTGCAGGTTCTCCTCCAGAAAGGATATAGTCTCCTATTGATATTTCTTCATCAACTAATATTTTTACTCTCTCATCTACACCTTCATATCTTCCACATATTATTAGAAGATTCTCTTTTTGTGATAACTCTTTTGCTAAATTTTGGTCAAATTTTCTTCCCCAAGGTTCGGTTATTATGGTATAAGGTTTTCCTATTATATTTTTTATATGATTATAGGCTTTGAAAATTGGTTCTGGTTTTAATAACATACCAGGTCCACCACCGTATACAACATCATCAACTGTTTTATGTTTATCTGTAGTAAAATCTCTTACGTCTATTGCTTGAATATTTACTAATTTGTTTTTTATAGCTTTATTTACAATACCATATTTTTCAAAACATTTAAAATATTCAGGAAATATAGTTAGAACAAATATATTCATTCTTACCTTTTTTATTTTATTTTTGTCGTAGCCTTAGAGTAAGCCGGATTCTGTTTTATTGGACATTTATCTAAGCTCCCAACCCGAAGGCATCGGCCGGGCAAGCCTGATATCGCCTTCCTACTTAGGATTGCTCCGGGAGAGGGTTGCCAACCTACAATGTCACCATTGTAGGTAGTGGGCTCTTACCCCACTTTTTCACCTTTGCCTCCATGTCCACACCAAAGCTGGTGTGCGGATTGGCAGTCTATTTTCTGTGGCCCTATTCTGTGAGGTCACCCCCACCTGTCTTTCGACAGCTCCCTGCCCTGTGGAGTCCGGACTTTCCTCAGATAGCTTTAAGCTATCTGCAATCCACCTTAAGGCTACGACCTAACTATTTATAATATAGCTAATCATTGAAAATTTCAATTGTGAAGTTTAAATTTATGCTATAATTTTAAAACAGGAGGAAGACTATGGAATATTTAAAAAGAAATGAATCACCATTATCTCTTCAAGATTGGGAAAGATTAGATAAAGTTGTTATAGAAACTGCTAAAAGGATCCTAGTTGGTAGAAGATTTATAGAGATTACAGGTCCTTTTGATCCATCAGTAAGTCATGTTCCTTATGATTCTATAGATACGGGAGATTCTGGTGTATGTGGTTTATTTGGTGAAACTGAGTGCGGAATAGTGAAAGTTAAGGAAAGAAAATATTTACCTATTCCTATAATTTATAAAGATTTCAAAATTCATTGGAGAGATATTGAAACTTCAAAAAAATTCAATATTCCATTAGATTTTAGTGTTGCAGCAGCCGCAGCATCTCAAGTTGCTATAGCAGAAGATAGATTTATTTTTCATGGAGATATAGAAACAGGTTTCCCTGGGCTTTTAAACGTAGAAGGTAAAAACTCTGTTAACATATCAGATTGGAACGTTGAAGGTCAAGCTTTTAAAGATATACTAAATGCTGTTGTAAAACTAAATGAGCAAGGTTTTTATAATAACTTTGCATTAGTATTAAATCCTAAAGATTATGCTATGCTTCATAGATTGTACGGAAATACTGGAACATTAGAAATAGATCAGATAAAAAAACTTTTTGATGTTGGTGTATTTACTACTACTGTAATTCCTCAGTTTACAGCTGTTGTAGTTTCTACTGGAATAGAAAATTTAGATTTATTTATTTCTCAAGATATGATTACATCGTATATAAATTATGATAATATGGACCATTATTTTAGAGTTTTTGAAATAGTAGCACTTAGAATAAAAAGACCAGAATGTATATGTATTATTGAGTAATTAAATATTATATTTAGGAGGTTTTTATGAAAAAATTTTTACTCTCATTTTTAGTTTTATTTTTTGTTTTAACATTTGCAAAAGCAGCTGATATTGTCTTTGTGGATGTTCAAACTATTGTAAACAACTCACAAGCTGGAAAAGATGCACAGAAGATTTTAAGTGAAGTAGGAGAAAAAGCTAAAGCTGAAGTTGAAGCAAAACAAAAATCATTAAAACAAGACCAAAAATCTCAAGAAGAGTTCCAAAGCTTTGCAATAGAAAAACAACAACAAGTTTTAAAAAGAAGAGATGAACTTTTATCTCAATTTATGAAGCTTGTGCAAACAAACCTTGAATCCTTTGCAAAAGCTAATAAATATTCTTTAATAGTAGATAAGCAAGCTGTTTTATATGGAAAACCAGAGCTTGATAAAACAAATGAGTTTTTAAAATACTTTGATGAAAACTATTCCAAAGGTGAAAAAATAAAATAATCTTAATATTACTTTAATAATTCCTTAACACCTCCTATGTAAAATTATTTAAAAACATAGGAGGTGTAAAAGATGAAAACATTAAAAGATCTCAACCTAGAATTCAAGGAAATTTACTACATTTGCAAATGTGGTCAAGAAAACAAAACTATTATTCTTGTTGCTGATAGTTATGGTTTTGGAGATGATAATTGTAAAAAATGTGGTAGGAGAAACATTCTTGAGTTAGATAACGGTCTATTAATGGTTAAGTCTTCTTGCTAAAAAGTGAGAAGACTACCATTGTAAAAATATTTGTTATAAAGCCAAAGAATACAGAGAGTACTTCTTGCTTAAAGATAAAATTTAAAATAAACCATACACCAAAACCTGAAATTATAGAAACTAAAGCTCCAACTTCATTTGATTTTTTCCAGTAAAGTCCAAACATAAATGGTGCAAATAGTGATACTAACGTTATAACAGAAGATGAAGCTACAAGGTTGTATATACTTTCTCCAGTATATGCCAACATTAAAGATATAAAAGCAACAAATAATACAGAAAATTTTGTAAGTATCAGTAAAGATTTATCAGAAATTCTTCTGAATGTATATTTTAGAATATTTTCACTTAATAGTGCCGAAGGAGCTAAAATAGCTGCTGTTGCTGTGCTTATAATAGCGGATAGCAAACCAGCAAAAAACAGATATTTAATAACAGGATTAGCATTTAAATAGATAAAATTTAAAAGTGTATTTTCAGTTTTAAAATGAAAGTGAAAATAGATTATAGTTACAGTCAATATAGGTATTAATGCAACTGTGAGATACATAAAGCCAGAGATTATAGCTGATTTATAAGCTATATCTTCAGATTTTGAAGACATAAATCTTTGAAATAAATCTTGACCTGGAATAGATCCAAGACCAATAGTTATCCAAGCTACAAAATAACTAATTAAACTTAAATAATCCATTTTTGGTAGAATATTGAAATAAGAGGTTGGAATTTCTTTAAAAACAGAAAGACCACCTGCTGAAATTAAAACATCTACAAAAGTAGCGAATATACTTATTAAAATAACTAAAGTTTGGATAAAATCTGTTAGAGCTATAGCCCACATACCACCAAAGATTGTCATAATAAGACTAACAATAAAACCAAGGAAAATAGAGATTTTTATATCTAATCCTGAGATAATTTTAAATATGGTTCCAAAAGCTACAAATTGAGCAGCAATCCAGCCAAAGTAAGATATTATTAACATAAAACTTGCAATAAATTCTATATTTTTATTGTATTTAACTCTAAAAAAATCTCCAAAAGTTAAAAGATTCATTCTATATAAAGGTTTTGCAACAAATAGACCAGCAAGGATAAGACACAAAGCAGCACCGAAAGGCTCTTCAATAATGTTTATAAAACCACCTTTTAAAACTTCTTCTGTTGCTCCAAGTATTGTTTCAGAACCAAACCATGTAGCAAATAAAGTAAAAACAGATAAAGATAAAGGTAAGGAATTCCCAGCTAAAAGATAATCTTTCTCTGAAGCTATAAACTTTTTAGATAAAACACCTATAAGGATAAGAAAAACAATATAAGCTAAAATAAATACAATCATAAGTTTAGTTTATTTTTCCAAAAATCAATCTGTTTTAAAACCTGTTCTTTTGAAGTTCCACCAAAAGATTTTCTTCTATCAGCTACAACATAAGGAGAAAGAAGGTTTAAAACATCTTTATCAAAAATTGGGCTAAACTCTTTTAGTTCTTCTAGTGTTATGTTCTCAAGTTCTTTATTATTCTTTATAAGATAAGCTACTATACTTCCTACAACATGATGAGCTTTTCTAAATGGTAAACCTTTTTCAACTAGATAGTTTGCCAAATCTGTAGCTAATGCAAAACCACCAGCTGCAGATTCTGTAATCTCTTTATTGATTTTTAAACCTTCCACAATTTTTGTAATTCCTATTATTGAACCTTTTAAAGTTTTTACACTATCAAAAACTGGTTCTTTATCTTCTTGTAAATCTCTGTTGTAAGCAAGAGGTAATCCCTTAACTGTTGTTAAAAGTGAAACTAAATTTCCGTAAACTCTGCCGGTTTTACCTCTTATAAGCTCTAATACATCTGGATTTTTTTTCTGAGGCATTATAGACGAACCAGTTGTTAGTTTATCTGGAAGTTCTACAAATGAAAACTCAGATGAAGAATATATAATCATATCTTCACTAAATCGTGACATATTAGCCATACATATTGAAGCATTTGCTAAAAATTCTAGTGCAAAATCTCTGCTACTTGTAGCATCAATAGAATTTCTCATTACATAACTAAAATTTAACTCTTTTGAAACAAAATCTCTATCTATAGGGAAATCTACACCAGCAACAGCTCCACTTCCTAATGGTAACATATCAATTCTTTTTAAATTATCTTCAAATCTCTCTTTATCTCTTTCAAACATTTCTAAATAAGCTAAAAAATAGTGTGCTGCTCTTATTGGTTGTGCTCTTTGTAGATGTGTATAAGCTGGCATAACTACATCTATATATTCTTGTGCTTTCTTTAAAAGTTCTTTTTGAAGGTTTACTAAAAGACCTATTATATCATTTACATTTTCTTTTAAATAAAGTCTAAATGCTGTAACTACTTGATCATTTCTTGATCTACCTGTATGAAGTTTTCCTCCAATATCCCCTATTTTATCTATAAGGGCTTTTTCAATGTTCATATGAACATCTTCAAGTTCTTGTTTCCATTGAAATTTACCTTCTTCGATCTCCTTTTTTATATCTTCTAAACCTTTTATGATTAAATCCGCATCTTCTTGTGGTATTATGCCTTGTTTACCAAGCATCTTTGCATGGGCTATACTTCCTTTAATATCGAATAAGGCTAGTTCTTTATCAAAAGAGATACTTTCTGTGAACTCTTCTACAAATTTATCTGTACTTTCTGAAAATCTACCACCCCAAAGTTTTTTTTCTTGCATTTCATAAACCTCTCGCTATATTTATTTTAATTATGTATAAAAATTAAGGGCATAAATATTATAATGAAAAATAATAAAGAAAAGACGGTTTTAATTATAGGAAATCTATTGATTATCTTCTTAATAGTTTTTATCCTATATCAAGATAAAGTTGGAAAAGAAGAAACATATTTACAAAATAAACAAAGACAATTAAAGTCTGAATTTGTTATTGAATTAGAGAAATATGAAAATATCGCAAAACTTTACTATAATTTGAATATAAAAGATAAAACTATTTTTTCCGAACTTCTAAAAAAAGACTTTTCAAATAGATTATATCTTTATAATGTTCTTCTGAAAGATTATGTATATTTAAAATCTTTTGGGTTTGAAAGATTTACAATTGTATATCCAGATGGAACTGTTTTTTTGAGAATGCATAATTTTAAGAAGTTTGGAGATAAATTATCTGATATAGGAGATATAATAAATACTGGAAATATTCTATCCATTTTAGATAGATATTTTGCCGATAGTTTAGTTTTTTTCTACCCTATCTATTATAATAGATTAAATGTAGGTAATCTCTATTTGAGTGTTCCATTCTCTATGATTTCTAAAGATTTAGCCAATACATTTGAAAAAACATATATTTTTATCTTAAAAAGAGATTTTATTAATATGAAAGAAAATAAAGGCTTTATAGAGAGTGAAATAGATAATAGATATTTTGTAGATGCAAAAACTTATAAGATTTTGAGGTTTCCTGAAATAAGTAAAGTAAATAAAATTTTAAGAGAGAAAGTTTTAGATAGGCTTGATAAAGAAGATTTATTCGCAATTCCTGTTGATATAGACAATAATCTTGTTATTGTTTCTTTTGTTGGAATAAAAAATTTAAAAGGTGATATTGTTGGTTATTTAGTGTCTTATGAAACTGATTCAATATTTAAAAGTTTTGCAATAAATTTTTATATTATGTTTGCATTTTTCTTAGTTATTTTACTTCTAATAAATATTTTTATTATTTACATAATTAAAATGAGAAATATAGCAGAAAAACAATCAATTACAGATAAACTTACAGGATTATTTAATAGAACAATTATAGATACTTTAATTAAGATAGAGATAGAAAAATTTAATAGAAATAATAAACCTTTATCTATAATTGTATTTGATATAGATCATTTTAAGGAGATAAATGATAAATATGGTCACGATAAAGGTGATTATGTTTTAAAAACCATCGCAGACATTGTGAAAATGACATTAAGAAAGTCAGATTACATAATAAGGTGGGGTGGTGAAGAGTTCTTAATTATTTTAACTGAGACAAGCCTGGAAAATGCTGTTAAAATTGCAGATAAAATAAGATTTAATATAGAAAACTATAATTTTAAAGATGTTGGTAAGGTTACTGTGAGTTTAGGTGTGACTGAGATTAAAAAAGGGGAAACTTTTGATGCTGCTTTTAAAAGGGCAGATGAAGCATTGTATATAGCAAAAAATAAAGGTAGAAATAGAGTAGAATTTATTTATTGATAAAATACAATCTAATTAAATTAAGAGCAAATTGAGAAATATATAATCTAACGTCATTTCTTTCAGCTTCAAAAATTTCTTTATAAACTTTTGTATCTTTACCATCAGAAAATCCTATGTAATGAAGACCAAGAGGTTTTTCATCACTATATCCTGTAGGTCCAGCTATTCCGGTGTCACTTACAGCTATATCTGCATTTAAAATATTTCTTACATTTTTAGCCATCTGTTTTGCTACAGTTTCACTTACAGCTCCATACTTTTCAATGTCATATTTGTTTACATTTAAAATATTGATTTTAACATCATTTGCATAACTAACTATTCCACCTAAAACGTAAGAAGAAGAACCAGGAACATTTATAAGTCTTGAGATAATCAATCCACCTGTTGAAGATTCTGCAGTAGCTACTTTTTTATTGTTTTCTTTTAAAAGATTTCCAACAACCTCTTCCATTTCAATATTATCCTCAGCATAAATGTAAGTTCCAAGTCTTTTCTTTATCTTTTCCTCTTTTATTTTGAAATCATTAATATTAGTATCATAGAGAAATATATCCACACCTTTTGCAGAAACGTTAAAACTTAAATCTTTAATGTCATCAAGAAGATAGTTTAAATCTAACTCCTTAATACCAAAAACTCTAAAAAGTTTAGTAAATCTTTTTTTATCTTTAATTCCTAAATACTCTAAAGCTTTTTCAAACATTGGTTTAAATTCAGAATATACTCCAGGAAATGCTATAACAGCTTTATTTACATCATCTAACACTTTTATAAAACCAGCAGCCCTACCAACTGGATTCTCTATTAAAACAGCTCCATATGGAATTTTAGCCATACTTTTTCTTTCTTCTGTAATCTCAATATCTTTACTTTTATAAAATGTTTTTAGGTAGTTTAACCAAGTTTCATGGTATATAAGAGGAACTCCTATTGCATTTGCTATAGCTTGTCTTGTGTTATCATCTGTGGTAGGACCTAAACCACCAGAGATGAAAACTAAATCTGCTCTATCTAAGGCATATTTTATGTAATTTGTAAGTTCATATATACTATCGGGAGCAAAGATTATCCCAATTGTATCAATACCTCTTTCAAAAAGAGTTTTTGCTATATACAAACCATTCTTATCTTGCTTTCTTCCTTGTAAAAACTCATTTCCTGTGATGATAATGATAGCTTTCATAATTTTACTCTACATATTTATTTATTTTTATTATTACATTTTTGCTTCCGGTTTTAACTACTAATGGCTCACTTTCACAACTTTCTTTATTTTCAGTTGGATTACCACTTTTAGATACTTTTGCGTAAATTATAACTTCATCGCTAAATTCTTTAAATAGATCTTCAATTAATACATCTGCAGGAGTTATTTTAAAATCTACATTATCTTTTGAAAACTTAATTTTTTTTACTGCTAAAGGTTGTGGAGATAGACCTTTTCTAACTATTAAAAATAGTGTTCCTTTACATTTTTCTTTTATTTTATCATCTACAACTATTTTTCCTTCTATCTTATTTTGATTTATAAATTCAGCTTCTGGCGGCAATTTTTGGCAAGCAGCTATAAAAAATCCAAGTAAAAGAAAAATATATTTATACACTTTTTTCTCCATTTTTTAAAAAATGATTTTTTTATTTTAACATAGTTAAGAATCTATTAATAGTTTAAATTGATTAGATAGATTTAAATTGTTAAAAGGAATAGAAATTAAAAGGTGAGTTTATAATAATTGATTAAAAGAGTTTATATGAAATTGTAATTGAAAAGGGGCCATGGCTGACCCCTTAGATGTAAGGTTATTGTTTTTTCTCTTCTTTCTTCTCTTCTTTTTTCTCTTCTTTCTTCTCTTCTTTTTTCTCTTCTTTCTTCTCTTCTTTCTTTACGCCTTTCTTTTTAGCTTTCTTTGGAGCTTTTTTCTCTTCTTTAGCTGGAGCTGCAGCTTCTTGTTTTGCTGGTTCAGCAGCTTTTTCTTCAGCTATTGCTGCGAATCCCATTCCAAAAACTGCTACTGAAAGTGCTGATAAAACTAACTTCTTCATCTTAAAATCTCCTGTTTTTAATTTTACAATAAATAATATATCATAAAAAAATTACAAAACAATTAAATAAAAATTAATTGTTTGTAATCTTTTTAAATGTTACTATAAATTCTGTTCCTTTATTTTCTGTACTTATAACATTTATAGTTGCATTATGTTGATCTAAAATTGCTTTTACTAAGCTTAATCCTAAACCACTACCTAAGTGAATACCTCTACTTTCGTCAACTCTGTAAAACTTTTCAAAAATTTTGCTAACTTTATCTTGTGGAATACCAATCCCCGTATCTTTTATAGAAAATTTAATGCTATCTTCTTCTTCATAGATACTGATTAATACTTTTCCATTTTCTTTATTGAATTTTATTGCATTATCTATTAAATTGGCTATAGCTCTTGTTAAGTAATTTTCATTTCCTAAAATATACACTTCATCTGGAACATTTATCTCTATACTTACATTTTTACTAATTGCGTAATCTTTAAAAAGAATATATAAATTTTTAACTATTTTTGATAAGTTTATCTTACTTTTTTGAATCTCGATAACTCCTGATTCTAATTTAGATATAGTTAATAGATCTCCTATCATCTGATTTAATGAGTTTGTTTCTTCTATGATATAAACTAATAAGTCTGTACATTCTTTTGAAAGCTTATTTTTCATAAGCATATTTTCCGAAGCTGCCTTTATTCTTGCAATAGGTGTTTTAAGATCATGGGCCACGCTTTCTGTTGTTTCTTTTAAAGTTCTTATTAAGTTTTCTATTCTATCTAAAAGGTTGTTTATAATTGTGCCAAGTTCATCTATCTCATCTCCAGAATCTTTTACTTCTATTCTTCTTTGTAAATTCATACTTGTAGAAAGTTCCTTAGCTGTATTTGTTATTTTTTTTATTTTTCTTGTTATAGAATTAGCTATAATAATCCCTCCTAAAAATGAGATTATGAAAACAGCAAATCCCCAATAGTAAAAAATTTCTAATAGTCTATTTAGAAGTTTGTTGTTATTTATTTTAGATTTTCCGATAACTAATGTATATTTTGGGGATAGTTTATATGCAATAATATAAAATTGATCTATAGTAGTAATAAGATAGTTATCTGTTTTAAGTTTCATGTAATTTTTCAAATCAAAAACAATGTTGTAAGTATGAACTGAAGTGTTTGTATTTAAAATATTATTTCCTTTTTCATCATAGATTTTATAAAACTGTTCTACATTGTTTATAACTTCAGATTCTTTTAATATCTGTTTTTTTAGACCTGATATTTTTTCTTGAGTAAAGAGTATTTTATAACTTTTTGCTTTTTCTAAAAGTTCTTCTTTAGTTTTATTATCAAGATACATTTCAAAAAAAGAATAGATGGCAAAGAACGATATGATTAAAGATGTAAGTAATATTAGTGAATAAATTAGTGTAATTTTTACACTGATTTTGTTTAAAGTTTTAATTGGATTTAAGGACATATCCAAATCCGCGGACGGTATGTATTAGCTTTTTTTCAAAACCTTTGTCTATTTTATCTCTCAATCTGTGAATTTGTACATCAACAATGTTACTTTCTATATCAAAATCTATATCGAAAACATTTGCTAAAATCATATTCCTTGTAACAATTGTTTCAGCATTTTCTACTAAATATTTTAAAAGTTCAAACTCTTTAGCTGTTAGGTCTATTTTTTTATTTCCTCTATATACTTCTTTTTTTAGTAGATCTATTGATAAATCTTCATATCTTAATTTAGATATATCTTCGATACTTTTACTTCTCCTGATAAGGGCGTTTATCCTTGCTACTAATTCTGGAAAACTAAATGGTTTTGTTAGATAGTCATCAGCTCCTAATTCTAAACCTTTTACTTTATCTTCTGTACTTTCCTTTGCACTAAGTATCAGTATAGGTGTTTTTATTTTCTTGTTTCTTAAACTTTCTATAACTTGAAAACCTGACATTTTTGGAAGCATAAGGTCTAGTATTATTATATCGAAATTATCATATAGTGCAAAACTTAATCCTTCTTCTGCATCAAAAGCTTGAGTTACTTCAAATCTTTCTTCTTTTAGTCTTTTTCTGATAAGGTGTGATAGATTTTTATCATCTTCTATAATTAGGACCTTCATCTTTCCTTCCTTTTAAATATTGATCTATTAAATAATCTATATCTTTTTTTCTTAAAATTCCTAAAAAAGCGGAATTATATTTTACTGGTATTTCATAAATGTTGTTTTTTCTCATAAAATTGTATGCTTTATTTAGTTTTTCATCAGGTAATATATAGTAATTTATAGGTTTTAAAATGTTTTTTAATTTTAAATTATTTATATCTTGGTATTGAAAAATATTCATACTGTTTCTATCTAAGAATAAGATATTTCCATCTGTAGTTAAAACAGGGTAAAGATTAGTTTCAATTAAAGGGTAGTAGTAGTTTAAAAATTCTTCTAAAGATAGCTCTTCATGTAAAGGGTTCATTGTTTTCATAATGTTTTCAACTTTAATTTTGGATAGTATTACTGATATCTGTGTTTGTAATAAGGCATCTTTAGAGGCTTTTTTTATAAAAAATCCTAAAAATATCAGCCAAACTCCATTTAAAAAGTTTCCTGAAATTAAAATAAAGAATCCTGATATAATTAAAAATATTCCAAAATAAGTTCCTATCTTAGAAGCTATCTCTGTAGCTTTTAGTATGCCATATTTATTCCAAAGTATAGCTCTAAATATTCTGCCTCCATCTAATGGAAATGCTGGGATTAAGTTGAATGTACCTAAAGCTAAATTTACAAAAAATAGATAGTTTATAAAACCATTGAAAATATCATCTTTTGGATAGAAATATGCAATTGTGAAAAATATAGAAGCAAGGAAAAAGCTCATTAATGGGCCTGCAATAGCTATTTTAAACTCTGTTTTTGGTGATTCAGGTTCTTGCTCAATCATGGCAACACCACCAAATATAAATAAGTAGATATCTCTTACTGGAATACCATGTTTTATAGCAACTATAGAGTGAGATAATTCATGTAGAAGTACAGATAGAAATAGCATTATTGCAGAAAATATACCAAAGATCAAATATATATAGTTATCAAGACCTTTATATAAAGAGGGGTAATAACCATAGGATAAGCTTAATGTTATAAGTAAAAAAGCAATAAACCAACTGTAATCAATATTAATTTCTATTCCAAACAACTTAAAAAGTTTTATAGGTTTTATCATCTTTTCCTTCTTTTCCTTTTAGGTTTTAATCCTTTTAGTGTACTATATATGATATCTGTAAATATATGTACAATCTCTGCTAAAATCAAACCAATTATAAACGAGATAAAAACTGGATTTGATAAAATACTTTTAAAATCTTTGTTGATTTTGTTAACAAAAATATTAAATGCATTTAAAATAAAGAATATTATTAAAAAAATCCCTATTATATACAGTATTTTTATAACTGTTCCATAGATAGGAATGTGAGATATGCCTCGATGTTTAAATACTTTTGTATATGGAATCCATATAAATCTTAGAATTTTCCATCTTCTATTTGGTTTTGAATGGTATATATCGTTATCTGGAGATAAAAGGAAAGTACCTACAAAGTACCCTCCTAAAAAACTTATTAAATCATTTGGAGACAAATAGTAAATTAAAGGTGGTAAAGCAGCTAAGTTTATTAACTCATGTGTTCTTCCGGCAGCCAATTTATCTTTCTATAGAAATAATATAAAATTCAGCCCTTCTATTTGTAAATCTATCTATCTCATTTTTATTAGGTAAGATATATTTATCTTTTCCTATTCCTTCTATTTTTATTCTGTCTTTAGATATACCTTGTTTTACAAGGTAATCTCTAACTGCTTTTGCCCTTTTTATTGCTAATTTATCATTATACTTTTTAGTTCCTCTGTCATCGGTAAAGCCAACGATTTTTAACTTTACATCTGGGTGTGTTTTCATATATTTTGAAACTACATTTAAATAAGGAAGATACTCTTTTTTAATCTTTGCACTATTGGTGTAAAAATGTACTCTAACTGGTTGATTTAGTTCAGATATATTATTATCTTTTTGTTTTTCTGTAGTAGGTTGTGTGGTAACTTCATGCTTTTGTTCTTCTTTTTTCTCAGCTACTTTTTGATTTAAGCCAAGTTCAACTCTTTTATAACAGGGAACACCATCTTTAACAGAGTTTATATTTTTTTCGATTTTCATTAAAAGTTTATTTATTTTTATAGGATAAACAATATTTGTAACATCCTTTGTTTCATTTTGGGATATTTTTAAACTTTCTAAATAACTTTCCAACAGTCCAACTTCTTTTGGTGAACATTCTAAAGCATGCTTTTCCTTTAGTTTTTGTAATTTTTCTTCTATATCATTTATATTTAAATTTTCTCCATTAGCAAAAAAGCTTAAACCAAGTATTATTCCTGATAGTGCAATAGTTTTCTTCATACTTATTCTCCTTTTTTGGATTTTTCTAATGCTTTTAATGCCCATTCTATCGATTTTTTAGCTGCATCAACAGCATATTCTAAATCAAAATTTGAAGCTTTTTCTACTGCTATTTTATAAAATCCTTCTGCTTTTCCATACTCATATGGAGCCTTTAAATTTGCTCCGCTTTCATAAGCTGTTTTTAGAGCATCTCTTGCCGAATCTAAATACTCAGATGTAGTTATATCTGTTTTCTCTATAGCGAATGAGAATGTTGAGAAAATAGATAAACTAAATAAAATGTATAAAATTTTCTTTACCATATTAAAACCTCCTTTTATATATTTATTCGTAGAATATGAAAAAAAGTTTAAAATATTATTACATATTTTAAGGAGTTAGAATATGAAAAGTTTTACTAAATATTTAACTTTTAAAACATCAAACAGAAGGGAGATTATAAAAATAACGCAAGATGTAAAGAAAGCTTTAGAAGAATCAGGTGTAAAGGAAGGATTATGTTTAGTATCTTCTATGCATCTTACTGCATCTGTTATTATTCAAGATGATGAAGAGGGTTTACATGAAGATATATGGCAATGGCTTGAAGAATTAGCTCCATTTAAAATGGATTATAAGCATCATCAAACAGGAGAAGATAATGGTGATGCTCATTTGAAGAACTTATTAACACATTTACAGGTAGTTGTTCCCATTACAAATGGAAGGTTAGATCTAGGCCCTTGGCAAGAAATTTTTTATTTAGAATTTGATGGGCAAAGAGCTAAAAGAGTAATAATAAAAATTATAGGAGTTTAATATATGCATTTAAAAGAATTAATAAAAGAAAGAGTTCTCGTTATAGATGGTGCAATGGGAACAATGATCCAATCTATGATTATTCCTATGAATGTTTGGGATGGGAAAGTAGGTTGTAATGAAATTTTAAATATAAATGCTCCTGACATTATCAAAAGTATCCATATAAAGTATGCTGAAGCTGGAGCAGATTTAATAAAAACCAATACCTTTGGTTCTTTGCCTTGGGTCTTGGAGGAGTATGGTATATCTCATCTTGCATACGATACAGCAAAGGCAGGTGCACAGCTAGTAAAACAAGTTTGTCAACAGTATTCAACACCAGAAAAACCAAGATTTGTAGCTGGTTCTCTTGGTCCTGGGACTAAATTACCTTCTTTAGGTCATATTGATTATGATACTATTTATGAAGGCTATAAAATAGCTGCATATGGTCTTATAGATGGTGGTGTAGATGTATTTTTAATAGAAACTTGTCAAGATCCGCTACAGATAAAAGCAGCTATCCATGCAGTTTCAGATGCTTCTAAAGAAAAAGGTGTAGATATACCTATAATGGTATCTGCAACAATTGAACTTTCTGGAACTATGTTAATTGGAACAGATGCTCAAACATTAGCAGCTATTATGGAACCTTTTGATATTCTTACACTTGGTTTTAACTGTGGAACTGGTCCAGATCAGGTAAAACAACATATAAAAAAGCTTTCTGAAGTATGGCCAGGATATATCTCTATACATGCTAATGCTGGTCTTCCAGAAAATAGAGGTGGTCAAACATACTATCCTATGAATGCTCAAGAGTTTGCTGAAAAAGAGTCTGAATTTCTAAACTTTCCTGGTGTAGCAATTGTTGGTGGTTGCTGTGGAACAACACCTACCCATATAAAAGCACTTTATGAAAAAGTAAAAGGTAAAAAACCAATTCCACCTCAGGGAAAACAAATAAAAAGCTTAGCATCATTATTTATGACTGTACCGTTAAAACAAGAACCACCACCTTTTTTAGTTGGAGAAAGAACAAATGCAACAGGTTCTAAACAATTTAGAGAGCTTTTAATGAAAGAAGATTATGATGCAATACTTTCTATAGCTCAAGAGCAAGTAAAATCTGGTTCCCATGCATTAGATGTTTCAGTTAACTATGCTGGAAGAGATGAAATAAAGGACATGAAAGAGGTTATAAGTCGTTTTGTACAAAAAGTATCCATCCCTCTTATGGTAGACTCTACCCAACCAAATGCAGTAGAGACAGCTTTAAAGCTCATAGGTGGAAAACCAATAGTAAATTCAGCAAACCTTGAGGATGGTATTGGAAAGTTTGATAGAGTTTGCTCTCTCGCAAAAAGATATGGAACATCTTTAGTTCTTCTTACAATAGATGAAAAAGGTATGGCAAAGACAAAGGAAAGAAAGTTAGAAGTTGCTGAGAGAATGTATGAAAGAGCCACAAAGTATCATGGACTAAACCCAGAGGATTTAGTTTTTGATTTACTAACGTTTACTGTAGGAAGTGGTGATCCAGAGTATAGAGATGCAGCTATACAAACTATAGAGGCTATTAGAGAATTAAGACAACGATATCCAGAAGTTGGAGCAGTTTTAGGTATATCTAACGTATCTTTTGGTTTAGATATGCATGCAAGAAAGTATTTGAATTCTGTCTTTTTACATTATTGCGTAGAAGCTGGTTTAACAATGGCTATAGTAAATCCAAAACATCTTATTCCATTTCATAAAATATCAGAAATAGAAAAAAAAGTTTGTGAAAATTTACTTTTTAATATCTGGGAAAATGGCGAAGATCCGCTTTTTAAGTTTATTAACCATTTTTCAAAATATAAAGAAATAGAGAAAGATAGAGATGAAAATGAGCTTGAAAAACTTCCTATAGAAGAAAGAATAAAAAAATTACTGATAGATGGAGAAAAAGAAAAGTTAATTAAAACAGTAGAAGAAGCAAGACATACAATACCACCAGAGAAAATAATTAATGAAATTTTAATAGATGCAATGAAGGTAGTTGGAGATTTATTTGGTCAAGGTAAGATGCAACTGCCTTTTGTATTACAGTCAGCTGAGACGATGAAAGCAGCTGTTGATTATCTTAACCAATATCTACCAAAAAAAGAAAAACAGAAGAAAACAACATTAGTTTTAGGAACTGTAAAAGGTGATGTTCACGATGTAGGTAAAAACCTTGTTGATATTATATTAACAAATAATGGTTTTAAAGTTGTTAATTTAGGTATAAAAGTAGAATTGGAACAATTTTTAAAAGCTGCAGAGGAACATAATGCAGATGCTATAGGTATGAGTGGTTTACTTGTTAAATCAACTTTGGAAATGAAAAATAATTTGGAAGAAATGCAAAAAAGAGGAATAAAAATACCTGTTTTACTTGGAGGAGCAGCTTTAAATAAAAAGTTTGTAGATGAGTACTGTAGACCTATATACGATGGACCTATTTTTTACTGTAGAGATGCTTTTGATGGAATAGAGGCAATGTCAAGGATAGAAAAATGCATATTTGATATAGATTTAGGTTATAAAGAGGAAGAAGTAGAAGTTAAAGTTGAAGAAGAAAGAATAGTTCCACCATTGAAAGATATAGTTATGCCATCAAGAGATGTTCCAGTTCCAACACCACCATTTTGGGGAAGGAAAGTTTGGATAACACCAGAAAGTAAAGATTATAAATATATAAGAGAACTAGCATTTAAATGGATTAATAAAGGAGCACTATTTAAAAGGGCATGGGGATACAAAAGAGGAGACAAATCTTTACAAGATTATGAAAAGTTAAAAAATGAAGAAATATTACCTAACTTTGAAAGATTGAAAAAATTTCTTATAGAAGAAGATATTTTCCAACCAGTAATAATATATGGTTATTACCCATGTAGAAGTGACTTTTCTTTAAGATTGGAGAAAGATGATAATAAGGAAAGTTCATTAATTATTTTTTCAGAAAAAGAGGGATGGACAGAAGAAAAAGATATAAATAAAGCACCATTAAAAGAAGTAATAGATAAAGCCATCTATAAAATAGATTTTCCAAGATCAACAAAACCGCCATATAGAGCTTTACCTGATTATTTCCATGACGATAGACATGATGTTGTAGCTTTCACTATAGTTTCTGCTGGTAGTAAAATATCAGATTATGAGAAAAAGTTATTTGAAGAAGGAAAGTATAAAGAGTACCATCTTATTCATGGCCTTGGTATAGAACTTGCTGAAGCTTTAGCAGAGATAGTTCATAAAAAAATAAGAATAGAGTTAGGTATAGCAAAGGAAGAAGGAGAATCCTTAGAAGATGTTAACTGGCAGATAAAAAGATATCAAGGAGCAAGATACTCACCAGGTTATCCTGCTTGCCCTGATTTAGCAATAAACGATATCATTTTTGATATATTAAAACCTTATGAATACGGTATAACACTGACAGAAAATCACCTTATAGTCCCAGAGCAGTCAACAGATGCGATAGTTGTTTACCATCCAGAGGCCACATATTTTAGTGTTTAGTATCAGTTACAAGTATTTAGTTAAATAGCTATATATAGCTATAAATAGCCATTTAAAGACTAATTTACTTTTAAAGTAAAAGGAGTCATATTATAAATATGAATGAGATTAATAATTCAAGCAGAATAATTGGATCTTATATTTACCCACACTTTGCAAATAAAAGAAAGATCTCAAAAATTATTGAACTATTAAAAGAATACAGAAACACTGCTTATAAAATAGGAAATTTCCACTGGAGATACTATTTTACTAACAAAGGAGATCTAATAGGAAGACAATTTTTATCATTTTTAATAAACATAGATGAGA
>CAZYKX010000019.1:0-26602 GCA_964648745.1 uncultured Aquificales bacterium
AAATAAAGGATAGGGATTATTTAAGGAATCTTTTAAAGAAAATTATAAAATCTGACAATGTCCTAAATCTTCTTAAAAATGAAGGATTGATTTAATGACAGTTTTAATTAAAAAAAGTATAAAAAGTAGATGAAGACATTGGCTGAGTTCTTGATAGAGGAAGGTAGATTAGAAGGTTTGATAATAGATAATGGTGTTGTCTTTGATAGAATCAAGGTTAGATTAAACACCTGAAGGTTTAGAAGAAAAGATAAGAGATATTTAACAATGTCCTAAACTTTCTTAAAGATAAAATGCTGATTTAAAAAATTAGTGGAAAAGTTTTTTATTTTCAATCATAAATAAAGCAAGGACAAAAGCCTTGCTTTGTAGATCTAAACAGCTTTTTTAACTTTACCTGCTTTTAAACATTTAGAACAAACATAGATTCTTTTTCTTGAGCCATCATCAAGAACGACTTTTACTTTTCTTAAGTTAGGTTTCCATGTTCTTCTTTCTGTTGTTGCAGAGTGTGCTACTGTATTTCCAAAAACAGTTTTTTTACCACATATTTGACATATAGCCATTTTATCCTCCTTCACAAATTTTAGAAAAAAATATTATACCATAAATTAATCTAAATTCATTTTGCCAGGGTTTATCAAATCTTCAGGGTCCCATACTCTTTTTATTTTTCTCATAAGTTCCATTTCTTGAGGTGAGAATTGTTTTCTCATAAATTCTGCTTTTGTAATACCTACACCATGTTCTCCTGTGATTGAACCTTTATAAGATAAAGCTAAATCAAAAACTTCCTCAACAGCTTTTTCTGCTCTTGCTACCTCATCTGGATCTAAACCATTGATCATAAAATTAGCATGAACGTTACCATCTCCAATATGGCCAAAATTTACCATTTTTAAATTATATTTTCTTCCTATTTCTCTCAATCTTGGTAATGCCTCTGGAAGATAACTTCTTGGAAATACAATGTCCTCATTTATTTTAGTCCTTCCTAACTTTGCTACAGCTGGTGATAAAGATCTTCTTGCTTCCCATAGTTTTTCAGCTTCTTTGTCAGTTTTAGCAACTTCTACTTTAGCACCATTTTTTTCACATATTTTAGCAACTTCTATTATTTCATCTTCTATAGCTTTTGGGTGTCCATCTACTTCAATCAATAAAATTACTTCAGCATCTCTATCTAAACCAAAATGCCCAAAATCTTCAACTGCATTTATTGCGAGTTTATCCATAAATTCAAGTGCAGAAGGAGATATCCCAGCTTTGAAAATATCTTTAACAGTTTTTCCTACAGATTCTAAATCCATATATACAGCTTTTACTGTTTTTTTAGCTTTTGGTTTTGGAATAAGTTTTACAGTGATTCCTGTAAATATGCCAAGAGTACCTTCACTACCTATTAGCAGTCTTGTTAGATCGTATCCAGCAACATCTTTTAATGTAATTCTTCCAGTATGTATAATATCACCAGTATAAATAACTGTATCAAGTTCCATTATATATTCTCTTGTTACTCCATATTTTACACATCTTGGTCCACCAGCGTTTTCTGCTACATTACCACCAAGTGTACAAAATTTATAACTTGCAGGGTCTGGTGGATAAAATAGTCCTCTTTTTTCAACAGCTTGTTGTAGTTTATAAGTTACGACTCCTGGTTGAACTTTAGCAACTGAATTATCTTCATCTATCCAAAGAATTTTATCCATTTTTTCAAAAGAGATTAATACCCCACCTTTAACTGGTATCGAACCACCTGTATAACCAGAGCCTGCTCCCCTTGGTGTAATAGGTATACCATTTTCATAGCATATTTTTACGATCTTTTGCACATCCTCTTCATTTTCAGGTATAACAACTACATCCGGTGGAAAACTTAGTCTAGTAGCATCATAAGAATATAAAGTTCTATTTACTTCATCATCTAAAACATTGTGATTACCTATAGCTTCTCTTAAAGCTCTTTTAACACTTTCTGGAACAGGTATTTTCTCTATTTCTTTTTTAAGCTTAAACATTTTAAGATCCTCAATTTAAAAAGATTTTTATCAAAATATTATAACTGTAAAAAATAAAATTCAATGTTTAAAATCATTTTTGAATTTTTGCGATTCTTTTGCAATTTTAAGAAAAATTCTAATATAGAAAATCTTTGCCATATAATAATTTCAATTTTTTAATTATGGTATACTTTTTGCATGGATATAAAATAAGCTTGCATTTTTAAAAATTGAAACTTATAATTAACTTATTACACTTTAAAGGAGGTATTTCTATGAAGAAGTTAGCAGTTTTAGCATTAGCAGGATCTATGGTTTTAGCAAGTTGTGCAAATTATGCTACAAAAGAGTATGTAGATCAACAAGTTGCATCAGTTTCAGACAAAGTAAACAATGTTGATGCAAAATTATCAGCATTAGAGAAAGAAGTAGCTGCGTTAAAAGCTTCAAATGCTAATGTTGCAGGATT
Source organism: uncultured Aquificales bacterium (assembly GCA_964648745.1). GTDB lineage: Bacteria > Aquificota > Aquificia > Aquificales > Hydrogenothermaceae > Sulfurihydrogenibium. Next base: position 2,473 of record CAZYKX010000019.1, read on the forward strand.
AGATGCAAAAGTTAAAGATTTAGAGTCACAGATTGATGGACTCAAAAATACTTGTCCTACAGCATGTACAAGCAGAATTAATGCTCTAGAGAAAGATGTATCTGAACTAAAAGAAAAAGTAGAAAAGCAAACTGCTCATATGGAAAAAGAAGTTGAAAAATCTATGAGAAAATAAAAATTTAATAGGGGTGGTTAAAAATGAAAAAATATATTATAGCGGCAGTAGGAGTTTTATCGTTAACATTCTCCTTTGCTAATGCACAAGATGGAAGATCTGAATGTGGGTGTTATGATGCACCTGTTGGTAACGGTGATTATGTAACAAAAGAATATGTAGACAGTAAATTTCAACCTTTATTCCAAAAGTTAGATAATATTAATAGCAGAGTAGAAGCTTTATCTAAACAACTTTCTGGTTTAAAAGGTGGAGATGTATCGGCGTTATCTTCAAAAATATCTCAGCTTAAATCTGCTTTAAATGATGTAAAAAACAGCTGTCCTGCAGAATGTAACAGTAAATTAGTAGAAGTAGAAAAAAATATTGCAGAACTAAAAGAAAAAGTTGAAAAAAGAACTCATCATATGGAAAAAGAAGTTGAAAAATCTATGAGAAAATAAATTTTATTCCCCCTCATGGGGGAATATTTTTATATTTAAACTAAATCAAATCTATTTACATATTCATTTAAAAGCATAAAATATCTATCATTATATCTTAAAATTTAAAAAAGGATAATTATGTATAAATATTTATTTGGTCCTGTTTTATCAAGAAGGTTTGGTTTGTCGCTTGGAATAGATTTATCTCCAGAAGAAAAAAGTTGTAATTTTGATTGCTTGTACTGTGAACTTGAAAAATCTAAGCCTATAGATACTATAAAAAAACCTCCAAAAGTGGAAGATATTATAAAGGAAGTAAAAACTTATTTAGAATCTAACAATTTTCCAGATGTAATAACAGTTACTGCAAATGGTGAACCTACTTTATACTCAGATCTAGATGAATTGATAGTAAATTTAAATAATATTAAAGGAATATCAAAAACGTTAATACTTTCAAACGGTAGTACTATAAATGATAAAAAAGTAAGAGAAGCTTTAAAAAAATTTGATATTGTTAAATTATCTTTAGATGCTGCAGATCAAAAAACATTTGAAAAAGTAGACAGACCTTTAAAAGGTATAAATATAGATGAAATTGTAAAAGGTATGATTTCTTTTAGAAAAGAATATAAAGGTTTACTTGTTTTAGAGATATTGATAGTTAAACATATAAACGATAAAAAAGAAGTAATAGAAAAGATTATAGAAGCAATAAAAAAAATAAACCCAGACAGAGTCGATTTATCAACAGTAGATAGACCACCTGCTTACAGAGTTTTTCCTGTTGATAATCAAACCCTTTATGATATAGCAAAGATGTTTGAAGAATTTAATGTAAATGTTGCTTTAAGAAAAGAAGGTGGTAATATTAAGAAATTTTCTTTAGATAAAGAAGATATCATAAATACTTTCAAAAGAAGGGCATATACAGCACATGATATAAAAATACTGTTTGATGAAAAAACCCAAAGGGAAATTGAGAATTTAATTTCCCTTGGGATATTAAAACCTGTAAATATAGGAAATTTAGAATTTTTTAAATATCAGTAATTTTTAGAAAGATAATCGACTATGGCATCTATATCTTTTTGATTTTCTATTGGTGCACCAAACTTAACCATTTTATTAACTTCTAACTCCCATACTCTTTTACCAAGTTTTTTTTGCATAGAAATATAGTTTAAACTATGACAAATACTACAGTAAGTTTCAACTAATTCTTTACCAGTATCATTTTTTAATGGTTTATCTGGAACATTTGGAATTTCTGTAGTTTTAATATTTTCTGCATACGTAAAACTAAATATTGTTAAACTTAATAATATAACCCTTTTTAACATTTCATTTTCCTCCTTAAATAGCTTTTACTGTTATAGTTTGAACAACATTGTAAAAATAACCTGATGGATTCCAAAGTTGATTAAATGGTTGAGATTCCCCAATACTATTTTTAGCTTGAACAAGTATTTTATAATCACCTTTTTTCCGTGGTGTAAATTCGTAAAACCATTGAATCCATGAGTATTTTCCTAAGTCTTTACCTAAGCTAGCTTCAACCCAAGATCTTCCTCCATCTATAGATACAAGAACTTGATTAATACTATAGCCACCAGAGTAAGCTACACCCATAAGCTTAACTTTTTCACCAACTTTTACAATCTTATTATCTTGTGGCTCTAAAATAACAGAATTTGTTTTTAATCTATGGGCTGGTTTTGTGTGTTTAGGTGTTTCTCCTGGATTGATACATTCACATGGGTTATCTGGAACTCTATAAGCATTTTTAACCCAAAAACCATCAAACTCTTTATCCAAGACAATAATTTCACTTAAAGATTTTATCCACAAAGAAGCATTCCAACCTGGAACAATAAGTCTTAAAGGAAAACCATTTAACATAGGTAAAGGTTTATCATTCATTTTATAAGCTACTATTATGTCATCAAAAAGTTCTTCATATTTTATAGCTTTTACAACATCTGGAGTTGTAGGCATAGGTGGAACATCTAAACCATTAAATGCAATGTCTATAGTTCCTGATTTTACTCCTACAAAATCAAGTATGTCCTTTAGCCTTACGCCAGTCCATTTAATGTTTGCCATCGCTCCCCATTTCCATTGAACACCAGGAGCAGAAGGATTGAAAAAACTTCTTCCATTACCTGAACACTGCATAAATGCAACATACTCAACTTTTTCAAACTTTGCGATTAAATCATTAATTGTAAACTCTGTTGGCTTTTCTACGTTACCATACACTTTTAACCTATACTCATCCATATCTATATACGTAGGAATACCTGATAAATGCCATCTAACAAAAACTGCATCATTTGGTGTTATTAGCTCCTTTAGATATTCAACTGGTGTTTCAAGTAATGGTGGTCTTGAAGCGTGAATTATCAACTTTTTTGATTTTTCAGGAAAAATATATTCTTCACCAAAACTTAGATCAAACTTACCTAAAACTGAGTAAGAAAGACCAACTAATGAAATACTCTTAAGAAAATCTCTTCTATTCATTTTAATATTCACCTCTATCGTTTAAATTCTTGAGAAAAATATAACGGTATTTCTCTGAAAAATCTAATTAAAAATTTCTATACAACTATTGATATTATTAAATTTTGAAGCTGAGAGATTATTTAGATAGGAAAAAATAGATCTTATTTAGTCGTAATAAAAAAGAGGGATTACCCCCTCCCCCAATTTTTTATATATTAATCTTCTCCGTACTTCCACTCTTTTGTCATTAAATACTCATGTATACTTTCAGCAGCATCTCTTCCATGTCTTATAGCTACGACTACTGTATCTCCACCATTTACAACATCTCCACCTGCAAATATTCCTTCTACATTTGTTCTATACTTTTTATCAACAGTGGATAAATTGTTCCATTTGTCTATTTTTAATCCAGGTACATCTTTATAAGCAAGTGGGTTATCTCCTTGTCCAACAGCCATAATAACAGCATCGCATTCTATTATATGTTCGGAACCTGGAACTTCTACTGGTTTAGGTCTACCTCCTTTTTCATCTGGAACCAATTCCATTTTTATACATTTTAATCCTACTACTTCTCCTTTATCGTTACCAATTACTTCAATAGGTTGTGTTAACCATCTTAAAATTGCTCCTTCTTCGGCTAAATGATCCCATTCTTCTTGTCTTGCTGAGGAAGTATCTCTTGTTCTTCTATATACTAAGTGTGTCTCATTCCCAAGTCTTATAGAGGTATACATACAGTCTGCTGCTGTGAAACCACCACCTATTACTGCTACTCTTTTATTTCTTGGTAGTTCTATATCTGTTTCAGGTGCAAGCATATCATCTACATAATCTACATTTACTTTCATTAAAAATGATATAGCAGTATAAACGCCTTTTAAATCTTCTCCAGGAATACCCATTTTCTTTCCTTTTCCAGAACCTACACCTAAAAATAATGCATCAAACTGTTGTCTAAGTTCTTCTAAAGAGATATCTTTCCCTACTTTAATACCTGTTTTTATTTCAACACCAAGTTTTTCAATTAATGAAATTTCCCAATCTAAAACTTCTCTGTCAAGTCTTGCAGTTGGTATACCATATCTCATAACACCACCAGTAAAAGGTAAGGCTTCAAAAACTGTTACAGAATGTCCTTTCTTTGCTAAGAAATAAGCAGCTGATAATCCAGCAGGTCCAGCTCCAACTACTGCTACTCTTTTACCTGTAGGTGGTTCTTTTGGATCTTCCCAATTTATACCACTCATTCTTATAGAATCACCTACAAATCTTTCAAGACCGCCTATATTAACAGCTTGACCATTATCTTTAAATGTTAGTACACATGTACTTTCACATAATCTATCTTGTGGACAAACTCTGCCACATACTGAAGGAAATGGATTTTTTGCTCTTAAAATTCTTAAGGATTCTATTAAATTGTTTTTCTGTATCTGTTCTATCCATAAATTTATATCTCCATAAACTGGGCAACCATACTTACCTTGATGTTCTTGACACGGTGGTTTTTTACAAAGTATACATCTGTCTGCTTCATCTTTTGCTGCTGTATGTCCTAAGCCTAAGGAGTATTCCTTAAAGGTATTTTTTCTTATCTCTGGTGCCAAAAGAGGTATCTGATTCCTATCGTGTCTCCTATAAACAACCTTTTTTTTCTCCATTAAAAAACCTCCTAAATTTTTTTAAATAGAAAACTCATTAAAGATTTTTGAACATGTAATCTATTTTCCGCTTCACTAAAAATTACATCAGAGAATTTTTCAAAAATATCTTCAGATATTTCTTCTCCTTTATGGGCAGGTAAACAATGCATGACTATTGCGTGAGGTTTTGCAATGGCAACTAAATCACTATTTATTGTAAAATCTTTAAAAATATGTTTCTTATTTTTATCATCTTCTTGTCCCATACTTACCCATACATCAGTATATAAAACATCAGCGTCTAAAACAGCTTCCTTAGGATTGTTTGTAATATTAATTTTTGCACCTGTTTTTTTAGCAATCTCTAAACTTTCTAATACCGCTTTTCCATTTGGTTCATAGTTAGGTGGTGTTGCTACGGATATATCTATTCCCATCAATGCGCAAGCAAGTAATAACGTATTTGCCATATTGTTTCCATCACCTACATAGGCTAACTTTAGGGTAGATAATCTTCCAAAAACTTCATCAATTGTCATTAAATCAGCTAATACTTGGCATGGATGTTGATAATCTGTAAGGGCATTTATAACTGGTATATCACTGTATTTTCCCAATTCCTCAACTTCTTGATGAGAAAAAGTTCTTATAACTATACCATCTAAATATCTTGACATCACTCTTGCAGTGTCTTTTATGTCTTCTCCTCTACTTAACTGTGTTGTTGAACCAGAAATATATATAGGTTGTCCTCCCATTTGATAAACACCTACTTCAAAAGACAACCTTGTTCTTGTAGATTGCTTCATAAATATTAAACCAATAGATTTTCCTTTTAATGTTTGATCATAAAATTTATCTTTTTTTAATTTCTTTGCATAATCTATAATTTCTAAAACTTCTTCTTTAGTTAAATCTGTAAAAGAAATAAAATCCCTTTTCATTAAAAACCTCCTTTAAAAATATAACATTGTTTGATTTTTATGTCAACTTGAAAGATACTTATAGATAGCCATTCTAACAAATAGACCGTTTTCTACTTGATCTAAAATGACACTTTTATTTCCATAAACTAGCTCACTTTGTATTTCTATTCCTCTATTTACAGGCCCTGGATGCATTATTATTGCATCATCTTTTAAAAGTTTTAAACGTTCTTGATTTAAACCGTATTTGATAGAATATTCTCTTAATGATGAGAAATACGGTCTCTCTTGCCTTTCAAGTTGAATTCTTAAAAATATAACAACATCTTTATCTTTTAATGCGTCTTCAATATCTATTGTGATATAGTCTGCGCCAAGTATATAAAAATTTCTTGGTAACATTGTTATTGGTCCACATAATGTAACTTCTGCACCTAATTTTTTAAATATCTTTATATCAGATCTTGCAACTCTACTGTGTAGTATATCTCCTACAATAGCAATTTTTAATCCTTCTAAACGTTTCTTTTTTTCTAAAATTGTGAATGTATCTAATAGAGCTTGTGAAGGATGCTGATTTGTTCCATCACCTGCGTTTATTACATGAGAGTTAACAGATTTAGCTACAATTTTAGCAGCACCAGACATATAATGTCTTATTACTAAAAAATCTGTTTGCATAGCTTCAATAGTTTTGACAGTATCATATAATGTTTCGCCTTTTTTTACAGAACTTGATGAAGAAGAAATATTTATTGTATCTGCTCCTAGTATTTTACCTGCAAGCTCAAAGGATGTCCTTGTTCTTGTTGAATTTTCAAAAAAAACAAGAAGAATACTTTTACCTCTTAAGTCATTAAATTTTTTTTCTCCGTCCTTATATCTGACTTTATAACTTTTCGCAAGATCAAAAATATGATTGATTTCTTCTATAGAAAGATCTTCTATAGCTACTAAATCTTTCATCACTATCTCCTTCCTTTTTTATTTACAATTAAATAAACTATAGAACCTAGGATTATAACAATTATACCTGCTAATAAAAAGTAATGTTTAACCTCCCCAAAGATCATTGTAGCTATATGACCAAATAGATAACCAATAAATAAAAAGATAGTTGACCAAATTATTAAAGAGAGTATGTCAAAGAAAATGAATTTATACATGTTATAACCAGTAGCACCTAAAAGTGTCATAGATACAATTCTCATACCATATATAAATCTAACTAAGAATATCGATAATGTACCATACTTTTCTATAAGTCTTTTAGCTTTTATATACTTTCGTTTTGTATACTTATTCCCAAGTAAAAAATGTCTGCCTTTCCATTTCCCTAAAAAAAAATAGAGAAGCTCATGAGATAAAGCTCCAAGTATTGAAAAAATAACTGTAGGTATAGGTTTAAGAAAACCACTTTTTACAAAAAACCCTGCTACAAGAAGAAAAAGTTCTCCTTCTAAAAAAGTTCCTATAAAAACAGCAATATACCCATAATCAGCTAAAAACTGACCAATATTTTCAATCATCCAATCTCCAAAAGAGTAATGTCCCTGGGCGGATTTGAACCGCCGACCTCCAGATTAGGAATCTAGTGCTCTATCCTACTGAGCTACAGGGACATTATCTGGTAGTAATCTTACTTCTATGTAGTTGTTATCTTTAAAATATTTAATAATGTTATCAACTTCTTCTTTTTTTACTTTTTTAATGTTGTCTAGATATCTTAATTCATATTTAATATCTCCTGTTAAAGTTATAGAGTAACCTATAGAATCTGCTTCGTTATCTACTTCTTCCCTTGAGAAAATCTCTCTGTTTACTATTCTTTTCTTTGCATTTTCAACTTCTTCTTTTAAAAATCCCTTTTCTTGATAAGCTTTTAAAATTTCAAAAATTCTTCTCTTTGTTTCTTCTACTTTATCTTCTGTTGTTACAAAGTAAATTAGAAAATTACTTGTTCCTTTATGGCTTAAGTATCCTCCATATATACTTTGGACATAACCTTCTTCTTTCAATTTTTGGTACATAACAGAACTTTTTCCATTTAGTAATATCTCTTCTAAAACAGTATAAGCGAAGGAAGTTTTGTCTTTTATTGGTGGTGCTTGCCAACCTATTGCCACATAAGCTCTTGTTATTTCTTTCTTTCTTATTTCTTTAAATCTTACTTCATTAATAGGATCTTCAAGTGGAACTTCAGGTGGTTTATAAAAGTTACCTTTTACTTTACCAAAAGTATTTTCAATCTCTTTTAAAACATCTTCTACTTTAACATTTCCAACTACTACAACTGTTGTATTTGATGGTGTGTAGTGTGAATAGAAATAGTTTCTCACTATCTCTGGTGTGTAATTTTCAATAGTTTCTTTATAACCTATAACTGGATGTTTATAATTACTTTTAATGTAAGCTAAATTGTAGTATGTATCCCACAAAAGGTTTTTAGGATCATCTAAATGTCTATTTAATTCTTCTAAAACGATAGGTTTTTCTTTTTTTACCATATCGTCAGAAAGAGATGGTTGAGTTGTCATATAGTAAAGGTATTTTAAAGCATCTTTCCAAAATAGGCTTCCTATTTCTATGTGATAATACGTAAAATCAAAACTTGTAGCAGCGTTTATACTACCACCTTTTTTCTCTACTTCAAACTCTATTTCTCCTGGTTTTGTGTACTTTGTTCCATTAAAAAGCATATGTTCTAAAAAATGGGAGAGTCCTCTTTCATTATCTTTTTCATAAATTGAACCTACCCCAAACCATACTTGAACAGCTACAGCGGAAGTATCATTTCGTGGCTTTATCACTACAGTAGTACCATTTTTTAATTTCTTTATTAAGATATTTTCTTTTGCCTCAACGACCTTATTAGCTAATAAAACCATTATTACACTCCATAAAATTATTAATCTATACATCTGTAGCCTGCTTGATATCATCTAATTTCCAATCTAAAGCTTTTCCAACAAAAGCCAAATATTCTGTAAAGTATACTGGATCATTTTTACTACCTTCTATAACATTACCATCTTTATCTACAATATAATCGATCATATGAGCGTCAATTTTAACAATGACAACCTTATTATTTCCTTCTTCTTCTACATGTACAATTTCAATATTATCAATTTTTGGATCTTGAATAATGTTTCTTAAGCCTTTTGATTTTAATTCTTGAAGTTGACTATCTAAGTAGTTATACATTCTTTCTGTTAGGAAGTTTTTAACTTTACTTAAATCTCCTTCTGACCATGCTTTTTGAATATCATAAAATGTATTTCTTGCAAGGTTAATAATTAATTCTTCATTTATGTATACATCTGAAGAAGTTTGAGATATCTCGCCTACTTGAGGTGGAGGAGGTGGTATATTAGTTGCTGTTGCATATTCAGGTTCTTCTTTTTTCTTTGAAAGAAGTTTAAATATCAAATAAATTAACCCAAATATTAAAATTATCTCCAACAATCCTGGTGTTGAAAAATGTAATCCATGACCTAAAAGTAATGAAAATAATGCACCAAAAATTAAACCACCAATTAAGTATTTAAATATTGGATTGCTAAAAAAGGATGGTTTTTGTTGTGGTTGGAATGTTGGTTGTGGTTGTTGTTGTTTTTGAGCTGAATAAATTGGTGTTTGGTTGGAAGGTTTATTTGTTCTATTAAAATCTTGAGCTTTATAACTTCTAAAATGAGTTGAAGCTCCTTTACCAGCTCTTCCATAACTTAAGTCTACACTAAAAAACGTACCTAAATAAAAAATTAATATTGTAACTAAAACTTTTCTCATTTTTCAAACCTCTTATTTTGGTTTTATTAATATTATATTATATTTCCTCAATCTACATAATCAAACAAAAATTTACGAAATCAGATAAAATATTAAAAAGTTTGTTTTGGGAGTTTTAAATGTACTTGTGGTTAAAAGTTATTCATATAGTTTTTATGGTATCTTGGATGGCTGTTTTATTTTATTTACCGCGATTGTTTGTATACCATGCTGAAAATAAAGATAATGAAGGTTTTATTAAAGTTGTTAAAATCATGGAAAAAAAACTTTTTTATTTTATAGGTATACCGGCATTTTTATTGACCTTTATTTCTGGAATATCAATGATCATTTTAAATCCAGACCTTTTAAAATCTGGTGGCTGGCTACATGCAAAAATAACACTTGTAGTTCTATTGGCAGCATACTTTTTCCATAACGAATATATAAGAAGGAAGTTTGAAAAAGATAGTTGTAATAAATCAGGAAAATTTTTCAGAATTTACAATGAAATACCAACTGTTTTACTAATTTTAATTGTAATTTTGGTTATTATAAGACCATTTTGAGGTTTAAAATTTGCTTGATAAAATCTTCTTAAGAAAAAAAATTTTAGAATTTTTAGAAGAAGATATAGGATATAAAGATATTACAACAGATAATTTATATATCAATAAAAATATAGAAGCTTTTTATATTGCAAAAGAAGATGGAATAATTGCAGGACTTGATTTTGCAAAAGAAGTTTTTGATATTATAGGCAATTGCAAATTTGAAAAGTTTAAAAAAGATGGTGATTTTATAAATAAAGGTGAGATACTAGCTATAGTCTATGGTGATGGAAAAAGTATACTAAAAGGAGAAAGAGTAAGCTTAAATATACTTCAACGTCTTTCTGGAATAGCTACCCTTACAAACAAGTATGTAGAAAAAATAAAAGATACTGGTGTAAAGTTATTAGATACAAGAAAAACTACACCTGGTTTTAGAGCTTTTGAAAAATATGCTGTATTAGTAGGTGGTGGACATAATCACAGATTTTCACTTTATGATATGGTAATGATAAAAGATAATCATATTAAGTTAGTTGGTTCTATAAAAGATGCTGTAATGCAAATAAAGAAAAATGTTTCACCAATGGTAAAAGTAGAAATTGAAGTTTCAAACTTTGAAGAACTAAAAGAAGCTTTATCAACACAAGTTGATATTATAATGTTAGACAACATGAGTGTTGAAGATGTAAAAAAAGCAGTTGAAATTGTAAATAAAAGAAAACTTATAGAAATCTCAGGTAATATAACATTTGAGAATATAAGAGATTACGCTTTAGCTGGACCTGATTTTATATCTACAGGAGCAGTTATACACTCAGCTAAATGGCTTGATATCAGTTTAAAATTTAAATAAATGGAGGTTAAGATGAAAAAACATTTTAAAATTGCAGTTTTACCAGGAGATGGTATTGGACCAGAGATTATAGACGCAGCTTTAAAGGTGTTGGATGTAATTTCAAAAAAGTATGGTATTACTTTTGAATATAAGTTTGGGCTTGTTGGTGGTGCTGCTATTGATGAAACAGGAGATCCTTTACCTCCAGAAACTTTAAAAATATGTAAAGAAAGTGATGCGGTACTGTTTGGTGCTGTAGGAGGTGAAAAATGGGATAACCTTCCAACAGATAAAAGACCTGAAAAAGGTTTACTTAGAATAAGAAAAGAATTAGAACTTTTTGCAAATATAAGACCTGCTAGAGCTTATGAAGCATTGTTGGATGCATCACCGTTAAAGCAAGAAATTATTAAAGGTGTTGATTTAGTTGTATTAAGAGAACTTACAGGAGATGTTTACTTTGGTGAGCCAAGAGGAAGAGACATTAGAAATGGAGAAAGAGTTGGTTATAACACAATGATATACTATGAACATGAAGTTAGAAGGATAGCTAAGCTTGCATTTGAAATGGCTAGGAATAGAAGAAATAAAGTTACAAGTGTAGATAAAGCAAATGTTCTAGAAGTAAGTGGTTTATGGAGAGAGATAGTAAACGAAGTTCATGCTGACTATGCAGATGTAGAACTTGAACATATGTATGTAGATAACTGTGCAATGCAGTTAATAAGAAGACCAAGAGACTTTGACGTTATAGTAACAGGAAATATTTTTGGAGATATAATTTCTGATGAAGCAGGTGCTTTAACTGGAAGTTTAGGAATGCTTCCTTCTGCAAGTATTGGAGAAAGATACGCATTTTACGAACCTATACATGGATCTGCTCCAGACATAGCTGGAAAAGGTATTGCAAATCCAATAGCAACAATACTATCTGCTGCAATGATGCTTGATTTAACATGTAAACTACCACAGGCTGCTAAAGATATAGAGAATGCAATTGAAAAGGTGCTTCAAGATGGTTATAGAACAGGAGATATATGGTCACCAGAAACTAAAAAAGTTAATACTGCAGAAATGACTGAAGAAATTATCAAAAGATTATAAATCTTGATAAAATTAAAAAAAAAGGTTATGATTTTATAACAATGTTTTAAAAATGGAGAGGCAGAAGAAATGTCTTGGATAAGTTTAGATAAAGCTAAAAAATTAGAAGAAAAATTTGGTTATGTAAAAGTAAATGATAGTAAATCTGCTGTATCAATTGAAGTTCCAAAAGATAAATTTATTGAATTTTTAAAGTTTCTAAAAGAAGATCCAGATTATAGTTTTAAAATGTTCTTAGATTTAACAATAATTGATCATGGAGAAAAAGAAAATCCAAGATTTCAAGGTGTTGTAATCCTCTTCTCTCTTAAGAATCAAGAAAGAATCATTGTTAAAACATGGGCAGAGGATGAAACTTTACCTACATTAACAACCCTTTGGAAAGGTGCAAAGTGGGCTGAAAGAGAAGCTTGGGATATGTTTGGTATAAAGTTTGAAGGACACGAAAATCTTGTTAGAATGCTACTTTGGGAGACATATCCTTACCATCCATTAAGAAAAGATTTTCCAATTGAAGGTATAAAAGATACAGAACTTCCTTCTCTAAATGAAGCATTGAGAGGAGAAAATTTAGAAGGTTTATTTAACTATGATAGAATGCATACAGCTTTACCTACAATGGAAGACCTTGAAATTACACAAAAAAGAAGAATGCCTGTAAAAACATCTCAAATAGTATTAAACTGGGGACCATTACATCCGGGAACACACGGGACAATATGGTTTTTATTTGATCTTGATGGAGAGTATGTTAAACAGTGTGATATTATCATTGGTCAACTTCATAGAGGTGTAGAGAAACTTGGAGAAAATGTAAACTGGCAACAGTTTATACCTTATACAGATAGAATGGATTATATAGCAGCTATAAATGAAAATCATGCTTATGTATTGGCAGCTGAAAAACTGTTAGGTATTGAGATACCAGAAAAAGCAAAATGGATAAGAACAATGATGGCTGAATTCTCAAGAATAAACAGCCATCTTCTTTGGCTTGGAACCTATGCCCTTGACCTTGGTGCTCTTACAATGTTCTTATACACATTTAGAGAAAGAGAAAAAATAATGGATATTATAGAAGGTATTACTGGTGCAAGGTTTACTATTAACTACTTTAGAATTGGTGGTGTTTTTGCAGATTTACCTTATGGTGCTTTAGATGCTATAGAACATATAATTAAAGATTTACCACAAAGAATAAACGATTATGAGACACTTCTTACAAGAAATAGAATCTGGTTATCAAGAAATAAAGATGTATGTATCATAACAGAAGATGATGTTTATGATTATGGGCTTACAGGTGCTGTAGCAAGAGCTTCTGGTGTACCTTACGATATAAGAAAAATAGATAAGTACGATGCCTATGGAGAAGTTGATTTTGATATACCTGTAGGAGAGACTGGTGACTCTTACGATAGATACTTAGTTAGAATGGAAGAGATGAGACAAAGTATTAGAATTATAGAACAGTGTATATCAAAACTTAGAAAAATGTCAAAAAATGACCCTTATTTCTTCCAAACACCAGATGAGAAAAAACTAAAAGTAACAATAGATGGTAGAGGTATGAAACTACCAGCTGGTGAAGTATACGCTTCATCAGATAACCCAAGAGGAGAACTTGGATTTTATATTTATAACAAAAAAGATGGTTTAAAAGCTCATAGAATGAGGATAAGATCCGGTGCTTTTTACAATTTACAGATATTTACAAAAGCTATTATTGGAAGACCTATAGCAGATGCTATAACATTACTTTCAACAATAGATCCCGTTGTTGGAGAAACAGATAGATAGGAGGAATGTTATGGGTATAAAAAAAGTAGGAGCAAAACCACAAACATTAGTTGAAAAGATATTTTTTATAGACTTTTTAAAAGGATTAAAAACTACTATAAAACACTTGTGGAAAAAAGTTATAACTGTAGATTTTCCATATGAGGTAGTAGTTCCACCACCAAGATTTAGGGGTATACACGGTTTAAGAACTGTTGATGGTACAGAAAGTCCAGAATTTGATGGATGGGTAAAAAGGTTAAAAATAAAACCACCTGAACCAGGAGAAACAAGATGTATTGCTTGTAAGTTCTGTCAAGCAGCATGTCCAGTACCAGAACTTTTTGATATTCAATCAGAGAAGCTAGATGTTCCAGAAGGTCATCCACACTATGGATTAAAAGTGATGACAGTCTTTAATATGGATTTATCTAAATGTACCTTTTGTGGTCTTTGTACTCAAGCTTGCCCAACAGATTGCATTATAATGACTGATATCTATGATTTATCTTCTTATACAAGGAAAAGCTGGGTACTTGATAAAGATCAATTAACACAGATAGCAAATGATTTTGTTGCAAGAAGGGGAAGTGAGAAATTTAACGAACAATCACAATGGAGAGAAGATCAAAAATTATGGCCTGAATATGATAAAACAAGAGAAAAACTTTGGGATTTCAACATACCTAACCTTGGCCCTAATTACAATGATCAAACCATATAAATGAAATTAACAGGTAAAGAAGAGTTAATAAATATTTTAAAAAAGAGGGGGGAGGTCTCATTTAAAGATTTTATGGAGATAGTTTTATACTATCCTAACCTTGGTTATTACACATCACAAAAAGAAAAGATAGGTGGATATGGGGATTTTTATACTTCCAGTGAGTTAGACCCTATTTTTGGAAATCTTTTTGCAAAACAGTTTTACGAAAACTATAAAAATTACTTTGAAAATCAAAAAATTCAAATTGTTGAAATAGGGTCAGGAAAAGGTTTATTGGCTTATGATGTACTGTCTTATATAAAAGAAAATTTTCCAGATTTTTATAAAAATGTAGAGTTTATATCTGTTGAAAAATCAACCTTTCATTTAGATTGGCAAAAAAAACTTTTAAAAGATTTTGATAATGTTATCTTTTTACAAGACTTTAATGAGTTAGATAGTGTTTATGGAATTATATATTCAAATGAACTTTTTGATGCTTTACCTGTCAATGTTATTGTAAAAAAAGATGGAAAAATCTTTGAGGTTTATTTAAAAATACAAAATAATAATGTTGAAGAGGTACTAAAAGAACCTTCAGAAGATATCTTAGAGTATTTAAAAGAGTTAGCAATAGATATACCTGAAGGTATGAGAACAGAAATAAATCTTAATGCAAAAAATTTAATAATGAATATTGGAAAGAAAATAAAAAAAGGATTTTTATATACGGTAGATTATGGATACCCTTCTAAAGAACTTTACAAACCTTATAGAATGAGAGGAACACTTCTTTGTTATTATAAACATACTTATAATGAAAATTTTTATGAGAATATAGGACTACAAGATATAACATCCCATGTTAATTTCTCAGCATTAGTTTACTATGGCAAAAAAGTAAATTTAGATTTCGTGGGCTTTACAGATCAGGCTCATTTTTTAATTAATCTTGGACTTATGGATATTTTCCAAAAACTTCAAGAAAATGGAGATTATAAATCTTATGAACGATTAAACAGATTAAAAACGTTAATAATGCCACAAGGTATGGGAGAGAAATTTAAAATTTTAATACAATCAAAGAATATAGATAATCCAAAACTTAAAGGTTTAGAAATACTACCTTACAACAGCGATAGGTATAAAATAGAGGTTTAATTGATGATTTATAATTTTGTTGTTGCTTTTTCTTTTTTACTTATTGCTACATTTTCTTACTGGTATTCTTCTAAGTTATCAAACTATAAAAAAACATCTTTTATAATGTCTTTTTTTGTAATAATTGTAAGTTATACTTTATCAGGAATGTTAAAATTGTTAATCCAAAATTACATTTCTCATTATTCACTGGTTTTAATGTTTATAGTATTAATAATTTTACAAACTTACTTAGGTAGTTTTCTTTTTAAAGAAACACTATTAAAAGCAGCAATAACAAGTATACTATCATTGGTGGTTAGTATCATTATTGGGCTTCCTATCTTAGTTTTATCTGGAATTGCTATAACTTACTTGCATGTTAAACCTTAAAGTTGTAAAATAAGATATATATCATAAAATTTAATGAGGTAAAAATTTGAACATTGTAGAAGAAGAAAGTAGTTATCTATTATTTTTCTTATTACTACCCTTAATCTTATCTTTCAAACCTAAAATTTCCTATTTAATACAAGCTTTAGTAAGCTTTTTATTTTTTATATTATCATTAATTTTAATTAATCAAAACTTTTATGAAGTTCTTGAGTTTAAAACATCTATAGATTTTTTAACATTTAGTTATAGAATAGATCCACTATCTTTATTTTTTATGAGTTTAATTTTTTTACTTTCTTTAGCTACGTCTATATATTCTATAACCTATACAGATGAGTTTAAAAATAGGAAGCTTTTAACAGCTCTTTATAATGGTTTTATTGTTTCTATGATTTTTGTTGTCCTTTCAAATAATGTGTTAACATTTTTAACATTTTGGGAGTTAATTTCTGTTTTATCTTTTTTCCTTGTTATATTTGATTACAAAAAAGAAGAAAACTTAAAAGCTGGAATAATCTATATATTTATGACACATTTTGGAACTGCTTTTATTTTTTTATCTTTTATACTTTTATATTTATATACTGGTAGTTTAAGCTTTAATGATTTTCATAATGTTTCTTTGCCTGATAATATTAAATTTTTAGTATTTATTTTTTCTCTTATTGGTTTTGGTACAAAAAGTGGTTTGTTTCCACTGCATTTTTGGTTACCAAAAGCTCACCCTGTAGCACCTTCAAATGTTTCTGCTTTAATGTCTGGTGTTATGATAAAAACAGCTGTTTATATGCTTATAAGATTTTATTTTGACTTCTTAAAAGATATTCCTATTAACTATGGATATATAATTCTTTTTGTTGGTTCCTTAACAGCTATTTATGGAATTTTATATGCATACGTACAAACAGATATAAAAAAACTATTGGCTTATTCATCTATGGAGAATATTGGAATAATATTTATAGCTATGGGTTTGTCTTTAATCTTTAAAAGTAACAATATAAGTTTACTTTTAGGTATCTCTTTTATAGCGATGTTATTCCATACACTAAACCATACAGTATTTAAAGGTTTACTGTTCTTAGGTGCAGGTTCTATACTTTATAAAACTCATACTAAGAATATGGAAGAGCTTGGTGGGTTAATTAAGGTTATGCCAAAAACAGCTTGGTTATTTTTAATAGGTATTTTAGGTATAACAGCTTTACCACCTTTTAATGGTTTTATAAGTGAGTGGTTGATTTATCAATCTCTTTTATTTGGTAGTAAGTTAAACTATGAGTTTATCTCTTTTACTATTCCAATATATGCATCTATATTAGCTTTAACAGGTGCTTTTGCTCTTGGTGCATTTACTAAACTTTTTGGCGTATCATTTTTAGGTATAAGTAGAACAGAAAAAGTATCTCATGCCTCAGAAGTTGATAATTATATGATTTTTGGAAAAGCTATTTTAGCAGCTTTAGTTGTTCTTTTAGGTTTATTTCCATTTATACCTATTTATTACATAGATAATGTTTTAAAAAATATTTCTGGTATTTCTCTTTACAATAATATCTTTTATTCAAATGGGCTTTTATTGGTAGCTGGAGATTATAATTTTGGAAGAATTGCTCCTTTTGGACTTGCTATTGCAGGTGTAGTAGTATTTTTAATAATTTATTTCTTTACAAGAATTTATAATGCTAAAATTAGAGAATATGAAACGTGGGCTTGCGGTTTAGATGAAACAAACTTAACAAATAAAGCTCAGTATAGTGCTACTGGATTTTCTCAACCTATAAGGAGAATTTTAGGATTTTTATATAAGACGAAGGAAGAGTTAAATTTTAATAATGGTAAAAAATATTTTTTACCAAAAAAAGTTTATAAAATTAATATTGAAGACAGAATCGAGTATATTGTTTCTAAAATTATTTCTATAGTTATCGAGATATTTTTAAAACTAAGGTATTACATTCAGCCAGGTATTATACATGTTTATATAGCTTATATAATCATAACACTTATAGTATTTATACTTTTTAGTGTGGAGAGATAGATGAAAGAACTTTTAATTGGTTTTGTACAACTTTCTATACTCTTATCTATAGCACCTTTTATAAAGACATTTATTCATAAATTAAAATGTTTAATGAGAGGACAAAAAGGTCCACCGTTGACACAAGCTTATAGAGATCTATATAGACTTTTCAATAAAGAAGTTGTTTTATCAAAAAATGCTTCTTTTATATCAAGAATAGCTCCTTATATAGTATTTTTATCTACTGTTTGGACAGCTACATTTTTACCAATTGTAAATAAATATACTCTTTTAGGTTTTACAGGTGATATTATTGCAATGGTATATATACTTGCTCTTGGTGTGTTTTTCATAGCTTTGTATGGTATGGATAGTGGTAGTGCTTTTGGTGGCCTTGGTTCAAGTAGAGAAGTAACTATTGCAGCGTTGACAGAAGCTTCTTTTATGCTAATTATTTTTACCTTTGCTTTACAAACTAACAGTACAAATATAGGAGAAATATTTGAGAAAGTTCACGAAAATGGCTTAATATCTGTACCTGTGTCTGCTACTTTTGCACTTATAGCGTTACTTATAGTTTCTTTAGCAGAAAATGCTAGAATTCCATTTGACAATCCAGAAACACATCTTGAACTTACAATGGTTCATGAAGCTATGATTTTAGAAGCATCTGGCAGACATTTAGCTTTATTTGAGTACTCTTCATACTTAAAGCTTACTATATTTTTAACATTAGCATCAAACTTGTTTTTCCCAGTAGGTTTTTATAAAGATACTTCTATTCTTTTTTTTATTGTTGGAATAATTGTTTATATATTTAAAGTTATAATTTTCTCTATACCTGTTGCTGTTATAGAGATGAGTATGGCTAAGTTTAGATTTTTCAGGGTACCTGAGATTTTAACACTTGGATTTATTCTTTCTTTAATTGCTCTTATTATTTACCACGTGTGAGGGAGATATGGTTAAGTTTTTAGTAGAATTTTTTGGGGCATTATCATTATTTATAGCTATAGCTCAACTTTCAAGTAATAGATTAAATTTATCTATCAAAGTTTATCAACTTCAATCTTTATTTTTATCTATCTCTATTTTATTTATAGGAATAGCTTTCAATGAGTTTGAACTGTATTTATCAAGTTTTTTAAACTTCTTGATAAAAACTATTCTTATTCCATACTTTCTTTTTAAAGTTGTAGAGAAAACAAAGTTAGATAGAGAGATATCTATGTATATTAATATTACTGACTCTCTATTGGTATCTATTTTAATTATAATTTTATCTTTCTTTATTTCAACAAAAATTTATATTTCTGGTGAAGTTGTAGCTAAACAGATATTCCCATTATCTTTAGGTATTATTTTAATTGGTTTATTTATAATGATAGCAAGGAAAAAGGCATTATCTCAAATACTGGGTTTTTTGACAATGGAGAATGGTATATTTTTAGCTGGTACTTCTCTAACAAAAGGTATGCCTATGATAGTTGAGATAGGTATATTCTTTGACGTGTTTGTAGGAGCTTTAATGGCAGGTATTCTTGTATTTCAAATAAAAACTACTGTAGATAGTATAGATACTTCTAAGCTTTCAAATTTAAGGGAGTAGAGTATGAAATTTATTTTAATTTTACAACTTTTTTGGTCTGTTTTAAGTTATTTTTTAAATGTTAGGTATGTTTTCTTACTTCAAGTTCTTATATCGTTAATGAATTTGTTTATTGGAATTAATTTAATTTCTAATATTAAAAATCCACAAGATAGATTATTTGAGTTAAATAACCTTCTATTTTTAGATTCTTTAAATGGGATATTACTTTTTGTGATTCTTTTGATTGCTTTTTTTGTCTCAATATACAGTGTTGGATATATGAAAAAAGAGATGGAACATGGAATAAAGGAGAAAAATGTTAATGAGTTTTATTTTTGGATGAATCTATTTATATTTGCAATGGTTTTACTTACAGTTTCTAACAATTTTGGTATTCTTTGGATAGCTATCGAAGGAACTACATTGGCAACTGCATTTTTAATTAGCTACTATAGAAATAAAGAAGCCGTTGAAGCTGGATGGAAGTATATAATTTTGTGTTCTGTAGGTATAGCATTAGCATTGTTTGGAATAATTTTACTATACTTTAACTCATTCTCTTTATTGGGTCATTCAATGGAATCTTTAAACTGGACAAATATATATGATATTGCTGATAAATTAAACTCTTATTTATTACTTTTTGCTTTTATATTCATTCTTATCGGATTTGGAACAAAAGTAGGTCTTGCTCCTTTACATTTTTGGCTTCCAGATGCTCACTCTCAAGCACCAACACCAATTAGTGCTCTTATGTCTGGTGTTTTACTAAACTGTGCTTTATACTCTATTTTACGAGTTTATGCAATTTTAAATAAAAATGGTCATGTTTTAGATGCTGATAAATTTCTTCTTTTCTTCTCTGTTTTCACTGTTCTTGTATCAGCTATGTTTATAATTCGCCAAGTAGATTATAAAAGACTCTTAGCTTATTCATCTATGGAACATATGGCTTTGATAACTTTTGCTTTCTCTGTAAATACTAAATTAAGCGTTTTTGCTGGGCTTTACCATCTTTTAAACCATGCAATAGTTAAAACTGCAATATTTATGACAGTTGGAAATATATTAATCAACACACATTCAAGAGATATTTTTAATATTAGAGGCCTTTTTAATTCTATGCCTTTAACGTCTATTGCTTTAATGCTATCTGTTTTTGCTATAACAGGTACACCACCTTTTAATGTATTTTATTCAGAATTTCTAATCTTTCTTTCTGCTTTTAAGTCTAATTTCTACATTTCTACAACATTATTGATATTTTTACTTGTAGTAATATTTGGTGGTTTTATTTATCATTTCTTAAGTATGGTTATGGGAGATAGTGATAAAAAATATAAAGAAAACTTTATTATACTTTTACCTATATACACACTTTTGATTTTTGCATTAGTTTTAACATTTTACATTCCAGAGAATATTTTAACTTTACTAAATAACATACCTACCATTTTAGGGGTTAAATGATGATAGAAGAAATTTTAAATCCAATAAAAGATTATATAAAAGGGTATAGATTCAACCAAAACAATCAAATTGTTTTAGAAGTTTCTGACTTTAATTTAGCAAATGTATCTTCATACCTTTTTAGAGATTTAGATTGTGATTTAGTTACCGTAGTAGCAACTGATGATAGATTTACTGATGATGAATGTTTTACATTGAGGTATGTTTATTCTTATCCAAAGAAAAATTTATTTTTTATTATTGAAAATAAAGTTAAATCACAGTTTAACTCACTTGCTAACAATATACCTGCTTTAAATTGGTATGAAAGAGAGATTAGGGATATGTTTGGTTTGATTCCTTTAAACCATCCAGATCCAAGACCTCTTGTTTTATTTCCTGAGAATTTTCCACCAAACTTATACCCGTTAAGAAAAGATTTTAATATTTCAAATAGACCAGACTTTAAAAACTATGGAAAATATGAATATAAATCTGTAGAAGGTGAAGGTGTATTTAATATACTTGTAGGACCTATTCATGCTGGTATTATAGAACCTGGACATTTTAGGTTTTCTTTAGCTGGAGAGCATATACTTCAACTTGAAATAAGACATTTTTGGAAACATAGAGGTATTGAAAAATTAGCAGAAGGGAAAAAACCAGAGGATGTTATAGACTTAGTTTCTAAAATATCTGGAGATCATACAATAGCCCATACATTAGCATATGTTCAAGCTATAGAAAGTTTATCTAATACTGAAATACCGTTGAGAGCTAAATATTTAAGAGCCCTATTTTTAGAACTTGAAAGGTTGATGTGTAATATTAATGATGTTGGTTGGTTGTTCCAAGATGTAGCTTATAGTTTTGGTGCTCAAGGTATGTTTATACTAAAAGAAGATCTAATGAGATTAAATAAAGCTCTCTCTGGGAGTAGATTCAATAAAAATGTTTTAACTATTGGTGGTGTTAATATTGATATTGATAAAGAAAAAATAGGTTTGATAATAGATAAATTAGGTTATATAACAGAAAAGTATTTCTATTATAAAAAGATACTTTTAACTAGTGCATCTATTTTAGATAGATTTGAAACTACAGGAAGGATAAAGTACGAAACTGTAAAAGATTTATCTTGTGTTGGTTATACTGCAAGAGCTTCCAATAGACATTCTGATATGAGAAAGCAGCATCCATTTTTAATATATGATAAAGTAACTTTTTCAAGTCAAACATTTGAAGAAGGAGATTGTTTTGCAAGGTTAATGTGTAGGTTGGCAGATATAGAAGATAGTATTTCTATCATTAAAGAGATTTTATCAGATCTACCAGAGGGAGAGATCTATACTAAACTAAATCCTGTAGTTCCTAATAGTTGGACAATAGGTTATAGTGAAGGACAAAGAGGTAGTACGGTTCACTTTGTAAAGGTAGATAAAAATGGAAATATAGATAGGTTAAAAGTTAGGGATCCTTCTTTTAACAATTGGCAGGCTATACAGTTTGCAGTTCTTGGAGATATTGTTGCAGATTTTCCACTTGTAAATAAAAGTTTAAATTTAAGTTATGCAGGAAACGATTTATAGAGGTTAACAAAATGTTTAGAATACTAAAAGAAAGATTAAGAGAAGGTTTAAAACCTGAGAAAATAGAAATAAAAGATGAAAATGTAGAAATCTTAGGTAATCAGTTGAAAGATATTATAGATAAGTATTTTAATGGAAGTTTTGCAATTAGAGAAGTAGATAGTGGTTCATGTAATGCTTGCGAGTATGAAGTTTCAGCATTATCTAATCCTTATTATGATGTTGAAAGGTTTGGGATTAAGTTTGTAGCTTCTCCAAAACATGCAGATGCTATTTTAATCACTGGATGTTTAACAAGAAATATGTATGAAGCTGTTATGAAAGCTTATGAAAACGTACCATCTCCAAAATTTGTAATTGCAGTAGGTGATTGTGTTTTAGATGGTGGAGTGTTTAAAGGTAGTTATGCAACTATGGATGGTATCAATGGAAAAATACCTGTAGATGTGTGGATTAAAGGATGTCCACCTGAACCAATAGATATAATTTCTGGAATATTAAAACTTTTAAAATCAAATATAGAAAAATAAGCATAGTATTTTTATGTTGTCAAAAGAGCTATATTATTCCTTAACATATTTTATTGCACCAAAGTATTCTTTTACATTTGAAATTTGTACTTTTTCACTTGAAGCATCAGAAGAAACTAATTTGTAAAAATTTTTTATTTTGCTATTTTCATCAAGTGGTGGATGATTTTCAAAAATTTTTAACAAAAAGTTTTGATATTTTCCAAATGAATCATCTGCCAAAAAGAATGGTACGATTATATTAAAAAATATCTCTCTTTTTCTACTTATTCCAATTCCTTTAAATGACATTATTTTCTCAACAACTTTTTTTGCTGATGATTTATCAATTTTATCTATATAATTTTTTTCTATTTGCTCTTTGAAATAATTGTAAATTCCTTTTTCTACTGTTTCAGAAAGTAAATGTGAAAAATCTTTTATCCTTTTATCTGGAAAGTTTGCAGGACGGATTGATTTAAATGTCCAATATGATTTTTCAAGTTTTAATGATGTGTCAAAATCTTTAGGAAGATTGGAAGGGTCTTGGATAAAACCTGCTCTGTATAGTAATGCTTTTTCAATGAGTGGTTGAGTTTTGAGTTTTTGGATTTCTTTGTATGGGAGAAGGAGTGAAAGCTCTAAAAACTGTACCTTATTTTTTGGATAGCCAAGAGATAACATTATCTCACGATAAAGGGCTTCATCAGGTAATGCTATTTTTAAAAGGTTTTTCATACGTTTAATTTTTGTCTGTAAAACCTCTTCACCAAGTTTATCTAATAATTTTTTTAATTCAATTTCAAAGCTCATCACACACTTTTTGACTTATCTAATCTTGCTTTTACAAGCTCTGCTACTGCCAAGTATACTTCTTTACGCTCTTCTTCCGTCAATCCTAATGCATCAAAAACAATGTCGTCTAATTCTTTTCTGTCGGGTAATGGGTTAGGTTCTTGTTCACGGATGGGTTTTGATTTGTCAAAGCCGAGTTCAGTGAA
>CAZYKX010000020.1:0-24766 GCA_964648745.1 uncultured Aquificales bacterium
GTTTTAAAGTATGAATGAAAAAATAGAAAAAGAATTCCACAATGATGAGATTGATCTTTATGAACTTTACTCTATCATTAAAAAACATTTAAAGTTTATCTTATCCTTTGTTTTTTTAGTTACTATTTTAGCAATAGCTTCAACCTTCTTTATGAAACCTGTATATAAATCTGATATATCATTGTTTGTCTCACAGATTGATTATAGTCAAATAAAACCAATTATAGATGAATTAAAATTACTTAAAAAAGATAAAGATTTAGCCCAAAAACTAAATGTTGATATTGATAGTGTAAAAGCAATAGAAAATATAGATATCCAAAAAGATAAAGATTCTGATAAGGTTTTTTATATATCACTATACGTTTATGACAAAAATAAAATACCACTTCTAGCTGATGCCATTTTAAGATACATAAATCAAAATCCTATCATAAAATCATCTTTTGAAGAAAGATTAAAACAAATAGATACATACATAAACAATGCACAAAAAGATGTTACAGAACTTGAAACATTAAAAAACAAAATTTTCAATGATATCAATAATGGTAAAGTTTCTTTATTAGGTGTTAATCCTGTTGAAATAGATAAATCGTTAATTGATTTAAAATCACAAATAGAAAGTTTAAATATAGAAAAACAAACTCTTCAAAAAGGTATTACTTTTCTTACAGAACCTGTTATTCCAGAAAATAAATACAAACCAAAAAGATCACTTATAGCTGCCATATCATTTATTAGTTCACTATTTATGGCTATTTTTATAGTACTATTAAAAGAATGGATAGATAAAAATAAAAGCAATCTTTCATAGAAAATTTTCAAGCTTATGATTATAATTAAATACTAAATTTTTAAACAGGGATGATATGAGAAAATTAGTTATTATAAAGAAAATAAAAGATAACAATAACATCAGCTTAATATACACTATATTGAAAAATAAT
The DNA here is from genome assembly GCA_964648745.1 of uncultured Aquificales bacterium. Taxonomy (GTDB): domain Bacteria; phylum Aquificota; class Aquificia; order Aquificales; family Hydrogenothermaceae; genus Sulfurihydrogenibium. Next base: position 951 of record CAZYKX010000020.1, read on the forward strand.
AACATAAAAGTAGAAAACTTTTTTAAACATTTAAAAGAAAATGGAAAATTTGAATTCTATATTGATAATGAATCTTTAGATAAAATATTAAATGAGCTATCAAATCTTGCAGAAATAGAAATAAATAGTACATCCCACTCAGAGATAAATAAAATAGATAAAGATAATAGCACCATAATAAACAGTCCTTTTAGTTTTCTTGTTTTATCATTTTTAGATATCTTTATTGTTCTAACATTTATAGAGATTACATTTAAAAGTTTAAATGTTGATATCTTGATATTTAGATATCTTGGTGAAAATCTATCTTACTATATAATTGCTTTACTAAAAATTGCTTTTTCTTTTGCTTACCTTAAAGGCTTTTTAGATTTTATAAATTCAACACCTCTCGGATATCTATTTAAAGTTAAGATAAATGGTTCTAAAACCAATATAATATCTGTATATTTAATACCTATAATAGGATTTTACTTAACAAAGTTGGAATTACACTTATTTAATCTCTTAGGTTTATTTTTGATTGTCTTTTATATAACTTCTGTATTTATAACATTTAAATATCTTAACCTTTCCTTAGAAAGAGATAAAGATTTATAATCAGTACTACAAAATGAAAAATAAAAACATATTCCATATACTGATATATATTGCTAAATTTAAGTAAAATAAAACCAAGATAATAAGCTATTAAGTAAAAGTATATTAAAATAACAAACCTTTCTATAGCTATATTTGCTGAAAATATTATCAAGTTTAAAAGCAGTGGGAATATAGCTAAAATATAGTAAGGTACAAACCCTGAAGCTTCTAAAAATTTATTACCAAACGAAATTAAAAATATCTCTCTTCCAAACAGATAAGTAAATATTGCAGATGAAAACACAATAAAAGTAGCTAAAAGCATAGATTTTTTTAAATAGTTTTTATAATTTATCTTATCTTTTGCAATTTTTACAAAGAAGACAGAAAAAAGTGTTATACATAGCCATATAATAGCTTTGCCAAGTAAAGAAACAGAAGCAAACAATCCAGCTGTATGTGAATCAAAAACTCTTTTTATAAAGATATCATCTGCGTATATAAAAATTCCTGTAGGTGAAATTAGAAAAAAACTTTTTAAAATCCTTTTTATTGGTATAATTTCCACTTTTCCAAAAATATTTTTGTTTATATAAAATAGTAAAATGTTTATTAAAAAAACAGATATTAAAGTAGATGCCAATGCTCCATTTACACCAAAACTAAGATTTACTAAAACTAGTGCAAATATTAGCCTTAATGTAAGCTCTAAGGAGTTTATTAGAGAATATAAACCAAACCTGTTTTGTGCTTGTAGGAAACCTTTTTCAGGACTTATTAAAAATATAAAAAACCAAACTAAAGAAATGATAAAAAAACTACTTAAATTAGGTACATTTAAAAAAGTCTTTAGAAAACTTGATAAAGAAATACCTACTAAAAAAGCAAACAAACCAGTTGCAAAAGCTATCAACCTTAAATATCTAAGTATTTCATACTTTTTTGTTTCATTTCCTAAAACTTCTTTAATAGTTAAAGTTGGATAGATGCCTGATAAAAATGATACACTAAGCATTAGAGAGTATAAAACCATAAATTCACCATACTTTTCTGGTCCAAGTATTCTACTTATTGCAAAGTGAAATATATAACCAAGCACATTTATATATAAAAACATCAAAGATAAAAAGCTAAAATTTTTTATCATTAATAACCTTCAATAAATATTCTTCATACTTATTCACTATACTGTCCCAGGTATAGTTTTTGGCAAAACTTACAGCATTTAAAGACATTTTATTTAACAGATCATTGTTATTCCATAGATATCTTATTTTTTCTTTCAAATCATTAGCATCTTCTTTTTTAAAAGATATACCAAAACCACCTTCTACAGCATATCTTAACTCTGGAATATCAGAAACTATAACTGGTGTACCTACTGCTGCAGACTCTAAAACAACAACAGCCTGGCCTTCATACCTTGAAGGAACTATCAAAAATTTTGCATTTTTAAGAATATCTATTTTTTCTTCCTTTGATAAATACCCTAAGTATTTAATATTTCCTTTTATTGTTTTTATTTTATCTATATCCTTTCCAGAGCCAGCTATATACAAAGGTATATCTAAATCTTTAAAAGCTTCTAAAAGTGTGTCAATTCCTTTATTATAAAAATCTATTCTTCCTAAATATAAACAGTAAGATTTACTACTTTTGTTGATATCTTGATATTTAAAAAAAAGCTCATCTACACCATTTGAAATAACAACAGCATCTTTAATACCAAACTTAATCTTAGATATTTCTGAAACTGTAATGATGTTGCTAAAATTTTTAGGATAAATATTTTCAATATAGTAAAAAGGTAATCCAAATATTTTGTATCTTCTTAATATATTTTTTCCTTCTTTATGGTGCGTTTGGAGTATTACAGGTTTTTTATCTTGTAGTTTATAACTAAATAACGGATTCCATGCTGCAAAATCTTCAATGATAATATCATAATCTTTCCAATGATCTTTCAAAAATCTCCTTCCAAAAAAAGCATAACAAAATGTACTTAAAATATAGTTTTTTGGTATACCAACAAATTTATACTCAAAATTTTCATTAACTTTGTAATCTTTAGCTTTTGGGTATTTACCACTTATAACAGTAATTTTATGACCTTTTTGTGATAATCTTTTATATATCTCATAAACTCTAAAAGCTCCACCACCACCAACCCAAATGTTATTTATATGATCGTATATCAGATGTAATATTTTCATTTTACTAAAAATCTTAATAGTTTCACAGTTTTAAATCCCAACAACGAAGAAAACATTATTATTAACTTTAAGTATCCTTCTTTGCCTGGAGAAAAATGTTTGTAATATTTAAGGTAGATATAAAAAGAGTTCAAAGAGAGATATTTATCTTTTCTTTTATTGTATTCTAAAAGGTCATATACAATTTGACGTTCATTATCAGTTAAGTTGTTATTCAGATTTTCCAATACTGATTCTAACATTAAAGAATGGTTAATTAAGAACTTGTCACCTTTTGTTAAAAAATAATTTAGTAAATTTTTAAAATTAGCTTTAAATGCTCCAGTTGTATTACTACTATGTAATCTATAGTATATAAGCTTTTCATCTAAAAACTTAACTTTACCTATCTTTGAAGCAACTAAATTAAGCCACCAATCATGATGTACTACTTTGTTTGGAAATGGTATAGCATAGTTTAGAAGTTTTCTGTTTATTAAAAAAGTACAGCCAGGAAATCTACTTCCAAATAAAAAACTTACAAAATCAGTATTTTTATCAACTTTAATATAATCTATAAAACTATCGTATAAAACTTTATCATTCTCATCAATAACGTAAGCATCTGATAAAATAATAAGATTATCATCAATATTTTTATATAAAAGTTCTAATTTGTTTGGAAGCCATATATCATCTTGATCAGATAATGCTATGAAATCTCCTTTTGACAACATTAAAGCTCTTTCAAAATTTTTAACTACTCCAAGTCTATTTTGGTTTATGTAGTACTTTAAATTAGTGTATTTTTTTGAATACTCTTTTAATATCTCAACTGTTTTATCTGTGGAATTATCATCACATACTATAACTTCAATATTTTTATAAGATTGAGAAAATATAGAATCAAGTTGTTTAGATAAAAATTTCTCTCCATTGTAAGTAGCCATTGCTATTGATATTAAGGGTTTTTCCATTATTTAATCTTCTCAAATCTTAGTTTCCAAACCATTATAGCAGCTTCTAATGCTATCTTTCTACTCATCTTAGAAGATCCTTCGTTTCTTTCATAGAATATTATTGGTATTTCTGTTACTCTACAGCCAATTTTAGCCAATCTATAAGCCATCTCTATCTGAAAAGCATATCCATTAGATTTTATTTTTTTTAAATCTATTTTTTCTAAACATTTTCTACTGTAACATCTATAACCACTTGTAACATCTGATAAATTTTTTAGTTTGAGTATAGTAGTTGCATACCAATTTGCAAATTTAGAAAGTAAAAGTCTCTTAAAATCCCATCCAACAACACTTATAGTTCCATTTATATACCTTGATCCTATTACTAAATCATACCCTTCTTTCATCTTTTCTATAAATTTTGGTATATCTTCTGGGTTATGAGATAAATCGCTATCCATTTCAAAAAATATATCATAATCTCTTTTTAGTCCCCAATTAAAACCTTCTATATAAGCTGTCCCAAGTCCAAGTTTCCCAGGCCTTTGAATTAGATATATCCTGTCTGACTTTTCCATCCAACTTTTTATCTCTTCTACTGTTTTATCTTGTGAGTTATCATCAATAAAAAGTAAATCTACATTGTACCTTAAAAGTTTCGGTACAAGACAATTTATATTTTTTTCTTCGTTATAGGTTGGTAGTATTATTAAAGTTTTCAACTGCATAGCTTACAAATTCCTTTTTTGTTTTTTCCCAGCTAAAATTTTTAGCCCAGTTTATACAGTTTTGAGATAACTTTTTATAAAAATCTCTATCTTTGAAAGATTTAACAATGATATCACAAGCTTCTTCTTCATTGTTTACTAAAAAACCAGTTTCCTTATCTTTTATACTGTCTGTTAAACCTTTCACCTTAAAACCAACTGCTGGAATTCCAAAAGCATTTGCTTGTATAACTACCTGTCCCCAACCTTCTCTAATACTAGGTACTAAAATAAAGTGAGATTTTTTTAAATACTTTATTTTTTCATTTTCATCTACATAACCTAAAAACTCAATACCTTCTATATTTTTATACTTTTCTTTTAAATATTCTAAAAGTGGACCAGTTCCAACCATTATAAGTTTTGAATTTTCTATCTGTTTTAAAATCTCTATATATATCTTTATAGCAGATTCTGGATTTTTTGTTTTTTTCATTCTTCCAACATATATAAGGGTTAGGTTTTCATTTTTTTCTGGTATTTCATCTAAAACATAATTTTCTAAACCATTTGGAATGATTTTGATGTCTTTAAATCCAAGTTTTTCTAAATCTTCTTTTGTAGATTGGGAAACAGTTACTGTTTTTTTATTTCTATAAAACTTAAGAAGCATTTTTTCTAAGTATCTAAAAATATAACCAACCTTGCCAAGTTCCACATTCCAAAATTCTTCATAAAGTTGATGGATCAGTATTATTGAGTTCTTTTTTAAAAATGTAAAAAATCCAACACCGTTAAACTCATCTATTATTAGATAATCTTCTTTTTTATTTAAAGCATAAAGAAAACCATAAAAATGTGTAGTAAATTCATTACCTTTTCTTATAAATTTTATACCATCAATAATTTCTTCTGAAGATAAAATTTTTGGTTTTGAAGAAAACCACTCAACATTAAAACCACTATCTCTAAAACCCTTAGCTATTTCAAAAGTGTAGACTTCAGCACCGCCTTTTTCAGGATGTTTTATGCATCTTCTATTTAAAATTAAAATGTTTTTCATCTTTTAAGCCATATATAAACTTATTAACCATAACACTGTTAAAACTAAAATAAAACCTAAAGAAAGAAAATTTATTTTACTTTTTTGAGCAAGATAGTATAGATAGATTACAATGCTTGCAAATAATATTACAGAAAGTAAACTCCAAAATGTATTTGGAGATCTATCAAATCTATCCAATCTTAAATATTCTTTAACATAAGAAGGATTATTATCAGCTTTAATTGTTGCTGATTGATTAATTGCAAAATCTAAATCGTCTTTATAGGGTTGATAAAAAGATCTTATTTGAAATAATGAAGATTTTAATGTTTCATAGCAATATAGTTTTATAAAATTATCATCTGTATTTACACAAATATTTTTAAGGTTTTTAATAGAGTCATTTACTAATCCTAAAAAAGGTGTATATGCTAAAATGACTCTCTCATAATGATCTATCGCTTGAATAGTATCACCATTTTTATAGTTATTTTCTGCTTCATGAAAGTTTTTGTATTGATAAAATAGATTTTTTATAAAAAAAGCAAATACTAAAGCAAAAAATAAACCTAAAAGTTTTTTTACACTCATTTTTCCAATTCCAAAGAATATAAATTTATTTCTTCGCTATTTTTTTGTTGTAGTTTAAAAAAGATATCATACATTTCATTAGCCTCAGTAACATAGCCATTTTCTTCAAGTTTTTTTCCATAGAAAATATAGAAATTTGAATAAAGTTTACATAGATTTAAAGTATAGTAATCATCTGAATTATGATTTAAACAATCTTGTAATAATGTTTTATATAACTGCTCTTTCAAACTTAAAGAAGATATATCAATAAAATTATTCTCAATATCAAAACTATTTTTTTCTTTTGCCGTATAAACTAAACCTACATATTTTGCATCTAATATTTGATCAAAAACGCTACCTTTTGGAAAACCAGAATTTAAAAAAAGTCTATTGTTTTTAGCATAATAAGTTAAATTATGGTTTACTAAAAACTCTGTATAAATATTTTTGTATAGATCTTTTGGTAAACATCCTCTTGTATATAGCTTATCATCCTCTATTCCATACTCTAAAGAACATACATCATTTCTAAAATTATTTAAAACTTTAAGATACCACGTACCAAATGAAAGATTATCTCCTTTAGTTAAAAATAATGAATTTATTGGTAAGGAAGCTAAATAAGATTTTGTATAAGAATATGGAACATAGTTATTTATAAAATTTTGATCTTGAAGTCTCTGCAGGTAATTTAAAATACCAGAAGATATCAATAGAAAAATAAAAAATTTTTTTGCTATAGATAAATTTTTAAAATCTAAAAATTCTACAATTTTGTATATAGAAAATCCTATAAAAATAAAAGAAAAAAAGAACATTGGCAAATAATACTGATGACCTGATATATACCAGTCTTTTAATGGTAGATTTTCACCTACCAATGTCATCTTTGCTAAAAAGTATGAGTATAAAAATAAATTAAGTGCAAAAATAGAAAATAATTTTTTATTTTCTTTAAAAAAAAGAAAAATACCAAACAATAAAAGTAAAATGAAAAAGTAATTTAAATTTATTAAAAGCAGCTTTGTTATATTTAGCAAAGGTGATATAAAAATACTTTTTTGAGAAATTGCAGTGCTTAAAGAATCCAAAGAAGAAGTGCTATAATTTTTGCGGAGAAAATAATCTATAAAATCAGAAAAGCTATCAATAGGTGAATGTTTAATACTATAGTTGTTTAAACTTCTAATCTTTAAATATCCAAAATTTAGTATAAAAAAGAAAATTAAAATGATAAAACCGATGAAATAGTATCGAAAACTAAAAAATTTGTTAAATAAAATTGCTAAAACTAAACTTGAAAATACAAGAAAACCTGTATGATGATTTAAAGATATTAAGCCTAGTATTATTATAGATATAAGAAAATACTTTTCTTCTTTTAATATGAAAAACTTAATAACAGCATAAATAAATAAAGATATTAAAAAAAGGTTTAATGTATAAAACTTTATAACTACAGATTGACCTAAAAAAGAGTAGCTCGATGATAAGAAAAATATAGATATAAGAGATATATATATAGGAACTTTAAGTAATGTTAAAATCTCTTTTAGCACAAATAAAGAAGATAAGGCAAATAAAACAGAGACTAATACCATCCTTTCTGAGATGTTACCTATAGGGATAAAAGATAAAAATTTTAAAATCAAGGTGTATAAAGGATAACCTGAAGGATGAGCAATACCAAGTGTAAAACCAACAGATGAAAGTTCTGCTCCATCACCTGTTGAATATATTGGAAATGACAGGAAAATGTATATAATACCTATAAAAACAAGAAAGATATATATCATTCTACAGTACAGACAAGGGCATTATTATTTAAATAACACTTTGCTTTATAATCGTTTACACTACTTATTTGACCTGTTATAGTTCCATTCGAAATATTTCCACCCTCTGAGCACACTATGCTACCTGTTATATTTACCGTTAAATTATATTGAAGTACATTAGATATTTGACAATTTTTTAAGTTTATTGTTGAAACATCTATAGATGTAGGAGTATCTGGATTTAACTCAATACAGTAAGATATTATATCCTTGGCACATGCATTTGTTATAGGTAAAGCAAAACTGGTAACCTCTGATTTATGTTGATATTTTATATAAATAGGTATTGCCATTGATGCTAATATAGCTATAATTGCTATCACTACTATAAGTTCTATTAAAGTAAAGCCGGCCAAAGACCGGCTTTCTTTAGTTATCATGTTAACACCTTATTGAATCGTACATCTAATTCCTGTATTATCAGCATAACACATAGCAGTGTAGTTACTAGCACCGGATAGTGTTGCAGTAACAGTACCACCTGTAGAAACTACTCCATCTGCTCCACATGTTGTTGTACCTGGTGCATTTATTGTTACGCTTCCACCAGGGGTATTTTGAGCACCTGAAGGACAGTTTTTTAAATTAGAAACAGTTACTGTTTGACCAGGGTTTTCTGTACAGAAAGCTACAATATCTATTACACATCCTCTTGCCATAGGTTCAGCATAAGAGCTTACTTTTGCCTTTTGTTGGTACTTCATGTACTGTGGTATTGCTATTGATGCCAAGATAGCAATAATAGCAATAACAATGAGCAACTCAATGAGAGTAAAACCTGCTTCTGACTTTCTAATGTTTCTCATGATATACCTCCTAAAATTATTTACAATATAATATTAATAAAAATTTTTAAATTTGTCAAGAGGTTTTTATATTTTTTTTATTTTATGGTGTATACAATGTTTCTATTCTAACGTTAGATGCGTTTTGTGGTCCATTAGCTTGTGAGATTATTCTAAATATATATCCTTTTCCACCTATACCTCTACTGTTGGCTACACCAGTTATTTTATAACCAGCTTGTGGTTGATATCCAACAAAACAAATCTCTACATTATTATTAAATATATTATTTGCTCCTTTTAATGTGTAATTTAAGTTAAAATTGCAACAGTTATTCACTGGATTTTGACCATTAGGACATGGTGAAGAAGAAATGATACTGTCTATAGCCCCAGAAGCTATGGCATAGTTAATACCACCAATAGCTGCTTCTCTTGTAGATGTGTATATTCTCAAATTTTCAGATGTTTTAAACAACTTTGTCAATGCATAGTACATACCAGCAAGTATTAAAGTTATAGCTACAGATATTAAAACAACTGATATTAAGGTTGCACCTTTTAGTTTATGTTTTTCAGTGGTATATCCTTTTCTATTACCTGCCATCTATAATATCCTCCTTCATTTACATTTTGTATAACTACACCATCACAATTTTGTGAAAACTGTGGTTCTGGCTGAGATGTACTTTGTTTTCCACCAACTTGAAGTATCATACACATTCTAATACCTAAGAGATTTGTAATATCATTTGGAGCTTGATCTTGGTATTGTATACCGTTTTGCCCTTTTACAATATACCTTACACCATAAGATCTAACACAGTCTACTATTGGTTGAGGAGTCCCATTACCCCATTTTCTTCTTAAGACAAAAGTTCCTGGAGCACATCTTCTATCTCTATTACCAACAGCAGATAAATCATAACAAACTGAACCAACTTGTCCTGCAAAAACTACACAGTTTGTACAATTATTGCAATTTGAAATTGCATTTTTTTGGAAATCAAAACACGATCCTAAATAACTATTTCTATCAGTAGGACAGCTTTTCATAGTTGCATTTAAACTATTAACAGTAATGTTTCCATTACTGTCTATAGTAGCCCAACAGTAAGAATTTAGCGTCATATCTCCACTTGCAGTTTGAAAACAAGAAGGATTTTGAGTTGGATCTTCGGTTCCTACATTACTAACAGCACTTGATATATTGTTTGCTACAACACCAAAACCTATGGATGAATAATCCATAAGTAAAAAGTTTACTATAGATTCTATATCTTGCTGCTGTTTAACAAGGGTTATATATGGCTGGGTTTTTTGTAATGCTTGTTGAATAGCTTTTATCACACCTGCTGATAAAATAGCTACGATTATGATAACTACTAACAGTTCAAATATTGTCATACCTTTTTTCATGGCTTATTCCTTATAACTATAGTTGATACATATTTGTAATCATTTGAGATGGGACTAAAATACCAGCTTGTTATACCAAAAGCAAATCCTAGGTTGTTACCTTGAGAGTCGATAAGTTTTGCTACTGTTATAGCGACATACACATTTCTATTATTTATTGTTACTATACAATATGGATGATTAGTACCAAATATATTGTCACAATTATTAGGATTTGCTAACAACCAAGAGCTAAAATTTGTTTGATTATTATAAAAATTTTTATTATTTCCGTTATAAGGATCATAGAAATCTGGAATATTATCAGTATCATTATCTGTATTTTCAAAACTATACTTTCCAGTAGATGGATCGTTTTTAGAAACATCCCAACCATTAGGAAAATTATAGTTTGAGATCATATTAGAGATAGTATCATATGGTAATGTATTTAAATAATTACTCCAATCATTAATTAATATACTTGCTTGATCTTTTAACCTAATCTCAGTTGTGTATTTTATATAAAATAATATTCCTTGTAATAAAGCTATCATAAAAAATATCAAAATTATCATAGCTACAAGGAGTTCCAATAATGTGTATCCATTATTATTAATTTTCATATCTAATTCTCCCTAAGGTATCTATAAAAACTGTTCTTGTTGATCCTATTGTATTAGTTAAAACAATATTTACAGCACCTAAACCACAGATAGCATTTCTTGGAACACCTCTTTTATCAAAAATTATAGATGCAGGATTGGTGACTACTACAGAAGGGCAAACTGAAGAAAATAGTAATGTTTCATAAGATTCATTATTATCTATACTGCAGGTTTGATTTATATCTTTAAAAAGTATAAATCTATCTGCTTCAATATCAACACCCCATACATATCCATCTTTCCCAGAGATAGAATACCTTTTAGCAGTTTCTAAATAGTTTATTAAATAATCTGTACAGTTTTTTAACCTTTGGTTTTCTATAAATTTTGTATATCCAATAATTGCCATACTGGCTAAAATCGCCATTATTGCGATAACAATCAAAAGTTCAAAAATTGTAAAGCCGTTTATTTTTCTATCCATAGTATAAACCTTCCACCGTATCCTTGTGCTGTTTGTTGTTGTAGTTTTAACATTACACCAGTTGATATTTGTATATAACTTTGGAATTGTTCACCACCACTAGAGGTAATTTGGAATGGGTTTCCAAGCGGTGGAGTACCTGTACCTAAAGATACTTTACCACTTAAAGTATTATTTTGAACGACTGTTGGAGAAATTAAACTTGGTTTTGGACTTGGTGTACCTGTTTTATAAAATAAAGAATATAAATTTGTACTTCCAGCCATAGAACATAAATCTTGAGGTAGTACTAAACTTAATAAATTTAATACACCACCAAATATTTCAGATTGAGAAATAACTGATTCATTTGTTAATTTTATATACCATCCTTTTTGAGGTATAGAAACAGGTAAACTTCCAAATGCATCTATTACTACATCTTTATTACTACATCCATTTGGATCACAAGTACACATTTTATCAGTAAATGTAGGTGTAACACTTATTGTAAGATTGTTTGTAACATCTGTTAAATCTGATAGTTTTGTAGTTGTTGTAAAATCATCCATAAAACCAATGATATAGTTATTGTAATTTATTGATTTGTCATTTGATGTTAAATATTTTCCTGTACCAAAGAATACCCAAAAGTTTCCAAATTCATCTTTTGTAAAGTTAGGTGCTGCAAATACTGGCGCAGCTGAGTTACCAAAATCAAAGGCTTGCGATATAGTCCAGCTAGATATATTTAATCTATAAAGTGCACCAAATAAACTACCATTTGATTTTGTTCCATAAGCTCCAAAGTAAGCGTACTCATCATTGTAATCGTTATTTATATCTACTGCTGCGATATCACCTAAAGCAACATTTTTTACTCCATTTAATCCAGGGACTGTAATAGTTTTTGATAGGTTTCCTGTATATAAATCAAAAACATAAACTGATGCTGAAGATAAATATGTTTCACCATTTGTAGTGATAGTTTGTGGTCCAGTTCCAGCTATTAAGTACCAATTACCTTGATTTTTAACAACTGCTGGGAATGATGTAGTTAATGAATTGTCTGGAAGAGATGCTTCCCATAATAATTTTGGTGTTGGCTGATTTCCATTTAACCAATCTGTTAAATCTAATACAAATATTGATGAGCTAAAAGTACCAGCGGATGTATCTATCTTAGATCCACCAAAACCAAGTGTACCAACTAATATGGTTCTCCATTGTCCATTTAATTTAGCATCAAAAACCTGTAATCTATAATCTACAGTTGGGATATGACAGTAATCTTGACGACCATACCAAACTAAATATGGAATTGCATTTTTAGGTATAAAGGAAAAAACTTCCTCACCTATAAGGTTATTGTTATCATCTACAACTGAGTTAGTCAATTTTACAGGGTTTTGATAATCTCCTGTAAATTTAATAGTACCTAACCTAAAGAAATGTAACATTCCATCGTTTGCTCCTATAGCTACATAGGTAGGCCTATTTTTATAACCATCAGAATAGACATAATTAGAGTAAGACTTATCATTGTATTTTAAATGATAGTTATTCAAAGGAGTATTGCTAACAACTACCGGACTTGAGTCTATTATATCTCCAAGTTTCCAAACTTTATTACCAGTTGATCCAATAGCGGAACAAAAATCACCAATATTTAGTGTTCTGCTTCTTTGAACGTAAGATAAAGTTGAACAAATTGGATCAGAAGATAAATCCTCTCCTCTAATATAACGGATTAAACAACTACTATTAACACTTACACATGTTCCACCTGAAGAACAATCACTATTATTAGAACATAATACAGTACTATCATTTGAACAAACTTTCCAAATATTACTAAAGTAAGACGAATTTGTAGTATCAAAGGAAGACAAAGTACCATTTTGATTAAAGTATATATTTCTATTGCTTGGGTTTGTATTTGCTAAATAACAGCCTGCATCCATAACTGGTATTAATTGGTTTATATTTTTCATCATATCTAAAGTACAATTAGTAGTATCTGATACCAATGCTGCTTTTGTTGTATTATCGTTTGGATCATAAAAAAGTTGAAAAACTTTATCAACATAACTACCTATCATATTTAAAATTTTGTTAATAATACTATCTTCTCTAAAGTTTGCTTTAACATCAACCCAGAAAGCTTTTAAAAAGCCAAACCAAGAATATTCTTGAGTACCTTGTGAATACTTAGGTAAGAAATAAGGTTGAACTACTAATTGTGATGTATTTGATCTTCCTGTGAGAGTTGCAACAGTAGATCCTGAAGAAGTTCTTTTTAAGATATCTAAAATTGCATTATATATAGAGTTTTTTATTTCTGTTGCATTAGAAGCTCCAAAGAAGGTGTCTGGCACACCATCCCCATTTTTATCCCAGTCTGATGAAGAAGATGGTAAAGGCGTACATCCACTACCCTTACCAGAGCCACAATCATCCATATAACAACTATTCTTTGGATAATCAGAAAGACTGTCTGGCCATTGCTTTGATCTATCAAAAGATCCATACATAGCTACATTCTTTAAAGATTGAGCACCTGTTCCTCCCAAGAAGAGCCCTATGCCATATATAGCATCCACATACGAAGATATGTTTGTTTTTTGATTTATGAATCCTTTCTTATGTAACCAGTAGGCGGGCACTACTGGGTCTGCTGAGTACTGTTCAAATCCTGTATCTATGGAACATGTAACACGTGTTGGATTTCCCCCTGTATTCCACTGTCCATCAGTTAAAAGAATTACAAAGTTTTTAGCGCAAGGCACCAGTTTAAACTCGTTTCCCTCACATTGTCCATCATTATTATCATCAAAACATTGGTACATTGGGTTTTTATAGGCAGCACCTTGTCCGCTTTGAGGACTAAGTCCACCATACACGGGGTTTTTCTGAGCAAAGTAGTTATAAGTATCCCACAAGGCAGGTGCTGTTGGTGTCACACCATAAGGATCTTCTGCGTTTACGTGAGTTATAGTATTTTTGTAAGGGTTTAGAGCATCATAGTTGTTGCTACCTGTAAAATCACCTATGTAGACACTTGCTTGATTTCTTACACCATTATAACTAAAAAACATAACTCCCATACGTGGTTTGAGAGGCAGGTTCTTTAGTTTAAAGAGTAATGCGTCGTATATCCTACTCCATGGAACTTTTACAGAAGTACCAGAATTAGTTTCTAAAACACATCCGTAAGAGTCACAACTTGTTTGATCTCCAGATGTACCATACGATTCTGGATCACATCTATTTATTTGAGGATTATTTATATTAACTCCTGTATTACAGCTTGCCAGAGTTCCACCAGTTAGTGCCCACCTTACCAGATCTATCCTAGTATTGTAGAGGAAGTTTAGGCAAGATCCTGAATATATGAGCCTTCTATTTATTCTTGATTGAGTTTTAGGACACGTACTTGGGTTTCCGGTAGTCTCTATCCAACACCCGCCTCTATAGCTTCCCGTGTTACAGGAATTCGTCCATCTATAGACCTTGTTTGGGTCAAAGTACCCTTCCTCTTTACCCGTGTATGTCCATCCACAACCTCCACTATTTGTACAGCATCCTATTTTATTTGAATATGGATTATAAGCACACCAAGACATAGAACCACTTACGTCTATCAATAGCATTACGTTAGGTTGAACTGCTTGTCCAAGGGATGGAGGAATATAACAGTAAGATCCCATAGTTGCAGCTTTTAAAGAATCTTTAGAAAATAGTAAGTATATAGTTAAGATTACTAATATAAACTTTCTCATATCTTGTCTCCTTAATTACTCCAGATTTCCAGCTATATTGTAAGTTTGATTATCTTCACAAGAACTACTATCTATAGCCAGAGATATTTCTTTGTTTATTAGCTCATTTCTTAATCTTTGATTATTTAAATTTATAAAAAATGTTTTATTTTTACAACTTCCAGATATTCCTATTACTTTTATCTGATTTTTAGCCTTATCATAATTTAGTACTTTTACAGTTATAAATAAGTTATCTAATGCATAGGCTTTTAGAACAATCAAAGATATTGCGATTAGGTAATAAATTTTCTTTAGCATATTAATTACTCCATATTTTTTATTTTCTTATTTTAATTATAAAAATTATTCGTGAAAAAATCGTGAATACTTTAAAGAAAAGAAAAAAATAATTATTTAAGAAAATCTAAGAGTGATAGCTGTCTGTTTTGATTGTAAGATGCAATTAAAGCTTGATACGCAAACTGAGCTTTTTGTAGATTTGTTATAGTTTCTGCTGCATCTGCATCTTGTAAATTAGATATTAAATTACTATTGAAGAGTTTTGTATTTTCATTATTTGATTTTAAATCATTTATAGTTTTTATTTGAGTACCAATTACTGATCTATACTGCATTATTGTATTTAAACCTATATCAAAAGCATCTAAAAGTTTAACATTATTACCATTTACATTTATAGTAGCTGTGTTTAGCTCTCCTAAGCTTCTTGTTCCATTTAAAGCACCATCTATAATATTTACTATATTATCTATAACTTCTGTAATTATCATCTTATTTGATGTACTATTTACACCTAAGTAAATTGCTCCATTAAATGTTGTATTTAGCTCTACACCAGGAGCAACTGGAACCTTAGTTTCAACTGTTTCACCTTGATAAACACCGTTTGAATCAAAAGGATCGGTTTGAGTTTTAACACCACCAAATATTCTTGTATCACCAATAGAGTAGTTAGCTTGCTTTATAATGTAATCTTTCATATTTACAAAGTAATCTCTTAAAACTTTAGCATCCTCTTTATCTAAAACACCTGTATTTAAAAGTCTCACTATTTCTACTCTAAGATCTTGTCCAGTATTTGTAATATTATTTAAAGTAGTTTCAGCTTGATCTAATATATTTGAAACAAAATCCATATTTCTTGAGTCTGCGTCAATATTTTGATTGATGTTTTTCAATCTCAAGACTGCAGCTGTTGCAACTATATCATCAGAAGGAGATAGAAGTTTTCTACCAGTAGATAATTGTTCACTATACTTTTCTATCTCATTTTGTCTTATTTGATCATTTTTTATATAGTTATCGTATTTAAGTATATCTGTAATTCTCATTTTAGCACCTTTTATAAAGGAGTTTAGTATATTATCGAAAATTTTAAATAATTTTTTAGTTATTTACCTATATTTAGTATTGTTTGCATAAGCTCATCTGTTACTGTAACTATTCGTGCAGCAGCTTGATATGATCTTTGAAGTTTTGTTAGATTAACAAGCTCTTCATCTAAATTTACACCAGTTAAACTTTGCATTTTTTGTGTAATAGCATCATATAAAGATTGGTTATTTTGTAAAGATTGTTTTACATATGTGTTTTTTGATCCTATCTCACCTACAATCTTAGAAGCATAAAATTCTGAAAACTTACTATTTTTAATAGTATCGTAATTATTTGGATCATTTAATAGTGATTTTAAATTTGTTTCTTCTGTAGGTGTTAAGACACCATTTATACTATCTCTTAATGCTAAAAGTTTTTTACCATTTGTATTATCAGAATTTAGATAAGCATTATTTGATGCTATAGCTACCTGTTTTGGATCTGTAATATTTAAGTATATATTTGATGCATCTATTTTAGTACCTGATTTAGATGGATCTATTGTAAAGAAATTCAGTCCTGTGCTTCCATCTAAGCCATATCCTTGACTATGAACTTTATTAAAAACTGTTGCTAAAACAGTAGTAAAATCGTTTAACTTATTTAGTTGATCGTTTATTTGATTTATAGCTTTTAGCTCACCACCAACTTGTCCATTTTGTATGTCTTTTGTTATATCATTAGTGTTGTTCCATTTTATAACAGGATTACCGTTTGAATCTGTTGAAAACTGTAAAGGTGTGTAATTTTCTCCAACTACCAAGCCAAAACCTTTGGCTGTAAAAACGTTAACAGAGTTATCAGAATTAAATACAACCTTTGTATCTATCAAATCACTTAGTTGTTTTATTAATCTATCTCTTTCATTTAAATAATCATTACTTGCTTCTACATCTAATGTTTTTGTTTTTATTAAAACATTTAGTTTTGATAACTGCTCTGTAATTTGATTTATTTGAGTAATTTGATCGCTAATTTTTAAGTTTGTCTGTTGTTTAGTATCTTCTAAAGATTTATCTGCAGATCTTATTTTTCCAATAAGTGATTGAGCATTTGCTAAAAATGCAGATCTTGCTGCTATATCATCGGGTTTTATTAACATATCGTTGATAGAGTTGAAAAATGTATTTAGAGAGTCTGAAAAACCGCTACCTGCAGCATCATTAAAAATATCTTCTATCTGAGATAAAACATTTGAAAATTGTTTATCTGAGTTAAGGTTTTGATTTAATGATATACTTCTATTAAATAAAGAAAGATCAAAAGATCTTAAAATTTTATTCATTACAACGCCACTTCTTGGCAGATCTTGAAAAACCGGAGTTTCTTTGTCATAACCTTCAGTTGTAACGTTTGATATATTCTTATTTGTCGAGTTTATTCCACTTTGAAAGGCAATAAGACTTTGACCAGCTATAGATAAACTACTTAGTAATGACATAATAAACCCTCCTTAATTAGGCTTATAATAATTATCGCATATTTTATAAAAATTTTTAGGAGTTGCGATGGGATATCTTGGAATAGATATTGGTGGAACTTTTATAAAAGTTGTTTACAAAGATAAAAAAATCAAAAAAGATAGATTTAGGTATGAAAAAACAAAAGAAGGTTTTTTTAATACTATATTTGAGATTATTGAAAAATTTAAGCCAGAAAAAGTTGGTATAGCTGTTGCTGGACTTGTTGATAAAAAAACAGGACTTATTACAAACTCTCCTAATCTAAAATTTATTGAAAATACAAATTTAAAGGAGATTTTAGAAAAAAATTTTAATATTTCAGTTTACATAGAAAACGATGCAAATCTTGCAGCTTACGGTGAATATATCTTTGGAAATGGTAGAGAAAGTAAAGTGTTAATATGCTTAACACTTGGTACTGGCCTTGGTGGTGGACTTGTTGTAGATGGGAAAATTTTTTCAGGTGTTTCTGGTAGTGCTATGGAAGTAGGTCATATAGTTATTGAAAAAAATGGTTTTATATGTCATTGTGGTAGAAGAGGTTGTTTAGAATCTTATGTTTCTTCTTATGGTTTAGAACGGTTATACTGTGTAGAATCAGGTAGTTTTTTATCTTCTTTTGATATTATCAAATTAGCCAAAAAAGGTGATTCTGTAGCAGTTAAAGTTTTTGATGTATTTACAGATTATTTATCCTTAGGAATTATGAATCTTACACATGTTTTTAATCCAGACAAAATTTTACTATCTGGAGGAATTATTGAAAATTATCCAAAATTAATGGATGATTTAAAAGTAAAATCAGAATCTCTTATCTTTCAATTACCAAAAAGAGATCTTCAAATAGATATATCTAAACTGGGTAGTTGGAGTGGTAGTTATGGTGCTTTAGCTTATGCAATAAATTATTCTTCGTAGTATTCTGCACCACCTTCTTCTGTTTCCCATACTACTACTTTTTGTAAAGTTGGATATTTTTGTTTTACTATATCATATATGTATTTAGCTACGTTTTCAGCAGAAGGAGAAAAGTCATATATATCATTCATACATTTGTAATCAGGTAATATTTCTTCTAAAAGTTGTTTTATCTCAATAAAATCATAACCCATTCCACCATTATCTAACTTATCAGCTCTAATAAAAAGTTCAACCATCCAAGTATGACCATGTAATGGCTCTGGTTTACCATGGTAATCTGTTAAAAAGTGTGCAGCATTAAATTTTTTCCTTACTCTTACAATATATGGCATTTTACACTCCATTTATGATTTTTTATATAAAATTAATGTTGCAAAGGTATTAAATATATTATATATTAAATCTTACCGCTGGGGGTGGCTGCCCTTTATAGGTAGCCTGAGAATATACCCCTTGAACCTGATGCAGGTAATGCTGCCGTAGGGAAGCGGGCTTGAGAAAACCTCCAAGCCATCTTCCTTAAAGCAGATTTTTTTTAAACTAAACTTGGAGGTTTTTGCTATGAGATTTTATGTATCAAAAAGGATCGGTAAACCAAATGTAACACAGATGCACTTTGCTCGTCAAGGAATCATTACTGAAGAAATGGAATATGTAGCAAAAAGAGAAGATTTACCTGTTGAGCTAATTAGAGATGAAGTTGCAAAGGGAAGAATGGTAATTCCAGCAAATATTAATCATGTTAATCTTGAGCCTATGGCTATCGGTATAGCGGCAAAATGTAAAGTAAACGCAAACATTGGAAATTCTGCCGTAACATCTGATATTGAGACAGAGTTAGAAAAATTAAGAGTAGCTTTAAAATATGGTGCAGATACTGTAATGGATCTGTCTACCGGTGGAAATATAAATGAAATAAGAAAAGCTATCATTGAAAACTCACCTGTACCTATTGGAACTGTTCCTATATACCAAGCTCTCCAAGAGGTAAGAAGTATAGAAAAACTTACAGAACAAGACATCTTAGATATTATTGAACTTCAAGCTCAGCAAGGTGTTGACTATATGACTATTCATGCTGGTCTATTGAGAGAATTTCTACCCCTTGTAAATCATAGATTGATGGGAATTGTATCTAGAGGTGGTTCTATTATAGCCCAATGGATGACTATACATGGAAAGCAAAACCCACTTTATACAAACTTTGTCAAGATATGTGAGATATTCAAAAAATATGATGTAACATTTTCTCTTGGTGATGGCCTTAGACCTGGTTGTATTAATGATGCATCAGATGAAGCTCAATTTGCAGAATTAAAAGTACTTGGTGAGCTTACTAAAAAAGCATGGGAACATGATGTTCAAGTTATGATAGAAGGACCGGGACATGTACCTATGGATCAAATAGAGATGAATATAAAGAAAGAGATGGAATGGTGTCATGAAGCCCCATTTTATGTACTTGGCCCATTGGTTACAGATATAGCTCCAGGTTATGATCATATAGCTTCTGCAATTGGTGCTGCGATGGCAGGATGGTATGGTGCTTCAATGCTTTGTTATGTAACACCAAAAGAACATTTAGGATTGCCAAATGCAGAAGATGTAAAACAAGGACTTATAGCTTATAAAATAGCAGCTCATGCAGCTGACCTTGCTAGACACAGAAAAGGTGCTAAAGAATGGGATGATGCTATGTCAAAAGCAAGATATGAGTTTGATTGGGAAAGACAGTTTGAACTTGCAATAGATCCTGAAACTGCAAGAAAGTACCACGATGAAACTTTACCACAAGAAGGTTATAAATCTGCTAAGTTCTGTTCTATGTGTGGTCCTTCTTTTTGTGCTTATAGAATCTCTCAAAATGTCCAAGAAGCTGTAAAAGAAGAATTTGATTTTATTCAATTGGAAGAATCTAAAAAGTAATATATTCATCCCCCTTTTTAAGGGGGATGTTTTTAAGATCTATTTAGTAAACTATTTTTATAACCGTATAAGAAATATATAAATATTCCAATAACACTCCAAACAAAAAATCTAATCCATGTATCTAATGGTAATCCGGCCATTATAACAAGTAAAAAGATTATATTCAAAGGAAGTAACAAAGCAGGAGCCGGCATAACATATACAGGTTTTATTGTTTTCTCCCTCTTCATAACAATAGCAGCTATCCCTACCATAAAGTAGGCAAACAATGTTCCAATATTTACAAGCTCTGCAAGAACTTTTAAAGGTAAAATACCTGCTAATATAGATAAAAATAGTCCACCTACAATAGAAGCTTTATAAGGTGTTCCAAACTTTGGATGAATATCAGCAAGTGTTTTAAATAGTAAACCATCTCTTGCCAATGCGTACATTACTCTAGTAAAACCAATTCCCATAACTATCATAACACTTGTAATAGTAATAACAGCACCAATAGATATAAAATCTGCAACCCATTTTTCATTAACCTGATACATAGCAAAAGCTAAAGAATCAGGTTTGTTCTCATAAGATTTATAATTAAGCATACCAACAAGAACAAATGATACAGAAATGTATAAAACTGTACTTATACCTAAAGCTGTTATTAAACCTTTTGGTAATGTTTTTTGAGGTTCTTTTGTTTCTTCTGCCAATGTAGATATAGCATCAAATCCAAGGTACGCAAAAACTATAAGAGAAGCAGCTGTCCATACTCCATGCCAACCATAAGGTAAAAAGTTAGATGTAATATTTTCTAACTTCACATACTTTATCCCAACAATTATAAAAACTAATAAAACTGATAATTTCAATAAAACTATAAAGGTATTTACTTTTGCACTTTCTTTTATTCCTATAGTTAATAAAGTAAAAACACCTACAACACCAAGAAAAGCAAAAAGATCAATAAATGTTCCTTGAGATAAATTTAAAGCTCCTGTTAACTCTTTAGGCAAAGTAAAACCAAAATTTTTTTCTAAAAAAGTTCTTAAATAACCAGACCATCCAGTAGCAACTGCTGCAGTAGCTACACCATACTCAAGTAGTATATTCCATGCTACAAGCCAAGCTATAATTTCTCCTAAAGTTGCATAGGTATAACTATAAGCACTTCCTGATACTGGAAATGAAGAACTAAATTCAGCATAAACTAAAGCCGTTATACCAATAGCTATAGCAGATAGTATAAAAGATAAAATAATACCAGGTCCAGCATAAGATGCAGCAGCCTGACCAGTAATAACAAAAATACCAGCTCCTATTATTCCTCCAATACCAACAAAAGTAAGATCCCAAAATCCTAAACTTCTTTTTAATTTAGTTTCAACTTGATTATATTCCTTCCTTCTGAAAAATTCCATTGATTACCTCCACATATTTTGATAGTTTATATTTAAAATACATTATATCAATTAGAATTTTTCTTTTATGATATTAAAAATCTATTATTTTCTAATCTAAAATGGTAAAATTTTATCACAAACTTTTAACTTTTAAATAGGAGCATTTTATTGAAAAATAGAGACAACTGGTTAATTTTACTCTTTGCTAGCGCTTATATATCTATATCTGCCTTTACATTTTTAATAATTCTGTTTTTACTATATGAGATAAAAAAGATAGTTGAAAAAGAAATAAAATTTGAAGGTATTTTTAAACTACCTTTATCTATGATAATTTTTTCCTCTGTGTTAAGTACATTAATCTACGGAAGCTTAAAAGAAATTCCAGGTGTATTAAATCAAACTTTTTTTAATATAACATATTTTGCAAAAGATCTATTTAATCCATCAAAAGAACTTTTCAATAAATTAAACTATACAATAGTACTATTTTGTTCAATTGAAGCTGTAGTTACTGTTTATAACTACTTTCATGGAGATATTAAACCTATATGGGGTGGTGTTTTTGAAGTTGGTATTGTGTTTGCACTTGGTAGTTTATCAGCTTTTACATTATTTTTAGTAGAAAAAGATGTAAAAAAGAAAGTTTTATTTTTTTGCTTATTTATCTTATTTACAGGATTAGTTTTTTTACCAGCAAAGAGAAATCCAGTATTGGGATTAGTAACGTCTTATATTGTTTATTTCGTTATTTTAATTAACTATGCAAATATAAAAAAACAATGGATTTATGGTCTAATAATCATATTTATTTTTTCTTTTTTAGCAGGTGGAGTTTATATGTTGGAAAAAGATAATAAATATAAAAGAATGTTAATAACTTTAATTGAAGGAAAGGAAATATCAGAAAATCAGATAAATGAGTTTTCAAGTTTAAGGTGGGAAATTGGAAAAAAAGGAATTGAAGTAATAAAAAAAGATTTTGAAAACTTTAATATAATTCCTATCCTTATAGGACATGGTTATAATGCTGGTCAGAGATTAGATCCCCCTTCTCCTGTAGGTAGAAGTTATGAATCTATTTTCTTAATATCAGAGTTTATAAATATTGGTTTAATTGGACTGTTAGGGCTGATATTAATGATGTATAAATTTTTCAGATTTGTTTTAGCTGTGAAAATTAAAAAATTTGAAGATATAATAGCTTTTCCTTTTTTACTATTCCCTGCATATTTATTTGCAGGTGGAATATTTAGTGGTATATGGGACGCTATTTTACCCCTTTATTTTTTAATGTTTGGTATTGCTGAAAAATATTATTTAGAAATTGACCTTACCAGCCCTAAAATATGAGGATTCTTGATAGCATGAATTTAAGTCATCTTACAAACAAATTAAAGTTGACTGATAGGCTATCCAGACATTCTGGTATACCGCTTGTTTGCTTTGACTGAGTAAAATAAAATCTTTTTGACGTATCCACCATACAGCATATCTGTAAAATCTTTTCCAGGGTATTTTTATCTTTTTTTATTCATCCGCTTTAAAAACTTACTTCTTTAAAGTAGATTTTGCCAGATTACTCTGAAAGTTTTTTAGCTAAATTTTGACACTTTATAGGTACTGGAACTATATATGTTTTATCCATCAAGGATAAAGCTTTCTGCAAGGCTTGTGGTAAAAATTTTATAAATATTTATTACAAAATCAATTCTTCATTTTTTAATAAACCTAAAATGTCATCAGATTTTATAATTTTCTTTAAAAGATTCCTTAAATAATCCCTATCCTTTATTT
>CAZYKX010000021.1:0-24195 GCA_964648745.1 uncultured Aquificales bacterium
AACTCTATAAATAAAGAAAGAACTATAAAAGGTAAAATTAAAAATCTTTTCATATTTATGTCCTCCTACCAGTAATAATTTAGTTTATTTAAAATTTTTTATATTGTTAAATTATAACTAAATCATGTTAAAAAATACTATAAAATAAAAGCTTTTGTCAATAGATTTTTAACACATATAGGTTTATCATAAATGTATTAAACTAAAATAAAATCTTCTCCTAAGAATACCTTTCTAACTTCAGGATTTTCTACTATATCATGTGGATAACCTTCTGCTATAACTTTTCCATGGGCTATTATGTAAGCTCTGTTTGTAATTTTTAATGTTTCTCTAACGTTGTGATCTGTAATGATAACACCTATATCCTTTTTTACAAGAGAGAGAATTAAGTTGTTTATATCTTTAACAGAAACTGGGTCTACACCTGCAAAAGGTTCATCTAAGAGTAAAAAAGAAGGGTTTATTATCAAACTTCTTGCAATCTCTAACCTTCTTCTTTCCCCACCTGATAATGTTGAAGCTTTTTGATTTTTTAGATGTATTATTCCAAATTCTTCAAGAAGTTCTTCTGCTTTCCTTACTCTCTCTGAATCTGATAAATCTTGAAACTCTAAAAACATCATTAAATTTTCCCAAACTGTTAAATCTCTAAATATAGATGTTTCTTGCGGTAGAAAGCTAATGCCCTTTTTTGCTCTTTCCCAAACAGGTAAATTTGTAATATCTTCATCATTTAGCATAACTTTACCATTATCTGGTTTCAA
Source organism: uncultured Aquificales bacterium (assembly GCA_964648745.1). Taxonomy (GTDB): domain Bacteria; phylum Aquificota; class Aquificia; order Aquificales; family Hydrogenothermaceae; genus Sulfurihydrogenibium. The sequence goes on from CAZYKX010000021.1 coordinate 768, forward strand.
AAATCCAAGTAAACATTTAAAAGTTGTTGTTTTTCCAGCACCATTTGGTCCAAGAAGCCCAACTATCTCACCTTCTTCTGCATACAGGGAAACGTTGCTTAATATAGTTCTGCCTTTAAAATTTTTTTCAATATTTTTTAGTTCTATCCTTGTTTTATTCATGTTTACTCCAAAATATTACTTAGTATAAATTCTGTTGAAGTTTGTATTATATCGTTAAAAAAAACTTTTTGTCTTATCTCAAGTATATATAGTTTACTAATCAATTTTACTAAATCTTCTTTTGAGTACATTTTTAAAATTTTAGAAAATGTTATCTTTTGAATCTGGCTGTATATTCCAACTTTACTAAATGCTTCTTCTAAAGAATTTCCTTCTTCCATTAAAACTTTTAAATTTAAAGCTTTTTCAACGTAACTTAAAATTAAACTTTGAATTTCAAAAGGATGTACCGAATTTTCAACTAAATTTAAAAAAATATTCAATGCTTCTTTCTCTTTATTGAAAAATTTATTAAGAAAGTTAAAAATATTTTCTTCAAAAACTGGAGATATAACATTATCTATATCTTCTTTGGTAATCTCTTTTTTATCTAATGTGTATAAAAGTAATTTTTCAACTTCATTTTTAGCTATCTGTAAATTATTGCTTAAAAGAGAAGCTAGATAAATTAGATTTTCATCTGAAACTGTTTTACCTTCTTTTTCAATTTTTGATTTTAAAGATTTTAAAAACGCATCTTTAGATAATTTAACAGCATTAACAAATGTTATATTTTCAGACTTAGAAAGAGATTTGAAAGGTTCAGTATCTAACTTTTCTAAGTTTACCAATAGAAAAACTCTATTTGGAAGTTTTATACTTTCTAAGTCTTTTATTACTTCTTCTTTTTTTACTTTTTGTATTAAGCTATCAAAATTTCTTACAACTAAAAATTCTTCTATTGAAAAAAGAGTTTTTGAGAAGATCTCATTTTTAAATGATCTATAATCTATTTCATCACCCCATAATACTTTAACATCTGCAAGACTTTTTATTTTTTCTAATATTAATGATTTTAGTAAAGGTTCATTTCCATAGATTATTACAACTGGTTTTAACTGATTTAAATTAAAATCTTTTAAAAGTTGATTAGCTTTTATTTCTGCCATCTTGATTCAAGTATTGACATTATTCTAGTTTTTATAAGGTCTCCAAGTTCTTCAAAAGCATATCTTTTTTCAAAATCAGATCTTATTCCTGTACCTACATACTGTGTTTTTTCTATTATATTTTTGTTTATTATAACATCTTTTCTTTTATCTTCCATCTTAAAATTTAAATTTATTTCCGCTACGTATATATTTGCTCTCTGGCTTGGGGAGTATCCTATTGCATAAAAATTAAGATTGTTAATATCTACATATACAAAGTACTGAGTTTTATCACTACACTCTATACTATTTCCACTGGAAAGTATAGCATCACTTACTTGTCTTGTAATTATATCTCTTAAAACTGGCTCTGGAAAATTAAAGTTAATTTCTTTAATGCATACAATATAATTTTCTTTACTTTTAATTTGTTTATAATCTTTTACCGAACAACTAAAAGTTAAAAAGATCATAAAAGCTAAAATAAATCTCATATCTCACCAGATTTTTTTAATAATTTAATTTTTTCTTCTAATTTTTGTTTTACGTATGGTGTTACCAACTGGGTTACATCTCCATTATGAAAAGCTATATCTTTTACTATAGTAGAACTAATATGTATAAGCTCTTGAGAAGGCATCATAAAAAATGTTTCTACTTTATCCAATTTGTAGTTAGTCATTGCTATTTGAAGTTCATATTCAAAATCTGTAAAAAGTCTAACACCTCTAACAATAATCTTTGTATCATACTTTTTCATAAAATTTACCAACAAATCACTAAATCCTTCCACAATAACTCTTCCTTTATACTTTGCAACAGCATTATTAAATAAATCAATTCTTTCTTCTATGTTAAATAGTGGTTTCTTTTTAGGGTTTTCTGCTATTGCAACTATAACCGTTTCAAAAATATTAAGGGCTCTTTCTACTATATCAAGATGGCCAAGATGGACAGGATCAAATGTACCAGGATATATACATATCTTTTTTGTCATCACTTTCTCCAAAAAGTTATAACAGTATCGCCGTACTTTCTTGAATCTATTATATAATCAGGTAAAATATTATCAACATTAACTTTATCACTATGTTCTACTATCAATAAACCACCTTCTTTTAAAACTCTAAATCCTTCTTTTATTAGTTTATCATAAAGTTTATAGCTATATGGTGGATCAGCAAATATAATATCTACTTCATTATCTTTTTGATTTTTTAGAAATTTTAGGACATCTAAGTTGTGTACTTTAATATTTTCTTTGTTTTTCACTTTTTTTAATATATCTCTTACTCTTTCTTTCTCTATTTCAACAAAAACAACGTTTTCAGCGCCTTTTTCTAATGCTGTTATACCTATCTGACCAGTACCTGCAAATAAATCTAAAAATTTTTTTCCTTTTATATTATGTAAAATATTGAAAATAGCTTGTTTTACCATATTAGAAGTAGGTCTTAAATCTCTCAAATTTTTCTCCTATTTTTATCATAAAATTTAAAATCTTTAAAATATATTATAATTTTTAATAAGCATCTTAGGAGGTTTATAATGAAAAAAATTTTTTTTATATTAATTCTACTAGTTTTTAATTTTTCTTTTGCAGAGTTAAAAGCACCAGATTTTAATCTAAAAGATGAAAATGGTAAGTATGTAAAACTTTCTGACTTAAAAAATAATGTTGTATTTATAACATTTTGGGGAATAAACTGTCATTCTTGTAGGAAAGAGCTACCAGAAATACAAAAAGAAATTTATCCACTATATAAAGATAAAGTTAAGTTTTACGCTATTGTTGTTGATAGTGATGATATAGGGAAAATTAAAAAAAGAAAAGAAGAATGGGGATTTAACTTTCCTGTTTTAATTGGAAATTCTGAAATAATGGAGAAGTACAGAATAATAGGAACACCTATAACCTATATAATAGGAAGAGATAATAAAATTGTAAAAATTTTTATTGGACCACAAAGTAAAGAAAAATTTATTGAAGCTTTGGAAAAAGCTTTAAAATCTTAAAAAAGGGGATTTGGAAATGGAAAACTTAACGATACTTGGTGCATTTTTAGGTGGTATTCTCGCATTTTTATCTCCTTGTGTACTTCCTATTATTCCAGGTTATATCGCTTACATATCTGGAATGAGTATCTATTCTGAAGAAAGGAAAAGTTTTGATATTAATGTTATTTTATCATCTGTTGCTTTTGTAATTGGTTTTTCTATTGTCTTTACTTCTCTTGGAGCAGCTTCTACATTTGTAGGTCAGTTCTTGCAAGAGTATAAACATATTATATCTAAAGTTGCTGCTATTGTTGTTATTATATTAGGTATACATTTTACCGGGATACTTCAATCTAAAAAGGCAAAGCAGATAATCTTATCTATACTTGGACTTACAGTATTGATCTATATTGGAGATATTTTTTTAAATAAAGAATTTTTTGGAGCTACTTTTTATATATTTTTACTTGGTTTAGCTTTAGCTTTATTTTATTTTTCTGGATTTTATAAAATACTTTATGAGCAAAAAACTACAGAAGTAAAGAAAAAGCCACCTGGCCCTGTTGGAGCTTTTTTAGTTGGTTTAGCTTTTGCTTTAGGATGGACACCATGTATTGGACCTATATTAGGAGCAATATTATTAGTCGCTTCTCAACAAGAGACAGTTATGCAAGGTACTTTACTACTTTTTGCTTTCTCAATGGGGCTTGGAATACCTTTTATCCTTACAGCAGCTGCTATTAATATTTTCTTTAAGTTTTTTAATTTCATAAAAAAATATTTCTTACTAATAGAGATTGCTGGTGGTATACTATTAATAATTATTGGAATTCTTCTTTTAACAGGTAATTTTGAAAAAATATCATCAATATTTGGGTAATAAGGTAGGTAGATGGCTTCGCATAAGAATATAGCTTTATCTGGAATGATAGGTAATGTTTTAGAGTGGTATGATTTTACTCTCTATGGATATTTAGCAATTGTTTTATCTAAGCTGTTTTTTCCTTCAGAAAATGAATTTGTTTCTCTAATTGCATCTTTTGGAGCTTTTGCAGTTGGTTTTTTATTTAGACCTATTGGATCATTTTTGTTTGGATATATTGGAGATAAATACGGAAGGAAAAAAGCACTTTTAATTTCTATATTTCTAATGGCATTTCCAACCTTTTTAATAGGTTTATTACCTACCTATCATGATATAGGAATATTAGCACCTATATTATTGACAATTTTAAGGATTCTCCAAGGTTTATCTACTGGTGGAGAGTATACAACATCTGTCTCTTTCGTTGTAGAACATTCACCATCTGATAAAAGAGGTTTTTTTGGAAGTATTAATCTCCTTGGGGCTGTTATTGGAATAATGTTTGGCTCTTTAACAGGTGCATTTTTAAATTACTTTTTTTCTCCGGAAGAATTGTCCAGTTATGGATGGAGAATAGGTTTTCTCTTTGGTATTGTTTTAGCATTTATTGGAATATATATTAGGAAAAATACTTCTGAAACACCTATATTTTTAGCTATTGAAGAGGGAAATAGAGTAAAAAATCCTTTGATTAAAACATTTATTCATCATCCAAAAGAGTTTTTAATATCGATTATATTTAGTAGTTTACAAGGTGTAGCATTTTTCTTACTTTTTGTATATATGCCTACCTTTTATACAAAGTTTTTACATATACCACAAGCTAAAGCATTGTTTATCAATAGCTTTGCTATGCTTGTACTTACTGTTTTAATTCCAATTATGGCATATTTATCAGATAAAATAGGAAGAAAACCATTTTTAATGATTTCTACACTACTTTATTCTTTATTTTCAATATTCCTTTTTAAGCTTATTATAACAGGTAATGAAAATCTTATAATATTTGCTCATGTATCTTTTGCAGTAATCTCTTCCTTATTTATGTCAATACTTCCAACATTCCTTACAGAAACATTCCCAGCAGATATAAGAAATTCAGCTTTTTCTGTAGGATACAACATTTCTCTTGCTATTTTTGGTGGAACTGTTCCAATGGTAGCAACGTATCTAATATTAAAAACAGGTATTTTAGAATCACCAGCAATATATCTTTCATTAATTGCATTTATTGTATTTGTGACTAGTTTATTTATAAAAGAAACTTACAAAAAACCTTTATGAGGTAAGGTTAATGGCAAAAATAGTAAAATTTGGTTTTGATAATGAACAAGAAGATAAAAAAGAAGTTGAAAACAACAATTTAGAACAGTTAGAAGATGAAAAAGAGAAAGTAAAAAAAGCAGTAGAAGATCATATACTGGCAAATTTTGCGGTTAAAAGTATCCTTAGTATGGAAATAGTTTACAAAGTAAATAAATCTGACATTGGTGTAATAGGAGAAGTTGCATATATACATAAAAGAAGAGATGGGATATTTACTGCTGACTTTATAGCAAAAGGATATAAGAATAAAGATAACTATATTATTGATAGTTTAGCTTTTTCTGCTGGAGAACCTGAATTTTATAAAAATATTATGAATATATTAAAAGCGAAAAAAACTCTTCCTGAGTTATAATATTATACTTAATATGTTAAGAGGTTATAAAAAATGGGTTTACCGTCACTTAGAATAGGAAAATATGAAATAGAGTATCCGATAATTCAAGGGGGGATGGGTGTAGGTATCTCGTGGGAAAATCTTGCAGGAAACGTATCAAAACATGGTTGCTTAGGTGTAGTTTCTTCTGTTGGAACAGGGTACAGACATCCAAACTATGTAAAGCTTAAAGATGGAAGACCAATAGGTAGTAAATATATACATAATAAAGAAGCTTTAACACGTATAATAAAAGATGCCAAAGAGATAGCTGGTGGAGAAAAAGCTGTAATCGGTGTAAATATATTATGTGCTATTACAGATTATGATAGAGTTGTTAGAGATTCAATAGAAGCTGGTGCAAATATAATAATATCTGGAGCCGGTTTACCTCTTAGATTACCAGAGTATGCAGAAGGTTCAGATGCTGCTTTGGTTCCTATTGTATCATCAGCAAGAGCTTTAAGAGTAATATGTAAACATTGGAAGAAAAAGTATAACAGACTTCCTGATGCTGTTGTCTTAGAGGGACCTTTATCTGGTGGCCATCAAGGAATATCTTATGAAGACTGTTTTAAACCAGAATTTCAGCTTGAGAACTTACTTCCGGAAGTTTTAAAAGAAAGAGATATGTGGGGAGATTTTCCAGTTATAGTAGCAGGCGGTATTTGGAGTCATGAAGATATTGAGTGGTACATCTCTCAAGGTGCAGCTGGTGTCCAAATGGGAACACGTTTTGTAGGTACCTATGAGTGTGATGCTTCAATGGAATTTAAGAAAGTTATAATAAATGCAAAAAAAGAAGACATCATACTTTTGAAATCTCCAGTTGGTTATCCAGCAAGAGGTATAGTAACAAAATTAATAAAAGACATAGAATTAGGAAAAGCTCCTGAAGTTAAATGTACTTCAAACTGTGTCGTTCCATGTAATCATGGAGAAGAAGCAAAGAAAGTTGGGTATTGTATTGCAGATAGACTTGGTGATGCTTACCTTGGAAGGGTTGAAACAGGTTTATTTTTCTCAGGATCTAACGGCTATAGAATAAAAAGGTTAGTTCATGTTAAAGATCTGATAAAAGAACTTGTAGAAGGAATTCCATCTCATCAAGATGAAGAATTAGAGCAAGTAGAATTTACTTATAAATAATAAGGTTTAAAATGTGGAGGCTCTCCTAACAGCTAGTGTTGTATACTATACTACCGTTTTCATAACGCGAAGATTTAAATTAAAAGATATTATTTTAGCTCTTTCTATTTTTATTCTGATTTTAGATTACTTATTAAAATTTTTTGGTCTTTATGGAATAAATATTGTTCCAATAGCTTTTTTCTTGATATTCTCATTAGATAAAATAGGACAAAAAAGATTTTCAAAAGATATTACTTTAGTTTTAGCTTTTTTCTACTATTTAATTTTATTAGTGCTTAGTAACATTAATTATTTTTCAAACTTAAAATCTATCATCGCTTTAAATTTTTTAGCTCTTTTATTTATGTTTAATAAACAAATATACCTTTACAAGGTTTGGATAAGTATAAATTTATTTTCATTTGTTTTTACCTTTATTTATCCTCAAAGTTATCTAACTTTTTCGTCCTTAGTTTTAATTTATTTAACAGTTTTAGAAATTTACACCTTTATTAAATATAGCAATGAAGAAAAAGAAGAATTCAAGATAAAATTATATAAAACAATAGGAAGTGAAGTTGAAAAAGAAGTTGAAAAGCTTGACATTAAATTACAACTTGCCTATAAAAAATTAAAAGAGCTTTTTAGATTAAATACATCTATTATAAAAGAAAGTTCTATAGAAGAAATGGCTGAAAAAGTTGTAAAAGGACTTTATAATTTAGGATACACTGGAGTATATATAATTCTAAAATTAGAAAATATCAGTAAAAAAGAAGGTTTTATTCCAAATTTAAGATTTTATATTGAGAGATTAAACTATACTAAAGATATAGAGACTTTTGAAGATAAAACAATCGTAATTTTACCATTAAAAGACGATAATCAGATAATAGGATACTTAATTGTTTACTCAAAAATTTCTTTGATTCAAGAAGAGATAGAATTTATTTTAACTTATACTCAATCAATATCAAATATAATAACAAAAACTCACTACTTCTCTGAGACAATAAAATTGAGAGATCTAATCTATAGAACAATAGAAGGTGTAAACTTAGGAATAGTTATTATAGATTGTGATTTTAACATTGAGATTTTGAATCAGTATTCAAAAAACTTTTCTTCTAATTTAGAAGAAAAGAATATTTTTGAAACTTTTCCATTTTTAAAACAATTGAAAAGTGAGTTTGAAGATGTCATTAAAAACAAAAAAGATTTTGAAACTAAAATAAAAGTAGATTATTTAAGTAAAATATTTGAAATAAAAGCTTATCCAATATACTCTCAAGAAAATACTGTTAATAGTTTAGTTATAATTTTTGAAGATGTTACAGAAAAAGAAGAGATGGAAAATCATATAATACAGTCTGAAAAGTTAGCTGTTATCGGTAGATTAGCTGCAGGTCTTTCTCATGAGATAAAAAATCCTTTAACAATAATAAATCAAACAGCATATCTCTTAAAAAGGAAAGTCCAAAAACAATTTGGTAATATTCAAAACACGGAAGCCCTATTAGAGTCAATAAAAACTATAGAAAAAAATGTTTATAGAGCAATTGACATTATAGAGAGATTACTCAATTTTTCTAAACCTTACTATTCAAATACGGAAAAGGTAAATTTAAAAGATATTATTGATGAAGCCTTTAAATTAGCCTATCTACAAAGTAAAAAGCCAGGTGTTAAAATTTCAAAAAATATGGAAGATGTATACATTAAAGGTGACAAAAATGCACTTATTCAACTTTTTTTAAATTTAATAATAAACGCTTTTGATGCTATAGAAAATAAAGGTAAAATTACCATTACATTAAAATTATTAAAAAGATCAAATTCAGTAAAAGTGTCTATAAAAGATACTGGGAAAGGTATACCTGAAGATATTTTAGATAAAATTTTTGATCCATTTTTTACAACAAAGGAAAAAGGAACTGGACTTGGCCTTGCTGTTTGCTATAAAATAGTAGAAAGTCATGGCGGATCAATATCAGTTAAAAGCGAAGAAGGAATAGGAACAGAGTTTATAGTAACATTTAATTTAAGTGAGGATTTAGATGAATAAAGGCTATATTTTAATAGTAGATGATGAAGAAGATTTATTAATCACTTTTAAAGAGATTTTAGAAGAAGAAGGATATAAAGTAGATATAGAGTCTGATCCATTAAAAGCGTTAGAGTTAGTTAAAAGTAATGATTATGACTTAATAATATCTGATTTAAGAATGCCAAAACTTTATGGAAGTGATTTTCTAAAAGAAATTAGAAAATTCAACAATATTGTTAGTTTCATAATACTAACTGCTTATGGAACTGTAGATAATGCTGTTGAGTGTATGAAAAATGGAGCGTTTGATTATATATCTAAACCTGTAGACTTCAACAATAACAAAATATGGGATCTTATAGAAAACGCTATTAAAAAAGCAAAGATACTAAAAGAAAGTATTCAGTATAAAATGTTTTTAAATCAAATAAAATCTAAAGACTTATCTAACCATATTATTACAGTTAATCCTATAATGAGAGAGTTAATAGATTACTCTCTAAAAATTGCAAATTTTGATTTTACAGTTTTAATACATGGTGAAAGTGGAACAGGTAAGGAACTTTTTGCAAAGACAATTCATGAAGCAAGCAATAGGAAAAATAAACCATTTCTAGCTATAAACTGTGCAACAATATCAAAAGATGTTATGGAATCTGAATTTTTTGGAGCAAAAAAAGGTGTTTACACTGGTGCAGATATAGATAGAGTAGGTATATTAGAAATGGCAGATGGGGGAACTGTATTTTTAGATGAAATAGCAGAGTTACCTTTAGATTTACAAGCAAAATTTTTAAGATTCCTTCAAGATAAAGAAGTTAGAAAAATTGGAGATGTTATATCTAAAAAAGTAGATGTAAGAATTATTGCTGCTACAAATAAAGATTTAAAAGAACTTGTTAAAGAAGGAATATTTAGGGAAGATCTATATTTTAGATTAGAAGGTATAAAGATAGAAATTCCACCACTTAGAGAAAGGAAAGATGATATTCCAATTTTAGCATACTTCTTTTTAGATGAGTTTAATAAAAAGTACAATACAGATATAAAAGGTTTTTCTCCCGAAGCAATAGAAGCTTTAATTAATTACAAATGGGAAGGTAATATAAGACAACTACAAAATGTAATAAATGAAGCTTGTATAATAGCTCTTTCAAAGAATAATATAATAGAGGTTAACTATTTACCTCAGCATGTTACAGGGATTGAAAATAAAAAAGAGATGATTTTTGATTATAATTTAGCAAAGAAATTAAATGATATTAACTTCACTACTAAATACTTAAGAAATCTTTTAGCATATACTAAAGGCAATATTACAAAAGCAGCTAAATTGGCAAATATTGAAAGACAATCTTTACAAAAGTTATTGAAAAAGTATAATGTTGATCCTTCTGAATTTAGAAGTTGATTATTTATCTAAGTATATTTTTGAAGCAGTAGCCCCTTTTTGACCTTGATATTTTCCTCTATAAGGTTTTTCAGCTTTACTTTCCATTTTTGCAAAAACAAGCTGACATATCCTCATTTCAGGATATATTTTTATAGGGATAGAGTTTGCGTTGTAAAACTCTAATGTAATATTTCCTTCAAATCCCGCATCTACCCACCCGGCATTTTCTATAAATAAACCAAGTCTTCCAAGAGAAGATCTACCTTCAACAAAAGCTGTTATAAAATCAGGCAGTTTTATATATTCAATGGTAGTTGCAAGGACAAACTGCTTAGGTTTTATAATAAATCCAGATGGTGTAGCTTCTTCCCTTATTAATCTATTTTGGAAGTATGGATCTTTTACATCAATTAGTTCTAAATCTTCTGGATATATTAGAAAATCATAACCTAATCGTAAATCAACAGATGAAGGTTGAATTTGGATATCATCAAATGGGTGTATCTCTATTATCTTTTCACTTATATACTTTTTTATTGTCTTGTCATTTAAAATCATTGTAATATATTATATCAAAATTTTTTAAAGAGGGTGATATAATTGATAGTTTTTTTAAATTTAAAAGAAGAGTTAAAGAAAGAACCGTTCAAAGAGTTAGAATTTTCCTTTTTACTTAAAGAGTTAGATTTACCAGAAAACTACCTTGTAAAAGATAAAAATAAAGTAGATGTAAAATTACACTTACTGAAAGATAAAGATGGTTATGTGATAACAGTATCCTTAGATACAGATATAAATATGTTATGTGATAGATGTCTAACAGAATTTCCTCAAAGGATATCAGTAAATGAAAGTATTTTTTTTACTAAAAAAACAAATAAAAATCAAGAACTATCTGAAGAAGATTTACTTTCTGAATACTTGGAAGATGAAGAAAAATTTAATCTAAATGATTTTGTGAGAGAAGAAATTATTGTAAACACTCCTATGAAGGTACTATGTAAAGAAGATTGTAAAGGATTGTGTCCATATTGTGGAATAGATAAGAACTATGAAAGTTGTGATTGCGAAATAAAAATACAAAGACGCTTATCTCCATTTGCAAAGCTCCAAACATTAAAACCTTAAATCTATGATATAATATTTACTTTAATTTTGTAAAAAAAAGGAGGAAATATATATGGCAGTACCTAAGAGGAAAAAATCTAAAGCTAAGACAGCTATGAGAAGAGCACAGTGGAAATTAAAATTACCAGGTTTATCAATCTGCCCAGAATGTGGACAACCAAAATCTCCACACAAAGTATGTTCTCATTGCGGATACTACAAAAACAAAGAGGTTATTGAGGTCGTATAAAATTGTATATTGCTTTAGACGCAATGGGGGGAGATTATGCCCCCTTCTGTAATATAAAAGGTGCTATAGATTTTTCAAAAGAGTATGGTATAGGTGTTTACCTTGTAGGTAAAAAAGATATCATACAAGAAGAACTTAAAAAAAATAATCTCAAAATAGACAATCTTCCTATAGAAATAGTCGATGCTCCTGAAGTTATTGAGATGCATGAATCCCCATCAATAGCTCTAAGAAAAAAAAGAAACTCATCTATGCATATAGCTGGAAAATTAGTTAGAGAAGGAAAAGCTCAAGCTTTTGTTTCTGCTGGAAATACAGGAGCAGCAATGAGTATAGGAAAGTTTATAATTGGAGCTGCAGAGGGGATAGAAAGACCTGGTATAGCCGTTGCATTTCCAAATAAAAAAGGTAGTAGAACCGTTTTGATAGATGTAGGTGCAAATGTAGATTGTAGACCAAGACATTTACTTTATTTTGCTGTTATGGGTCATACATACGTTAAAGAGATATTAGGAACATCTGATAATCCAAAAATAGGCATTTTAAGTATTGGAGAAGAAGAAGGTAAAGGTAATGAACTTGTTAAAGACACTTATCCACTTCTTAAAATGTCTAAATTAAATTTCATTGGAAATGCTGAAGGAAGAGATATATTCACCGGTGATTTTGATGTAATTGTTTGTGATGGCTTTGTTGGAAATATTGTTTTAAAAACAAGTGAAAGTTTAGGAATGATAATTCTTGATATGATAAAAGAAGAAGTACAAAAAAGTATAATATCAAAAATAGGTGCCTCTTTAATGCTACCAGCTTTAAAAAGATTTAAGAAAAAAGCAGACTTTGCTGAGTATGGTGGAGCACCTTTATTAGGAACTAAAGGTACTTGTATAATTACCCATGGTAGAGCAGATGAAAGGGCTATAAAAAACGCTTTAAAATTTGCTTCAGAATTTGTAAATCATGATTTTAATAAAAAACTAATTGAAAATATAAATACTTTTATACCAGAAGAGTTGATAAAAAATAACGATATCGTTGGGGAATCTAATGGGCAGTGAGATAAAAGGGATTGGAATGTACGTACCTGAAAGAGTCATAACAAATTTTGATCTTGAAAAAATATTAGATACATCTGATGAATGGATTACAACAAGAACAGGAATAAAAGAAAGAAGAATCGCAGAAGAATGGGTAAAAGCAAGTGATTTAGCGTATAATGCTTCACAGATAGCTATAGAAAACGCAGGATTAACACCTAAGGATATAGATTTAGTTATTGTTGCAACATCAACACCTGATACGGTTTTTCCCTCAACCGCTTGTATATTAGCTGATAAATTAGGGTGTAAAAATCCTATGGCCTTTGATTTTTCAGCAGCATGTAGCGGTTTCATATACGGAGTTACAATTGCAGATAGCTTTATAAAATCAGGAAAAGCAAATAATGTTTTAGTAGTTGGTAGTGAAGTTTTTTCAAAAATCATAGATTGGTCTGATAGAACAACAGCTGTTTTATTTGGAGATGGTGCCGGTGCTGTTGTTATTTCTAAATCTGAAAATGATGGAGATATTTTAAGTACTGTTATGAAATCTGATGGTTCTCAAGGACATTTATTACACTGTCCTGTAGGTGAAAAATTGAGAATGCATGGCAGAGAAACTTTTAAGCAAGCGGTAAAATCTATGGAAACAGCATGTTTAAAAGCTATAAATAAAGCTGGTATAAAAAAAGAAGATATAAAGTTGGTAATTCCACATCAAGCTAACATAAGGATAATAAATGCATTAGCTGAAAAACTTGAACTAAATGAAGATAAAATTTATGTAAATATCCATAAATATGGAAATACAAGTGCTGCATCAATCCCAATAGCAATGTACGAAGCATATCAAGAAGGCAGATTTTCTAAAGGAGATTACATATTACTTACAGCTTTTGGCGGTGGTCTTACCTGGGGTGCAGTAGTAATTAAATTTTAAAACTCTATATCTTTTTCAAAATCTTCAGGTTTTATAGTTTCTATCCACTCTTTTAAATCTTCTTCTGACAACTGTTCTTTTTTACCATTGTGTGTTTCTTCTAAAACCTCTTTTGAAACAAAGATCGGACTTCCAGATCTTAAAGCTAAATTTATTGCATCACTTGGTCTTGCATCTATTTCTAACAGATTACCTGCATTATCTCGTAAAAATATTGATGCATAATAGGTATTATCTTTTACAGTATGAATATTTACTCTTTCAATTTTTGATGATAAAGATTCGATTACATTGGTAAATAAATCATATGTTAAAGGTCTAGGATATGTTACACATTCCAAATACATGGCAATAGAGTTTGCTTCAAAGACACCTATCCAGATTGAGAGTATTTCATTTCCTTCTTTACTTTTTAAAAGTAAGATAGGCATGTTAGTTATTGGATCAAGTGTAATACCTTGTATTTCCATTTCTATCATGTTAAGCCCCCTATAATAAATTTCCTTCTAATGAGAATCTATTTACCTTCTCAATTTTTACTTTAACAATCTGACCTAAATACTCATCATTTCCATCAACATATACAAGCTTGTTTGTTCTGGTTCTACCTGCTAGCCTACCTTCTTCGTTAACTTCTTCTACTAAAACTTCTACTATCTTATCTTGATAAGCTAAATTCTTTTTAAAAGTTATATCTTTTTGTAAATTTATCAAGTCATTAAGTCTTTTTGATATTTCATCTTGAGATTCAGTGCTATAAAGATTCGCTGCAGGTGTACCAGGTCTTGGTGAATATTTAAATGCAAAAACTTGGTCATACTCTACTTCTTTTAAAACTTTAATAGTTTCTAAATAGTCTTCATAAGTTTCTCCAGGAAAACCTACTATTATATCTGTAGATAATGCTATATTTGGAATGTATTTCTTCAGAAGTTCAATTTTTTCTAAGTATTCCTTTTGCGTATAACCTCTATCCATGGCTTGCAAAATTTTATCTGAACCGGCTTGAATTGGTAAATGTAAAGCTTCACATATTTGTGGTATTTCTGCCATCACTTTTATTGTGTCTTCATCTAAATCCTTTGGATGTCCTGTTGTAAATCTTATTCTTTCTACACCTTCTACTTCTGATATAGCTTTTAAAAGTTCCCAGAATTTAACATCTCCTAAATCTTTACCATATGCAGTTACATTTTGTCCTATTAAATGTATCTCTTTTACTCCATCTTCTACTAAAAGTTGAACTTCTCTTAATATATCTCCTATCCTTCTACTTCTTTCTTTTCCTCTTGTATAAGGAACTATACAGTAAGTACATTTTTTATCACAACCTCTTATAACAGTGACAAAAGCAGTATATTTATTTTCTCTAACTGTTGGAAATTGGTCTAATAGGTTTTCATTTTCATCTATATCTTCTAATATTTCTATCGCTTTATTTCCTTGTTTTGCTTCTTCTAATAGATTTGGTAGATGATGTATATTTGTAGTTCCAAAAACCATATCTATAAATGGTGCTTTTTGAAGGATTTCATAACCAGCTCTTTGAGCTAAACAACCACAAACACCTATAACTGCGTTTGGATTGTTCTTTTTTACTCTTTTAAACTCACCTAATGCTGATAAAACTTTTTGATCAGGTTTTTCTCTAACAGAACATGTGTTAACTAATATAACATCAGCTTCTTCCCAGCTTTCCGCTGGTGAGTATCCAAGGGTTTTTAAAATACCTGCCATCTTTTCAGAATCATTTACATTCATTTGGCAACCAAAAGTTCTTATATAAAATTTCATCTACTTACCTCTTTAAAGTATTATCTTTTATTCTCCAAAAACTCTACCGTATATAAAATCAATATTCTTTAAAAATTCATCAACGTTAAAAATTTTGTCTATTTCTTCTTTTGTCAAGAGAGATTTTACATCATCATCTTCTAATAGAGCATCTTTAAACATTAGTCCTTCTGTGTCCCATGCTTTCATTGCGTTTCTTTGAACTATATCGTAAGCTTTATCTCTTGATAATCCTTTTTCTACAAGTGCTACTAAAACTTTTGATGAAAAGTAAAGTCCTTTTGATTTGTCCATATTTTTCTTCATATTTTCAGGATAAACAACAAGATCTTTCAACACATTTATCGTCAAATTTAAAATGTAGTCTAAGGCTATAGAGCTATCTGGAAGTATTACTCTTTCAACTGAAGAATGAGAAATATCTCTTTCGTGCCATAAAGCTATATTTTCCATCGCTGGAATACTATTTGATCTTATTAACCTTGCTAAGCCTGTAATTCTTTCACATGTAATTGGATTTTTCTTATGTGGCATTGCAGAAGATCCACGTTGACCTTTTTTAAATGGTTCTTGTGCTTCTAAAACTTCTGTTCTTTGTAAATGTCTTATCTCTACAGCAATTTTTTCTAAGGAAGATGCTGTTATTGCCAAAGCTGTCATATACTGTGCATGTCTATCTCTTTGAATAACTTGGTTTGCTACAGGTTCAGGTTTTAAATTAAGTTCTTGAAGCGTTAATATTTCTAATTCTGGAGGAATATTTGAGTATGTTCCTACAGCTCCAGATATTGTTCCATAGGAAATAACTTCTTTTGCATCTTCAAGTCTTTTTTTGTTTCTTTTGAATTCTTCATACCAAAGGGCAAATTTTAAACCAAAAGTCATAGGTTCTGCATGGACACCATGGGTTCTTCCCATCATAACAGTGTATTTATACTTTAAAGCGTTTTCTTTAAGTACTTCTAAAAGTCTATCAATATCTTGAATTAATAAATCTGCACTTTCTCTAAGTATCAATGCTAATGCAGTATCTATTACATCAGATGATGTTAATCCTAAATGTATATATCTGCCATTTTCTCCTACTTGTTCAGCTATAGCTGTTACAAATGCTAATACATCGTGATTATATACTCTGTCTAGTTCATTTATTCTCTCTACTGTTGAATCATCTATATATGTTTTTTCTATTATCTCTTTTAATGCATCATCAGGGATTTTTCCTAATTTATTCCATGCTTTACATACAGCTATTTCTACATCTAACCATTTTTGAAATTTATTTTTCTCACTCCATATATTTCCCATTTTTTCTAATGTGTATCTTTTAATCATGAGAGCTCCTCTTTTATTATCTTATTTACAAGAGCTGGATTTGCTTTTCCTTTTGTTTCTTTCATAACTTGGCCTACAAAAAATCCAAAAAGTTTTTCATTTCCTGCTTTATACTTTTCTACTTCTTGAGGAAACTTTGATAGTATATCTTTTACTATACTTCTTATCTCATCTTCGTTAGATATCTGTTTTAATCCTTTTTCCTCTACTATCTGTTTAGGTGATTTTTGTGTTTCAAAAGATTCTTCAAATATTTCTTTTCCTATCTTCCCAGATATAGTTCCATCGTTTATCAATGTTAAAAGCTCTGTAAGGTATGTTGGAGGTATTGGGGAATCTTTTATATCTATGCTTTTTTCATTGAGTTTACCTAAAAGTTCATTTACTATCCAGTTTGCAACCATTTTTGGATTTTGAGGAAATAGTTTTAAAACTTCTTCAAAGTAGTTTGCTAAATTTTTATCAGATATTAATACTTCTGCTAACTTTATAGATATATCAAATTTTTCAACATATCTATGTAATTTTTCATCAGGAAGTTCTGGTAAAGATTGTTTTATCTTTAAAATTTCTTCTTCTTTTATTATCACTGGTAATAAATCTGGATCTGGGAAGTATCTATAATCATGAGCTTCTTCTTTTGTTCTCATTGTATAGGTTTTTCCACTATTTGGATCAAACAGTCTTGTTTCTTGAACTATTTTTTCTCCTTTTTTAAGTAGTTTTGATTGTCTTTCTATCTCATATTCTATAGCTTTTACTATAAATCTAAAGGAGTTTATATTTTTTAGCTCTACTTTTGTTCCAAGTTTTTCGGAACCTTTTGGTTTTAATGATATATTAACATCACATCTTAACTGTCCTTTTTCCATATCAGCGTCAGAAACACCTATATATCTCATTATGTTTCTAAGTTTTTCAAGGTAAGCTTTGGCTTCTTCTGGTGAAGATATGTCAGGTTCTGTAACAATTTCCATAAGTGGTGTACCAGCTCTGTTTAAATCTACATAAGATTTACTACCTTCATGGATTGTTTTACCTGCATCTTCTTCTATATGAAGTCTATGTATTCTAATTTTTTTCTCTTGATCTTTTACTATAATTGTTATATAACCATCAGTTGCAAGTGGTTTATCGTACTGGGAAATCTGATAACCTTTTGGTAAATCTGGATAAAAATAGTTTTTTCTAGCCATTATAGAGATATTATGAACCTTACAGTTTAAAGCTAATGCAGCTTTTACTGCGTACTCTATAGCAGTTTTATTTATAACAGGTAATGTTCCTGGATGTGCCAAACATACAGGACAAACATTTGTATTTGGTGGTGCTCCAAACTCCAATTTACAACCACAAAACATTTTTGTTTTCGTATTCATCTGAACATGTGTTTCTAATCCAATAACTACATCAAATTCATTAGCTATAGATATAGCAGACTCCATTTTTCTCTCCTCTATTATTATTTAGATAATGGCCCTTTTATATTTTTTATAGCTCTTTCAGCTGCAAATTTGTATCTTATATCTTGTTTTGCCAATTTTTCTATTTCTGCTTTAATCTGTTTTTCAGCTTCGTCAGATGCATTTTTATATCCTAAAACGTAAGCTGTAATAGCAATTAATGCAAATCCAAAAAACTCAACGATTTTACCTATTACAGGTAAAGTTTGCTGTAAAAATAAACCTCCTACAGCTAAAACAATCCCAACACCTAATATAATTTTCCAGTATTTAAGTAAAAAATCTCCAAGCATAATAACTCCTTTAATTTTTAGATTTAAACAAAATATTATTATATCAAATATCTTTAAAATAAATTTCTTTATATTATTTTATGGAGTTGTAAGGAAAATAATATTTTTCATAATCGATCATGTTTTTAACTATATTGAAAATTGTAAAATAGGAGAATATCCTGGGATGATTTTTTTATATTGATTTTAAAGCGGAGGAGGAGGGATTCGAACCCCCGGTGGGCTCTCAACCCACAAGTGATTTCAAATCACCCGCATTCGTCCACTCTGCCACTCCTCCAAATTTGGAGAATAAATTATAATACAAAAAATTTAAATTTGCAAGATTTTGCATTTTATATAAAATATTCCTTCTTAGATTAATTTATAATATTTAACTTAAATAAACAAAACTTACCAAATATTTGGAAAAATAAAACAAGTAGGAGAAGAAGATGTTTAGAGTTGCAATTGTTGGAAGACCTAATGTGGGAAAATCTTCACTTTTTAATAGATTAATAGGAAAGAGAAAATCTATTGTAGAAGATATTCCAGGAGTAACAAGAGATAGGATTATATCAACAACCCAATGGAGAGATACAAAATTTGAAGTTGTAGATACTGGCGGTTATATAACAGATGATAAAGACCCATTTTCTCCTTATATAAGAAAGCAAGTTGAAAAAGAGTTAGAACTTTCTGATTTATTTGTTTTTGTAGTAGATGGAAAAGAAGGTTTAACAGAGTTAGATAGAGAAATTGCAAATATACTTCGAAGAACAAAAAAGCCAGTAATAGTTGCAGTAAACAAAATAGACGATCCTCAGAAAGAAAAATTGGCATATGAATTTTATGAACTTGGATTTGATGAGGTTATACCAATATCTACAATTCAAAAATTAGGTGTAGCAGATCTATTAGATACAGTTTATAAATACATTCCAGATTATGAAAAAGGTTTAGAAGAGGAAGAAGAAACAGAAGATATTCAAGATTATATAAAAGTAGCTATTGTGGGAAAACCAAATGCAGGAAAATCTTCTCTCTTAAATGCTATACTTGGAGAAGAAAGGGCTTTAGTTTCTGACATTCCAGGAACAACTAGAGATACAGTAGATACCTTGTTTGAAAAGGATGGTCAAAAATTTTTGTTTTTAGATACAGCAGGCATTAGAAAAAAATCAAAAGTTGAGTATGGTGTAGAGTTTTTTTCAGTAGGAAGAACTATTGAAGCTATTGAGAGAGCTGATGTAGTTGTTCTTGTTATAGATGCTACACAAGGAGCTACAGAACAAGATACAAAAATAGCAGGTCTTATACAAAGAAGGTATAAACCAGCAGTTATTGTTATAAATAAAATAGATACTTTAAAAGAAAAAGATCTTGAGAAAGTAGAAAAACAAGTTAGAGAAAAACTTTATTTTATTAATTATGCACCTATTGTATTTACTTCTGCAAAAAATAAAGTAGGTATAGATGAATTAATAAAACAGATAGTTCATGTGTACAATCAAGCTTGGAAGAGAGTAGGAACAGGACAGCTAAATAGAGCTATAAAGCAAATTCAAAGTTTAAGGCAACCTCCGTCTTATCAAGGAAAACCATTAAAAATTTACTACGCTACTCAACTTGAAGGAAAACCTCCCGCATTTTTAATGTTTGTAAACAAAGCCGAAGGTTTTACAGAAAATTACACTAAATTTTTAGAAAACAATCTTAGAAAATTATTAGGTTTTGAAAATGCTCCAATAAAACTAATCTTTAAAGGAAAAGAAGATAAAGATAGAGACTAAGACCTCTATGATAAAATATAAATTCTAAATTTCACTAGGAGTAAAAATGTTAGTATATTCTTTACAGATTAATTTAGAGTTAGGTAATGTTGATAAAAATTTAGGTAAGATATATGATCTGCTAAATTCAAGGAAGATAAAATCAGAATCTTTGGTTTTACTTCCTGAAATGTTTAGCTGTGGCTTTGACAATGAAAACTTATTTGAACATTCAAAAAAAACATCAAAAATCTATAAAGATTTACAAAAAATTTCCTATGAGAAAAAATTGGTTATAGCCGGAACATTACCAGAAAGAAAGAAAAATGATATATACAATATGGGTTTTATAGTAGATAATGGAGAAATTACAGCTAAGAGACCAAAAATAAAACTTTTTACACCAACAAATGAACATAAATATTTTAAAGCAGGTAAAAATCTTCATGTAAATATTACTGAAAGTTCAGCTGGAAATTTAGGTTTTATGATTTGTTTTGAACTAAGATTTCCTAATATATCTTACCATTTAAGAAAAAAAGATGTAGAAATTATACTTGTACCTGCACAGTGGGGAAAAGAACGAACAGAACATTTAAAAACTTTATCAAAGGCAAGAGCAATAGAAACACAATCTTATGTAGTTGTTAGCAATACAGTTGGTAAAATTGGTGATATAGAGTATGCAGGACATTCTGCTATATATTCACCATGGGGTGATCTGTTGGATATAGAAAAAAATGAAGAAGGTATAGTATCTGCTGATATAGATTTAGATGAAGTATACAAAGTAAGAAATAAAATAAAGATGGAGTTGTAAGATGGATTACAAAAAAAGATTAGAAGAGCTAATAAAAGAAAGAGCTTTAAAAGTATCAGATCAACCAATCTTTAAACTTTCATCAGGAAAAATGAGTAACTACTATTTAGATTTAAGAACAATAACCTTAGATCCTGAAGGTGGTTATATCATTGGTAATTTAATATATCAGATGATTAAAGATAAAAATATAGATGCAATAGGTGGTTTAACATTAGGAGCAGATCCTATAGCTTACGCAGTATCTTTAATTTCATTCATTAATAATAACCCTATTAAACCTTTTGTTGTAAGAAAAGAACCAAAAGGGCACGGAACAGGTAAACAGATAGAAGGAAACGTTAAACCAGGTGATAATGTATTTATTGTTGAAGATGTTGTAACCACTGCAGGATCTTCACTAAAAGCATGTAAAGTAGCAAAGGATTTTGGTTTAAACATACTTGGAGTTATAGCTATTGTTGATAGAGAAGAAGGTGGAGAAGAAAATCTAAAAAATGAAGGTTTTGATTTAATACCTATCTTTAAAGTTTCTCAACTACTTAAAAAGTAGGATGACCGATCAACCAAAAAACAATAAATGCCAATAAACTTCCTACTAATGTAAGGTAGGAAGCTTTTCTTCCTTTTAAATGTTTTATTATCCTTGCATGAAGAATAAAACCATAAAAAATCCATAATAAAAACAGTAATACCTGCTTTATATCCCAAACCCAATGCTTACCAATATATATAGCTGTCCATATAGAAGAAGATATTAATCCTATACTCATAAATATAAATGCAAATATTGTTGCTTTATACTCTAAATTTTGAATAAATGTTAAGGAAGAAGAAAACTTTGATATGAAAAAAGAGTTAAACTTTTTGTTTTTCAAATCTCTATCTGTAAATATATAAATAACAGCAAATATTGTAGAAAATACTATTAAACCATAGCTAAGAATCAAAGAACCTACATGAAGATAAAACCAGATATTATCATATTTATTTGAAGCTGATGATGAAATTGGTAAAGAAAATGCAGTTAAAAACATTACCAGTGGTGCAACCAAAGAACCAAAATCTATAATTTGTTTTCTATAAGCAAATGAAAAACTATAAAATATGAAAGATATTATTAAAGCTAAGAAATTTAAAATATCACTTATGTTACTTAATGGTAAAGATCCTTGTTGGTACGTTTTTAATAAAAATAGAAATATTTGTAGTGTAAAACCTATCCCAAAAAAGGAATGTCCTATTTTTTGATATTTAGGTAACCTATTAAAAAGATATATCCAAAAATTTATAGAAGAAAGAAAATAAAGCACTATTAAAGCCAATATAAGAAACTTTTCCATTAAAACCTCATAATGTTCTGTTTGATTAAATTATATCAAAGATTTTAAAAGTTTTGAATGATTAATTTATTATCACAATAATGCTTTACTTTTATGAAATATATTTTGACAATCTCTGTATTTATTTTGTATATTATAGTCTTTATTTTATAAAAGATTATTAAAGGATTGCCTATATGAGCAGAAAAAAAATAATAAAGATCAAACAATACAAAAACACAATCTACAAACTTACCGATAAATATCTTCTTTCAAAATCACTAGTCAGTAGCAATTTAAAAAATTAGAAAAAAGGGGATATATCGATGACAGCACCTTTAGATTTGACATTTATATCAAATGAACCAGGTAAAACACTCAAAGATAGATTTGAACAACTTATAAAAGATTGTAAATCTTTTGATTGTCTCGTTGCTTATTTTTATTTGAGCGGGTTTCATGCAATATATAAGCCACTAGAAAAAACTGAGAAAATAAGAGTTCTTATTGGGCTTGGGACAAACAAGAAAACCTACGACTTAATAAAAAATGCAAAACATCTACCACTTTCTCATTATGAGACAAAACAAGAGATCGAGAAAATGATAAAAGATGAAATAGATAATTCAGAAGATAGCCAAGATATTGAAGAGGGAATTCAAAAGTTTGTTGAATGGATAAAAGAAGGCAAACTTGAGATAAGAGCTTATCCATCTCAAAATATTCATGCAAAATTATATATTATGACCTTTAAAGAAGGAGATCGAGATGTAGGAAGGGTTATCACAGGATCAAGCAATTTTACTCAATCTGGACTTATTGATAATCTTGAATTTAATGTTGAGTTAAAAAATAGATCTGATTATGAATTTGCAAAGCAGAAATTTGAAGAATTATGGAAAGAATCTGTTGATGTTAGTGAAGAATATGTTCTGACAATCAATAAAAAAACTTGGCTTAATCAAAATATCACTCCTTATGAACTTTACCTTAAATTTTTATACGAGTATTTTAAAGATGAACTCTCAAATATTAATGAAATTT
>CAZYKX010000022.1:0-23677 GCA_964648745.1 uncultured Aquificales bacterium
TTAAAACATTGATTATAAAACACACATTTTTCACATAAAGGTATACTTTTACAAACATCCTTGCAATGTACCACAATCAAAGCATGAAATTCTTTATACAGAGAAACATCTTTTTCTATTTTTTCCATTATAAATTTTTGAAGTTCATCATAAGATATATTTTCGTTCTCAATGATACCTAATCTATAAAAAAACCGCTTAGTGTACCTATCTACAACGAAGTAAGGTTTATCTAAACCATAAAGGAGTATAGAATCTGCTGTTTCTTTACCTATTCCTTTTATTTTCAATAAATCTTCTCTTTCTATTTCATAAGTTTTTTTTGATATAAAAAGCTTTGATAGCTCTATTATTGTTTTTGCTTTTTGATTATAAAAACCGGCAGGTTTTATGAGAACTTTTAATCTATCTTCATCTATTTTTGATAAAGATTCAAAATTAAGTACATTTTCACTTATCAGATTATCTAAAGCTTTTTCAACATTTTTCCAAGGAGTGTTTTGCGTTAAAACAGTACCAATGCATATCTCAGCTAACTTATCTGTATTCTCATGTGTAGGCCACCAGTTTTGAAAACCATAGATATCTAAAAGTTTCTTATATATATCTAAAAGTATTTCTCTCATTTTATCTCGTATACATTATATAATATATTAAATCTATTTTTTAGTGGAGGTTTTTATGGCTGGTCATAGTAGATGGCACAATATAAAAAATAAAAAAGCAAAAGCTGATGCTATAAGAGGTAGAATATTTACAAAAGTTATAAAAGAGATAACAATAGCAGCTAGAATTGGCGGTGGTGATCCGGAAGCAAATCCAAGATTAAGAATGGCTATAGAAAAAGCTCGTGAAGTAAATATGCCTATGGAAAATATAGAAAGAGCTATTAAAAGAGGTACTGGTGAGCTTGAAGGTGTAAATTATGAAGAAGTTCAGTATGAAGGTTATGGGCCTGGTGGAGTAGCAATAATAGTAGAAGCTACAACAGACAATAGAAACAGGACAATAGCAGAAGTTAGACATATATTTTCAAAGTATGGAGGAAATCTTGGTTCTTCTGGCTGTGTATCTTTCTTATTCGAAGACAAAGGGATTATAAATGTTGCAAAAAACAAATATCAAGAAGATGAAATTTTAGAAAAGGCTATAGAGGCTGGTGCTGAAGATGTTATTACTGATGACCCAGATTTCTATGAAATAAGGACATCTCCAACCGATTTTTACAAGGTGAAAGAAAATTTAGAAAAAATGGGGATAGAAATTTCAAATGCAACACTTACCAAAATACCTACAACAACAGTTTCTATAACAGATGAAGAAACTGCTTTAAAACTTATGAAACTTTTAGATGCCCTTGAAGAAAACGATGATGTTCAAAAAGTTTATGCAAACTTTGATATTCCAGAAAATATACTATCAAAATTAGAAAGTTAATGGAGAAAGTTTTAGCAATTGATCCATCAAGTAGTAAAACAGGGTATGTTATAGCAAATGTAGATAAAGAAAATGAAAAAATAGATATTTTAGATTTTAACTTTATAAACTTAAAAAATACAAAGTATCATTTAGAACATTTATATAAAAATTTAGAAGATTTAATTTTGAAGTATAAGATAGATAAAATTATTTTAGAAAAACCATTTTATAGTATAAATGCACAGACACTTATAAAACTTGGTGAAGTAAGAGGTATTATTTTATTACTTGCTCAAGTTTATAAAATAAAAATAGTTGAGTTTACTCCAGCTGAAGTAAAAATTTGTATTACTGGTTATGGTCGTTCTGGCAAAGAGGAAGTTCTTTCGATGGTAAATAGTATTTTCCAAAGAAATATAAAAGATTACGATATTGCAGATGCTTTTGCTGTTTTACAATGTTATTATTTAAATAATATCTAAGAGGTTAATATGAAAAAAATTTTTTTAGTTTTTCTATTGGCTTTCTCTTTATCTTACGGTCAAACATGTGAAGGAATGTTTAATGTGTATGATAGCTGTTATGATATCAATAACTGTGATGATGGATACAGTTCTGTATATTCATTAAGTAGTTCTGTAGGACTTTCAAAAGTATCATCAGAAAAGTTAGCTAATGTATGTAAATCTTCTTGTTTAAATAAAAAAGCAAATGTTAAAAAACTATCAAAAGAAGAATTTTTAGAGATATTCTGCCCAAAAATAACAGAGGTTAAGAAAGTTGGAAATCCTACTGGCAACAACAAATGAAGGTAAAGTTAAAGAAATAAAAGATTTGTTAAAGGGTTTAGATGTAAAACTACTATCATTGGCAGATGTGAAAGAAAAATTAGAAGTAGTTGAAGATGGTAAAACATTTTTAGAAAACGCTATAAAAAAAGCTGTTGAATATGGAAAATTTTATAAAATGCCAGTTATTGCTGAAGACTCAGGTCTTGAAGTAGATACACTTGAAGGTTTACCAGGTGTATTTTCTGCAAGATTTTACGAGTTAGAATTTGGCCAATATGTATTAAAAGATGTTGATATTTCAGATCTTTCTAAGGATGAAAAAAACAATTTGAAACTTTTAAAACTTCTTGAAAATAAAGAAAATAGAAAAGGAAGATATAAAACAGTCGTGGTTTTCTACAATAACGATTTTGGTTTATGGACAGAAGGAAGCTGTGAAGGTTATATAGCTTATAAACCAGAGGGAAGTGGTGGTTTTGGTTATGACCCTATATTTATTCCTGAAGGATATAATACTACTATGGCAAATTTACCAATTGAGGAAAAAAATAAAATAAGTCATAGAGGAAAAGCTTTAAGGAAGTTAGTTGATTTATTAAAAAAGGTTTTATAAATGAGATTATCTGTCATTATACTAACAAAAAATGAAGAAAAGAATATACAACGAGCTATAAATAGTGTTAAACCTATAGCTGACGAAATATTAGTCTTAGATAGTGGTTCTACAGATAAAACTACTGAAATAGCTAAAAGTTTAGGAGCAAAAGTTTTTTTCAGAGATTTTGATGATTTTTCTTCCCAACGAAACTATGCAATTGATTTAAGTAGTGAAGATTGGGTTTTTTTCTTAGATGCAGACGAAGAAGTCTCTAAAGAGCTAAGAGAGAGTATTAAAAAAACCATAACTAAAGATAACTTTAGCTGTTATGAAGTGTCAAGGAGAACATACTACTTAGGTAAATTTTTAGATTATGTTTGGTACCCAGAATACGTAGTTAGGTTATTTAAAAAAAGTAATGGAAAGTATGAAGGTCAACTTCATGAAAAATTAGTATGTAATGGAAAAGTTGGAAGGTTAGAAGGAGATTTATACCATTACTCTTATAAAAATCTTCATCACCAGTTTATAAAAACAGTTGATTATGCACAAAAAATGGCAGAGATTTTATATAAAAAAGGTAAAAAACCGAAACTACATAACTTTTTAATAAACCCCATATTGATTTTTCTAAAACTTTTTATCCTTAAAAAAGGTTTTCTAGAAGGTAAAAGAGGAATAATAATAGCTGTCTCTGGCTTTGTTTATGTTTTTTTGAAGTATGCTTTTCTTTATGAACTTTATTTAAAAGAAAAATACAAAGATAAATTATGGTAATCTAAACTATTTTCATGGAAACTATAGTTTTTACTGTTCCGTTTTCTTTTTTTACTTGAGTGTAAGCGTATACTTCAACATCTTCTTGTGTAGATATCCTTTTAGCTCTAATATTGCTCATTTTTTTGTCTCTAAGAACAACATAATTATCTGTAGGTAGATAGTCATTCTTTTTCATCTCTTCAATAAATTTATCACTTGCTAAAATCTCCTGATTATCATCGGAAACATCTATACCTTCCATTATAATAGTCAAATGTTTTATATCACTCATTTTTTACCTTAAAACTTGCTTTTTATCTTAGATTAAACTATTAATTAAAAAGATAGTCAATGATTTATTTCATAGTTTAAAATAGATATTGACAATTTAGCATATTAGACTATAATAATTTGACAAATATATACTAAAATTATTTAATATGGAGGATATAAAATGTTTAGTGAAAATCTCTTAGACAAAAAAGCTAAGGAAATTTTAGAACTTTCAAAAAGTATAGCTTCGAAAAATAATGACTCAATGGTTGATACAGATCATTTATTACTTGCTTTAATATCTAAAGATGACTCTCCATTACTAAAAATCTTAGAGAAAAGAGGAATAGATAAAAAATCGCTGAAAGAGAATATAACAAATTACCTTAATGATTTTTACAGTCAGATTAATAAAGCTATAGAAGACTACACCAATTACATTAAAAATTTACAATCTCAACTATCTCAAGCAAGAAATCAAGCTTTAGAAATATATAAAGAACTAAAAGATATAAGAGTTCAAAAAGATAGATTAAAAAGAAATCTATCTTATGAATCAGAATTTTTCTTTGGTGGTGGTAGTAAGTTAGAACTTGAGAGACTATCTATATATGAAAAACAGCTGGAATCTAATTTAAAAGATTTGAAATCTCAACTTTCACAGTTAACAGATAGCACAACAGCTGAAAAATTTTTATCTGGAGATATAAACCTCTTATCATTTATTTATAAAATAGTTGAAAATAGTTCATTAATAAAACAGATTGAAGATCTAGGTTTTTCAAAAGATAGATTTGTAGAAAAAATTATAGAAAATGTAACTGGTTCAAAAACTTCTAAGATTTACAGTTCAAAATTAATTAAAGTTTTAGAAAATGCAGAGAAGATAGCATTTAATAGTGGCTCAAATATAGTTACTTTAACACATATAGCTACTTCATTGGTAGAAAGTAAAGACACAATAGCTGGTAAAATTTTAGATGAATTATTTAATTTTTCAAAAAAAGAAGGAGGAAAAGAAACAATGGAAGGAAAAAACATACAACAAGAGATGGCTGAAGAAGAAAAATCAGCATTGGAAAAATTTACAGTTGATTTAACTAAACTTGCAAAAGAAGGAAAATTAGACCCAGTAATAGGTAGGGAAAGAGAAGTACAACAAGTAATAGAGATTTTATTGAGAAGAACAAAAAACAACCCTGTTTTAATTGGAGAGGCTGGAGTAGGTAAAACTGCAATTGTAGAAGGTTTGGCTCAAAAGATAGTAAACAAAGAAGTACCAGAAGAACTTGCCAATAAAAGAATACTTTCCCTTGATCTTGGTGGACTTGTTGCAGGTACAAAGTATAGAGGTGAATTTGAAGAAAGGATGAAAGCTCTTATTGATGAAGTTAAAAAAGATCCAAATATAATTTTGTTTATTGATGAGCTTCACACAATAGTTGGAGCTGGAAAAGGGGAAGGAGCATCAGACGCTGGACAGTTGTTAAAACCAGCTTTAGCAAGAGGTGAAATCAGAGTTATAGGTGCTACAACCTTAGATGAATACAGAAAGTATATAGAAAAAGACCCAGCATTAGAAAGAAGATTCCAACCTGTTTATGTTGAAGAACCAGATATAGATACAACTATAGAGATCTTGAGAGCGTTAAGACCTAAACTTGAAAAACACCATTCTGTAAAAATAAGTGATAAAGCTATTGAAGCAGCAGCTAAGCTAACAGGTAGATACATTCCATCAAGAAAATTCCCAGATAAAGCTATAGATGCTTTAGATCAAGCTTGTGCAAGGAAAAAACTAAAGTTAACATTTGCTTCCCCAGAAGTTATTGAACTTGAAAGAAAAATAAAACTTCTTGATGAGCAGATAGTTCAAGCTTCCTTAGAAGGTAATTATGAAAAGGAAGCTAAACTAAAAATAGAAAAAGCAAATCTTGAAAAACAATTAAAAGAGTTAAAAGCAAAATCTTCTAATGAAAGAACCAAATTAGAAGAGCTACAGCTTCAACTTGAAGATATAGAGAAACAGATAGAATACTATAGCCAAAAAGGTGATTATGAAAAAGAAGCTGAGTATAAAATTAAGAAAGCTCAAATAGAAAAAGAGATAAAAGCACTACAACAAAAACTTTCAGAATCTGCTGTAGTTACAGAAGATGATGTAGCAGAAGTTGTTGCAGAATGGACTGGAATACCTATATCCAAGATGAAAGAAGAAGAGATGGAAAAATTACTACATTTAGAAGAAGAAATGCATAAAAGATTGATAGACCAAGAGCATGCAGTAAAACTTGTTGCAGAAGCTATTAGGAGAGCAAGAGCTGGACTCTCTGATCCAAGGAAACCATTAGCATCCTTTATGTTCCTTGGACCTACAGGTGTAGGTAAAACTGAGCTTGCAAAAACATTGGCAGAATTGCTATTTGATGACGAAGATGCATTAATAAGACTTGATATGTCAGAATTTAAAGAAGAACATTCTGTAGCTAAGTTAATAGGTGCACCTCCAGGATACGTAGGATACGAAGAAGGTGGAAAACTTACAGAAGCTATTAGAAGAAGACCTTACAGTGTAATACTTCTTGATGAGATAGAAAAAGCTCATCCAAGGGTGTTTGATTTATTCTTACAAGTTTTAGATGATGGAAGATTAACAGATTCTCAAGGTAGAACTGTTAACTTTAGAAATACAGTTATAATAATGACTTCAAACATTGGAAGCCAATATTTAACATTAATACCTGTTGATGCTCCGGAAGATGTCATAGAAAAAGAGTTTGAAATTGCTAAGAAAAAAGTTCTTGAGGAAGTTAAAAATTACTTTAGACCAGAATTTTTAAACAGAATTGATGAGATAATCGTATTTAAACCATTATTTAAAAAGGACGTATTCCAAATAGTTGATTTAATGATTAACTCTTTAAACAAGAGATTACATGATAGAAATATAAAAGTAGAACTTACAGATAAAGCAAAAGATTTATTAATGAAACTTGGTTATGATCCATTGTATGGTGCTAGACCTATGAGAAGAGCTATTCAAAAGTATATAGAAACACCATTATCTGAAAAGATACTAAGAAAAGAAATAAAAGAAGGTGATACTGTTGTAATAGATGCTGAAGGTGAAAACTTTGTATTTAATGTAAAACAGTAATGTTTCAATCCCTCTCCTAAAAAGGGGGAGGGTTTTTTTCATTATATGTTAAAAGTTGCAATTACTGGAGCATGATCTGAAGGTTTAGGTGTTCTTCTTCTCCTTGGCCATAAATCTACTTCAACATCTTTTAAATGCTCTAACAACGGTTTAGAAATAAGAATATAGTCTATTCTCATTCCTTCATTCTTCCAAATAGCACCACCTATATAATCCCACCAGGTAAATTGTTGTTTATTTGGATACAAATATCTGAAAGAATCTATTAGTCCAAGATTTAAAAGCTCTTTTAATAAATCTCTTTCTTCTTTCATTGTGCCAATACTATCTTTTAGAATTTCTGGATCATAAACATCTATATCTTCTAAAGCAATGTTTAGATCTCCAAGAAGTATTATTTTTTCCTTTTCAAAGTTAAAATTTTCTTTTAAAAATTCAATAAAATGCTTATACCAACTTATCTTGTAATAATATTTTTCTGTTCCTCTTAGATCTCCATGTGGTGCATATGTATTTATAATGAAGATATCATTTACAATATCAATAATAACTCTTTTTTGATTATCAAAGATATCATGGTTTAAACCTTTTTTAAAAAATTTCAATGGAATTTTAGATAAGGTAGCAACACCGTTGTAAGTTTTTTGGCCTAAGATATCATAATATGTAAAACCCAATTCTTCGAAATCTCTTATAGGAAAATCATTTTCTTGTACTTTTATTTCTTGAAAGCAAAGAATATCAATATCATTGTTTCTATGATTTAACCATTGAATTAATAATTCTTTTCTTGCTTTAATAGAATTTACATTAAAAGTACATATTTTCATAAATTTTCATCTTTTCCATAGTTATTCCAAAGTTTATACATCCCAACTATAAAGATTATCAATACTGTAAGCCAAACCATAAGAAGTGCTATATACCCAGATTTTGCTATAATTTTTTCCATTTTAATACCACCTATTTTTACAAGAGCTGTAATTACAAAAACAACGATGAGAGAAACGATCAGACTATATCTCATAGGCTTTATCTTCCAAGCTACTGCAATACCTACCATTAGAGAAAATATAAGTCCTAAGGTGAGAATGTTATCAAGAATAAACTCTATCATTTTATACACCTCCTGGTGTAATTAGTAATTGATTTAAATTATACATCAAATTTAATTTTTAATTAAAAAATTTTGTTATACTATCTTAAATTATTTCATCGGAGGGTTTAAAGATGGCTGAAATTAAAGGAGAAATCAATAAAGAAGTAATAAATACTCTTATTAACTTAACTAAGAATATATTAGGTGAAAAAGCAACAGAAAATATTGTTAGATCTGTTATGGAAAAGAACAAAGAAAACTGCACTGGTAGGGATATAGTGTTTGCTTTTGCTGATGAGATTCAAAATATGCTTGGTAAAAATGGTGGATATGCTACTATAAGACAACTTGGTAGGGAAGTGGCTAAAGCTTTAATGGATTCTCATCCAAAGGAAGAATGGGAAGATCTTTTGGAAAAATCTTTAAATGCTTTTGGTTTTGCATACAAAATAGAAAGAACTAAAAATGAAGCTTACATATGTAACTGTGTTTTTTATGAAGGCGTTTTAAAACCAAGAGGCTTTGGTCCTATTGAGCACTGTGTGTGTTGGTGTGGTTGGGGGTTTATTGAAGCTTTTGTTAGAGCTTTAGAGGAAGGTGTAAAAGGTATTAAATGGGTAGAGAGGGATTATGAAAACCAGAAATGTAAATTCATCTTTTTAAAATAGATTTTTTATATATTTGTAATGTGTTATATAAAAGCATGGCTACTGTCATAGGTCCAACACCGCCTGGCACTGGTGTAATAGCATAAGCTTTTTTGCTAACGTTTTCAAAATCTACATCTCCTACTATTTTACCTTCTACTCTATTTATACCGACATCTATAACTACACAACCTTCCTTTATCATATCAGCTGTTATAAGATTTGGTTTCCCAACAGCAACCACTAGAATATCTGCTTTTAATGTGTGAGATTTTAAATCTTTTGTATTTTTATGGCATATTGTGACTGTTGATTTTTCATCTTTTAAAAAGAGTAATCCCATAGGTTTTCCAACTATATTACTTGCTCCTACAACTACTACGTCTTTTCCAAATGTATCAATGTTATACTCTTCTAAAAGTTTTATTATACCAAAAGGTGTACATGGTAAAATACCATCATCTCTACCTGTGGCAAGTTTTCCTACATTTATTGGATGAAATCCATCTACATCTTTATTTGGATTTATCGCTTCAATAATTTCAAGTGTATTTATATGAGAAGGTAAAGGAAGTTGAACTAAAATACCATCAACTTCATCATCACCGTTTAAATCGCCTATAAGCTCAATAAGTTCTGTTTGTGTTATATTTTCTTCTAAAAAAAATGGTTTTGATTTTATTCCTACTTGTTCAGAATCTTTAATCTTTTTGTTTACATAAATTTGACTTGCTGGATTGTTTCCTACAAGTATGACAGATAACGTTGGTTGTCTGTATCCTTCTTTTATAAAATTTTTTATCTCTTCCTTAATCTGATTTTTTATTTTCTCTGATAAAGCTTTTCCATCTAGTAAAATCAATGAAACTCTCCTTAATGTTTGAAATGTCTCATCTTAGTAAAAATCATGGCTATGTTATACTCATTACAAGCTTGTATAACTTCTTCATCTCTAATAGATCCACCTGGTTGTATTACAGCTATAATATTATGTTTTGCTGCAAAGTCAATACTATCTCTAAATGGGAAAAATGCTTCTGAAGCTAAAACGCTATTTTCTGTAGATAATCCAAATTCTTTTGCTTTTTTTACAGCAGTTTCTAAGCTATCTACTCTTGATGTTTGTCCTACACCTATTCCGATTGTCCTTTGATTTTTAGCTATCACTACAGCATTTGATTTTACATGTTTGACTACTTTTAGTGCAAAAATAAGATCTTTCATTTCTTCTTCTGTAGGTTTTCTCTTTGTTACTATTTCTAGTTCGTTGTATAAATCTAAATCTCTATCTTGAACTAAATAGCCACCTGTTATTCTTTTCAGATCTTTCCCAGCTGGTTTTTTATCAAAGTTAAATACTTTTACTAATCTTAAATTTTTCTTTGATTTTAGTATTTCTAAAGCTTCTTGGCTAAATGATGGTGCAACTACTACTTCTAAAAATAACTTTGTTAACTCTTCAGCTGTTTCTTTATCTAGCTCTCTGTTAAATGCTACAATTCCACCGAAAGCTGATTTTGGATCTGTCTCCAATGCTAACAGGTAAGCTTTTTTAATGGTTTCTGCAACTGCTACACCACAAGGGTTGTTATGTTTAACAATAACAGATGCTGGTTCCTCAAATTCTTTAACAAGCATAACTGCAGCTTCTAAATCAAGATAGTTGTTATATGACATTTCTTTACCTTGTAATATCTCACTGTTTGCTACAGAAAAGCCTTCTTCCAAAGGATTTATATAAAGTGCTGCTTTTTGATGAGGATTTTCTCCATAACGTAGAGGAGATTTTAATCTCATAGGTATTGTTAATGTATCTGGGAAGTCTTCATTTATATTAAATTTTTCATTTAGTACGTTTGATATTAAACTATCATATATAGCTGTATGTCTAAACGCTTTTACAGATAGAAGTTTTTTTGTTTCTAAAGAAATTTCACCTTTTTCTTTAAGTTCCTTTATGATTAAGCTATAGTCTTTTGGATCTGTTATAATAGCTACGTGTTTGTAGTTTTTTGCCGAAGCTCTAACCATTGCTGGTCCGCCAATATCTATATTCTCTATAATTTCATCTAAATCTGCGCCTTTTTTTACAGTAGCCTCAAAAGGGTATAGATTAATAGCTACTATATCAATAGGTTTTATATCGTTTTCTTGAAGTTGTTTTAGATGGTTTGGATTATCTCTTAAAGCAAGGATTCCACCATGTATTTTTGGATGTAATGTTTTTACTCTACCATCAAGTATCTCTGGAAATCCAGTTACCTGTGATACTTCTATAACATCTATACCATTTTCTTTTAAATATTTAGCTGTACCTGAAGATGATACTATTTCATAACCTAAATTTACCAATTCTTTAGCAAAATCTAATATATTTGTTTTGTCTGATACAGAAATTAAAGCTCTTTTCAATTACTAATTTCCTCCTTATTCTCTTTTGTTTGCTCTTCATTTAAAGACTGTTTTATTATATCTTCCATTATGTTTGCTAAAATTTCTCCTCTTGAATATATGTTATGTTCTTTTAATACTCTTTCTCTTCCTTTTTTTCCTATTTCTTCTCTTTCATCTTTTGCTTCTTCAAGATAGTAAGCTATTTTTCCTTCAATCTCTATAAAATCAATTGGGTGGTATGTTATTATTTCCTCTTCTGGTGTAAAGAATGATTTTGAAGAAAGTCTTTCTTCTACAAATGTTAATGTTCCAGTAGCAACACTATCAAAAACTGTAAAACCAATACTGGTAGGAATAAATGGTGGTTGACTTAAAAGTGATATTTTTGATTTTGAGATAAAATCGATAACATCTGCTTGAGAATATATATCTTCATGAACAACAACATTCTCTTTTACTTCACCAACTACTGGACCTAGAATGTTTACTTCATAGTTTTCTATAGATTCTATTATGTTCCATCTTCTTAAATTCATAGCGTAAAGCCCAATTTCTACAAGTAAATTCATAAATTCCTCTTCATTTTCTTGTTGAAACTTTAATAAAGCAGCTTGAAATTCTGGCGCAAGTTGAGATAGTAAATAACCAGAGGCAAATCTAATTGGCATATCTGGATTTCTATATATAAGTCTACCAAGTTCTATAGAAAAACCTAAAAGATTTGAATCAAACCTTTCTTTCCAGTTGTTTTCTATTATGTTAGGATCTGTAACTGGACCTACAAAAGCAATTTCAAACTGTTTTTCTTTTGGAGGTGGTATTTTTGATGGATTTGTTCCAGGTGGTATTAATGCAACATTTTTACCTGCCATTCTGAGCCAGTTAGAATGTTCTACATCTACTGTTGCATAAAGTATTTGATTTGAATTTAAAATAGGTTTTAATTTTGTGAAATGGATCATAGGATCATCTATAAACCATGTTATATGAATATTTCCAAGTATATCACAGAATGCCTTTTTTTCTCCTTCACTTTCTCCGTAAATCATACCATCTAAATTTATATCAAATGTAAAAAGTGGTTTATATTCAACTAATTGATTAACAGCATCTTGAACATTTTCAGCTGTAATTTCAATTATTTTTGTCTCAAAGTTTCTAGCAGATACAGATTTGCTTAATCCATCTATTATATTATCTACTAGGTTTTTTGGGTCTGGTGTTTTAAAGAAAACAACCCTTGGTTTTAAAATTTTATTTTCTTCCATTTTTACTCCTCTATAATTTGAATTTTTGCACCTTCTCTATCTATATCAAGAACTTTATACTCTGCATTTATGTCACATTCTTTAAATGCTGAAACCATTGCAGTGCCAATTTCGTCAAAGTTTTGTGTAGCTAAAGCTAACATTGTACTGCCTGCACCACTTAAAGATGCTCCAATTGCTCCTGCATCGTAAGCATTTTGTATTACTTTATCAAAGTTAGGTATCAATGTTTTTCTATATGGTTGATGTAATTTATCTTCCATTGCTACTTTTAATAAGTGGTACTTTTTTTCTTCAATTGCTCTTAAAAATAAGGTAGCTCTTTGAAGGTTAAATATAGCATCTTTTAGTGGTATTTCTTTTGGTAAAACAGATCTTGCTAACTCTGTAGATAGTTCAAAATCTGGTATAACAACTACAGCTTTAATATCTTCTGGAAAGTTTATTTTGCTGTAATATGTTTTTTCTTGAGTTTTCAATGCCGTTATAAAACCACCTTTCCATGCTGGTAAAAGGTTATCAGGATGTGGTTCAAATAAATATGCAGTTTTAAAAAATTCTTCATCTGTTAAAGGTTTTTTATGAACTGCATAAGCTGTTAATATTCCTGCCACTATAGCAGTTGCACTACTTCCAAGTCCTCTTGCTACTGGAATATTTATGGTTTGTTTTAGCTTAGCTCCGTGAAAGGTTTTACCTTCCTTTTCACATAGATACTTTATTACCTTTATATAAAGGTTATTTTCTGGATTTTTTAAAAATTCATTGTCTGGAATAGATTCTATATATATACCATCACTTTCTTCTACTTCAAACTCGTTGTAAAGTGTTAAAGCTAAACCAAACGTGTCAAATCCAGCACCTAAGTTTGCAGTTGTAGCTGGAACTTTAACTTTAACAACTTTTTTACTCATTTATTCTTCCTTCCAGTATATCAACGTACTCTTTTATCCCTCTTTGTATAGAATACCTTGGAACAAAACCAAGCTCTTCTTTTATCTTTGTCATATCTGCCTGTGTATACTCTTGATAGAAATCGTAAGGACAGTCAAAATATTCTGGTTCAAGATTTGTTCCTAATGCTAGATTTAAATATTTTATAACATCGTTGAAAGATGTAGCTTCTCCACTACCTACATTGTAAACTGTAGATTTTGTAGCTTTTGCAGCAATGATAGTTGCTTCAACAGCATCTTTTACATAAACAAAATCTCTTTTTTGCTGACCCCATTTAAATATTCTTGGATTTTTTCCTTGTTTTATCTGTAGATAAAGTTGATATATCATACTTGCAAATTTTCCTTTATGTGCTTCTCTTGGCCCATAAACATTGAAGTATCTAACACCAACAACTTTTATCCCTGTTTTTTCACTAAATTCTAATGCTAAGTTATCCATAATATATTTTGAGAAAGCGTATATATTTTCAGGTGATTTTTCTCTATCTTCTTTTAAAGGTACATGTTCTTTAACATTTCCATATACTGATGCAGAAGATGCATAAACGACTATACTTTCGTTGTCATAGGCAAAGTTTAGAATATTTCTAAAACCATCTACATTCCTTCTCATCATGTAATCTTGGTCTGTAACAGTTGTATCGGTTATAGATGCTAAATGAAAAATGATATCTGGTTTAAAATCTTCTACCTTAAAAAAAATTTCATCTGTAGAAACATCACAAGAATATACAATTCCTTTAAACCCTTTTAGATTTTTAAAGTTTGCACTTGAAAAATCATCTAAAATTATTATTTTACTGTTTGGATAATCTTTTTGTAATTTTAAAGTAAGATTAGAACCAATAAATCCAGCACCGCCAGTTATAAGTATGTTATGGTACATTTTACACCTCTATATAGAATAGTTCTTGCCCATACTCAACAGGTTGGCCATTTTCAACAAGTATTTTAGCAATTTTTCCGTTTACATCTGATTCTATCTCGTTCATAACCTTTAAAGCTTCTATTATACATAAAATTTGACCTTTTGATACCATATCACCTTCTTCAACAAACGGAGGAGCACCAGGAGATGGAGATCTATAGAAAGTACCAACAAGAGGGGACTTTATAACATGGTATTTTTGTTTTGCCTCTTCTTTTATATCAGGTATTGTTTTAATTTCTTCTTTTATCTCTACAATAGGTGTAGGTTGAGGTATGTATTGTTGTTGAGCTTGTAACACTTCTTTAGGACCTATGTACTGCTTTATTATAATTGTATTTTCACCATCAGACAGATTTATTTCCTCAATACGTGTGTCTTTAATTTTTTCAATAAGTTGAAATATAAATTCTTTATCCATGATTCCTCCATATCTTCACCTTTAAGTGAAGATAGAATTTATTATTTGTTAACTCTTTCTATATATGTTCCTTTCTCTGTATCTACTTTTATTTTATCACCAACGTTTATAAATAAAGGAACTTGAACTGTTGCACCAGTCTCTATTTTTGCTGGTTTTAAAGTGTTTGTTGCAGTATCACCTTTAAATCCTGGTTCTGTTTCTATAACTTCATAAACTTCATGTTTTGGCAACTCGATACCTATTGGGTTTCCTCTATCAAGGAATACAACTACTTGCATACCTTCTTTTAAAAATTTAGCTTCATTTTCCATAGCTTCTGCAGGAACTGCAAATGTTTCGTAGGTGTTTGTATCTAAAAAGTAGAAATAAGAACCATCAGAGTAAGAGTAGTTCATAAATCTTTGTTCAAAATCTGCAAGTTCTATAGAATCTGATGATTTAAATGTAAACTCTGTTACGTTTCCTGTTCTCATATTTTTAGCTTTTACTCTTACAAAAGCTTGACCCTTTCCAGGTTTAACGTGTTCATAACTTACAACTTTAAATGGTTGGTTATCTACTAATATAAATTGATCTCTTGCAATTCTGTTGATATCAATTTTAATACCCATAAATTCCTCCATAAAAAAAATTTTTAAATTATTATTATACCTTAAAATTTAGATCCAGATTTTATAAAAAGTATCTAATCTTATAGAAATTACTTTCCGATTTCATATTGTGTGTATGATATAATTTTTTCATTGGCTGTAATCTTTATTTGGAGATAAAAAAATGATAAAAGATATCTTTAGTACAAAGAAAACACTTATATGTTATTTTATGGCTGGTTTTCCTTCTATAGAAGATAGTATAAAAACTGCAGAAATTTTATTGGAAAATGGAGCTGATATTTTGGAAGTTGGTTTTCCATTTTCAGATCCTGTAGCAGATGGAGTAACTATACAGATAGCCCATGAGAAGGCTGTAAAAGATGGCATCACACCTTTACATGTTTTTGAGATAACAAAATATATAAAAAATAAATTCCCTAAAAATCCACTTATAGCAATGACCTATTACAACCCAATATTTAAATTAGGTGAAGAACATTTTTGTAAATTAGCAAAAGAAAGTGGAATAGATGGTTTAATAGTACCAGACTTACCACCAGAAGAAGCAGAGAGCTTAAAAAAAATAGCAAATAGTTATGGTTTATCTACGATATTTTTGTTAGCACCTACTTCCCATGAAAAAAGGATTAAATTAGTAGCAGATATGAGTGATGATTTTATCTATTATGTATCTTTAACAGGTATAACAGGAGAAAGGGAAAGTTTACCATGGGAAGAATTAAAAACTAAATTGTCAGAAATTAAAAGACATACAGACAAATATGTAGCTGTTGGTTTTGGCATATCAAAAGGAGAGCATGCAAAAATAATATCATCTTTTTCAGATGGTGTTATTGTTGGTAGTGCTATTGTAAAGCTTCAAGGTAAAAAGGATTTTGAAGGATTAAAAAAATTAGTGAGAGAGTTACATGATAGCATTGGTTGATTATGGAATGGGAAATTTAAGGAGTGTAGAAAAATCTCTTGAAAAAGTTGGCTTTAACGTTATTAGAACTTCTAACCCAGAAGATTTAGACAGATGTAAAGCTATTGTGGTGCCTGGTGTAGGTGCTTTTGGAGATGCAATCCACAATTTAACAAAACTAAATTTAAAAGATAAAATTATAGAAAATATTGAAAAAGGTAAACCATACCTAGGAATATGCTTAGGTTTACAGATTTTGTTTGAATATGGCTATGAGTTTGGAAGCCATGAAGGTTTAGGCATTATTAAAGGTAGCGTAGTAAGATTTGATGAAAAACTTCCTATAAAAATTCCACATATGGGATGGAATCAAGTTTGGATAAAAAAAGAGTCTAAAATGTATGAAGGTATAGATAACGGTTGTTATTTTTATTTTGTTCACTCTTACTATGGAAAACCAGACAATCAAGATGTAGTAGCTACAACAACAGATTATGGTATAGAGTTTTGTTCAAGTATAGAGAAAGATAATATCTGGGCTGTTCAATTTCATCCAGAAAAAAGTCAGAAAGTAGGTTTAAAACTACTTGAAAACTTTAAAAAGTTTGTAGATGCATTTTGAAGATTTTTTAATAAAAAAGTTAAAACATATAAAAGAAAAAAACAGATATAGAGAAAAAATCATTTTAAATAAAAATATAATAAACTTTTCTTCTAATGACTACCTAAGTTTAAAAGATAATCAAAAAACAAAAGAAAAACTAAGAAAATATCTTGATAATCTATCTCTTGGAAGTGGAGCTTCTGTTTTAGTTTCTGGTTATTGTGAAATACAAAAAGAACTTGAAGATTTTATAGCTAACTTTAAACAAACTGAAAGTTGCGTAGTTGTTGGAAGTGGATATATGGCAAATCTTGGATTTATACAAGCTATAACAGAAGAAAATGACGTAATCTTTAGTGATGAACTTAACCATGCTTCTATAATAGACGGAATAAGAATATCTAAAGCTAAAAAAGTTATATACAAACATTGCAATATTGAAGATTTAGAAGAAAAGTTATCAAAATACAATACAGATGGGAAGAAGATAATCATTACAGACGGTGTTTTTAGTATGGAAGGAGATATTGCTCCTATCGATAAGATTGTTGATTTAGCAAAAAAGTATAACTGCGTTGTTGTTATAGATGATGCCCATGGAACAGGGATAACTGGAGAAGGAAGGGGAACATTGAACCATTTTGGTGTATTACCTGATAAAAACATCGTTCAAATAGGTACTTTATCTAAAGCGATAGGTAGTTATGGAGCTTTTATATGTGGTAGTAGATTAGTTATTGATTATTTAGTAAACACCATGAGAAGTTTGATATTTACAACAGCTTTGTCTCCATTACAAAATTTTGTATCTTTGGAAAACTTTAAAATCTTGCAAAATGAACCAAACAGAAGAGAAGAAGTTTTAAAAAAATCAAAATACTTAGTTGATCAGTTGAGAAATTTAGGATTAGACGTTAATTTTCACCAAACTCCAATAATATCTTTAGTTGTTGGTACTGAATATAAAGCTTTAAATCTAAGGAATAAACTTTATGAAAAAAATATATTTATTCAAGCTATAAGACCACCAACAGTACCTGAAAATACATCTAGATTAAGGATAACTATAAATTATAATCACTCTTATGATGATATTGATAAACTTATAAATTTATTGAAAAATAGCCTTTAAACCTTCTAAACCTGTGGTTGGTAAAGGTATAGCATTTATATTGGAAGGTACATCGTAATCTACAGGGTTTATTCTTATTAGATAACCATTTGAAATTTTAGCTACTTGTTCTGATTTCCATCTAACAGTTGGGACAGCTTTACCTGCGCCAATTTCTATAATCACCAACTTTTGATTTAAATCAATAACCTTTTCAAGCCAGAGATTAAATCTGAATTCTTGAGATTCTGTCCTATTTGAGATAAAACTGAAATCTCCAAACATTAATATATTTGGTCTTGCTATAGAGTTACAATTTATACATCTTGGTAATGGTTCTAATGCTTCAAACCTTTCCATATCTATATTTACAACAATATCGTCAGCACTCCATATATCATCACTACAAGGTTTTATACATTGGAGATAATGAATAGATCCATGTATTTCTACAATCTTATTTTTATCGAAGCCAGCTTTTTGAAACTGGCCATCTACATTTGATGTAAATATAAAATAATTGTTGTTTTTTTGCTTAACAAAATCTTTTAAAAGGTAAAATCCTAAATGTGGGTTTGTGTTTCTGTAGAGATTTAATCTATGGCCGTAAAAAGCCCAGGCAAGTTTTGGATTTTTTATAAACCAATAAGGATTTGCAAGTTCTTGAAAAGAAAGGCCTAACTTTTTTGCAATAGGATATGCTTTCCAAAAACCTTCTTTCCCACGAAAATCTGGAAGCCCAGAATCAACACCCATTCCAACTCCAGCAGTTATTAAAACAGCTTCAGCTTCTTTAAGTATAGTTTTTATTTTTTCTATCATTCTATTGTTAAACTATATAGTTTTTTATTTAAAGATTTAAATTCTTCTAATTTCTTTTCATAACCTTTTCTACCCATCAGTGCATAAGCAAAATCTTTACCTTCTTCTACTGCCGGTTGATCAAAAGGATTTATTTTATATAAGTATCCAGTAAAAGCTGTTGCAAGTTCGTAAATGTATATAAGCATACCAAGAGTGTAAGGAGTTAATTTATCTATTGTTATTGTTAGATTTGGTACTTTACTTTTAACCAATGCTGCTTTTGTTCCTTCAAACTCTGCATTTAAAATTTCCTTTAGAGAATGTCCAGAAAGATAGTTAATATCTGAAGGTATGTCAATAGGTATTTTAAAATCTCTTTCACTTTCTATTACGTTTAAAAAAGTGATAACTTTATCTTTTGGTCCTTCTCTGAAGAGTTGTATCTGAGAGTGTTGATCTATTGTTCCAATAGATTTTATTGGAGTTTGTCCAAAACCTTCTTTTCCTAAACTTTCAGCCCAGAGCTGTCTATACCAATCATCAAAGGAAGATAATCTCTCATAGTAAGGCATCATTACAGATATAGATTTTCCTTTTCTTTCTGAGAGAAGAAAGTTTATAATACCAATTAAGTAGGCTGGATTTTCTAAAGGGTTTGAGTTTTTCATACATATTTCGTCAGCTTTTTTTGCACCTTCTAAAAGTTGATCTATATCAACACCAACAATAGCAGAAGATAAAAGTCCTACATTAGATAAAACAGAAAATCTACCACCTACCTGTGGTGGAATATCAAGTGTTGTTATTCCATTTTCTTTGCCGAACTTTCTTAAAAATCCTTTTTCTGGATCTGTTGTAAATATAAAGTGATCTTTACAATTTTCCCCAAGTTCTTCTTTTAATGTTGTATATACAATAGAAAAGTTAGCTATTGTTTCGACTGTAGAACCTGATTTTGTAATAACGTTAAACATCGTTTTTCTGATATCTATACTATCAAAAATACTACCTATTTTTTCTGGATCTACATTGTCCATTATATAAAATTTTGGATAGTTAGAGTAGTTGTAGTTGAAACCATTTATAGCTTCGTGTATCATCTGATTTCCAAGAGCAGAACCACCAATTCCAATAACTACAAAATAATCAAAGTTTTCTTTTATCTTTAATGCTAACTTTTTTATATGTTGTGTATCTTGATAAGGAAGTTTTGTGAAGTAAAATTTATTATCTCTCTCTGATTTAATTGTTTCATGAATATTTTTTACGATATTTTTTAGTGATTCTATTTCTTCAATTAAAATTCCATCTTTTTCACCAACTATATCTGATATCGTGTTTGTAAAATCTATCTCTAACACAATTTACCCCTCTTATTTATTTTTTTAGCATTATATCATAATCTTTTTAGATAGGTTAAAGAAAGCTTTATAATATTTATAATTTTTAATTATGACAAAAATCAATTTTTTTATTATAATAATGTTAGTGAATGCTAACTAAAATAGAGAGGTGTACATATGAAGAGAGGTTTTATTTTTCTTCTTCTCCTTTTTATTTCAACTTTATTACTTTCAAGTTGTGAAGGAAAAGGAAAGCTAACCATCGATGAACCAAAAAATGCTGATGTTTACATCAATGGTAAATTAGTAGGAAAAACACCTTTGGTGTTAGAACTAAAAGAAGGAAAGTATGATATTACAGTAGCTACTTCCGAGTTTGATAGAGATACACAAAAAGGTGTTTGGATATACTATGATAAAACGACAAAACTGGCTTTTAAGCCAAAACCAACAGGTTTATTAAAAGCTGATAGTTTACCTCAAGGTGCTATAGTTATGGAAGGGAGAGATTATATAGGTACAACACCTTTCCAAGAATATTTACCAGTAGGTAAACATCTTATAATTTTTAAATTAAAAGAAGTTGGAACATCAAGAAAAG
Organism: uncultured Aquificales bacterium; assembly: GCA_964648745.1. Lineage (GTDB taxonomy): Bacteria > Aquificota > Aquificia > Aquificales > Hydrogenothermaceae > Sulfurihydrogenibium. The sequence continues at coordinate 20,698 of CAZYKX010000022.1, forward strand.
TAGTTGTAGAGTATGGAAAAACAACTTCTATTTTTGTAAATCTTACAAAAGCTGTTTTACACTTTAATGCTAATCCTTCAGATGCTAAGTTTTATGTAGATGATAAAGAAGTTGGTAATTTTCCAAAGGATGTAGAAGTTGATGAAGGTATACATAAAATAACAGTAGAAAAAGATGTTTATAAAGATACATTTACTATAAAAGTTAAGAAAGGTGATGAGTTTAATATAACTTATACACTTGCAGATGTTCAACTTCCTCCTGTTCAAGCTTATGGACCTTTATATACTACTAAAGATTACAAACATTTTGTCTCTTTAGGTAAAGCTGGTATATACTTTTGGGATCTTGCAGATTTAAAACCTCATATATCCCTTTGGGATCCAGAAGATGTTAGAAATTTTGATAAATTTAGTTCATTTGCAATATCTGATGATGGCCAATTTACATCTGGTGTAAAACCTATAAAAGCTTTAGCATACAAATATAAAGATTATAAAAACCCATTTAAAGTTCTTGTTTGGGATAACTCAATGGCAAAAGTTATAACAAATAAACTTTTTGATGCTGATATATCATTTGTTGCATTTGGAAAAAATGGTAATAATGTTTATCTTTTTGGTAAAGATGGAAAAGGTTTTGTAACAGATACTAAAACTGGTAATAAGTTAAAAGATATATCTATTGGAGATAAAATCTCTGCAGTTAAAAATTACAATAATAAAATATATATTGGTACTGAAAGCGGTAAGTTGGTAATTTTTGATACTGCTTCTGATACTGCTTCAAATACAGTAAATGTACATTCTGGAAAAATAAATGATATTCAAATTTCAAAAGATGGTAAATATATAATTACAGTCTCAAATGATAAAACCGTTAAAATATCAAATATTTCAGATATGACAGTTTACAAATCTTTATCTTTACCTGTAGCTGTATTATCTGCTAACCTTTCTCCTTCAGGTGAAAAAATTGCTGTCGTAAAAGCTGATAAAACTGTTGATGTGTATAATATAGGTGGTAATAAAATTTACTCTATCACAGGTTTTGAAGCTCAACCTATATCTATAATTTTTGCTTCAGAAGATATAATTATTACAGCTTCTTCAGTAGAAAACCCAACAATTAATCTTTGGTACAACGGTAAACTACTTAGAAAGTGGGTTCAAACAATAGAGTAATTTTTTAAGGTGGCTATTACAGCCACCTTTTTATTTTACATAGATTTTTACAGAAAACCTTCTTTCTCAATAATTAAATATAAATACAAAAGATAGTTTAATTAGAAAATACTAAAGAAGATAAATAAAATACAACCATACAACAATATCAAATACTATCCAAATAGCTTTTAAAACAAAAAATTACAATAAAAATAAAAAATAGGAGAGGATATTTTACTCTCCTATATTAAACTAAAAGAACTATTACAATCCTTGGTTATTGTTAGTGTTGTTATTATTATCTTTTTTCTCATCTTTACTTACTTTTGGATACTCTACTATCTTATCTTTTGCTAACTTTTCTGCTAAATAGTTTGTTAGTGATATCACTACATCTTTTGCTACCATATCAAGTGATAAGTTCTTAGATACAGACCATCCACCTGCTCCACCATAACCAGCTCCTACTCCAGCTGCTCCAAGCCCCCAAGAACTCTTCTCTGAATTTGCTTCAAAGCTTTGTGAAATAATTGTCTCTAATGTCTCTGGCTTTATAACATCAGCTGTTACTGCTAATTTTGCTTTTTCTGTATTTTTACTTATAGCTCCAAGTATAGGTATAAAACCACCACCTAATGAACCACCACTTTTTTCAAGCTCTATTGCTGTTATAGTAGCACTTATCATGTAATCTACTTTTGGTGGCTTAACTTCTTGTCCTGTTGCAGCTGCAAGCTTTTTAATCTTTTCAAATTTCTCTAAATCTACAACTTTAAAACAGTTTGTTTTTTGTAATGCTGTAGTTAACATATTGGCAAGTCCTTTACCAAAGCCTTTTACTGATCCTTGCCCAGCCATTGTTAATAGTTCCATAAGTGGTGATAATTTAGGACTATCTGTTTGTTGACATGCTTGTGCTTTACATTCAAAATCTAATATATTTACACTTGCTACTGGTTCACTACATTTTACTACTGGTAGCTCTGTTGTCTGTGTTTTTGTATCACTTTCTTCTGCTAATGCTACTGCTGAGAATAAAGCAGTTGTTAATAAAGCTTTTTTTAACATTTTTTTTATACCTCCATCAATTTATATTAAATGTATTAAATAAATAACCGAATATAATTTAAAAATCTGACACATATCCCCCTATTAATTCTATACTAGTTTATTAACTAGTTCTAGTTTATTAACTAGTTTATTAAAAAATAAATACGTACGATACCATAAATTTTTGTATTTATCAAACTCTTATATAGATGGAAGTTTATTAAAAATTAAAGAAGTAGTAAAATTTCGCAGATTTTAAATAGATGTTTCAACTCCACCAGGTCCATTAGAAACATTTTTAAAAGGAGGTTAATATGAAAGAGAAAGAGTTCTTTCAACTCCACCAGGTCCATTAGAAACCAAAAATCTGAATATAATTATAATCCAAATTTTTCAATATGTCAAGAGATATTAAAAGGTCAGCAAATTGAATATAATTTCCGGAAACCTCAGGTTAGTAACTACTAACAAAAAATTGACATTTTTAACCCTTTCTAATCATTGAGTATCAACATCTAAAAGACATTGATATCTAGATATCAAAATATCAAAAAATCTTGAAATATTGATATCTTTACGCAAATTTATACCCATTTATATCAAGTATTATCAATACTTAGAATACACTTTTTAATCAATTTCCAATTTTCACATTATTCAAAACAAGGAATAACAAGGATTCAGGTGTTAAATTACTGATAAACTATTGCTTTTTTTGAGAAACTATGATTTTCATTATAGCCTTATTTTTCAAGGATTTTTGA
>CAZYKX010000023.1:0-21276 GCA_964648745.1 uncultured Aquificales bacterium
TCTATTTAATGTTATTTATTGGTAGTTTTACCTTATTTTATAAATATTTTCCTTTAGAACTTTTTTTATTTTCCTTTTTGGTTTTTTTGATATGCTCTGAATTTTATTATTATTGGCAACAAAAGACAGATAGAGTCGAAGAGAAATATAAATATATAGAAGAGAGATTGAGAGATTTAGCAAAAGATTTTATGCTTTTAAAGATATCTCATGATCAATTAGAAAAACAGTATATTTTAAAACCTGTAAGTATCAGAGAAATTATAATTCAACTTAGACAGGAAATGTTGAGAGTAAAAAATTTGGACTCTATATTTTACAAACTTTGTTCTTTGATTGTCCAAATTTTTAATATAGAAAGAGCTGGATTTATAAAGATTTCAGTATATAAAAAAAAATACGAAACTATTTTTTTAACAGATGATAATTTTGAGATTGATATAGACGATGTAATTATTCAAAAAGCATTAGAAGATAGATCTATTATATTTTTAACTCATATAGAAAAAACCACAAAATATCTCGCAGCTATTCCAGTTTTTATTGATGAAGACATAGCTTATTTGTTTATAATTGAGAAAATGGATTTTCCTTCTTTAAATTTGGATAATTTATTAATGATAAGTTTATTTATTTTTTATATTGCAAGTGAAGAAAGATTTATTGTGAAAAATAAAAATCTTATTACTAAATATATAGAATTTAGTTTTGAGTTTTTGAAAGAAACTATAAGAATGGCAGAAATTTATGAAAATTTCAAAATTGAATCATCTGTTGTAACTGTTTATGTAAAAAATTATTCTTATAGGGAAAGTTTTTATTTTTTCATACAAAAGCAGATAAGAGGATTAGACATTGGAGATAAAATCTATTTAAAAGAAAAAGATTTATTTATTGTACCAATACTTCTTCCTTTTACATCTATATCAGGAGCGTATTCTTTTATCAATAGGCTTGAAAAAGAAATTGTGGAAAATTTTTCAAAGGTTTTCTTAGAAGAGAATATAAAAATTAATGTTAAAGAAGTAAATGGAAATGTTGAAAAATTATTAGAGGATATTTTAAATTATGAAGGTTTTTAAAAGTGGATAAAATTTATTATTCTGCATTTTGTGAGATTTTATCGCTAGGTACTATTTTTATTAAAAATATTTATTTAGCTGTTTTTCTTTTTTTTCTTTTTCATGGAATAGCAATTTTCCTATTATCTTTAATTGTATCTATTCTTTTAAAGAAAAAAATAAATATAGAGCAAAATTTCTACTATATCTTAACTGTATTTTTTTTAATAGGTTTTTTTGGCTTAATATTAGGATATATATTTTTGCTTGTTACTATTTTTATCTTAGAGCAAAAGGAAAAATCTCCAGTTAAAATTTTTGAAAAATTTACTATTAATGAAATCTATAATGAAGATTTTAAGTTTAATGGCAGAAAGTTTGGTGAAAGTTCTATAAATATTATTAAGTCAACTAAAAATTCTTCCAAAGATTTTTCAGAAAAAATTTTTCTATATATACAAGAAAATCTAGATCCAAACATTATTACAATTGTAAAGGAAAATATATCAAGTAATATTGATGAAATAAGACTTATGGCGGTCAGTTTAATATCAAAAATTGAAAAAGATCTAAATGAGAAGATTTACATGTTAAATGAGAAAATAAAAGAAGAAGATTTATCTGACGAAAATAAAGCAGAAATTTATGCTGATTTAGGGCATATTTATTGGGAATTTATTGTTTTTAAAATTGCAGATGAAGAGATGAAAAATTTTTTCATTGAAAAAGCTATTTTTTATATAAATGAAAGTTTAAAGATTAAAGAAAGTTTTTCAGCCTATTTTTTACTTGGAAGAATTTATTTATATGTTAAAGATTATACTAAAGCTAAAGAATACTTAATAAAAGCTTATTCTTCAAATAATAAGAGAAAAAATAAAGTTGCACCTTATCTTGCAGAATGTTATTTTTATGAAAAAAAATATGATATTGTTAAAAAAATATTTTCAGATCTTGATGTAACTCCACAAATTAAAACTTATTTTATGAAAATACTTTGGAGTAAAGAAAATGATAGAAATAGTTAATAAAGGTAGAGAAATAGATGTATTCTTAATTGCAGAAGGAACATATCCATATATTAGGGGAGGTGTTTCATCTTGGATTCATGAGCTGGTAAATGGGTTAAGTGAAATTAACTTTGGTGTTGTTTTTTTAGGAAGTAGGCCTGAAGACTATGGAGAAATTAAATATAAATTGCCAGAAAATATAGTTTATCTTTCTGTTTCTTATTTATTTGATTACAAAGAAGAAGTTAAACCTAAGGAAAGAAATGTAGATAAAGAAAAATTTAAATATATAGAGTTTTTACATCAATGGTTTAAAGAAAATTATGATAAAAGATTAGATTTACCAGAAGAACTAAAAAATATAAAATTCTTTACAGAAGATATAAAGCATGAAGATTTTTTGTTTAGTAGGGAATCTTGGGATTTTATAATAAATATGTATGCTAAATATGATCAAGAAAGTCCTTTTATTGACTATTTTTGGAATATAAGAAATATACATGCTCCAATATGGACTGTTGCAAAGGTAGCATCAACTATTCCTGATTTTGCTTTGGTACATAGCCCATCTACAGGGTACGCTGGTTTTTTAGCTTCTCTTCTTAAATACCATAAAAAAAGGCCTTTTATTCTAACAGAACATGGGATTTACACAAAAGAAAGAAAAATTGATTTAATGAATGCAGATTGGTTAAAGGATCATAGATTATTTTTTCAAAAAGATACAGGTGAAGTTAGTCATATAAAAAATATATGGATAAGGTTTTTTGAAAATATTGGAAGATTTACTTATAATGCTAGTGATCTTATTATATCTCTTTTCGATGATGCAAGGAAAATACAAATTTCATATGGTGCACCTGAGGATAAATGTATAGTTGTTCCGAATGGAGTTGATGTTGAAGGCTATGCATTAGCATTAGAAAAAAGGCCACCGTACATACCAAAAGTTATAACTCTGTTAGGAAGAGTTGTCCCAATAAAAGATATAAAGACATTTATAAAAGCTATGAGGATTGTAGTTAATAATTTACCAGATGTAGAAGGATGGATAGTAGGTCCTACAGATGAAGATCCTGATTACTATCAAGAATGTTTATTGCTTTTAAAAGCATATTCCTTAGAAAGAAATGTAAAGTTTTTAGGATTTCAAAACCCTAAAGATATTTTTCCTAAATCCGGGTTATTAACTTTAACATCTATAAGTGAAGGAATGCCTTTGGTTATTCTTGAGGGATTTGCTGCAGGGCTACCAGCAGTTACTACTGATGTAGGATCATGTAGGCAGCTGATTTATGGAGGTTTAAATGAAGAAGATATAAAAATAGGAAAAGCTGGAGAAGTAGTTTCAATAGCAAACCCTGAGATGTTGGCAAAAGCTTATATTTCTTTATTAACAGACGAAAATTTATGGAAAGAATATCAATCAAATGCTTTAAAAAGAGTTAATAGATTTTATAGAAAGGATCAATTTTTGCAAAATTATCGAAAAATATACCAAGAGGTAATTAGAAATTGGCAGGTATAAGTTTTGAACTAAGAAAAATATTAAGAGAAAATACACTTAGTTCTATTTTTAAAGCTTTTGGTTATTCAGCTGTATTAATGGCAGGTCCCTATATAATATCTATTTTAACTTTAGTTTTAGCATTTATCTTTTTAAGATCCTTTGTTTTAGATAAAACAATTATACAATTTGGTGTTATTGTAACTTATATTACAGCTTTTAGTTTAGTGTTAACAGGATTTTCTCAGTTAATGATAACAAGATTTTTAGCAGATAGGCTTTTTGAAGGAAAAGAAGAAATTATATTGCCAAATTTAATTGGTAATATGTTATTAAACATGTTTATAGCTTTCATATTATCTTTGTTTTTTTCAATTTACTTTTTTAGTAACTTAGGTGCTCCTTTTATTTTAGCTTTTACTGGAACATTTACAATAATGAGTGGAATTTGGATTATTAATATAGTAATTGTAGGCTTTAAGAGCTATAAATTTGTTGTTTATTCTTTTTTCTTAGGGTATTTGGTATTTTTTATTTCCTCTTTCTTAACTGTTAATTACCATATAACCGGGCTTTTAATTTCATTTTTTCTAGGTCAAGGAGTGATATATTTTCTTTTACTATCATATTTTATAAAAAGTCACTCAGCTAAAAAATTAATAGCTTTTGATTTTTTGAATAAAAAGAAGATTTATATTTCTCTAATATTCTCTGGATTTTTTTATAATTTTGGCGTATGGATTGATAAATTTATTTTCTGGTTTCATAAAGATACAGGTTTAGAAATTTTAGGTCAAATTAGATCATCTATTGTTTATGATATACCTATGTTTTTAGCATATTTATCTATAACACCTGGAATGGCAATATTCTTTCTGAAATTAGAAACAGAGTTTGCTGATTATTATAATAAGTATTATGAAGCTGTAAGAGAAGGAGCAACATTAAATAAAATTTATGAATTGGGAGATGATTTAATACACTCAGCTCGGAATGTAATTTTTGATACCTTAAGAATACAAGGTATATTTTTTATCATTATCATTTTTTTTGATAAGATAATTTTTAAAATTTTTAATCTGTCTTTTTTATACATACCTATTTTTCATATACTCTTGTTATCCGTTTATATGCAACTTATGTTTATGGTTTTATTAGCTATCTTAAATTACTTTGATAGAAGAAAAGAAGTCTTAATACTAACTTTAGTTTTTGTCCTTTTAAATGGAAGTTTTACATATATTAGTATAGCTTTAGGACCTTATTTTTATGGTTATGGTTTTTTAATCTCTTTATTTATTTGCAATATATTTGCTATCTTGTTGTTAAGGAGGTTCTTAAGTGAGATACATTATCAAACTTTTATGCTTATTTAGTTTAATTAATATAGCTTGGAGTGAAAATATAAGCGTAGGATTTATTTATAAACAACCGCCTGAAGAAGCTTTTTATTTATATGATTGGTTAGTAGTAGATCCAGATAATTTTTCTTTTGAAAAACTAAATGAAAAATTTTATATAAAAAATAAAAAATCAAAACTTTTTGCATATGTATCTATTGGAGAAGTAGAACCTAATAGAAAGTATTATAAAGATATTAAAAAAGATTGGATATTGGGTGAGAATAAAGATTGGAAAACGTATATAATAGATCTAAGAAATAAAGATTGTAGAGAATTTTTAATAAGAAATGTATTATCTAATTTAGAAAACTATGATGGTTTTTTCTTTGATACATTAGATAGTTATCAATTAGTTTTGAAGAAACCAGAGGATATTAAAGCATATGAAGAATCTATTATCTCATTTATAAACCAAGTTAAATCTAAATATCCAGAAAAAAAGATAATAATAAATAGAGGATTTGAGGTGGTGGAATATGTGAAAGATAAAATAGATGCAGTTGTTGCGGAATCGCTATTGTATGGATTAAACACAAAAAATATGACTTATAAAAAACAGAAAGAAGAAGATACAATGTGGCTTTTAAATCAATTAAATAAAATTAAGCAACTAGGTATAAATGTTGTAGTTATAGATTATATAGATCCAAAAGATAAAAAACTACAAAAAGAAGTAGCAAAAAAAATTTACCAGTATGGTTTTATTCCTTACGTTACAGATAAATATTTACAAACATTAGGTACAAGTATTTACCAAATAATACCAAGGAAGATATTAATACCATATAATTCATCTAACTTAGACCCTTCCTATAATGTAGTACATCAAAATTTTCAAGTTTTTTTGGAGTACTTAGGATTTGTTCCTGTTTTAGTTGATATAAAAGAAATTCCAAAAAACTATATTGGAGATGAGTATGCTGGTGTAATAATATATCTTCAATCAAATGAGTTTTCTAAAGAAATACTTGATTGGATAGAAAATCAGATAAAGGATGGATTAAAAATATTTTTCTTAACTCTTCCAAGTGATGAAAATTTTTTATTAAATGTTTTAAAACTTAAAAGTGAAGGAACTGTATCTCTTTTTGAAAAAGTAGATTATAAAAATTACGATTACAAATATTTTGAAATAAAGCCTGAAAATTTTGGTTCTATTGAAAAAATAATCCCATTATCAAATTATAAACCTGTTTTATCTATGTATGTAAGTAACAAAGAATATGTTCCTTTTGCAATTACAGAATGGGGTGGTTATGCTATTGAAAAAACATTTTTATATACAGAATTAGATATTGCTCGCTTTGTTTTTAATCCTGTTGAGATATTTGAAGATGTTTTTAAACCATATTTTCCTGTCCCTGATGTTACTACAGAAAACGGTAGAAGAATTTTGACTGCTCATATAGATGGAGATGCTTTTTTTGGTGTAGCTGATTTTAATCCACAAAAAAATTTAGGAGAAATTATTAGAGATGAAATTTTAAAAGTTTACAAAATACCTCATACCATTTCTATTATAGAAGGAGAAATAAGCCATGATGGTTTATATCCTGATAAAAGTGAAAAACTTGAAAATATCGCAAGATCTATTTTTAAATTAGAAAACGTAGAGCCAGCAAGTCATTCTTTTTCTCATCCATTCAATTGGATTTTATTGTTTGAAGATTCCCAACATAAGAATAATAATTCTCATATGGAAGGGATATATAATTTGAATATAAAAAATTACAATTTTAGTATAGAAAGAGAAATAATAGGTTCTATAAATTATATAAATAAAAATCTTTTGCCACCAGAGAAAAAAGTTAAAGTTTTTTTGTGGACAGGAGATTGTGTCCCTCCAAAAGAAGCAATAAAACTTACTTATGAAAGTAGCGTCTATAATGTTAATGGGGGGAATACTCAAATTAGTTCTAAATATCCATATTTTTCTCTTATAGCACCTATGGGGGTAAATAAAGGAGAATACTTCCAAATATATACACCTATTCAAAACGAAAATGTTTATACAGATTTATGGAAAGATTATTATGGTTATGTAAAGGTTATATCTACATTTGAACTTACAGATCGACCTTATAGATTTAAACCAATGTCTATATATTATCATTTTTACTCAGGTCAAAAAATAAATTCATTAGAAGCATTAAAGAAAGTATACAACTATGCTATTTCTCAAGAGAATAATCCTATGTTTTTATCTGAATATGCTCAAAGAGTTTTAGAGTTTAGAAACACTGTAGTAGCTAAAGATTTAGATGACAATTTTGTTATTAGAGGAGAAGGAAATTTAAAAACAGTTAGATTTGATAGTGATATAAATATTGATATATTTAAAAGTGAAGGAGTTTTAGGGTATAAGAAAATCAATAATTCAGTATATGTACATCTTTCAAATGAAGGAAAAGCTAAGATTATTTTATCTAATGAAACCCCAAAATTTCTATTTGTAGATTCAAATGGCCAGATAGCATCCTATAAAAAAGAAAATAATAAAATTTATTTTAAACTAAAAAGTTATGTCCCATTAAGTTTTAAGATTCTAAATAAAAATTGTAAAGTTATTATAAATCCATCTAACTACAAAATATTTAAAAATAAAGATAACTATGAATACCAATTTAAAATAGAGAAGGAAGCAAATGTGGAAGCCTACTGTAACAGCTAAATTTGTAGATAATAAGGAAATATTAGCATTTGTTGTAATCTTTTTTTTTCTATCGATTCTTTTATTTCCTAAAGGTAAAATAGAGCGTATTATCCTAGAGGAAGATTCAAATATAGAATTATCAAATATATACCTAAAGCAATTAGTAAAGCTAAATCCAGATCCAAATTTAAAAGTTTTAATGATAGAAAGACTTATAATGTTAGGTAAATATGATGAAGCACTTGATTATATTAAAGATCTAGAATCATATCCGGAAGAAAATATTAAAGCAAAAGTTATTTTTTCCAAATATTTAATTTTAAAAGCTAAATATTTTTCAAACAAACTTTTAAATGAAGACAAAGAAAAAATTAGATCAGAAATGAAAGAAATATTAAAATCAAGTTATGGAAAATCTTCGGATTTAGAGTTATTAAAAAAGATTTACAAAGAGTCTTTATCTATGTTTTTCCCAGATTTAGCTCTTGAAATTAGTTTAAAAATAAACTCAATAAAACCAGAAGATTTATATTGGTTAGAAGAAAGTTATAAAAATTCGTTAGCTACAGAGAATTATTCTACGGCTTTAAATATACTTAAAAAATTGATAATCATGGATGAAAAAAATAAAGTTGATTGGCTCAAGAAATTTTATAACATTTCATTAATGATTAAAGATTATAATGAAGCTTTATGGGCTTTAAATTATCTTAAAATTTTAGATAAAAATAATGAAGAGATATACAATAAAAAGATCTTAGATTTGTATTTAATTAAAAAAGATTATAGTAAAGCTATAAATTATTGTTTATACTTTCTTGAAAGAGAGAAAAAAATCGATAATAAAAAAGAATATTTTAAGAAAGCCTTGGAAATTGCTATGAGTATTAAAAGGTATGATATTGCAAAGGAAGTTATAAGAAATAATTATAAGAATTTCTTACACGATAAAGAAATGGTTAAATTCATACTAAAATCTGCTTTAGCGACAGGAGATCCTAAATTTGCTTATGAAGTTGCGTCAGAGATTAAAAATGAGGTTATAAAATGATAGTGTTATTTATTTTACTTTTGATTTTTATATCTTTTTCTTATGCTGAAACGGATGAAAAAGAATTATATAAACCTGTTGATAGATATTCTAAATTAAATTTAGATGAAGAATCTTTAAAATTACTATTAGCTGCTTTTTTAGGTAATAATGATTTAGAAAATTCTTATTTAATAGTGCAAAAAGGTATACAGTTATATCCTCAAAATCCTTATTGGTGGAAGATGCTGGGACAAATATCCATATGGTTAAATAAACCACACGAATCATTAGATGCGTTGTTAAAATATTATGAAATGACAAAAGATGAAAATTTTAAGAAAACTATATTTAACCTTGCTGTAAATGCAAATAGATTTGATATAGCTGTTAAATTTATCGATACTTTGGACAAAAATCCTAAAAATGTAAAAGATATTGTTTATGTTTATATTAATGCAGGTAAAATCGAAGAGTTAGTTAAAATTTTAGAGGAAATTTACCTTAAATATAAAGATAAAGAAGTTTTATATAATCTAGTATATATCACTTATAAATATGAATATATTGAAAAGGCGGAAAAGTATGGTGAAATTTTAGTTGAGAACTATCATCCTTCTTTAAAAGATGTAATGTTGTATTCTGATATTCTTTATGCCCAAAATAAATTGAAACGGTTGTATGATTTTTTAAAATCTGTTTTTCCCAAAGTAGAAATCTCTTCTGATGATGAGAAAAGTTTATACTATGAATATCTGTACAATTTAACTGATTTATGTTGGTTTTTTGGAGATTATGAATGTGTTATAAAAGTTTCTAAAATGTTAATTAATGATGGAAAGGGAAGAATAAATGATTATTTTAGACTTTACACATACTATTATCAAAAAGGAGAATATAAAACTGCTTCAAAATACAGCATTGAGGGATATAGAAAATTTAAAGATGAAAATTTAGCTTTAGCTTATATAGATTCTCTGTATGCTATGAAAGATTTTAAAGGTATTGTAAGTTTTATAGAAAATGAAAAAATAGATTATAGAAAAAATACTTTTTTAGCTTCTAAATACATCAGTAGTTTAATTAGAACTAACAATTTAGAAAAAGCTTTAGATATTACTAAAAGTATATTTGAAAATAAAGTTGATCTATCAATCTTAACAGAACTTATATATACTTCTATTGACTTGTCTAATCAAAGACTTGCTAAGTTTATAATAGAGAACTATTCAAATTACAAAAATGATTTAAAGAAACCTTTTGCAATGTTGTATCTTTTTTTACAAAATTCAAAAGAGGCTTTAAATCTTTTTAGAAGTAGTGATAAATTATCTATTTCAGATAAAATTGTTTATTCAGATATACTTTCTACTCTTGGTAGAACTGATGAGAGTAATAAAATCAAATATGAAATATTTACAGAGCTGAAAAATAAAAAAGAATTAGAAGGTGATGAGCTAATTGCCTTTTTAAGATTGGCAGAAGAGTTTTTACAAGAAAAAGAATTTTTAGAGCTTCTTGAGAATGTTAAAAATAAGATACCAGAAGAAAGCTATAAAGATATCTATTATTCTCATTTATTAAAAAGAGAGGATTATGAATATTTAGAATATTTAAATAAAAGATATTCTGTAGATTTAAAGCCATGGATGAAGTTAAACATGGCATTACATCAATATGATACTTATTCTCAACAAGAGATTATTGAGGAAGATATTGAAATATTACCTATTAGAGATAGGATATCTGCACTTGTTGATATGGGCGAAAGAGATAAAGCTATGTATTATGGTTATAAAGGTTTAGAAGATAATCCAGAGGATTATTTACTTTATAAACAGCAAAGAGATCTAATTGTATCAAATAGGCCAAAATTAGAAACAAAATCTTCTTACTCGGATTTATCAGCTGTTAAAGGGTTAGATAACGATATATCTTTATCTTATAATATGAAAAACGATTTATTTTTAAATGTTGAGATAAATAATTTTCTCTTATTGTCACATACAGATTCGGAAATTAAAAACATTACTAATATATACGATTTTTACATAGGCATTGATAAAATATTAGATGATGGTAACCTTAAATTAGGATTAGGATCTTTAGATAATCTATCAACCAATAAATACTTTAAATTTATCTTTAACAAATATTTGAAATATAAATCTTATATAACAGTTGATATAGAGAAAAATATTCCTACAAATGATACACTATTTCTAAAATTTGGAGGAATAAAAGATTTATATAGTTTAGCTATAACCCACAATCTAAACACCAGAACTTCCATTCGTATAAATCCAAGTTATAGTATCTATTATTCTTCAGATAAAACAAAGATAGGAGATTCAATAAATCTTTATAATGAACTCTCTTATAAACTAAGGGTAGGTTATCCTGATTATACTTTTAGTGTTTATTCTTCTCATGGAAAATATAATGAAAAAGATGGGAATAAAGGAAATATAGAAACTCTATCTCCTTTCACAAATACAAAATTTTTACCAAAATCTTTTAATGAAGTAGGTTTAACTTTTTCCTTTGGCTATGATAATGATCAAATTTATGTAAGATCTTGGAGACCTTTTATGAGTGTAGGTTTATTGTATAATGATGTTTTAAATTTTGGTTATTCTTTGGCAGGAGGCATTGGGGGAAGTATCTTTAGACAAGATAATCTAAGTTTTGGTTTTTCTTATAATAAGAGTATTCAACAATCTTACAATAAACAAATATATACATATTTAAAATATCTTATTTTTTACTAATAAAAATCATTTAAAACGTTATTTTCTTTTTTTATAATCTATTTAAAATTATTATTTAGGAGGTTATAAAATGTCAGATTTTAAGCATGTTTTTGTTTGTATGCAAAGAAAACCACCTGGTATGCCATCTTGTGGTGATAAAGGTTCAGACCAAATATTCATGAAGTTTCAAGAAGCTCTTATGATGAAAGGACTTTTTAACAAAATGGCAGTAACACCAACAGGATGTTTGGGACCTTGTATGTTTGGACCAAACGTTGTAGTATACCCTGATGCTATCTGGTATGGTAATGTGACACCTGCAGATGTAGAAGAGATAATTCAAAAACATATTATAGAAGGTCAACCAGTAGAAAGACTTATTGTTTCAAAAGGTAAACCACCAGGAATGTTTTAATAAACCAGGTGGCTTAAAGGCCACCTTCTTAAGATTTTTTTCTATTTATCTCTTTAACTCCAATATCTTTTCTATAGTGAGCACCTTCAAACTTTATCTTTTCAACTGCATTATAGACTTTCTCTCGTGCTTTTTCTATAGTTTCTCCTTTAGCAGTAACTGTTAAAACTCTACCTCCATTTGTAACCAATTTTCCATCTATTTCTTCTGTTCCTGCATGGAATACAACAACATCTTCATCTTTTTCAGCTTCTTCTATACCTGTTATAACTTTACCTTTTTCATAACTGTCAGGATAACCTTTTGATGCCATAACTATACCAATAGCGTAATCTTCAGACCATATTGGTTTTACGTTTTCTATTTTACCTTCCAAGATTTCCATTATATGTTCTACAACGTCGGATTTTAATTTTCTCATTATAGGTTGAGTTTCTGGATCCCCCATTCTGACATTAAACTCTAAGACATTTATACCTTTAGGTCCTATCATTAAACCAGCATATAAAAATCCACACATACTTCTATTTTCATTTATCATTGCTTTTAAAGTTGGATACATTATTTTTTCTTGAATCTCTTTTTCTATCTCTGGTGTTATTAAAGAACATGGTGAATATGCACCCATTCCACCAGTATTTGGACCTTCATCGTTATCAAAGACTCTTTTATGATCTTGAGATGTTGGCATTGGGATAAGTTTATCTTCTTTAACGAAACATATATAAGATGCTTCTTCTCCTTCTAAAAACTCTTCAATAACAACCCTTTTAATTGCAGAACCAAATTTTCCAGAAAACATATCTTTTACAGCCTGAATAGCCTGTTCTTCTGTTTTTGCTACTACTACGCCTTTACCTGCAGCAAGTCCGTCTGCTTTTATTACTATTGGAACACCCACTTTTTTTATAAAGGATATAGCATCTATTTCATTATCAAAGCTTTCATATTTTGCTGTAGGAATGTTGTATTTTTTCATGAGGTTTTTTGCAAATACTTTACTTGCTTCAAGTATTGCAGCAGATTGTTGATGGCCAAAGATTTTGAGTCCTTCACTTTTGAATCTATCTACTATACCTTCTGATAGTGGCTGCTCTGGTCCTACTATTGTTAAATCTATTTTATTCTCTTTTGCAAATTTTACTAAGTTATATATATCTGTCGGTGAGATATTTACCCTATTAGCTATCTTAGCTATTCCAGCATTCCCACGGGCGCAGTAAACTTCTTTTACCAATGGACTTTGTTTTACTTTCCATGTTAATGCATGTTCTCTTCCACCATTTCCAACAATAAGTACTTTCATCATAGTTCCTCTTCAAATTTTGATATATGTTTATAATCTTCTCTTTCTTTTATAATTTTAAAGTTGCTACCATCTACTAATACTTCTGCTGCTTTTGGTCTAACGTTATAGTTAGAGGACATACTACTGCCGTATGCACCAGCTGTTAGTATAGCTAAAAGATCCCCTCTGTTTACAGCTTTTATTTTCCTATCTAATGCAAAAAAATCTCCGGTTTCACATATAGGACCAACTATATCAGCTATAATTTCTTCTTCTTTCTCTTCTACTGTTATTATATGGTGATAAGCGTTATAAATAGCAGGTCTTACTAAATCATTCATTCCTGAGTCAACAATAACAAAATGTTTCTCTCCTTTATCCTTTAAAAATATAACTTTAGTTATCAATGCTCCTGCTTGAGCTATAAGTGATCTACCAGGTTCAAGAATAAGTTTTAAACCTGTTTGTCTCACTATAGGTAATATAGTATTAGCTAAATCCTGTGGTGTAGGTGGATTATCTTCTGGTAAATATTTTACTCCAAGACCACCACCTAAGTCAATAAATTGAATTTCTATTCCTTCTTTTTTTAGTTTAAAAACAAGATCTACAACTTTTTCTGCCGCTTCTCCAAATACAGATACATCATTAATTTGAGAACCAATATGGCAGTGTATTCCTACTATATTTAAATTTTCCAATTTCACTGCTTTTTTATAAGCATCTAAAGCATGATCAATATCTATACCAAACTTGCTCTTTTTTAAACCAGTAGATATATAAGGATGAGTTTTAGGATCGACATTTGGATTTACTCTGATTGAAATGTTAGCTTTTTTATTTTGTTTTTTTGCAATATCGTTTATAACTTCAAGTTCCATAAAACTTTCAACGTTGAAAGACAATATATTTTCATTTATAGCATAGCTTATTTCTGGGTCTGTTTTTCCTACACCGGCATAGACGATTTTATTTGAAGAAAAACCTGCTTTTTTTGCTTTGTAAAGCTCACCACCTGATACTATATCAGCACCAAGCCCATTTTCTTCAAAAATCTTTAATAAAGATAGGTTAGAATTTGCTTTTAATGCATAGCAAATAAGGGTATCATAATCTTTAAAGGCTTTTTTATAACTATTTATACTATCTAATATCGCTTTTTTACTATAAACAAAGAAAGGTGTTCCTACCTTTAAGGCTAGATTCATTATACTGATATCTTCAACGTAAAGTTTTTTATCTTTATATCCGAAATATTCTTCAAACATTAAAAAGTTTTGCCTCCAGCTAAAATTTGCAGTAGAATAAATAAACATAAATTTTTTAAATTTTCAAGAAGGATAAGCATGGGAATAGAGATAAAAGGTTTAACAGTTCCAGCTTTATTAATTAAATTAGATTCAAATATAAGCCTAAAAGAAAATCTTAAAGAACTTTCTGAAAAGATGTCTTCAACCTTTTTTAAGGGTTCATATGCTGTTATCGATTACAATGGACTTGAAGTCAGTGCTGAAGAGAAAGAAGAGATAGAAAACTTACTGAAAAATTTTAACACTAATATACTTGGTTATCAAAATGGTAGATCAGAGCAGAAGAATATAGCTGTTAATCAAAAAAAATCTTTAAAGATTATAAACAAAACATTAAGAAGTGGTCAAAAAGTAGAGTATGATGGAGATGTAGTTATTCTTGGAGATGTAAACCAAGATGCATATATTGTAGCCTCTGGAAGTGTAGTTGTTATGGGAGCGTTAAGGGGTGTTGTTCATGCAGGAGCAAACGGAGATGAAACAGCTGTTATAATGGCACTGAAGCTTAAACCTCAACAGATAAGGATAGGTCATTACATCGCTAGATCTCCAGATAACGTTGAAGAAGTAAATCATCCAGAAATTGCTTTTATAGAAGGAGATTCTATAATTATAGAAAAAATTTAAAGAGGTGAAAGTATGACAAGAGTTATTGTAGTTACTTCTGGTAAAGGTGGTGTAGGAAAAACAACGATAACAGCAAATATAGGAACAGCTCTTGCACTTATGGGTAAAAAAGTTTTAACAATAGATGCAGATATTGGTCTTAGGAATCTTGATATGATTTTAGGACTTGAGAACAGAATTGTTTATGATATTGTCGATGTTGTAGAAGGAAGAGTATCACCTGAAAAAGCCTTTGTTAAAGATAAAAGAGGTTTATCTTTGTATCTTTTGCCAGCTGCTCAGACCAAAGACAAAGATGCAGTTAAACCAGAACAAATGGTTGAGGTAGTTGAAAAAGTTAAAGATAACTTTGATTATATTCTTATAGATTCTCCTGCGGGTATAGAAGGTGGTTTTAAAACGGCATCTGCTCCAGCAACAGAGGCTATAGTAGTAGTAAACCCAGAAGTTTCTTCAGTTAGAGATGCAGATAGAATAATAGGACTTTTAGAATCAATGGAAAAAAATGATATAAAACTTGTAATAAATAGAATAAGACTTCATCAAGTAAAAAAAGGAGAGATGTTATCTGTTGAAGATATAGAAGAGATCTTACAAATTCCAAAAGTAGGTATAGTACCTGATGAAGAGAAATTAGTAGATTTTACAAATAAAGGGGAACCTATAGTATTAAACGAAGATTTTGTTGCTTCAAAAGCTATTAAAAATATTGCAAGAAGACTTGAAGGGGAAAATGTTCCATTTATAGAGCTTGAAGAGAAAAAGGGATTTTTTGCTAAACTTTTTGGGAGATAGGAGGAAATGATGTCAATTTTTAGTTTTTTTAAAAAACAGTCATCAGCAAATAAAGCTAAAGAAAGATTGATGATGGTTTTATCTTATGAAAGGAAAGGTCTTCCACCTAATTTTGCAGATTTACTAAAAGATGATCTTATTTTAGTTTTTTCTAAATATCCTCAATTTAATTCTAATAATATAGAAGTTGAAATTAAATCTGAAAATGATAGAGATGAACTTTGGATAAGTATACCTTTTGCAAATGGGAAGTAAATGAATAAAATAACTTTTGCACTCCCAAAAGGAAGACTTTTTGATCAAACAATAGATATATTAAAAAAATCAGGAATATTAAAAGAAGATATCAATCAAAATACAAGAAAACTTATTTTAGAATCGGAAAATTTTAGATTTTTGATTGTTAGATCTAAAGATGTTCCTACTTATGTAGAAAATGGTATAGCAGACATAGGTGTGGCAGGTGATGATGTTTTATTAGAATCTATTCCAGATGTATATAAACCTGTAGATCTTAAACTAGGATACTGTAATATTGTAGTAGCTGGCAAACCCCAAGATATAGATTTTTATTTTTCAAATCCTTCTTCTATATCGGTGGCAACAAAATATCCTAAAATAACTCAAGATTTTTTCTCAAAAAAGGGAATAAATGTAAAAATATTTGAACTTTACGGTTCTGTAGAACTTGCACCATTAGTAGGTTTATCACATTTTATAGTTGATATAGTTGAAACAGGGACTACTTTAAGGGAAAATGGTTTGGTGGTAATAGATACGATAAGACCATCTACTGCAAAATTAATTGTTAATAGAATTAGTTATAAATTGAAATCTAAATACATTTTATATGTTATTGAAAATGTTGAAAAGTATTTACAAGAACAAGGGGGCTAGAAATGATAGATTTCCCATTGATAGCTATTATACTTGCAGCTGGAAAAGGCACAAGATTTAAATCAGAAAAACCAAAAGTTTTACATACAATTTTGGGAAAACCTATGATTTTTTATGTAAACTACGCAGTAAAATGGATAAAACCTCAAAAAACTGTTTTTGTAGTTGGGTATAAAAAAGAAGATGTTATAAACGCTATAAACTGTGATAACTGTGATTTTGTTTATCAAGAAGAACAACTTGGAACTGCTCATGCTGTTATGTTGTCTTCAGAATACTTTAAAGATTTTGATGGCTATGTTTTAATAATAAATGGAGATACACCATTAATTAGAGGGGAAACCTTACACAATGCAGGAGAATTTTTAAAAGCATTAGTTAGATACGAAGGAGCAAACCTTGAAACATATAGAGGATATAGAAATAAAAATATAGCTGGTGTTGCAATAACAGCAAGAGTACCAAACCCATATGGATATGGAAGAGTTATAAAAGATAAGGATCACAGAATAATAAAAATTGTTGAAGAAAAAGATGCTAATCAGCAAGAGAAGAATATAAATGAAGTAAACTCTGGAATTTACTTTTTCTATGGACCATATCTTTATGAAGCTTTACAAAAGGTTGGCAATAATAATAATCAAAAAGAGTACTATCTTACCGATGTTATAGAGATTTTAAGGAAAGAAGAAAAGTATGTTTATAGTTTAGAGATACCAGATTATACTGAAATTTTAAATATAAATGATAGACACGCTTTGGCTGGTGTTGAAAATATTTTAAAGCAAAGATTTATGACATTTTGGGGACTAAATGGTACTACATTTCACAATCCTGAAAGTGTATGGATAGAATTCGATGTTGATTTTTCAAAGGATGTAGAAATCTTTCAAAACTGTTTTATAGCTGGAAAAACCGAAATTGGAGAAGGAACCATTATAGAACCAAACTGTGTAATAAAAAATTCAAAAATAGGTAAAAATGTAACAATTTTTGCTAATAGCTATATAGAAGATTCTGTAATAGAAGATGGAGCTATAATAGGACCTTTTGCAAGAATTAGAAACAACAGTCATATAAAAGAAAATGCTGTTATTGGTAATTTTGTAGAGGTTAAAAATAGTGTAGTTGGAGAAAGAACAAATGCAAAACACTTAGCATACTTAGGTGATGCAGAAATAGGGAAAGACGTAAATATAGGTGCTGGTACAATTACCTGCAATTATGATGGATTTGAGAAACACAAAACAATAATAAAAGATAAAGCATTTATAGGAAGTGATACTATGTTGGTAGCTCCAATTGTTATAGGTGAAGAGGCTATAACAGGATCTGGTTCTGTAATAACAAAAGATGTACCAGATAAAGCACTTGCAATAGAAAGAAATCAGCAAAAAATTATAGAAAATTATACTGAAATAAGAAAGAAAAAGAGAGGCAAAAATGATTAAAATTTTTAGATTGTTTATTTTAACAATAATTGTTTTAAGCTTTTATGTTTTTGCAGAAGAGAAAGAAGAACTGTTTGATAAAGTAGTTATGGTAGTAAATGGAGAACCTATTTTAAAATCGGATTTAGATTTTGCTAAAAACTGGTATAACTTGAAAGATGATAAAGAAGTTAAAGAAAAACTAATAGATTCTGTACTTATATCTCAACATGCAAAAAAATTAGGCATATCTGTAACGGCAGCAGAAATAGATAATGCTGTTTCAAATATAGCAAAAGCTAACGGCGTTAATGATATTGAAACTTTTAAAAAGAAACTTGCAGAAAGTGGTATCTCTTACAATAAACTAAGAGAATTTTTATCACGAGATTTAATAGTAAATAAATTTCTCCATTTTTATTTAAGAGACAAAATAACTCAAGGCATTGTAGAAGGAACAGTGGAAGATGTAAAGCAAGTTAGGGTTATATTTATATCAAAAAATAGAGAAGATTATAAAGATATAGTTGCAAAATTAGAAAAAGAGCTAAATAAAGAAAACTTTCCTTCATATGCTTCTAAATACTCTGATGATAAATATACAGCTGAGAATAAAGGTCTGTTAGGTGAAGTTAAAAAAGGAGATTTAGTAGAAGATATAGAAAAAGAGCTTTTTTCTCATAAAGTAGGAGACATATTTAAAGTAGATTCAAAAGAAGGTACATACTTTGTTCTAATAGAAAAAGAGGGTAAAAAACTAATACCAAAAGAACAGTTAAATGATAAAGATTTACAGAAGTTTAAACAAGAGTATGAATTGTATCTTAAAAAATTAAGAGAACAGGCAGTTATCCAATATCTTGAATAAAAGAGAAAAAGGAAAGGTATTTGAAAATATTGCTGAAAATTATTTGAAAGCAAAAGGTTTTGAAATTTTAGGTAGGAATTATAGAACAAGACAAGGTGAGATAGATATAATTGCTAAAAAAGAAAATTTAATAATTTTTGTTGAAGTTAGAGGAAAAACATCAGATAGTTTTGGTTTATCTGAAGAAAGTATAAATACATCAAAAACCATGAAAATTTTAGAAACAGCTAAACATTTCATTTATCAAAATAATTTGTTTGATTATGATTATAGATTTGACCTGATTGCCATTAATATCAATCAGGTTAACCATATAGAAAATATTATAACGCTGGAATAACTTTTAAAAACTTTCTTTTTCCTACTTGGATAATTAACTCTTTTGATATATTTATTTTTAATAATGGGTCTGTAATCTTTTCCCCATTAATTTTTACTCCACCTTGTTTAATCAATCTTTTTGCTTCTGCTTTTGATTCTACTAAATTTGTTGTATAAATTAATTCAAAAGCTTCAATTTCTTTTGCATCTAATGATACTACTGGGATATCGTCTGGTATTTCTTTTTTTGAATGAACTTTTTCAAAATGTTCTTTTGCTTTTATTGCAGCTTCTTTACTATGAAACCTTTCAACTATATACATACCAAGTTGTTTTTTCACTTCCATAGGATGTATTATTCCTTTTGATACATCATTTTTTAGTTTTTCAATCTCTTCTACTGTTAAATCTGTAAGTAATTCCCAGTATTGCCACATAAGTTCATCAGAGATAGACATTATCTTACCAAACATATCTTCAGGTGACTCTGTAATTCCTATATAATTTCCATAAGATTTACTCATCTTTTTAACACCATCAGTTCCAACCAAAAGAGGTAAAAGTATTGCAATTTGTGGTTTTTCTATTCCATACTCTTTTTGAATATCTCTGCCTATAAGCAAATTAAATCTTTGATCTGAACCTCCAAGTTCAACATCTGCTTTGATAGCTACTGAGTCATAAGCTTGAAATAATGGATATAAAAATTCATGTATAGATATTGGAATATTTTCCTTAAACCTATTTTTGAAGTCTTCTCTTTCAAGCATTCTTGCAACAGTATATTTTGCTGTTAGCTTTACAACATCTTCTGCAGTGAGTTTTCCTAACCATTCGCTATTGAAAACAACGACAGTTTTTTCTGGATCTAACACTTTAAAAACCTGATCTTTATATGTTTTAGCATTTTCCAATACTTGTTCTTTTGATAGAGGTGGTCTTGTTTTATCTCTTCCGGAAGGATCTCCAATCATAGCTGTAAAATCTCCAATGATGAAAAAGATAGTATGTCCAAGTTGTTGAAATGTCCTTAATTTTTGTAGTAAAACAGTATGTCCTAAGTGTAAATCTGGTGCTGTAGGATCAAAACCAGCTTTAACTATTAAAGGTCTATTTTCCTTCAACTTTTCTAATAGTTCTTCTTCTGATATTATATCAATAGTTCCTTTTTTAATTAATTTAAGCTGTTCTTCTGCAGATAACATAAAACCTCCAAGAAAAATAAAGTTTTTAATTAATATATTATAACTTGTTTAAAGTTTAGGATGTGTTTTAATGGGATTATTTGTCAACTTTTACAAAAATTTTCTTTAAATCTTCAACAAATTTTTGTGGTTCTTGTTTTATAATTTCCCTATAGTATTCAAAATCTTTATATCTTTCTTCAAAATTTTCAAAGCAGTCTTTTATTTTTGCTATAATTTTTGGTATATTTTCTTCTTTATCTTCAAATTTATAGTTTTCAGGTATTGGAACATCTTCAAAATAAGCAGCAGATCCACGTTTTCCAGTAATAACACAACAACCTAAAATAGCAGCTTCTCTAGGAATACGATCTTTTCCAGGGTGGTTGCCAAAATCTATATAAACTTTAGCTTTCTGTAAGGTTTCTATTATTTGCTGACGTGTCATATTTATCAAAGGTACAAATCTAATATCTAGTGCTGATTGAATTATTTCTTTAGTAAATTCAAATCCTTTTTTTGGATTATATGCAACGATGTTTTCTTTCTTAGATAAATCTGTTTGAATATTGAGAAAATCTAGATTTAGATAATCTGATAAATAAAGTATTTTTTCTTTACTAATACCTGCTTTTTCTAAATGTTCTTTGGCATAAAAACTTTGTACTAAATGAAAATCGGAATTTAATACCATTTTAAATTTTCTCAAATCGAATTTTTGTTT
>CAZYKX010000023.1:21376-22766 GCA_964648745.1 uncultured Aquificales bacterium
AAATTCTTTTTAGAGCTTAAAATGTTTGATAAATAAAAATTATCAACACTTAACCACCACATTATTTTTTGTATCATTTCATAGTTTTCTAAAAGGTCTACACCGGATTTAACTTCTGGAACGATGAATATATTCTTTTTATCATCTTCTATTTCTCTTACAAAGGGGTTATTATATATTTTATATTCAGGATGAATAGGATTAGGATGATTATTAGGATAATAAAACATATATGCATCAATTTTTAAACTATTTCTTAGATGATATACTAGTTGATGTAATAATTCAGGTCCACCTGTTGCTCCTACAGCTGGTGCAGCTACAAAAACTTTACTATCTTTATAAATTTTTATCATTATCTAAACTTCTCCTCAAACACTTCTAAAGCTCTTTTTACTACATCATCCATATCATAATATCTATACTCTGCAAGCCTGCCTACTAATATTATATTTTCCCACTCTTTTGCTAATTCTTTATATCGATTATAAGCTTCCTGACTATCTTTTGTAAAAACTGGATAATAAGGTACATCATTCTCTTTATAAGATCTTGGATATTCTTTTAAAATTGTAGTTTTTTTACACTCAACTGGATGTATATGTTTAAACTCTGTTATTCTTGTAAAATCATAATCATTTGGATAATTTACTGTAGATACTTCTTGAAAATATTCTTTGTCTACAGTCTCAAATTGTAAATCCAAGGTTATATATGGCAACCTTCCAAATCTATATTCAAATAACTCATCTATCATTCCCGTAAAAATAAGCATTCCTTTAAATTCTTTACCAAAGAAGTATATTTTCTTACCATCAAAATCTATGTTTATAACCTCTTTATAATCTGTATTCAACATCAACTTTATGTTTGGATGGCTTAACATCCTTTTAAATATCTTTGTATAACCTTCTTTTGGAATTGCTTGATATCTATCATTAAAATATCTATCATCTCTACCGATAAAAATTGGTACTCTTGCAGTGACTTCTGGATCTATCTCTTCTGGTTTCATACCCCATTGTTTTACTGTGTAATTTTTAAAAACTTTTTCATATATATAGTTTGCTAAAAATTTTAAATCGTTATCATTTTCTTTTTTCAACTCTAATATAGGAATTTTTGAACCATAAGTATATTTTTGCAATAACTTTTCTTGGAGTTTTTGTGCAAAAGATGAAGGAATGAGTATATCTAATGAATTAAAATTAAAAGGTATAGGTACTTTTTTACCATCAATAAAAGCTAAAACCTTGTGATGATAAATATTCCAATCTGTGAAATTAGATAGATAGTCAAAAACATCTTTAAAGTTTGTGTGAAAAAGATGAGGACCATATTTATGAACTATAATGCCATTTTCATCTTTATAATCATAACAGTTTCCACC
>CAZYKX010000024.1:0-19548 GCA_964648745.1 uncultured Aquificales bacterium
CTAAGTAAAAGGATACAAATCTCTGAGGAGTTTTTTTCCCGCTTATAGGGAATTGAAACTAAAAAAGGAAAATGTAAATATGGAAATGTTTGAGTTTTTTCCCGCTTATAGGGAATTGAAACTGTTAAAATAAGATTTGATACTTAGATAAAAGGTGGAAAATAGATATGCCAGCAAGAGATATAATATCTTATTATGTTATTATTGGTTCAGGATTAATTTTAGCTTATTTAATAGCAGAGAATTTATTATCAGAAAAACATGCTGTTTTAATATCATCACAAAAAGATCAGGAGCTTCAATTATTGTTATTTTCATTAGGGGCAATAGTTTTTTCAGTTGTAGTGGAAATAGGTTCTATGATATGGGAAAAATTGAAAACCTGATATAGAAAATTGCAACACTTAACTCTATCAACTCTTTTAACCTTTTTTTCTAATATAGAAATACAACTACTCTACAAACTACAATCTTTAAAATCTTAATATCTCTTACTAAAAAACCTTTAATCATCTATTATAAAGTGTATCTTAAAAACTCTAAATTGTTCAAAAATGGTAAAATATTATATTCATTACCATAAAAGGAGAGATTTTTATGAAAATTAAAGTTGACAAAAAAGACCTTCAAGAAGCTGTTAAAAAAGTTATAGCTGAAAAAAAAGCAGCTTTGCCAATTCTCACAAACTTTTTAATTAAGGGAGAAAACAATAGATTAACAATATATGGTACAGATTTAGAGATATACACTTCTTATTGGATACCTGCCGAAGTTATAGAAGAAGGTACCGTATGTGTCAATGCAAAAAAATTTACTGATATATCAAAAGTATTACCACAAAACGAAATAACTCTAACTTTAGATAAAAATAATCTAAAAATAACCTCAGGGAAAACAAAATACAGCTTACCTACCTTTGAACCTGAAGATTACCCATCATTTGAACCATTTCCATCAGATATGTCTGTTGTAATAAGTGGTAAAGAACTTATAAAAGGAATAACTAAAACATCTTATGCAGCGTCAAAAGATGAAGGAAGATTTGCATTAAATGGAGTATGTTTAGCATTTACCAAATCAAGTTTAGATTTTGTAGCTACAGATGGACATAGGTTAGCAATGTTTAAAACTACCTACACAGGTACTGGTATTGAAGGAAAATATATAATCCCAATAAAAGCTTTAGGAGAAATTAAAAAACTTGTTCTTGATGTAGAAGATATAGAAGTTGCAGTATCTGGAAGTAGTATATTTATTAAAGGTTCCAACTACCAAATTACAGTGAGACTATTAGATGGTATTTTCCCTGATTATAACCAAGTAATACCAAAAGAGTTTAATATACAACTTACAGTTCCAAAAGAAGAATTCATAGAAACTATAAAAAGAGTAATAATTGCTGAAGACAGTGATACAAAACCATTGAAATTAAAACTTACAGAAAATAAACTTACAGTTTCTACCCCAACTTCCAACGATACATACGCAGAAGATGAAATGGAGATATCTTACAATGGAAACGATTTTGAGATAGGATTTAACGGCAGATATATCATTGAAGCAGTGGAAAGAATAGATGACAAAAACATATCTTTAAAATTTATAGATAAAGATAACCAAGCAATGTTTGTTCCTACAGATGAAGAAGAAAGATATTTAGCAATAGTAATGCCAATGGCAATTTAGTAGTAAAAAGGAGGAAGATTTATTGGTAGATAAAAATAATTATATAGATTACTCTGCTGAAAGTATTCAAGCTGTAACAGGTCTTGACCACGTTAGAGCAAGACCTGCCATGTATATAGGTGATATAGGAGAAAGAGGGTTACACCATCTTGTTTGGGAGATTTTAGATAACGCAGTTGATGAAGCAATGGCAGGTTTTGCAAAGAATATAAGTGTGACTATCCATCAAGATGGCTCTGTTACAGTAGAGGATGATGGTAGAGGTATACCTGTAGATATTCATCCAGAGTTTAAAATTCCAGCTGTTGAGATGGTATTTACTATACTTGGTGCAGGTGGAAAGTTTTCTAAAAAAGCTTATCAATACTCTGGTGGTCTTCATGGTGTAGGTGCATCTGTTGTTAATGCTCTTTCAAAATGGCTTGTTGTGGAAGTTTATAGAAATGGAAAAATCTATAGACAAGAGTATGCTTATGGAAAACCAGTTTATCCATTAAAAGAAGTTGGAGAAACAACAAAAAGAGGAACAAAAGTAACATTCAAACCAGATGACTCTATTTTTGAAACTACAAACATAAAATACGATATTATTGCAAAAAGAGTTAGAGAGTTAGCATTCTTAAATCCAGGTGTGAGATTTACAGTTTACGATGAAAGAAAAGATATTAAAGAAGAGTTTTATTTTGAAAATGGAATTATAGATTTTGTAAAAGTTTTAAATCAAGCAAAAGATGTCCTCTTCCCTGATGTTATTTATGTGAAAGGAGAAAAAGATGGCGTATTAGTAGAAGTAGCTTTTCAGTATAACACTGGTTATAACGAAGTAGTTGAAAGTTTTGTAAACAATATTAAAACTATAGAAGGTGGAACACACGTTTCAGGTTTTAGAGCTGCATTGACAAGATCAATGAATAAAACTTTATCAAGTATGAAACTTCCAAAAGAACTTAAAAGTGGCGTAAGTGGAGATGATTTAAGGGAAGGTTTAACTGCTGTTATCTCTGTAAAAGTACCAGAACCACAGTTTGAAGGCCAAACAAAAACAAAACTTGGAAATCAAGATGTTAAAAAGGTAGTAGAATCTGTTGTCGGCGATTATCTTATTGAATTTTTTGAAAAAAATAAAGATATAGCTTTAAAAATAGCAGAAAAAGCTATAGAAGCAGCAGTTGCAAGAGAAGCAGCAAGAAAAGCAAAAGAAATATCAAGAAGAAAATCATTTTTAGAAGATAGCTCATTACCTGGTAAACTTGCAGACTGTTCAGAAAGCGATCCTACAATATGTGAACTGTTTATTGTAGAAGGTGAATCAGCTGGTGGAAGTGCAAAACAAGGAAGAGACAGAAGAACCCAAGCTATACTTCCATTAAAAGGTAAAATTTTAAATGTAGAAAAGGCAAGAATAGATAAAATACTATCAAATGATGAAATTAGAGCTATTGTCAATGCTATTGGTACAGGTATAGGACTACCTATAAAATCAGAAGAAGAAAATAAAACAGAAGATGAAGGTTTTGATATATCAAAATTGAGATACCATAAAATAATACTTATGGCAGACGCTGATGTTGATGGTTCTCATATAACAACTTTATTACTTACACTGTTTTATAGATACTTTCCGCAAATTATTGAAAACGGTTATCTATATTTAGCTCAACCACCACTTTACAAACTCAAAAAAGGAAAATCAGAGATATACGTTAAAGATGATGAAGAACTTACAAAAATAGTTATAGATTATGCATCTGATGAAATTGTATTTGAAAATAAAAATTTAACTAAACCTACAATTAAAGAGATATCAAAACTTGCAAGAGAGTATAAAGAGCTAAAAGATAGTATCCTAAAAAGAAAAGATAAAGAAGTTTTAGAACAGATACTGTATTTAGATTTAAATGAAGAAGATTTAAGAAGTGAAGAAAAAGTTAAAGAAATAGTTGAAAAGCTAAAAGAAAAACTTCAGAACTACAGTATTTACTATAAATTTAATCCAGATGAAGCAGATTTTGAAATATACATAGAAAGAAAAGAACGCTTTTCAACCTATATAAACAAAATAGATATAGATTTCTTATCATCTTATGCATATGTAAGGATAAAAGAGATAGAAAAACTATTTTTAGAAAAATTAGGAACCTTGCCAATTAAAGTTTCATTTAAAGGAAAATCTGTTACTGTCGAAAAGTTTGATAATCTCTTTGATGTAATATATGAAGCTGGAATGACAGGTTGTGAAATTCAAAGATACAAGGGACTTGGTGAGATGAATCCAGAACAACTTTGGGAAACTACTATGAACCCAAAGACAAGAAGGTTGCTACAGGTAACAATAGAAGATGCAGCGTTAGCTGATGAAATTTTCTCTATACTAATGGGAGAAAAAGTAGAACCAAGAAAAGATTTTATTATGAAGTATGCAAAGGAAGTGAGAAACCTTGATATATAAAGTAGCCTTTTTATTTATACTGTTTTTTGTATATACAGTACATGCTTTAGATAGATATGGTTATGACCATGAACTTATAAAAGTAGATGACCATTACTATATACTAAACTCAGAAATTTTTGAACTAAAAGGCGATAAAATCGGAAAAAATTATATCTATACTGTTAAAGAAAATACTAACTTTGTAGACCTTGCAAGCAAACTAAAAGTTAGCTATTATGAGTTAAAGAAAGCTAATTATTATATAAATCCTTTTAAAGTACCAGCTAATACCGATATTGTTGTACCGTTGGAAAAAAAACTACCAAAAGATTTAAAGTTAAATACTATCTACGTATCTTTAGAAGATAAAAGACTGTATTATCCTATTTCATTAAATGATAAAACCTATGTTATAACATTTCCTGCTGGCACAGGCGATGAAGAGTATCCTACACCTACTGGTATTTTTAAAATAACAGAGAAAAAAGTTAATCCAGATTGGATAGTACCACCAAGTGCTAAAAAAGTCAATCCCAATTTACCTCCAGTTGTACCATATGGAAGCCCAGAAAATGGTCTTGGAACAAGAGCCCTACGATTAAATAACAGCTCTTATATGATTCATGGTACAAGTAAGAAAAGTGAGAAAGGGGTTGGAATGAATATATCTTATGGTTGTATTATTTTGAAAAATGAAGATATAGAAAGACTTTATGATTTAGTAAATCTTAACACAGAAGTTATCATAATGAAAGATTTTCAGGAGAAATAAATATGAAAGTATTTTTGCTTTTAATTCTTCTATTAACTATAAATTTTAGTTTTTCTATGTCTAATTTACCAAAAAAAGAAGATATCAGTAATAAAAATATTAAAAATGAACAAAAATCAGAACCAGAAGCTAAGCTGGAAAATGTATATTTTAAAACAACTAGTGAAGTATTTTTAAAAAATCAACCTGTTTGCTTTTATATAGAAAATCTATCTGATAAAGAGTTAGTTATGCCATCTGCTGCTTCTTATGCTATCTTTCAAAAAGATAAACCACAGACAGCTATATATACACCTGTATCTATGCAGGTTATTACATTTATAAAACCAAAAGAAAAAAAACAGTGGTGTTGGAATCAAAAAGATTTTGAAGGTAGAGAAGTACCATCAGGAGATTACATTGTAAGACTTACAATCTTTGATAAAGAAGGTAAGAAATACTTTCTCACATCAAGCTTTAAAATAAAACTTAAATGAACTTTATAAAAAATACGTTTATATTTTCCTTTGCTACATTAATCAGTAGAATTCTTGGTTTTATTAGAGATGCTGTTGTAGCATACTATTTTGGTGCAAATCCTGTGACAGATGCTTTTTATGTTGCTTGGAGACTTCCAAATACCCTTAGACAACTTGTAGCAGAAGGTAGTTTTAACGCTGCATTTATTCCTATTTATACTCAAGAGTACGCAAAATCTCCAGAAAATGCAAAAAATTATGTAGCATCATTATTTAGTTATTACACTCTTGTTTTATCTTTTATAACGTTTATAATAATCTTATTTGCTCCATACTTTGTTATGTTGATAGCTCCGGGTTTTGTAAAAAAAGGAAATTTTGAACTTACTGTATCACTTGTTAGAATAGTTTTTCCATACTTAGTACTAATTGGTTGGACTTCTTTTTTTATGGCTCTATTAAATACAAAGGATAAATTTTTTATTCCAGCAGTAGCTCCAGCTTTACTAAATCTATCTTTTATATTTAGCAGTGCTTTTTTATCTTCTTACTTTGGTATATATGCCCTTGCATATGGTGCTTTAATCGGTGGATTTTTACAATTTGTTTTACAACTTCCACAAGCTTTTAAAGAAAAACTTCTTTTTAAACCTTCTTTAAAACCACATCCAGCAATAAGCATTACATTAAAAAAGATGGTTCCAGCTTTTGCATCTTTTGGTGTGAGTCAGTTTTCATTTATAGTAGATACAATACTTGCATCTATGTTGGCAGCTGGTTCTATAACGTACCTTTACTATGCAAATAGAATTTTTCAATTACCACTTGGGATATTTATAATAGGACTTGGAAATGCTTTACTTGTATCTTTATCAAAACATTTTGCAGATAACAATATGGAAGCATTTAGGAAAGATTTTAATCTTAGTATAAAATTTTCTGTATTGATAGCTATACCAGCAAGTATTGGAATGATATTTTTAGGAAAAGAAATAATTGATATT
Organism: uncultured Aquificales bacterium; assembly: GCA_964648745.1. Lineage (GTDB taxonomy): Bacteria > Aquificota > Aquificia > Aquificales > Hydrogenothermaceae > Sulfurihydrogenibium. The sequence goes on from CAZYKX010000024.1 coordinate 6,352, forward strand.
CTTCTTGTAAGAGGTGCTTTTAATAAAAATGATGCAGTCTTAACGTACTATGCTTTAATTGGGTATGGGTTAGGCCTTTTAGGTTATTCTATCACAAGACCTTTTAAAAGTGCTTTATTTTCTCAAGGGGATACTAAAACACCATTATTTTCTACAATTGTAGGCTTAAGTGGAAGTATAATATCTGCAATTTTATTTATATTTGTTTTCAATTTAGGTGTTTTTGGTTTAGCTTTTGCATCATCTTTAGGTGGTTATATAAACTCATTTTATCTTTACAGACATATGAAAGATATGGTAGATTTAAAAGAGATTTATATATCTGTATTAAAGATAAGCATTTCAACATTTGTTATGATTGTATTTATAGAACTATTGAAAATTTTAATAATAAATAAATATATTTTAGTATTCTTAGGTGTTATTGTTGGTAGTATTTTATATTTTCTTGTAAGTTATCTATTAAAAGAAGAGTCTATATATATAATTGTTAATCTATTTAAAAGAAAACTTTCAAAAGTTAAAGCATAATATCTCCATCACCTTCTGAAATTAAACCATTTAAAGATAAATAGGCTAGACTATCAGCATGGTTAATAGTTGCAGATAGTTTCCCAAGTGTAAAAGAACCAAAGTTTAAAAGTGTAAGATCTAAACAATCTTTTATAACTTCTTCTATATTTTCTTCACCTTTTTCTACCTTTAAAAGTAAAGGCTTGTGTGTTCCTATTATAGGTGTATCATGTATTATTTTCCTGGAAGGTTCAATTTTCCCAGATATATTTTCATTATTATGTTTATCTTTACTTCCTAAGATTAAACTATATTTAATATTCTTTTCAAGGAGAAAGTAAAGTGCTAAAAATGCAAAAAAGAAAATTAAAATTGCCAAGAAGAAAATTAAAATATTCATATTTTTGATCCCTCAAAAAGTTGAAATTTTTTTTAAAATATGATATATTATTTGCATCTTTTATGCGAGAGTAGCTCAGTTGGTAGAGCGACTCCTTGCCAAGGAGTAGGTCGCGGGTTCGAGTCCCGTCTCTCGCTCTTATATTTTAGCTATTTTAATTTCTAAAATTCTTCTTCTCTCTACTTTTAATATTTCAAAATTATATTCATCTATTTTAATAACTTCACCTTTCTTAGGCATTCTTCCAAGAATGTAAGTAATAAAACCATTTACTGTCTCGTAGGGTCCAGCTGGTAAATTTATATCCAAAATTGTTTTTAACTCTTTAATCTCCATTAATCCATCTATAACTATTTCTGTTAAACTCTGTTTTTTTATTTTTATTCTATCTTTTTTTACAAACTCATCTTTAATTTCTCCTATAATCTCTTCTAAAACATCTCTTAATGTTATTATGCCCATAGTTGCTCCTCTTTCATCAACAACTACAGCAATATGATCTTTATAATGTTTAAATCCTTTTAAAACATTTGGTAAATTTGCAAATTCTGGAAGATATCTTATTCCTTTCATATATTTAGTTATTCGTTCTTCTGGTTTTGCATGAATTAAGTCGTAGGATCTAACAAATCCAATGATTTGATCTATCCTCTTTCTATAAATAGGTATTCGTGAGTAGTTTGTTTCCTTAAAAATAGGTACAATATCTGCTACTTTTTTATCGTCTGAAATAGCAACTACATCAGACAATGGAATAACAATCTCTGATAATCTTCTTTCACTAAAGATAAGTATATTGGCAATTATTTTCTTTTTCAGTTCATCTATATCTTTAATCTCTGTTAGAAGTATATCTAGAATTTCTTCTTTGTTAATTTCTTTTTCATTCTTAGATTTAATTTTGAATAGTTTAAAAACAATTTTATTAACGAAATTTGCAAATATTAAAAATGGTTTAAAGATTTTTCTGCATAACTCTAAAAAAGAAACAACATAGTAAATAAGATCATCGGCGTAATGGTGAAAAATACTTTTTGGGATAACTTCTCCAAAAATTAAAGTGAGTATAACGATAGCTTCTCCAAAAATTTCTTCTTTGTTGGTTAAAAATGGAAAATAGAAAGATAACGAATAAAGCAAAGATACAAATGTTGTAGTAGCAAATGTAATACTAAGGATTGTACCTATTAGTCCAACAGATATATATTCATTAAAATATTTTGTAAGTAGTTCATAGGTTTTTTCTGCTTTTTTATCTCCATTTGATGCTTTATATTTTAGTTTAGTTTTATTTACAGAAAAAAGTGCTATTTCTGAACCAGAAAATAATGCTTCTAAAAATATAAAAAATATAATAGCAATAATATAACTAATCATTAGTATCCTCAGTGTTTTCTTGCTCTAACTTTTCTATCATAACTTTTTCTATCCTATTGTTACTCATGCTTAAAATCTTTATTTTATAACCATCTACAACAATCTCTTCACCTTCTTCTGGAAATCTCTTTAGGTAGTCTAGTATAAAACCACCAACTGTATCAAAATCATAATCATCAGGTAACTTTATATTAAGATCTTCAGAAAGGAATGTCGCATCTACTTTACCCAAAACAATCCAAATATTTTCTGAAATCTGTTTTATAGCAGGTTCTTCAGGTTCAAATTCTTCTGGTATATCACCAACTATTGTTTCAATTATGTCTTTATATGTTATCAAACCTAATGTTGTTCCGTGTTCATCTACAACGATGGCTATATTTTGTTTTTCTTCATTAAACTTTTTCATAGCATCTAATACACTGGTAAATTCTGGAAAAAATAATATAGGTTTTATAAATGAATCTATTTTCTCTTCTTTTCCCTCATAAATTAAAAACAGAATATCTTTTAGATGTATTAATCCAACTATATTGTCTAAATCTTTCTCATAAACTGGAATTCTACTGTAGTCTTTATCCTCAAGTAATAAAGATAACTCTTTTACTGTGATTCCTTTTTCAACAGCAAATATATCCCTTCTTGGAACCATTATTTCAGTTACTGATATCTCAGAAAGGTTTAAAGTGTTTTCTATTAAAAGTTTTTCTTCTTGATTTAAGATATTACGTTCTGTAGCATTTTGGACTATAACTCTTAAATCTTCTTCTGTGATTTTATGTTCTTCTGTAACTAATTCTATACCTAATTTATGTAAAGCAGCTTCTGTTATTTTCAAAATAATAAATCTAAAAGGTGTAAATAGAAGGTAGAAAATATAGAAAATTCTTACTGTTTTTAAAGCGTATTTTTCTGGAAAGCTTGAACCAATCATTTTAGGTGTTATATCTCCAAGACTCAGAAGAAGCAGTGCACTAAAAATTGCTCCAAAAAATAGATACTCTTGTCCAAAATACTTTATAGTTAGTGAAGCAACAAAAGCTGTAGCTGCAATGTTAGCAAGTTCATTTCCTATTAAAAATGTTATAACTAACTCTTTTGGATGATTTCTAAGAAATTCTACTAACTTCGCAGATTTTAAACCTTTATCGGCTAATTTTTTTATTTTTAATCTATCTAAGGAAAAAAATGAAGATTCAATAGCTGCAAAAAAACCAGCTATTAAAACTATTATTAAAAGTAAAGATAAATCTAATATATAGTTATACAAAATGACAATATACCTCTCTGTTATCTATTCTTTTTAATGAGGGTTTTTCTTTGCATTTTTCTGTTTTAATAGGACATCTACTGTAAAACTCACAACCTTTATCAAAATCATTATCTATATCCAATTCTAAGTATTTATTTTTCCTAAAATTTGGATGTCCAGCTGGTAAGCTTTCGAAAAGTATTTTTGTGTATGGATGTAATGGATTTTTAATAATATCTTCTTTATTTCCTTTTTCCATTATTTTTCCTTTATAAAGGACAACAATATAGTCTGAAAAATTACCAACTACATTTAAATCATGTGAAATAAAGAGAAAACTTATTCCCAATTCTTCTTTTAGGTTTTTAAGTAACGTTATAATTTCAAGTTGGATTGTGACATCAAGGGCAGAAGTTGGTTCATCGGCTATTATAAGTTTTGGGTTTAGTATTATAGCTCTTCCAATGGCAACTCTCTGTCTTTGGCCACCAGAAAGTTCATGAGGATATCTATCTAAAAAACTTTCATCTAATTTTACAGCTTTAATAGTGTCTATGATTATCCTTTCTCTTTTTTCTTTAGGTACTTTGTTAACTATCAATGGTTCATTTAAAATATCATATATCTTAAATCGTGGGTTTAAAGAAGTTCTTGGATCTTGGAATATGATTGATATATCTTTTCTAATATCTTTTGTTAAGTGGTTTGTAATATCTTTACCGTCAAAGTACACATTTCCACTATCTAATTTTATTAAGTTTAATATAATCTTTCCGATTGTAGATTTTCCGCTACCAGATTCACCAACTAACCCAACAACCTGATTTTTATATACTTCAAAGCTTACATCAGATACTGCTTCAAAATACTCCTTTTTGAAGAGAGAACTTTTAACAATATATTTTTTATAAAGATGTTCAACCTTTAATAAAGGCTGCCTACTACTATCCATTCTCTAAAATTTATCTAAAATTAGTTTATTTTTTATCATGATAAAATAATTATAACATAAAATTTCTGGAGGTTTTATGAAGATAGCTGTAGCTGGTGCTGGATATGTTGGTTTATCAAATGGAGTTTTACTTGCCCAAAAAAATCAAGTAGTTATAAAAGATATAGACCCTAAAAAAGTAGAGCTTATAAACAATAAAATATCACCTATAATAGATAAAGATTTACAAGAATTTCTTACTAATAAAAATTTAAACTTAAAAGCTACGTTAGATCCATATGAAGCATACATTGATGCTAAGTATGTAATAATAGCAACACCTACAGATTATGATCCAATTACCAACTATTTTAATACAAAATCTATTGAATCTGTTATAAAGGAAGTTTTAGCCATAAATCCAGATGCTATTATGATTATAAAATCGACGATACCTATTGGTTATACTGAATATATAAAGAGAAAATTTAAAACAGATAATATAATCTTTTCTCCAGAATTTTTGAGAGAAGGAAAAGCTTTATTTGACAATTTATATCCATCAAGAATTGTTGTTGGTGAAAAAAGTGAAAGAGCTAAAGAATTTGTAAATTTAATTTTAGAGTCTGCATTAAAAAAAGATGTTCCTGTAGTTTATACTGGTTCAATGGAAGCAGAAAGTATTAAACTTTTTGCAAATACATATTTAGCTATGAGAGTAGCATTTTTTAATGAACTTGACACTTTTGCAGAATCTCATAATTTAAATACAAAAGAAATTATAGAAGGTGTATGTTTAGATCCAAGAATTGGAATGCATTATAATAATCCATCTTTTGGTTTTGGTGGTTATTGTTTACCAAAAGATACAAAACAACTACTTGCAAACTATATGGAAAAAGGCATTCCACATTACTTGATAAAAGCTACAATTGAATCAAATATAGCAAGAAAATTCTATATATCAGAGCAGATAATAAAACGAAATCCAAATGTAGTAGGTGTATATAGATTAACAATGAAGGCAGAGTCAGACAACTTTAGAGAAGCTGCCATAATAGATATTATAGAGTATCTAAAAGCAAAAGATATAGAGGTTATTGTTTATGAGCCACTTATTAAAGAAGAGAAATTTCTTGATTTTGAAGTAGTAGATTTAGATACATTAAAAACAAAGTCAGATATAATTTTGGCAAATAGGTTAAGTAGTGAGTTAAGTGATGTTTTAGATAAGGTTTATACGAGAGATGTTTTTGGTAGAGATTAATCAACTTTTATAAATTACAAGAGGTTTTCTTTGTTAAATCAGATAAAGATAAATAAATTCCTTTATTTAAAAAATATAGAGGTAGAGCTTTCTAATAGGTTAAATGTTTTTACCGGTGAAAGTGGTGTTGGTAAATCTTTAATAGTTGATGCTATATCTTTTGTTCTTGGTGAAAAAGGAAGTTATGAAGATGGTGATTATGTTGAGCTTGTTTTTGAAGTGGAAAATCAGTTCTCTGAAGATGGTATCTTAATTTTAGCAAGAGAGATAAAAAATCTTAAAAGTTTTTACTACTTAAATGGCAGAAAAGTAGGAAAATCGTTGATAGATGAGATATCAAAAGAACTTATAGAAATCCATGGTCAACATTCTAATCAAAAATTGTTAAACCTTGATTATCACAGAGAGATTTATGATAAATTTTTGAAATTAGATGATAAACTAAAAACATTTCAAAATCTCTATCAGCAGTATGTAAAATTAAAAAAAGAGTACGAAGAATTAATTAATAAAAAAGGTGAAAATCAAAGGAATATAGAATTTTTAAATTTCCAAATAAATGAACTAAAACAAGCAAACATTAAACCAGGGGAAAAACAGAAGTTAGAAGAAGAGTATAAATATCTTTCCAATTTATCTGATATTAGAGAGATTTTAGAGTATTCAAAATCTGCTTTTTCAAGTGATAATATAAGCGTTTTACCTATTCTTTCACAAGTTATTAAACAGTTTAATAAAATAAAAGATATTAACCAAGATTTAGAAAATATATATAGCAATTTAGAGGAAGCAAAAGCTTTAATAGAAAATATATACTATACGTTAGAAAATTTTGATGTAAATTTAGATCCTTATAGATTACAAGAAGTAGAAGATAGACTAAACTTAATCAACAATTTAGAAAGAAAGTATAATACATCTGCTGATGAGTTAAATATATTTCTTAAAAATTTAGAATCACAACTAGAAGGTCTAATTTCGATAGAAGATAACATCCCAGTTTTAGAAAGAAATCTAAAAACATTAGAAAAAGATGTATTATCTTTGGCAGAAGAAATATCACATATAAGAAAATCAAAATTAAGAGAGTTTGAAGATTTAGTTATAGAAGGTTTAAAAGACATTGGTTTTAAATCAGCAAACTTCAAAGTTTTAATAGAAGAAAAATCACTTGATAAGTTTGGTATGGATAAAGTTGTATTTCTATTTTCTGCAAATGCTGGTTATGAACCAAAAATACTTTCAGATGTAGCATCAGGAGGAGAAATCTCAAGACTTTCTTTAATTTTAAAGTTAATTTCAAAGAATTCTGTTGATACATTAATATTTGATGAGATAGATACAGGAATAGGGGGAAGAGCAGCTATAGAAATGGCAAAAAAACTGAAAGAGTTATCAAAAGATTTTCAAGTTATATTGGTAACACATTTACCACAGATAGCTGTTGTTGGAGATAAACATTTTTATATTGAAAAAATAGATTTAGATGAAAAAACTACAGCAGTTGTAAATAAACTTGATTATGAAAGTAGAATAAAAGAGATTGCAAGAATGTTAGGTGGTATTGTAAACCAAGAATCTATAAATCTTGCAAAACAGCTTCTATTAGAAGGAGAGAAATGGATAAAATAGTAATACGAGGTGCAAAACAACATAATTTAAAAAATATAGATTTGGACCTTCCTAAAAATAAATTAATTGTAATTACAGGTCCTTCTGGATCTGGAAAATCATCTTTGGCATTTGATACAATCTACGCAGAAGGACAAAGAAGGTATGTTGAAAGTTTGTCAGCGTATGCAAGACAGTTTTTAGGTATAATGGAAAAACCAGATGTAGACAGTATAGAAGGTTTGTCACCTGCTATAGCTATAGATCAAAAAACTACATCAAAAAACCCCAGATCTACAGTAGGAACCATAACAGAGATATATGACTATTTAAGACTTTTATTTGCAAGAGTAGGAAAACCACACTGTCCAGAATGTGGAAAAATTATATCTTCCCAGTCAGCTCAAGATATATCAGAAACTATAATCTCTTTAAAAGAAGGAACAAGGATCCAGATACTTGCACCATTAGTTAGAGGACAAAAAGGAGAACACAAAGATATTTTAGAAAAAATAAAAAGAATGGGATATCCCAGAGTTAGGATAGATGGAGAAATCTATCTAACAGAAGAAATACCACCCCTTGAAAAAAACAAAAAACATTCAATAGAAGTTATTATAGATAGAATTATTATAAAAGATGGTATTAGAACAAGAGTAAATGACTCTGTAGAGCAATCTTTAAAACTATCAGATGGTTTAGTAATAGTAAATCTTGTTGATGAGAATAAAGATCTAATTTTCAGTGAAAAATTTGCCTGTCCAGAACACAACTTTTCTATTCCTGAACTTTCATCAAGACTTTTTTCATTTAACAGCCCATACGGTGCTTGCCAATTTTGTAAAGGGCTTGGTGTAATTCATAAAGTAGATGAAAATCTACTTATAGATTATGAAAGGTCAACTATAGAAGCTTTTAGAATATCAGAAAGTATGTCCTTTAAATATATAAAATCTATAGTAAGTGAGATGCTTTCTACTTACAGAATAAACAGAAACATAAAGTTTAAAGATTTACCTGATTATATTAAAAAAGATATCCTTTATGGAGATGGTTATTTTGAAGGAATAATACCACTCCTTGAAAAAAAATATCTCGAAACAGAAAATGAACGATACAGAGAAGAGATAGAAAAATATATAAAAGAGATAAAATGTCCAGTATGTAAAGGTTCAAGGTTAAAGAAGGAAGCTTTAACTGTTTTAGTAGGTGGTAAAAACATATATGAAATAGTTTTAATGGATATAAAACAAGCTTACAGTTTCTTTACAGAGTTTGAAAATAGTCCAATGTCTGAAAAAGATCGATTAATTTCTCAAAAAATAGTAAAAGAGATTAAAGAGAGATTAAAATTTTTAATAGATGTTGGATTAGATTATTTAACATTGGAAAGATCTGCAACTACGTTAAGTGGTGGAGAAGCACAAAGGATAAGACTTGCTACACAAATAGGTTCTAAGCTATCTGGTGTTTTATACGTACTTGATGAACCATCTATTGGATTGCATCCAAGAGACACCCAAAAACTTATAAAAACTCTAAAAGAACTTAGAGATTTAGGAAATACTGTGATTGTTGTAGAACATGACCTTGAAACAATAGAAGAAGCTGATTTTATAGTTGACATTGGTCCAGGTAGTGGTATCTACGGTGGATATATTACAGCTACTGGTACATTAGAAGAGATAAAAAACAACCCACACTCTCTAACAGGTAAATATCTCAGTAAAAAGCTTAAAATACCTGTTCCATCTCAAAGAAGAAAACCAAATGGAAAATTTTTAACTATATATAAAGCAGCTCAACATAACCTAAAAGGGATAGATGTTAAAATACCACTTGGGCTTTTTGTAGCAATAACAGGTGTGTCTGGTAGTGGAAAATCTACACTTATTTATGATATTCTTTGGAAAGCAGCAAAAAATAAATTTTATATTACCAATGAAGAAGTAGGTAAACATGAGAAAATAGAAGGTTGGGAGTATATAGATAAAGTTATTAATGTTGATCAATCACCAATTGGTAGAACACCACGTTCTAACCCTGCAACTTATACCAAAGTTTTTGACCATATAAGAGAACTTTTTGCATCAACTCCTGAGGCAAAAGTTAGAGGCTACACAGCTGGAAGATTTTCATTTAATGTAAAAGGTGGAAGATGTGAAGCATGTCAAGGTGAAGGTGTAGTAAAAATAGAGATGCATTTTCTTCCAGATATATATGTAACCTGTGATGTTTGCAACGGTAAACGATACAACAAAGAAACATTATCAGTTTTATATAAAGGTAAAAATATAGCTGATGTACTTGAAATGACTGTAGCAGAAGCTTTAGAATTTTTTGAAAACATACCAACAATTAGAAATAAACTTAAATTACTTCACGATGTAGGACTTGATTATATAAAGCTGGGACAACCAGCTACTACATTAAGTGGTGGAGAAGCTCAACGTATAAAATTAGCCAGAGAACTCTCAAAAAGAGATACTGGGAAAACATTATACCTACTAGATGAGCCTACAACAGGGCTTCATTCCCATGATGTAGCAAAACTTGTTCAGGTTTTAAATAAACTTGTAGAAAAAGGAAATACAGTTGTAGTTATAGAACATAACTTAGATGTTATCAAGTGTGCCGATTGGATAATAGATCTTGGACCTGAAGGTGGTGATAAAGGTGGATTTATAATAGCAGAAGGATCTCCTGAAATCGTTGCAAACAATCCTAATTCTTACACAGGACAATTTTTAAAAAGATACTTAGAATAATATGAATATAAAAACATTTGAAAAAATTTTTAGCATTTTGAAAAAAGAAAGTAAAAAATGGAACGCTCCAGTTGTAACATTCATGGCTAAAAACGATAAAGATCCTTTTAAGATCTTAATAGCTACAATCTTAAGCTTAAGAACAAAAGATCAAATAACAGCAAAAGCTAGTGAAAATCTATTTAAAGTTGCAGATACACCAGAAAAAATAATCAAACTAACAGAAGAAGAAATTCAAAAACTTATCTATCCTGTAGGATTTTATAAAAATAAAGCAAAGATTATAAAAGATATATCAAAAATAATTATAGAAAAATACAACTCAAAAGTACCAGATTCCTTAGAAGAACTTCTTTCTTTAAAAGGTGTAGGAAGGAAAACAGCAAATTTAGTTTTATCAGAAGGTTTTAATAAGCCTGCTATATGTGTAGATACTCATGTCCACAGGATATCAAACAGATTAAAGCTTGTAAACACAAAAACACCAGAAGAGACAGAATTTCAATTAATGGAGAAAATACCAAAAAAGTATTGGAAGGATATAAATTTTATATTTGTAGCATTTGGTCAAACAATCTGTAAACCAGTGAAACCAAAATGCACAGAATGTCCTATAAATGATTACTGTGAAATTAGTAGAAAATAATTTTATGTAGATGTTTTTAAATATTTTGATATAATTAAGATAAAAAACATAAGGATAATCAGATGAAAGTAGAAGATTTCATTGTTGGAAATAGTGAAAAAATAGCTGTTGTAGGACTTGGATATGTTGGTTTACCGTTAGCTGTACTACTTAATAAAAAGTTTAATATTATTGGATATGATATTAACCCACAAAGAATAAAAGAACTTAAAGAAGGTTATGACAGAACTAAGGAAGTAGAATCACAAGATTTAAAAAACTCTACTATATTTTTTACAGATGACCCAGAAAAACTATCTGAAGCAAAAGTTATAATAGTTACTGTCCCAACACCAATAGATAAACATAATATACCTGATTTAAAACCTATTCTTTCTGCTACAAAAACCGTAGGTAAGTATATGAAAAAAGGAAGTATTGTTGTATATGAATCTACGGTATATCCTGGACTTACAGAAGAAGAATGTGTACCTATCTTAGAAAAAGAAAGTGGTTTAATATGGAAGAAAGATTTTAACATAGGTTATTCACCAGAAAGGGTAAATCCAGGAGATAAACAACATACCATTGATAAAATTAAAAAAGTAGTAGCAGGAGATACACCAGAAGTTACTGAATTTTTAGCTCAGTTATACGGAAGTGTGATAATCGCTGGAATACATAAAGCACCAGATATAAAAACAGCAGAAGCAGCAAAAGTAATAGAAAATACACAAAGAGATTTAAACATAGCACTTATGAATGAGTTATCAATAATTTTTAATAAAATGGGAATAGATACAAAAGCAGTATTAGAAGCAGCAGGAACTAAATGGAACTTTTTAAAATTTGAACCTGGGTTAGTAGGTGGACATTGTATAGGAGTAGATCCATACTACTTAACATTTAAAGCCCAATCAATAGGCTACCATCCAGAAGTTATACTTGCTGGAAGAAGAATAAATGATTATATGGGTAAATATGTAGCAGAAAATACAGTAAAAAAACTTATAAAAGCTGGAAAATCTGTTAAAGGAAGTAAAGTATTAATATTAGGTTTAACCTTTAAAGAAAATATATCAGATATTAGAAATACAAAAGTAATCGATATATATAGAGAACTTTTAGAGTATGGTATAGAAGTATACATACATGATCCATTTGCATATCCAGATGAAGTAGAATATGAGTATAATATTAAACTGCTAAAAGATATAAAAGAAAAAGCACCTTATGATGGAATAATAGTTGCAGTAAAACATAGATCTTTTATTGAAGAGTTAGATTTTAAAACTTTTAAAGAAGTAACAAAAGAAAACCCAGTTTTAATAGATGTTAAAGGCTTATACAGTAAAGAAAAAGCTATAAAAGAAGGATTTTTATACTGGAGATTATAAATTTATCTATTAGGAAGCTTTTGATAAATAATATTCCAGTATATTGCTGTGTAAAGTAATACAAAAACCAAGCTCCATATAATACACAAAGTAGTATTATTCCAAAACAGCATAGCAGGTATTATCCCTATCATACTTATAGCCCAAGCGAAAGGACTTGTAGCTGGATTTCTATAAATAGGGTTTGTTATACCTAAAAGTTTCTTAACAACTACCTTATAAAAAAGTGTATGTAAATGAAGGGCATCAGGAGAAGTAGGAGATTTATTCCTCAAGAATTTTCTCCTATAAATAGAAAAAAGTGTTTCATATATAGGATAAATATTTACCAAAATAGCAAACCATGCTGATACTTCAGGATGATTTTTAACCAACAGTATACTCATTACTGCAATAGAAAATCCTATAAAGTAAGCACCACCATCACCTAAGAAGATTAAACCATAAGGATAGTTTAATATAAAAAATCCTAAAATAGCACCTATTAATGTCAAAGAATACGTCATTATAAAAGTATCTCCAACTTTAAAAGCAACATAAGATATACCTAATAAAATAAGTATACTAACCATGCTAGCTAATCCGTTAAAGCCATCGATTATATTTATAGCATTTGCTAAGCCTGCTATTGCTACGATAGTAAAAATCAAAGAAATTACTTCTATCTTAAGAAGATCATCAATATATGGAATATCAACTCTAACAATCTTAACATTGGCTAAGTAAAATTCAAGTAAACCAGATAAAGAAATTAAAATAAGTCTCATTTTTGGTTTTAATTTTCTAGTTAAATCCTCAAATAAACCAGAAAAAAAAGCTAAAAAAGAAACTGAAAGTAAAAGGATATAACTTGAAAAATCTTTAAATAATAAAGCTAAAAAAGTACCAATAAATATAGAAATGCCACCAATTCTTGGAGTAGGTTTTTTATGAAACTTTTGAATACCAGAATGTATATCGTCAGTAATTAATCTGTTTATTTTATTTGAAATTTTTATTATTACAAACGATATTATGAAAGATAATAAAAATGCTATTACCGAGCTTATTAACATA
>CAZYKX010000024.1:19648-22313 GCA_964648745.1 uncultured Aquificales bacterium
AATAGACGTTATATTGGAGATATAAAGTTTACGTTCCTAAAAAAACAAATTCTAATGATACTGATAAAAATGTATCTTGGAAGATTAAGGTGGTGTAATAGTGCTCAATGTTAGGAATAATTCTTATTACAGAAATTTTCTAACTAACTTTGAACCTTAGTTGTGGGAGAAGAATAAGTTTATATAAATGAAGGGAACTATTGACACTTAATTTGAATTTTATATATAATATGACTGATAAATCAGTCAAATGGAGAATTTAATGCAAAATAAAAACAAATACGTTAGTATAGTTATTGCTTTTTTTATTATTATAGCTGGTTTAGTAATACTAAAATCGATAAAGCCAAAAGAAGTAGAAAAACCAAAACAAAAACCTACACCTGTAGTAAATGTATATACGGTATCAAAAGAAAGTATTCCTGTTTTTTATACTGCAAATGGTAGTACATTGGCTAAAGTATCAGCTACATTAAAACCTCAAGTAAATGGTAGGGTTGTTAAGCTTTTTGTAGAAGAAGGTCAAAGAGTAAAAGCTGGTCAAATACTTGCAGTTGTCCAACCAGAAAAAGAAGAATATCAAGTAGAATCTCAATTGGCAGTTATAAACCAATTAGAACAAACATATTTAAACAAGAAAAGTATTTATGAGAGAAGAAAACAGCTATACGAGAAAGAATTAATTGCAAAAGAAGATCTTGATAATGCAAAAACAGATATGGAAGTTGCTCTAAATCAGCTTAATTCTGCAAAAGCAAATTTAAAGGAATTTATAAGACAGAAAAATGAAACAGTTATAAAAGCACCTTTTGATGGAATATTAGAAAACAGATTTGTTAGTATTGGAGATTATGTAGATAGTCAAACAAAAATGTTTTATGTAATTAAACTTAACCCTATATGGTTTGTTTTTAACTTACCTCAAAGTTATATCAAAAATATTAAACTTGGTGATAATATAGATTTAGAATTAGATGGTATTGGAAAACAAACAGGAAAAGTAGATTTTATCTCATCTTCATTGAATGAAAATAGTCTGATAACAGTAAAAGTTATTTTAAATAATACTGATGAAACAATAAAAGAAAACATGTATGGAAAAGCGTTTGTAAGAATAGAAAATGTTGATGGGTTTAAAGTACCAGAACAAGCAGTTCAGCTTGTAGGTAATGATAATTTTGTTTATTTAGTTGATCAAAATAAGGCTAAAAAAATATTAGTAAAAGTAGTTAAACAAGAGCCAGGTTATGTTTATATAACAGGAAATTTAAAAGATGGAGATAAAGTTATTGTTTCTAATCTAATGAACGTAAAAGATGGTATGGAAGTAAAAGTTATTGGAGATAACAGATGAAAAAATCAATAGTATTTTGTTTATTTCTATCATTTTCTACAACATATGCTATAACATTAGATGAAGCTTTATCTATAGCAGAAAAAAACGCTACAAATATAAAGTTAAATGAAAAAGATATAGAAAAGGCAGAACTTCAAATAAAAGAAGCAAAAAGTAATATATTACCTCAAGTAAATTTAACAGGTTCTTATACAAGATGGGATCCTAATTATATATCAGGATTTACACCAAAAAACCAATACAATGCAAAATTAGGGCTTAATCAGAAGATATTTGACTATCAAATATTTAGCTTAATAAAAACAGCGAAGGAAAATGCTCAGTTATATAAAACTATTAAGGAAGATATAAAACAACAGATCAAAGATACAACAAGAAGACTATTTTTAACTGCGTTGGTAAATAAAGAAATAGTAAAGATAAAAGAAGAAAGTTTAAAATACTGGCAAGTAAATGCTAAATACATAGAAGAAAAATATAACGCAGGTTTATTGGCTAAGTATGATTATATGAGGGCAGTTTCTCAATTAAAATCAGCGGAATCTGATTATGAAATTGCTAAAGCAAACTATGAAAAATCTATAGAAGATTTAAAAAGATTTTTAATGGTTGAAGATATTACACCCCCTGAAGGAATATTAGATAAAATTTCATTTACAGATGATGTTAATATACAAAATAATACAACACTTAAAGTTATAAAAAGTCAAATAAATTTAGCTCAAGCTCAAATAGAATATCAACAGAGTGCAAACTATCCATCTCTATCAGCTTTTTTGAATTACCAGGCAAATAACCAAATAAAATTTCCTCAAAATGAGGAAGTTTGGAAAAAAGGTTATAATTTAGGCTTATCTCTTAACTGGCAAATTTTTGATGGTTTTGCCAAAGATAGCAGAGTTTTACAAGCAAAGGTAGATAAATCAAAATATGAAATATCTCTACAAGATAAAATAATGGAATTAAAAACAGCTTTAAATAAAACGAAAGCAGATTTAAAATCACTTGAGATACAACTTCAAGCAGATAAAGAAAATTTAAAAGTAGCACAGGAAGCATTAAGATTATCAACAGAAAGATTTAAAGCAAATATAACAAATATTGTAGAAGTATTAGAATCTCAAAATAACTATCTTTTAGCACAGTTAAATTATTTAAGTACGTTGTATAACTATAATCAAAAAATTTATGATTTAATGAATTTAAGTGGTAAGTAGTAAAGAAGCTTTAATATAAGCTAAAGGAAAATCTAAATGAAAGAGAACAAACCAAAGAACATAGAAGACACATACTTTAAATTCATATTCA
>CAZYKX010000025.1:0-21250 GCA_964648745.1 uncultured Aquificales bacterium
TCTTTCATGTTTTAAATACCTTTTAGTATTTGATTAAATTATAGCATATAAAAATATTATTAACATATCCAATTTTCAGTATAATACTTATTTAAATATTTTTTAAAGGAGTTTATAGATGTTAAGATTTTTAAATGCTGGAGAATCTCATGGACCAGCTTTAACTGCTATAGTTGAAGGTTATCCATCAAATGTAAAAATAACATCAGATAGAATAAATTTAGAATTATCAAGGAGACAAAAAGGTTATGGTCGTGGCGGAAGAATGAAAATAGAAAAGGATACTGTCGAAATACTTTCTGGCGTTAGATTTGGAATTACTCTTGGTTCTCCAATAACATTAATGATAAAAAATAAAGATTGGGAAAACTGGACTGATATAATGGCAATAGAAGGTGAAGAAGTAGAAAAAAAACAGATTTTAGAGCCAAGACCTGGACATGCTGATCTTACAGGGGGTATAAAATACGGATTTTATGATCTAAGAAATATTTTAGAGAGAGCTTCTGCTAGAGAAACAACTACAAGAGTAGCAGTAGGAGCTTTATGTAAAATACTCCTTGAAGATATTGGTATAAAAATAGGAAGTTATGTTTTATCTATTGGTGAAAAAGTTATAGACAGGAAAAATTTAGAAGAGTTAGATTTTGAAAAAAGATTTGAAAACGCTGAAAAATCAGAAATAAGGCTTCCAGTTTTGGATAAAGAAGAAGAGTTTAAAAGTTACATTGACAAAGCAAAAGAAGAAGGAGAAAGCTTAGGTGGAACTTTTGAAGTTTTTGCAACCGGTGTACCTGTGGGACTTGGAAGTTATTCTCAGTGGGATACAAGATTTGATGGTAAATTGGCACAAGCTATAATGAGTATACAAGCCATAAAAGGTGTAGAGATAGGAGAAGGTTTTAATCTTGCTTATATGTATGGTTCTCAAGCCCATGACGAAATATTTTGGAGTAAAGAAAAAGGATTTTATAGAAAAACAAATAAAGCAGGTGGATTAGAAGGCGGCATGACCAATGGAGAAACCATAGTAGTAAAAGCTGCAATGAAACCAATACCAACACTAATGAGACACAAATCTTTAAAATCTGTAAATGTAAAAACAAAAGAACCATTTGACGCTGCTAAAGAAAGATCAGACATAACAGCGGTTCCAGCAGCAGCAGTTGTAGCTGAAAGTATGCTTGCTTTTGTCTTAGCAAGAGAAATACTTGAAAAATTTGGAAATGATAACTGGATAGAGATAAAAAAAAGAATAGAAGATTATAAAAAATATGTACTGGAGTACTAATTTATATGAAAGTTCTTCAAATTGTTGATGGTACAGGTTGGGGTGGTACAAAAGAACAAGTATATCTAACTACTAGAGAGTTAAAAAAGCAAGGTATTGATGTACATATAGCTTTAAACTACGAATATGATGAAATGATAGAAAAATTAAAACCTTACAATATCCCAATCCACTTTTTTGAAGAAAATAAACCAAATGCTAGGTATAGATGGTCAAACTATAAAAGATTAATAGAGATAGTCAATAAAAATAAATTTGATATAGTTGTGGCAAATTCTCCAAAAGCTATGGATTATGTAAATATATCATCTATTTTTTTTAAACCAAAACCAAAAATCGTTGCTGTTAGAAGATCTGGAAGAGTTCCATCGTTATTATCTAAAGTTTTAAAATACTCAAAAGCTGATAAAATAGTAGTAGTATCAGAAGATGTAAAAAAAACATTGGAAAAAAGCAATTTTTATCCAGAAAAACTTGTTACAATAAAAAGTGGTATAGATTTAGAAAGATTTAAACCAAATTTAGAAATCAAAAATTTAAAAAGAAAGGAGTTAAATATAAAAGAAGAAGAAAAAATTTTTATAAATGTAGCAAATTGGCAAACACAAATAAAAGCACAAGATAAGCTTATAGAAGCATTTTCTAAAATAGAAAGTAATAATATTAAACTTATTCTTGTAGGAATAGATACAGATAAAAATGTTCCTATTTATGCTGAAAAGTTTAAAGTAGAAAACAAAGTTTTAGGACTTGGCTTTAGGAAAGACATTCCAGAACTTTTAAATATGGCAGATTTTTTTGTGTTATCTTCAAATTTAGAAGGAATTGCTGGTTCTTTGTTACAAGCTATGGCTACAGGTAAAGTGGTTATATCTACTTTAGCTGGTGGGATTGGTGAGTATCTAAAAGATGGATACAATGGTTTTTCTGTAAATGTTGGAGATTTTGAAGGTTTGTCAAAAAAAATGGAAATGGTTTTAAACTTATCTAAAGAAGAGTATGAAAGAATATCTAAAAATGCTATATTAACAGCTAAAGATTACAGTATAGAAAATACAGCAAAAGGTTATACTAAACTTTTAAAGGAACTATTAAATGGCTGAAATATTTGTCATCTATTATCATAAAGTCTTACCTAAATGGGGATTTGATATATTTTATAAAACTTTTGATTTAGAAATGAAAATACTGAAATCTCTCTATAAGATAGTAACACTTGATGAGATTTACTATTACATAAAAGAGGATAAAAGACCAAATAAACCATCTGTAGCGATTACATTTGATGATGGTTATGTTGATAACTACATTTATGCATATCCAATATTAAAAAAACATAAAATAAAGGCTACAATTTTTCCTATTGTATCAAGAATTTTAAAAAAAGATTTAATAAGACCTTCTTTGGAAGATTATTGGAATAATAAAGTTGCATTTCGAGAACTTTATAAACCAAAAACAATGGCTCAAGCGAACTTGGAGTTTTTAAGGAATGGAGAAAGTGAGGATTTTTTAACATTAGCAGAGTTAAACAAAATAAAAGACATTTTTGAGATTGGTGGGCATGCATCTGTTCATTCTCGTGTTTTTTATGGAGAAAATATAATAGATTTTTATGATGGTAAAAATGGACACTGGAGTTTTTTATACGCATACGAAGAGGAACCACATTTAGGGTTTCCAATATTAGAATCAAAAAATAACCTTTCTGTTAATAGATCTTTTATAAAAAAAGAAGTTAAAGACTTTATCAAAAGTTTAGACAAAGCTTTCTTTAATCAAGAAAATTGGAAAAATAAATTGAGAGAGATTTTAAATAATAATTTTGGGGATATTCTAATAAAAGAAAAAGATGAAGATAGAAGATTAAGAATAAAAAAAGAGTTAGAAGAATCTAAAAATCAGTTGGAAAATTTAATAGGTAGTAAAATTAGACATTTTGCATATCCTTTTGGACATTACGATGAACTATCTGTGAATTTAGTTAAAGAATTTTTTGACACAGCTTTCACAACAGAAAAAAGTGTTATAACAAAGAATACAGATTTACACAAAATACCACGTTTTGCCATTCCAAAAGATATTTCAAGCTTCTTAGCAGTACTACTTAAAGCTAAATTGTAATCCTTTTTACAAAACCTTTTATATCTTTTGATTTTTGATATTCCCTTGCTTCTTTCTCTGTTTTGAATTTACCAATTAAAACTTTATATAAACCATTTTCTTCTATAATATAAGCATTTTCATACTTAGATTTTTCTATCTCAGCTTTTTCTTTTGTAGAAAATGCTCCAACTTGAATTGCAAAAACACCATTTGAAATTACAGATAAAATATCTTTAGATTCTACTTTATTGTTTTTTTCTGTTACTTCCTTTTTCTCTACTTTTTCTTCCTTAGGTTTGGTATTTTCTTTTTTTTCAACTTTCTCTTGACTAATTAAATGTTCCTTTTTAGGTGCAACAGGTTCTTCTTTTTTTACCGTTTGTGTTTTTGATATTTCTTTCTGCTGAGGTTTATTATTCTCGTTATTTTGTGGTTTTATGTTTTCTTCTTTTACCGTTTGTGCTTTGGCCATTTCTTTTTGTTGAGGTTTATTATTTTCATTATTTTGTGGTTTTACATTTTCTTCGTGTCCTTTTTGTGGATTACTACTTGCTATGTTTTCTTGTTTGGATAATTCTTGTTGTTGATTCTGATTAGATTGTTGTTGTATTTTTTCATCTTTTTTTGTTTCTACAAGATTTTGCTGATTTTGAATTTGATTTACCTGTGGAGGTTTAGGTGTAGATTCTATATTTGTTGCTATTTTTACCTCTGGTTCAGATATCGTTTGGTTTGATTTTGAGTAAAAGTTAAGTCCAATGGTAACAAATAACAATGTTATTAAAAGTCCAGTAAGAAAAATAATGATCCTCTCTAAGGTTTCTCTTTTTTTCTTATGTTTAATTTTTTCTACAGCTGATTTTAAATCTTTTTCTTCCATTACATCCTCTCCATAGGTGTAATTCCCATAATTTTAAATAATGTTCTAAAAGCATTTCTTGTAGCTTTTAATAAATACAACCTAGCTTTCGTTAATTCAATATTATCTTCTACTAAGAATTTATGATAATAATAATACTTATGTAATCTTGAAGCTAATTCATAAGCAATATTAGTTATCTTATGTGGTTGATTTTTAATAGTTGCATCATAAATTTCATCAGGTATTAAAGAAATATATTTCATAATTTGTTTTTCCAAATCTTCTTTTAATAAAGATAAATCTGCTTGAAAATTCTCCTCTGGATCAAAGTTGAACCTCTGTTTTGCTTCTGAAAATACACTTGAAATTCTTGCATGTCCATATTGAATATAATATACCGGATTTTCATTATTTTTCTTTAAAGCTAAATCTAAATCAAAATTTAAATGAGTGTTAGAGTCTTTAGAGGCAAAAAAGTATATAACAGCATCTTTACCAACTTCCTCAACTAACTCCCTAAGAGTTATAAAATCTCCAGATCTTTTTGACATTCTAACTTCTTCACCATTTTTATAAAGCTTAACAAGCTGTATAAATAAAACTTTAAGCCAGTCTTCATATACTCCAAAAGCCATTATAGCAGCTTTTATTCTTGGAAAATATCCATGATGATCTGCACCCCAAACATCTATGATAAAATCATAATTCCTTAAATATTTATCGTAATGATAAGCAATATCAGCTGCAAAGTAGGTATAACTACCATCAGACTTTTTTATTACCCTATCTTTATCATCTCCAAAAGCTGTTGTTTTAAGCCATAAAGCACCATCTTTTTCATAAAGTAAACCTTTACTATTTAAAAATTCCAACGCTTGTTCTACTTTTCCTTGATTATACAGATGTTTCTCACTATACCATATGTCAAATACTACATTTATTAATTTTAAATCTTCTTTTATCTTATCTAAAAGATAATTTTTTGCGTAGTTTGCACAGAATTCTATAGCTTCTTCTTCATCTAAAAAAGATAAAATCTTTTCTTTTTCATAGTAATAGAGCTCTTTTGCGATATCTTTTATATAATTACCGTGATAACCATCATCTGGAAATGGATAATCTGGTTCTTCTATCTGTCTAAATCTAGCATAGACAGAAAGGCCTAACTTTTTTATTTGATTACCTGCATCATTGATATAAAACTCTTTTTCAACTTTATAACCTATATACTCATACATGTTAGAAAGAATATTTCCTATTACAGCTCCTCTTCCATGTCCTAAGTGAAGTGGTCCAGTTGGATTTGCACTGACAAATTCTATGTTTATTTTTCCTTTATCTTTAACTTTTGCCTTACCATACTCATCTTTCTCTTCTACAGCTTTTTTTAAAATATCGTGATAGTATTTATCAGAGATGAAAAAGTTTAAAAAACCACCACCAGCAACTTCTACCTTTGAAAAGTAATCTTCTTTTTCAAATATTTCTTTAAGTTGACTTGCAACTTCTATAGCTTTTTTATTTAATTTTTTACTAAGTAAAAAAGCTAAATTTGTAGATAGATCACCATGATGTTCTTCTTTTGGTATCTCTATTTTAACTTTATCTTCTTCTATTTCAAATCCTTGTGATTTTACAGTATTTAATATTAAATCTTTAATTTCTTGTTTCAAAATTCCTCCTTCCTTTATTACAAATGATGTAGTTTAAAAAATTTAGATAAATTAAAATAATAAATAAATCAATTATATCAAATTTTATAATTAAAAATGGTAAAAAAACTAACATTCCTAAAAGGTTAACAACCCAAACACAGTTTTTAATTTCATATGGCTTAACCCTTAGAAAAGGTATAAATGTAATCGCACCTAATATACCTATGTACGATAGCTTTATATCTTGATCTTCTTTATATTTGCCCCAAAGGTAATAAGTAATGTTAACAAAAACTGCTAAAATTATAGAGAATAAAAATAACTTGTAAAATATTTTTTTGTTATTCAATAATCTCTCTTTTTATTTTTGCTCCTATATTCATAAGTTTTTCATCTATATGCTCATAACCTCTATCAAGGTGATAAATACTATGTATTTTTGTTTCACCTTCAGCAACTAATCCTGCTATAACCATTGCTGCACTTGCTCTTAAATCTGTAGCTTTTACATCTGCACCAGTAAATTTATCTACAGGTCTTACTATTGCTGTTTTTCCTTTAATCTCTATATTTGCACCAAGTCTGTTAAGTTCTGGAACATGCATAAATCTATTTTCAAATATATTTTCTGTTATTTCTGATACACCATCAGCAAAGCAAAGTAAAGTCATAAATTGAGCTTGTAAATCTGTAGGGAATAATGGATATTCTTTTGTTTCTATATTTACTGGTTTTAGTATCTTATCTCTTCTTACTAATATTTCATTATTTCCAAGATCTAATATATACACACCTATCTTCTTTAAAACCTCTTCCACATACTCTAAATATTGTTTTGGATAGTTTTTGATAACAAGATTTCCATCGTTTAAAGCTGAAATTACTAAAAATGTTCCAACTTCTATTCTATCTGGAATAACAGTATGATATGTTCCATTTAAAGATTCTACCCCGTTTATAACAATTCTATTTGTTCCTTCTCCTTGAATATCTGCTCCCATCTTTTTCAACATAACTGCAAGATCAACTACTTCTGGTTCTAATGCTGCATTCTCTATAACTGTTTGTCCTTTAGCTAAAGTAGCAGCCATAAGTATATTTTCTGTCCCTGTTACTGTAATTTTATCAAAAAATATATGAGCACCTTTCAATCCTTTTGCTGCATATGCTTTTATAAATCCATGTTCTATTTTTATTTCAGCACCCATTTTTTCTAAGGCTTTAAGATGTAAATCAACAGGTCTTGTACCAATAGAGCAACCACCAGGTAATGCAACTTCAGCATACCCAAACCTTGCTAACATTGGGCCTAAAATGAGAATTGAAGCTCTCATTTTATTTACTAAATCATAAGGTGCTGAGAAAGAGACTGGATTTTCAAGTTTAAAGCTATATGTTTTTTCTTTTATTTTATCGATTTTTACACCTATATGTTCTAAAAGTTTTTTCATCGTCTCAACATCAAGTAAGTTCGGTATATTATCAATAACTACTTCTTCAGATGTTAAAATGGTAGCTGTCATATTTGGTAAAGCTGCATTTTTAGCACCTGAAACTTCTAACACACCAGAAAGCTTATTTCCACCTTCTACTATAAGAGCCTCTTTCAATTTTGTCTCTCTAGTTATCATTTTTTTACCTCTATTATTTTACTTTATAAGCTATCAAAATTCTATCTATACCTGATAAATCTTTATAAATCTCTATTTCTTTAAAATCATTTTTTAATAGGATATCTTTTATCTTTTCGGATTGATTTATTCCAAACTCAAATGCAAAAAAACCATTTTCTTTTAAAGAGCCTTTTAATTTATTTACAATAACTTCGTAAAACTCTGTTCCTTCATATCCACTTATCAAAGCTTCCACAGGTTCTTTTTTAACTTCTTTTTGTAAATTTTCATAATCTTTCAATGGTATATATGGTGGATTTGATACAACAAAATCTAATTTTGGTAGATTCAGATAATTAATATCTTCTTTTAAAATATCAAACTTTATTAATCTAATTCTACTTAAAACATCGTGTTTATCAGCATTTAGTTTTGATACATTTAAAGCTTTTTCAGATATATCCATTCCATATATAAAAAGATTTTTATTATGTTTTAGTAAAGATATAGAAATACAGCCACTACCAACACCTACTTCAAGTCCAATAGAAGCTTTATTACCTATTTTTTCTAAAACTTTTTCAACAAGAATTTCAGTTTCAGGTCTTGGTATTAACACACCTTCTTCAATGTAAAAATTATATCCAAAGAATTCTTTATTTTTAACAAGATAAGCTATAGGAAATCCCTCTAACCTCTTATAAACTAAATTTAATATCGATTTTTCTTTATCTTTTGAAATTTCTAAATCTGGATCAGTTATAATTTTATACTTTGGTATTTCTAAAATATACGATATTAGTATCATACTTTCATTTGATGGATTTTCTATGTTAGCACTTTTTAATAGATTGAGGACCTTTAAATAAATCTCTTTTAATTTCATTGAAATTTTGGTAACTTCCAGTCATAAAGTATAGCTACAACTCTAAACATCAAAACAAGTAAACTACATACAATAGAAGATATTGTCAAATCTTGAGATATTAAAATAGAAATATAAAAGCCTATTGAACCTATTATACTACAACTGGCATAAAAGTCATCTCTAAGAACAGAAGGAATTTTTCCAAGAAGTAGATCACTTATAACACCACCACCTACACCTGTTAATGTAGCAAGGATAACTATTCCGAAAAAAGAAACATCTGCATTGTAAGCGATTATAGCACCTGTAGTTGTAAAAGCAGATAAACCAATAGCATCTGGTATTAGTATATAGTATCTATTTGATATATCACTTTTTGCTACCTTGTAAATTACAATAGCAATCCAAACACCAATTAACGCAACACTCATATCTGTTACAGATTTTAATGCATTTGGAACAGTATTTATCATTAAATCTCTTGTTATACCACCACCTAAAGCTGTCATTACTCCTAAAACTGTTATTCCAAGTAAATCTAAACCTTCTTTAATCGCTTTTAAAGAACCTGTAATTGCAAATGCTAAAAGACCTATTATATTCATTATTAAAAATATATCTCTTGCAAGCTCCATAATGCCTCACTAATTGAAATTTTTCCATTGTAAATGATATTAAATTCATTATCAAACTTAACTTTAAATCCATAAAATTTAACACCAACATCCATAGCTTTTATAAAATATTCTGAAAATTTTTTATCTGTAATAAAATTTGGTAAAAATGTATCACACTCTCTAAATGCAATTACCATTATAGCTGATTCAAAACCTTCTTTTTTTAACTGAATAAGATTTTTTAAATGTTTTAATCCTCTTGATGTTGGAGCATCAGGAAATATACAATTATTGTCTATTTTTAAATTACATCCTTTTAACTCTACAAAAATTTTATCATCTAAAAGAAAATCTATCCTACTATCGTTGTATTTGACTTCTCTTTTTATCTTTTTAGGTATCATCCCTAAAAGCCCATTTTCTATCAAACGTTGGCCTATTTTTGAGTGATAAATAGTATTTACCAAAATAAATCCTTCTTCCATTTTTACTGCTAAAAGTTTATATTTTGTTTTATTTTCCTCTTTATTTTTTATCAAAACAATTTCTTTACCTTCTACCAATATCTCTTTTAGTCTTCCTGTATCTGCTATATGACATTTTTCAAAATTATCTTTTACTTTGCATAAGCCTACAAATCTATTTAGTCTTTTTACAAAAGTACCGAAAATAAGATTTTCAAAATGTTTATTTTCAAGTATTATCATTTTCTTTTAAATATTTATAAGCTAATTCTGTTGCTATTCTTCCTTTTGGACTTCTTTTTATAAAACCAAGCTTTATTAGGTATGGCTCTATAAACTCCTCAATAGTTCTCTTATCTTCAGATATTGCATAAGCAAGTGTATTTAAACCTACAGGCCCACCATTAAACTGATTAACAACAGTTTTAATATACTTTAATGAAACACTATCTAATCCATACTTATAGATAGATAGAAATTCTAAAGCTTCTAAAGCTACTTTCTCTGTTATAACATCATAATTATGTAACAAAGCATAATCATAAACTCTTTTTAGAAGTTTATTTGCTATTCTTGGAGTTCCTTTTGAATGTTTTGAAATAGTTAAAGCTCCTTTTTCATCAATCTTTATATTTAAAATTTTTGCTGTTCTTTTTATTACTTCTTTTAATGAGATCTCATCGTAAAAATCTAAATTTAGTATTATTCCAAATCTTGAAACTAAAGGGCTTGATAGCATACCAACTTTTGTAGTAGCTCCTATAAGAGTAAATCTATTTAAATTTAGTCTTATAGATTTTGCTGATCTTGCTTTTCTATTAGAACCACCGCCTATAATAACGTCTACTTTAAAATCTTCCATTGCTGAATACAAAATCTCTTCTAATGCAGGTGAAAGTCTGTGTATCTCATCTATAAAAAGGATATCATATTCTTTAAGGTTTGTTAGTATTCCTATTAAATCACCTTTTTTTTCTAACACAGGTGCAGATGTTATTTTTATATTCACATTCATCTCGTTTGCAATAACTGTAGCTAAAGTAGTTTTACCAAGCCCTGGTGGTCCAGACAGTATAATATGATCAAGAGGTTTATTTTGAATTTTTGAAGAATTTATAAATACTTTTAGCTGCCTTTTTATTTCCTCTTGTCCTATAAACTCATCTAACTTTAAAGGTCTAATTGATAAATTTTCTGATATCATAATGTATATTTTAACATTTAGAGGTTAAAAGTGAAATATTATTTAGCTAAGACAGAACCACAAGAGTATTCTATAGATATGTTAGAAAAAGAAGGAAAAACGGTTTGGAATGGTGTTAAGAATCCATTAGCTCAAAAGTTTATAAAAGAAACACGTATAGGAGACTTAGTTTTCATATATCATACTGGTAAAGAGAAAGCTATTGTTGGTTTAGGAAAGATAATCTCAAATCCTTATAAAGATGAAAATAATTTATATGTAGTTGATATAGAATTTTATAAAAAATTTCCTAAAAAAGTGGAATTTTCATTGATTAAAACATTACCAGAATTTAAGGGTTTTTATTTGGTTAAAATACCTCGTTTATCTTTTATGGAAGTACCAGAAAACCTTGGCAGGAAAATCTTGGAATTAGCAGGATTAGATATTTAATGCCTCTTTTACTAGCTTTAGTCTGTCTTTCAATTTATCTATCTCTTTCTCTTCTTTAAAAAATTCTAAAACTTCATTATTATCAAATTCAATTTTACCTTTCTCTTTTATAAGAGAAGATACATAATCTGCAACAGCTAAAAGTTTTTTGCACCTTTTTGATGCTGTAAATTTAACATCAACTATTTTTCCATCTTCTTCCTTTATAAAAAAATTTAAACTATGACAACCATGTTTACACTTACCTAAATCTTTATATCCTTCTGGAGCAAAATCTAAATAATTTTTTAAACCATTTTCGAGGTATTGTGTAGCATTCATGTTAATCCCCCAATTTTAAAAAACTATTATTTAAAACCAAATCTAGTATGATTAAATATCTTTAAATAAGATGATTCTTCTTCTTTATGAATTAAATCTACCATTAGTTTTGCTGTTATAGGAGTTAAAAGTATCCCATTTCTATAATGTCCGGTTGCATAGTATAAATTTTTTACATGAGACTTTCCTAAAATTGGAAATCCATCAGGTGTAGCAGGCCTGAAACCATACCATGTTTCGACAATCCTATAATCTTTTGTATAAGATAACGTTTCTAAAAGTCCTTTAAGTAAAATAAATAAACCTACGATAGTGTTTCCTTCTTTGAAAAAAACATTTTCCTCTGTTGCTCCAACTACTACTAAGTTACTGTCCTTTCTTGGGATGATATAAGCCTTTTTACTGTATAAAACTTTATTAATCTCATTTTTTTTATTTGTTTGAAAAGAAAACATCTGACCTTTTTTTGGATACACATTTATTGGTTCTATTTCTCCTGACCAAGCACCAGCTGCTAAAATACAAAAGTCTGCTTCAAATGTTCCCTTTTCAGTAACTACAGATCTAAAAATATAACCTTTTGAATCTATAAACTTTACTTTTGTCCATTCTTTTACACCTATGTTATGAGATCTTATATATTTAATCAAAGCATTTATTAGTTTCCTATTATCTATCTGTTTATCTTGTGGAAACAAAACACCACCAATAACAGAAGTAGAAAAATTTATATTTAAATCTTTCAAATCTTTTTGATCAAACCATATACTTTCTAATCCTAACTTATTGTAATAATCAGCCCTTTTTTGTAAGAGAATCTTATCTTCTTCATTAAATGCAGGACAGAATATACCACACTCCCAAAAAGATAAATTATCTCCTGTTTCTTTTTCTAACTCTGATACAAATTCTTTATACATATCTCTACTTTCTACACAAAGTTTTAAAAAATCTCCTGATAAACCTTCTGCTTGTGGTGCAAGCATACCCCCAGCAGCCCAAGATGCACCCTTGCCTAATGATTGTTTTTCTATAATCGTAATATCATATCCTAGCTTATGTAAAGCTCGTGCTATAGATAAACCGATAACACCTCCACCAATAATAATACCTTTCATACAATCTCCTAAAACTCTATTTTCATACCATCATAAGCTGCAACAACATTTAAACCTGTCTTTTGACTCATACTTTTCGCTACCTTTTCCGGCGAATGTCTCAACATCTGTAAACTAAAATGTGTTATTACACTTAATTTTGGTTTTACCTTTAAAATGATCTTTTCTACATCTTCGGCTGACAGATGATAATAGTTTAGATTAGGTGTCAAAAATGTAGTATTGAAAACCATTAAATCCGGACTCATTGGATAAGCTTCCAGCATACCTTCAAAAAATTTTCCACAAGGGACGTAAATAAATTTTTTGTCTTTATATGAGAATTCTAAACTGTATGTTTGTGCTCCTTTATGGATATGTTCAATAAGTGGTTTTATTGTTATATTTTCGTAATTTATAACTTTTCCAATAGTTGTAATCTCTATATTTTTGAATCCTTTCTTTGTATATTTTAAAACTACTGGATCTTCACCTTCTAATGCATCATAAGGTGCAAGTAGTAAATCTAATACTTTTTTGTTGCTTTCTGTTGCTGATTCTACAACAGAGGCTATATCTGCTACATGATCTAAATGTCTATGAGACAAAACAATAGCATTTAAATCTCTTGGCTCTAAACCTCTCTCAAAAATTCTTATTAAACTTCCTGGACCTGGATCTATAAGGATATTTTTTCCACTAAAATGTAGCCACATTCCTCCAGAATGTCTAAGCTGCCTAAAAACTACATTTCTACCGCCACCTGTTCCAAGAAAAATTAAATGGTCTAAAATATTAATCTTCCTCCTTCTAAAGGTATTAAAGCTCCTGTAGTAAAATCACTTTCTATTAAATATTTTACAGCTTTAAATACTTCTTTTCCATCTGCCCATTTTTTTAAAATTGTCTTTTTCAAAGGTATGTCCAAATCTTTAATATCTTCAGCTGGTATAATAGGACCTGGTAAAATACCATTAACTAAAACATAAGGACCAAACTCTTTTGCGAAAGCTTTTGTCATAGTTATCATTGCACCTTTTGATATGCAATAAGCAGTATACTCTGGATAAGGTAAAATTGCAGCATAATCAATTATATTAATAATTCTTCCTTCTTTTTTAGAATACATAATTTTTCCAAATTCTCTTGATAAAAAAAATGGAGCTTTCACATGTATAGAATAAAATTTATCTAAATCTTCAAATGTAGTTGAATATAAAGGTGTTTTGTAGTAAATAGAAGCATTGTTTATTAAAATATCTACGCTTTCTACTAAATTCAATGTTTTTTCTACTAACAAATTTAAATCGTTTTCGTCAAGTAAGTTTGCTTTTACTTTATAAGCTTTAATATTTAAATTCCTCAGCTGATCTATAAGTTCATCAGACTCTTTTTCTGAAGAGTTATAATGAATTACTAAATTGCATCCTTCTTTAGCAAGTCCTAAAGCTATCTCTTTACCTATTCTTTTAGCACCACCAGTAATTAAAGCTGTTTTGTTTTTAATTTCCATCTTTTTATCCAGAAATTAGATTTATAGCAATTTCTAAATCTTTCGTTGGCAAATTACAACTAAAGTTTTTACATACAAAGATATCACAATCTTCATTTATCTCCATAGAAATCGTATAAGGAGCTAATTTTTCTAACTTATCCTTAGATTTTTCATCTTTTAAAATAACTACCTTATTAGGTAAAAAGAATTTATTTATTTCTTTTAATTTATTTAAACATCTTTTTCCAGCTAAAACCACTTCTGAAGTAGGATAATAAATCATCATTAAAGTTATTAGAGACATTGAGTGATAAGAAGGCATTTTTTTCAAATCATCTGCAAAAGCTTTCAGTGTATTTATAGATAACTCTTGATAATGGGTGTTTCCAGTCATTAATGATAGTTTATATAGGTTGTAAGCTGCAACTGAGTTACCAGAAGGTATAGCTCCATCGAAAATTTCTTTTGGTCTTACTATTAGATCTTTATCGTTATAACTTAAATAAAATCCATGATTTTCAAAATCATAAAAGTATTTAATCATTAAATCTATTAGCTTTTGGGCATTATTTAAGTAATTTATATCTCCTGTTGCTTCATAAAGTTCAATCAATCCAAATGTCAAAAAGGCATAATCATCTAAGAATTCTTCTATTTTCACTTCTCCATCTTTATAAAGATGATAAAGTTTATCATTTTTAAACATATTTTCTAAGATAAAATCTGCTGCTTTTTTAACATGATTTATTAAATTATCATCTTCAAATGATTTTCCAGCTACTGCTAATGCTGCAATCATTAAGCCATTCCAATCTGTGATAACTTTATCATCCTTTAATGGGTGAACTCTTTTTTCTCTTTCAAAAAATAATTTTTCTCTCCATATCTTTACTTTTTCCTTCAGGGTTTTATAATCTATATTTAATTCATTTGAGATATCTTGTAAAGGCTTTTTAAGATAAATAATATTTCTTCCTGTTAAATGTCCAGTAGCTTCTTCAAAAAAATTACCTTCTTCTTTTATATTAAAGATTTTAGTAAATAAATCGGCATCTTCTTTTAAGATATCTTTTATTTCTTTTAATGTCCATGTGTAAAATTTACCTTCTTCTCCTTCACTATCTGCATCTTCAGCTGAGAAAAATATTCCTTCTTTAGAAGTCATATCTCTAATTACATATTCTATAATTTCATATGCAACTTCTTTATAAAATTCTTTTTTTGTAACTTGGTAAGTTTCTGCATATGCTATTGTTAATAGAGCTTGATCATAAAGCATCTTTTCAAAATGAGGAAGTAACCATTCTCTATCTGTTGAGTATCTATGAAATCCAAATCCTATATGATCGAATACACCACCAAGTCTCATATTAGTTAATGTTTTCTCTACCATATTTAAAGCTTCTTTATCTTTTGTGTGATAATAATACCTCAAAAGAAACATAAAATTGTGAGGTGTAGGAAACTTTGGTTTTATAGAAAAACCACCGTATAGTTTATCAAATCTAGATTTAAAATCAAGAAAAGCTTTGTGTATAATATCACTTGAAAGAGATTCTTCTTGAGATTTATTCTCAATACTCTTTTTAAGATATTCTACAACTTTATTAGATCTACTTAATAGGTCTTCTCTATTTTTTTTCCAATACTCAGAAACACTTAGTATTAAATCTATCAGGCCTATCCTTCCCGATTTAGAATGTTTAGGAAAATAAGTTCCAGCAAAAAAAGGTTTTTTATCAGGAGTCATAATAATTGTAAGTGGCCATCCTCCACTTCCATTAAATAACATACATACTTGCATATATATAGCATCTATATCTGGTCTTTCTTCTCTATCGACTTTTATAGAAACAAAATTTTCATTTAAAATTTTTGCAACTTCTTCATCTTCAAAAGATTCTTTTTCCATAACATGACACCAGTGGCATGATGAATAACCGATAGATAAGAAAATTGGTTTATCTTCTTTTTTAGCTTTTTCAAAAGCTTCGTCACTCCATGGATACCAATCTACAGGATTGTAAGCATGCTGTAATAGGTATGGGCTTTTTTCATTAATCAATCTATTTAGTTTTTTGTTCATAAAACAATCCTCTCTTTAAATTTAGAGAAGATCTTACTTTAAGAAATTAGATTTTTTCAATTAAAAAAGTCATAAAAAAAGCCCGCTTTAAAGCGGGCTAAGATAAAAGGGAGGTAAGCCTATTTATGGTTAATGTATGTTTTTCCAGATTTTCTTTTTCCAAGCAAATGTTAAACCAGCCATTACAACTAAGTATCCTAAAACAATTACACCAAGTTTATTTCTTTGTTCTCTGTGAGGGTCTGCTATTGTATCAAGATACGCTACTACTTTTTCAGTTGATTCCTTAGTTAGACCAAGTCTTGGCATTGACGTTCCAGGTAAACCATTTTGAGGATTGTTTATAAAACTTTCTAAATATTCAATCTCTTTAGCTTTTCCCATTACAGATAAATCTGGTGGAACTTTACCAAGATAAGCTTTTAGGTTATCTGCAGGTGTTTCAGCTTGAATTTTTTGATATTTAACAGAATGGCATCTTCCACATGCTTCAACAGTTATTTCTTTTCCTGTTAAATCTTTTTTAGCTACTGATGAAAGATAAGCAATGATGTTTGAAACGTCTTCATCTGATAACTGAGCCATTGGTGGCATTGCAAATTTTGGATTTTTAGTTGCTTCTTGAGGATTTTTAATAAATGCTGCTAAAAATTTATGGTCAACAATATTAGCAATATTTGATAAATCTGGTGGTACAACATTAAAAGAAGAAATAGCGGCATTTTTATCCATACCTGGATTTATTCCATCATTTTTAACACCGTGACAAGATGCACAGTTTGCCATAAATAACTCCTTACCTTTTGCAGCATCTCCTTGAGAAGGAGCGTTAACTTTTAAATCTGAATAAGCATAATCTGGTTTTTTAACTTCTCCGTGCATAACTGAGTGAGCATAAGGTTCAATACCCCAATAACCTATTAAAACTAAAACTACCAGTATAAAAAGAATTTTTAATTCTTTCATAATTATCTACCTCCTTCCACTTTTTTCTTCTCTATTTTAGAGACAATAGGAAGAGCTAAGAAAAATGCAAAGTATACCAAGCTTCCAACAAATCCAAGCCAAGCATATAAACCAGTAGGAGGTAGTTTTCCTAATATTGTTAAGAAAATAAAATCTGCTATAAATATCCAGAATAAAACTTTATAAATAGGTCTATGTTTTCCACTTACGATAGGAGATTTATCAAGCCATGGTAAAAATGCAGCTATAAACATACTTAACACAAATGAAATCAAACCAAGATTTTGACTAAAGAAAAATCCTCTTAAAACTTCATAAAATGCAAGGAAGTACCATTCTGGGTATATATGTGTTGGTGTTTGAAGATAGTTAGCAGGAGTAAAGTTAATTGGATCCATAGCAAATTTATACTGATAAAATACTAAATAGAAGAAGAATATTAAAAATACAGACATAACGAAGAATTCTTTTGCCATAAATACAGGCCAGAAAGGTATACCTTTACCATGTTTTTTCTCTTCTTTTGTATAATGCTCTCCATCTTCGTTGTTAGAACCAGGAATTCTTACAGCATAAAGGTGTATAGCTGTAAAAACTATAAGTAATAAAGGTAAAAATACGACGTGTAGAGCAAAAAATCTTGTTAATGTTGCATCTTCAACTATATAGTTTCCCCTTATCCATATTACTAAATCAGGACCTATAAATGGTATTTTTTCGAATAACGTAGTTATTGTTTGAGCTGCCCAGTAAGACATTTGACCCCAAGGTAAAAGATAACCAGTAAAAGCAGTAGCAGACATTAAAACAAACAAGATATATCCGGTAATCCAAACAATTTCTCTTGGAGCTTTAAAAGAGCCATAATATATACCTCTTGCCATATGTATAAATAAAACTAAGAACATTATAGAAGCACCAACAGCATGAGTGTGTCTAAATAACCATCCATACTCAACATCCATCATTATAGTTTTATTTACACTATCAAAAGCAAGATGAGCATCAGGTTTATAATACATAAGCAAGAAAATACCACTTACAATTAAAATAACTAAAACAAGCATTACTAAAACACCAAAACTCCATAAGAAGTTAATATTCTTTGGTACATAATACTCTGTTAACATAACTTTTATTAGCTCTTTAATTGCAAGCCTCTCGTCTAACCAATCTATTAATTTCATATCCTAACCTCCTTTTATGCTGTTAATCCTTTTTCTTTCATCTGTTTATATTCATTTCCTTCCTCACCTAAAACAATCGTTGTTCCTTGAATTTTAAAAGGTGGTACATCTAATGGTCTTGGTGGTGGTCCAAAAATGTTTTTACCACATGCATCGTACTCGCCACCATGACAAGGACAGTGCCATATTTTTCTATCAGCTTCCCAGTTTGGAATACATCCAAGGTGAGTACAGATACCTAACACAACTGTATACTCATCTTTGACAGATCTTTCTTTACACTGAGTCATATCTGGAGTTTTTCTAAGGACAAAAACAGGCTTGCCTCTCCATGATACAACTTTAATCTCTCCAGGTTGAACTGTTGATAAATCAAAAGATACTGTAGCTTGAGCTTTTACTTCTGGTAAAGGTTCCCAAGTTTTATACATCCCATATAAAACACCCCCTACTCCAACAGCAGCCCAAGCACCCATAGCATAAAGAAGAAAATCACGACGGGAAACTTTTTCATCAGCCATTGATTTTTACCTCCATAAAATTTTTAACTAATTTAATATGATAACTTTTTTTATTTAGTTTGTAAATACTAACTTAAATTAAAGTTATTTGTAATTGATTTTAATCAACTTCAAACAATGCTATAATTTTTTTATGAGAAAATTTGAATTTGAAAGCATTATTATATACGTCACAGAGAAAAAAGATGGAAACCAAAGAAATAAAGAAAATCGTTTAAAAATTACACCTTTCAATAATATACATATACCAAATCAAAAACATACAAATATTGTTTTAAAATATAATGATAACATATTAGATCCTTGTGATGGTTTATATACAGATCAAAAATTAACACCATTAGGAGTTTTAACAGCTGATTGTATCCCGTTGGTACTTTTTAATAGTAATGAACTTTCTGTCATTCATGCAGGATGGAGAGGTCTTTTAAGGGGTATAGTCGAAAACGGATATTCCCTATTTAAAAATAAAGATATTAAAGCTTTTATAGGACCTTTTATAAAAGCTTGCTGTTACGAATTTAAATTAGATGATATTAAACGTTTGAATATACCAAAAAGATTTATTACAATATCTAATGGAAAAACTTATTTAGATTTAAATTCCATACTATTGGAAAAACTAAAAAATTTAAAAGTAGATGTAGTTTATAACATAAATGAATGTACAAAATGCAACAAAGATTACTTTTCTTATAGAAATGGAGATACAGATGATAGGATACTTACATTTGCTTATATAAAAGGAGATTAATAAATGGGATTAAAGGATTTTGTAGATAAACTTAAAAATATAAAGAAAAGAAGTATAAAAATAGAAGAAGGAAGCTGGATTAAATGTGAAAAATGCAAAAGTTTACTATACATAGAAGATTTAATAAAAAATTTAAAAATATGTCCTCACTGTGGTTATACATTTAGATTAAATTCAAAAGAGAGAGTAAATTCCCTTCTTGATAATATTTTTACATACGACCTATTCCCAAAAATAAAACCTGTTGATGTAATAGGTTTTAAAGATACCAAAAAATATAAAGATAGATTAAAAGAATCTCAAGAAAAAACAGGTTTAAATGATGCAATAATAATAGCTCATGGGATGATTTTTGACAGGGAAGTAGTTATTGCTTCTATGGATTTTAATTTTATGGGTGGTAGTATGGGAAGTGTTGTAGGTGCTAAATTTGTTAGAGGTGTTGAGTTTGCTATTGAGAAAAAGATTCCATTTATATCTGTTGCTGCTTCTGGTGGGGCAAGGATGCAAGAAAGTATTGTTTCTCTAATGCAAATGGCAAAAACAGCCATATCTATTGATAGATTAAATAAAGCTGGAATTTTGTATATATCTGTACTAACAGATCCTACAATGGGTGGTGTTTCCGCAAGTTTTGCTTTTTTAGGAGATATAATAATAGCAGAACCAGATTCTTTAATTGGTTTTGCTGGTCCTAGAGTAATAGAACAAACTATAAGACAACAACTTCCTGAAGGATTCCAAAAATCTGAATTCCTTCTTGAAAAAGGTCAGATAGATATGGTAGTTGATAGAAAAAACCTAAAAAAAACCATATATACATTAATTAAACATACACATGGATAAAAAAGTAGTCATCATAAGTGGTGCCCATAATAGCGGAAAAACAACGTTTATTGAAAAAGTTGTGAATATTTTAAGAAAAGAAGGCATAAAAGTAGCTTATATAAAACATGACCCTAAAGGCAAAGCAAAGACAGATACAGAAGGAAAAGATAGTTATAAAATTTATCAAGCAGGAGCAGAGGAAGTTATTATAGCTTCTCCTTCAAAAATAACACACTATAAAAGAATAGAAAACTATCATCTAAAGCAGCTTATAGATATGATTAGCTCAGATATTGATATAATAATAGTTGAAGGTTTTAAAAATGTTATAGCATATAAAAAATTTGAGGTAATAAGAAAGGAAGAATGTAGAGATTTGATTAATGAGAAAGAACAATTAACAGGTGTTATTACTGATTATTATAAATTTCCTTTAACATTTGATATAAATAATCCTGATGAATTTGTTAAATATTTAAAAGAATTTATAAAGGAGGAGAAGTAGTGCTTTTACATATTATTTTTGCAGGAAGAGTTCAAGGGGTTGGATTTAGGAGATTTGTAAAAAATAAGGCATATGAATATGGTATAAAAGGTTATGTTAGAAATTTACCAGATGGAACAGTTGAAGTTATGGCAGAAGGAGAAGAGAAAGTGTTAAAATCTTTCTTTGAAGAAATAGAAAATGGACCACCTTTAGCAAGTGTAAATGGAATAAGATATGAATTTATTGATAAAACAGGAGGATACAATGATTTCAAGATCGAGTATTAAATATGCTATTTTTTCTATTCTATTTCCAGTTTTATCCTTTGCAGAAAGTTATACAGTTCAAAAAGGTGATACATTAGAAAAAATTTCAAAGAAACTCCATGTTTCGGTT
>CAZYKX010000026.1:0-19493 GCA_964648745.1 uncultured Aquificales bacterium
TTACAGTTGGGAACAATGGTATTTTTTTACCTCTTCTTTTTGTATACGTTGCAGTGATAACTACTTTTGCTTTAGCATCGTTTATTCTTAATTTTAAAGCGCCTTCACTAAAACCTGCAAAAACCACACTGTGAATAGCTCCTATCCTTGCACAGGCAAGCATACAAGCGATAGCTTCTATTGTGTTAGGCATGTATATAGATACTCTGTCTCCTTTTGAAACACCAAGAGATTTAAGTCCATTTGCTATTCTATTTACAAGTTCTAATAGTTCTCCATATGTAATTTTTTTCTCGTTTCCTTCTTCATCTACGTATATATAGGCAATTTTATTTCTATCTCCATTGAGTAAATGTCTATCTAGGCAGTTATATGTTATGTTTGTTTTACCATTGATAAACCATTTTGCATATGGAAAATTCCACTCTAAAACTTTGTCCCATTTTTGAAACCAATGAAGTTCGTTTGCTATATCTGACCAAAAACCTTCAGGATCCTCAATAGATCTTTTATACATAGATTCATAATCTTGGACAATACACTCTTTTTTTATCTCTTCTGGCGGATAAAAAATATCTTTAATCTCTAAATGTACGTTTTCTATATTTTCCATCTTTCCCTCCTTAATTTAATTTTAAAATAAAATTACGTTATATTTTTAGATTTTTCAATTCTATTTTTATAGGATGCTTCAACAAAAGATACAAACAATGGATGTGGACTAAATGGTTTACTTTTAAACTCTGGATGGAATTGACAAGCTATAAACCATTTATTAGAAGGAATCTCTATTATCTCAGGTAGATTCTTAGCTTTATAAACACCTGAAACAACTAAACCTTTTTCTTCTAAAATAGGTACATACTTTGGATTAAATTCGTATCTATGTCTATGTCTTTCATAGATTTCTTCTTGCTTGTATATTTCGTAAGCCTTTGTTCCTTTTTTAAGATGGCATTTATAAGCTCCTAATCTCATTGTACCACCTTTTTTATCTATGTTCTTTTGTTCTTGCATAATATCTATAACAGGGTGTGGAGTAAATGGGTTAAACTCTGTAGAGTTGGCTCCTTCTAAACCTGCAACACTTCTTGCAAACTCTATAACAGCTATCTGCATTCCAAGACATATTCCAAAGTATGGAACGTTATTTTCTCTTGCATATTTTGCTGTTAAGATCTTACCTTCTATTCCTCTATCTCCAAAACCACCAGGTACGAGGATACCATCCATATCTTTAAGTACTTCTTTATAGTTTTCTTCATTGATTTTTTCTGAATTTATCCAATGAATATTTACTTTTAATCTATTTGGAATCTGGGCATGTATTAAAGCTTCATATATACTTTTATAAGCATCTTTAAGTTCTACATATTTACCAACTATAGCTATATCTACTTGAGTTTCTAGTCTGCTTAAAACGTTTACTACTTTTTTCCACTTTGTTAGATCTGGTTCTGTATAAGATAAATTTAAATGTTTTGCTATAGCTTTATCAAGACCTTCTTTTTTAAAGTATAAAGGAATTTCGTAAATAATATTCAAATCAGGAGCAGAAAATACAGAATCTTCATCTACATTGGTAAATAGAGATATTTTTCGTTTTATCTCTTTTGGTAATGGAGTTTCAGCTCTTCCAATTATTATATCTGGTTGAATACCAATTGCTCTAAGTTCTTTTACTGAGTGTTGACTTGGTTTTGTTTTTAGTTCTCCAGCAACTTTAATATAAGGTACATATGTTAAATGTATATACATAACATCATCTTTTTTATTTTCTATTCCCATCTGTCTAATTGCTTCAAGGAATGGTAAACTTTCAATATCTCCAACAGTACCACCGATTTCAACTAAAGTAATCTCATAATTTTCTGCTACTTTTTCAACAGCTTTTTTTATTTCGTTTGTAAAATGTGGTATAACTTGAACTGTTGCACCTAGAAAAGCACCTTTTCTTTCTTTTTCGAGTAAGTTATGGTAAAGTTTACCTGATGTTGTGTTGTTATACTTTGTCATAACTGCATTTGTAAATCTCTCATAATGTCCTAAATCAAGATCTGTTTCAGCACCATCTTCAGTTACAAAAACTTCTCCATGTTGGTATGGGTTCATTGTACCAGGATCTATGTTAAGGTATGGATCAAGTTTCATCAATGTTATCTTATATCCCATAGATTCAAGGATGGAACCTATAGCTGCTGACGTTACACCTTTTCCAAGAGATGATAAAACTCCGCCAGTTATGAATATATACTTTTTCAACATCTCACCTCATTAGAGTTTTATTTTACCTTTAAATGATTTTTCAATCTCTCTTTTTAAATCTTTTTCTTTTATTGATTCTCTCTTTTCATACTTAACTTTACCTTTAGCCAATGCTATCTCTATTTTTGCTTTTCCATTTTTAAAGTAGACTCTAAGTGGTATTATTGTAAGTCCTTTTTCTTTAACCTTTCCCATAAGTTTCAGAATCTCTCTTTTATGAAGAAGTAATTTTCTTTTTCTTGTAGGATCGTGTCCCCATTTTGCAGCAGGTTTATAAGGTGCTATATAACAGTTGTAAAGCCAAGCCTCACCATCTTCAATTATTACAAAACTGTCCTTTAAATTACAAGATCCCTCTCTTAAAGATTTTACTTCAGAACCTGTAAGAACCATTCCAGCTTCATACTTTTCAAGGATGTTATAATCATGAAAAGCTTTTTTATTTGTTGCTACTACTTTTTCTGACATATTAACCTCTATTTTCTAACAGATAGTTCTTTAACAGAATCTACTAAAAATTTAACATTGTCAACGTTAATATCAGGCATAAGTCCATGTCCTAAATTAAATATGTGTCCTGAATCTTGTCCCCATGATTTTATAATATATTCTGCTTCTTGTTTGATTATATGTTTATCAGCATATAGAATGTAAGGGTCTAAATTTCCTTGAACACTTGCTTTTGGATATAGTTTTTCTTTTGCTTTTTTAATATCTACCATCCAATCTATACTATACACATCAGCTCCTGATTCTATAAGGAAATCTAAAAGTCCAGCTACTCCTTTTGTAAAATGTATTATTGGCTTATTATAAGATTTTAATTTATAAATAATATTTTTTATGTAAGGCATCACAAATTCTTTGTAAGCTTTTGGTGATAAATGACCAGCCCAACTATCAAATAACTGAACAGCATCAGCTCCAGATTCTATTTGAAAAGATAAATAAGATACAGTCATGTTAGATATTTTTTCCATTAGTTTTTTAAATGCTTCTGGGTTGTTGTACATAAATGTTTTTGTTTTTTTAAAATCTTTAGATCCTCTTCCTTCAATCATATATGCAGCTATTGTAAATGGTGCTCCTGCAAAACCTATAACTGGGATTTCTCTGTTTAATGTAGTATTTACACCTTTTATAATCTCTCCTACAAAATAAACATCTTCTTTATTAAATGGTTTTAGATTTTCTATATCTGATTCACTTTTTAATGGATTTTCAAAAACGGGACCTTCTCCTTCTTTAAAATCAAACTTTATACCTATAGATTCTAAAGGTGTTAAAATATCTGAAAATATTATGATAGCATCAATATCAAGTATTTTTTTAGGAAGTATAGAAGCTTCAACTGCTAACTCTACGTTTTTATAGAAGTTTTTAAAACTTCCTGCTTTCTCTCTTAAATCTCTATACTCTTTCATGTACCGACCAGCTTGTCTCATAAGCCAGATAGGTGTCCTTTCTATAGGTTGATTTTTACAAGCTCTTAAAAATAGATCATTTTTTATCTGCATTATTCTCTCCAAGTTTATACTCTTTTAAAGCTTTCTTTAATATTCTTCCTGGTTTAAAATGTACTGTTTTTGAATAACTGATTCTTTTTTTACCTTTTAGTGGTTTCTTTCTTTTTAAAACTTTGAAAGAACCTATTTTCCTAATTTCAATATTTTCTCCTTTTACTAATCCATCTATCATTTTTTCAAATATTTCATCAACAATAAATTTTATATCTTTTATCTCATACTGTGGATATTTCTTTTTAATAATTTTAACTATATCTGACTTTTTCAAGTTAGCTCCTCCAGGTTAATCTTCATAATTTCAAGCTGAGATTTACATCTGTTGCAAACTTTTTGATTTTCATTTACAGATTCATCATATATCCAGCATCTTGGACATTTCTCACCTTTAGCTTTGGTTATAGCTACAATAGTGTTTTTAACACTATCCCCTTGTATTACTACATCTCCAACTGGGTTATCAGAAAGTTCTACTTGGCTAACTGTAAAGAAAAATTTTATCCAGTCTAACCTTTCTTTTACAAGATTTTGGTAATCTTGTGGAAGTTTTAATATAACTCTTGCTTCATATGGGTGTCTTACTAAATCTTTTTTTCTTGCTTCTTCAATTCCTTTCAAAACATCATCTCTTACATCTAATAGTTTATCATATACTTTTTCTAATTCTGAATCGATGTAATTTTCATTTACTGTAGGCATTAGTTCAATATGGATACTTTCTTTTAAAGAAGGATCTATTTGTCTTACATACTGCCATACTTCTTCAGCTGTAAATGATATTATAGGTGCAAGTATTTTATTCAAAGATAAAAGTAGTTCCCATAAAACTGTTTGAGCTGATCTTCTTTCTAAAGATTTTGGGGCGTATACATACAATCTATCTTTTAAAATATCAAGGTATATAGCAGAAAGAGATGTTATAACAAAGCTTTTTATTGTATGATAAATTTTGTGAAACTTACCTTCTTCGTAAGATTTATCTGCTATCTGTATTATACCTTGAAGTTTAGATAGCATCCATCTATCAATTTCTAAAAGATTTTTATAATCTACATAATCAGATTTAGGTTCAAAATCGTAAAGGTTTCCTAAGAAAAATCTAAATGTATTTCTTATTTTTCTATAATCTTCAGCAATTGTTTTAATTAAATTAAAACCTATCTTTATGTCTTCTGTGTAATCTTCTGTAACTACCCAAAGTCTTAAAATATCAGCTCCGTAATCTTTTATTACCTTTTCAGGTGCTACTACGTTGCCGGCAGACTTTGACATTTTTCTACCTTTTTCATCTAAGGTAAATCCATGTGTTAGTACAGTGTTATAAGGAGCTACTGAATAAGATGCTACTGATTCCAAAAGTGATGATTGAAACCATCCTCTATGTTGGTCAGAGCCTTCAAGATACATGTCAGCAGGCCATCTAAGTTCTTCCCATTCCCCATATTTTAAAACAGCACTATGAGATACACCAGAATCAAACCAAACATCTAAGATATCTTCTTCTTTCCTAAATTTCTCTGAACCACATTTTTTACATTTGTAACCTTTTGGCAGAAGTTCTTCTGATGTTTTTTCAAACCATATATCTGCACCAAACTCGTTGTTTCTTACAAGATTTGCTATATGTTGGAAAACTTCCATGTCTTTCACAATTTCTCCACATTCTTCACAGTAAAATACAGCAATAGGTACACCCCAACTCCTTTGTCTTGAGATACACCAATCTGGTCTATTTTCTACCATACTTTTTATTCTATTTTGACCATATGCAGGTATCCATTTAACTCTTTCTATCTCTTTTAATGCTTTTCCTCTAAGTGTTAAACCTTCTTCAACTATAGCATCCATAGATATAAACCACTGTGGTGTAGCTCTGAATATAACAGGATTTTTACATCTCCAACAGTGTGGGTAGGAGTGATTTATAATTTCTTTGTGTAATAAAGCATCAACTTCTTCTAATTTTTGTATGATTATATCATTTGCATCAAAAACTCTAATATTTTGCAACCAAGAAGGAGCTTCTTTTGTAAATCTTCCTTCATCGTCTACTGGTGCAAATGCTTCTACTCCATACCTTTGACCTATTATATAGTCTTCTTGACCATGTCCTGGTGCCATATGTACAAGTCCTGTACCTGTCCCAAGTTCAACAAACTCTGAAAGATAAACTTTAGAAACTCTATCTATAAACGGATGAAAATATTCTTTAAACTCTAGATCTTTACCTTTAATCTCTTTTATAATTTTTCCGTTTAAATTAGTTTTTTCTAAAAATGTATTTACAAGCTCTTTTGCAACGATCAATGTTCCTTTTTCTGTTTTTAGATAGACATAATCAAACTCTGGATTTACCATAACACCAAGATTTGCCGGTAAAGTCCAAGGTGTAGTTGTCCATATAACAAGGAAAACATCTTCATCTACAAGTTTAAATTTTACATATATAGAAGGGTCTTTTTTATCATAGTACTCTACTTCTGCTTCAGCTTCTGCTGTTTTATCATATATACACCAATAAACAGGTTTTTTCCCTCTGTAGGCTATTCCTTTTTCAAAAATTCTCCCAAGCTCTAAAATTTCTTGAGCTTGATAAGATGGTCTCATTGTTAAATATGGTTTTTCCCAATTACCAATAATACCAAGCCTTTTAAACTCTTCTTTTTGAATATTAACAAACTTTAAAGCATACTCTCTACAAAGTTTTCTAAATTCAGATTTTGATAAATCTTCTTTTCTTATTTTCTTTTCTTTTAGTTCTTTCTCTACTTGTTGCTCTATTGGAAGTCCATGGCAATCCCAACCAGGTACAAAAGGAGCATCTTTACCTTTCATAGATTGATATTTAACTAATATATCTTTTAGGATTTTATTTAAAGCATGACCTATATGTATATGCCCATTTGCGTAAGGTGGACCATCGTGGAGAATATATTTTTCTTCTCCTTTTCTTTCTTCTCTAAGTTTATGATAAAGATTTATTTTTTCCCAAAAAGATAATATTTCAGGTTCTTTATTTGGTAGATTTCCTTTCATTGGAAAATCTGTTTTTGGTAAGTTAAGTGTATCTTTAAATTCCAAACTGATAAACCTCCAAGTAGATATTTTTAAAATTATTATTATAACATTAAAGAATGATTAAAAACTATTGACAAAATATATTTATTAGGTTTAAACTTACTATTGTAAAATTTATCAAAGGGGGTTCTTGAATGACAAAGGCAGAATTAATTTCAAAGGTAGCTGCAGCTGCTGGATTGAAGAAGGCAGAAGCTGAGAGAGCTATAAATGCTGCAATTGATGCATTAGTAGAAGCTCTCTCAAAAGGTGAGAGAACAGCTATTCCTGGTCTTGGTGTTTTCAATGTGAAACAAAGAAAAGCAAGAAAAGGAAGAAACCCAAGAACTGGAAAAGAAATCAAAATACCAGCAAGAAAAGTGGTTTCATTTACACCTGCTAAATCTTTAAAAGAAGCAGTTAACAAGAAGTAATAA
The DNA here is from genome assembly GCA_964648745.1 of uncultured Aquificales bacterium. Classification (GTDB taxonomy): domain Bacteria; phylum Aquificota; class Aquificia; order Aquificales; family Hydrogenothermaceae; genus Sulfurihydrogenibium. The sequence goes on from CAZYKX010000026.1 coordinate 7,283, forward strand.
TTTAGAGGGCTTTAAGCCCTCTTTTTATTTTTTTCACAAATAAATCCTTCTAGAATTCTAATCTCATCAAATTCTTTAAATCGAAAGTAAAACATCAACATTAGAGCAACTTATTAAAATTATTACAAACAAACTTTTATCTAAGTTATAAAATCTTCTTTTATGTTAAAATTTTCTTCAAAACTTATTTAAAATGGTGATTTTATGGAATTGGTAAAGATTAAAATAAACGGTATTGAAGTTGAAGTTCCAAAGAATAAAACTGTTTTAGAAGCTGCGAAAGATTTAAATATACTTATTCCTACATTCTGCTACCATGAAAAGCTACCTATATTTGGTGGCTGTAGAATGTGCCTTGTTTATGATGTAAAAGCTAAAAGAAGTATTATTGCTTGTGGTAGTTATGTTTACGATGGTATGGAAATAGAGACAGAAAATGAAAAAGTAAAAGAAGATAGAAAATTTATTCTACAGATGTTATTTACAAGGCATCCACTCGATTGTCCTATATGTGATAAAGCTGGAGAATGTGATTTACAAAACTGGGGTACCTATTGGGGACCACAAGATAATATATTATCATTTATAACACCTTTTGATAAAATAAGACCTGAAGAAGATTGGGAAAGTGATTTTCTTGAGTATGTATCAAATAGATGTGTTTTATGTATGAAATGTGTGAGTGTATGTGATAATATAAACAAATCTCATTCACTAACATCAACTGAAAGAGGTTTTGAAACACTTATATCTCCAGTAAAAAAACCTATCGAGAATTCAAGCTGTGAACTATGTGGTTTATGTGTAGATATATGTCCAGTAGGTGCAATACTTTTTAAACCATTCAAATTTAATGCTCGTGCATGGCTCTTAAATGAGACTTATACCCATTGTGGATTTTGTTCTTTAGGTTGTCCTGTTGTGGTAGATCACGATGGCAAAAAAATACACAAAATTAGAAGTACTGCAGAACTTGAAATATGTGGAAAACCATACTTAGGTTATGATAGCTTCAATACAAACAGATTAAAATATCCATTGATAAAATCAAATAGAGTATCACTACAAGAAGCAGTAGACAAAACAAAAGAGATACTAAATAAACTTCCAGAAAAAACAGCTATAGTGGTATCTCCATACCTATCAAACGAAATGATTCAAGCTATAAACAAAATAGCAAATAAAACAGGTGCTTATATAACTTCTACTATAACCCTTGATATACTGCCACTTTTAGAAGGATTTGGAGAATATACACCACCAAAATTAGAAAACATTAAAAAATGGATAGTGGTAGGTAATGACATTACAAATACAAACCCAGTAATAACATACAAAATGGATAAAAAAGTTATAGTCTTTGCAGAAAACCCAACAAGAATAAAAAAACTCTACCCATTAATATACCCATTAGATGAAAAAATTGAAGAAAGATTGTTAGAAGTAGCAGATAAAGACAGTATAATAGTTTACTCAAGTTATTACCATGGGATTGATGCATTTAATTTTGGTAAAACTCTTAAAAAAATTCAACAAGAAAAAGGTAGTAAAATTTTATTACTTCCACCTTATCCAAACAGTTTTGGTGTAGTAAATTATATAGAGAATTTAAGTTATCTACCTGAAGTTATAGCAAAAATAGAAGAAAAAGAAATTGAAAATGTTATTCTTTTTGGAGAAGATTTAGCTGAAGTTATAGAAGAAGAAAAATTAAAATATATCCTACAAACTTTAAAAAACAAAGTACTTTTTACGCCATTTGAAGATGGTTTAGCTCTCATATCAGATATTGTTTTACCACTAAACACATGGACAGAAGAAGATGGAGATTATAGTTTTGCATTTGAGATAAAGAAAGTAAAAGCATCTATAAAACCACCATTTAAAACAGTAGATATCTTACTTAATATAGATACTAAACTAGAAGAAAAACCTATTAAACAAAAAACTCAAAATATATATAGTACTGCAGATTACATTCATTTAAACAAAATAAATATCTGGGATATTTCATTTTTCTCAAGGAGATCGGAAAATATTACAAACTGGAAAATAAAAAATGAAGAGGTGCTAGATGAATATTAAAATGGGTGTTGCAAAAGCTGGTATAAAACCATCTGGAGATTATGATATTTTAGTTTTAAAGTTTAACCCTTCAGTTTATAGTGCTGTATTTACACAAAACTCACTTGCAGCTGCTCCAGTTATATACGATAGATTGGTAGCATCTTTACAAGATAAAATTTCAGCAATAGTAGTAAACAGTGGGAATGCAAACGCTGCAACAGGTCAACAAGGTTATGAAAATGCAGAAAAAATGGCAGATATTACAGCAAATTTATTAAATATAAGTAAAGAAGAAGTTATGGTATTCTCTACTGGTGTTATAGGTGTTCAACTTCCTATGGAAAAAGTAGAAAATGGAATAAAACAAGCTACAGAAAACATGATAGATTTCGATTTAGAACTTTCAGCAAGGGCTATATCTACAACTGATGCCTTTTATAAATACTACGAAACAAAAGGTATAATAGAAGGAGAGACGTTTACCATAAAAGGTATTGCAAAAGGAGCTGGAATGATTCATCCAAATATGGCTACAATGTTAGCATATATCTTTACAGATGTTAAGATTGAAAAGCAATTGCTTGATAAAATAACAAAAATGGTGGTAGACAGGACTTTTAATTCTATATCTGTGGACGGATGTGAAAGTACAAACGATAGTTTTTTGGTGGTAGCAACTGGAGAAACAAATATAGAAATCAATGAGTCTAATAAATTATACTTTGCTAAAAAAGTCTATGAAGTAGCTTTAGAACTTGCAAAAATGATAGTTAAAGATGGGGAAGGAGCTACAAAACTTATAGAGATAAATGTTTATCAAGCAAGAACAAAAGAAGAAGCTAAAAAGATAGGTGAAAGTATAGCATTATCCAACTTATTTAAAACAGCAATGTTTGGAAATGATCCAAACTGGGGAAGAATACTTGCAGCAGTTGGTCAATTTCACTTAAATATAGATTTTTCAAAAGTAAAACTTTATCTCGGCGATTTCTTAATATACAGTGGTCAACCTATTTCTTTTGATAGAAAAGAGGCAATTGAGTATCTAAAAAATAGTAAAGAAGTAAAAATATACCTTTACTTAGGAATGGGTGAAGAAGAGTGGACTTTTTATACCTGTGATTTAGGTTATAAGTATGTTGAGATAAATGCAGAGTATACTACTTAGTCATATATAGCTTTTTGATTTGAGTTTTTTATCCTTAAGAATTCTTTTTCTGGAAGTGGTGGTATTTCTCCTTCTAATGTAGCAACTGTTGAAGCAGATTTTCTTCCTATTGGTTCTACAAGCCCAATTTTAAAACCAGCTTCCAATAAGCTTTTCTTTACACTGATAGCAGCAGAGTAGGTTGCAAGAATACCATCAGTTTTTATTATATCTTTAACATTTTTAAAAATATCGACAGTCCACATCTCTCTATTTACTTTTGGTGAAAAAGGATCCCAAAAAACAGCGTCAAATTTAATGTTTAAACTTTTTATATCCTTTATAATATCTCTTCCATCTCCAATAATAATAGTTAGATTTATCTTATCTTTTTGTAAAAGAAAGCATTGATAAATTTTTTCATTTAATTTTATTGTTGATTTTTCAATGTGGAAAAATAGATCGTAAATATTTTTAAGATTTTCTGGAATATCTATTTTTTTTATATGTTCTAAAAAGTTTATATCTTTTTCTATTGAGTATATATTTATTTTTGCATTTTCACAGTTTTTAATAGCTGTTGCTACATTATAACCAAGGCCAAAGCCTACATCTAGGATATTGATTTCTTTGTTTTTACTACATATTTCTCTTACTTTACAGGGAACTATAAATTTATGTAAACTTTCTGAGTATGCTCCAGCACTACTTGAATGATAAGCTTCATTGTAATCAAAATTATAAAGTGTCTGAGTACCATCTACAGTTATAACCTTACCATCTATAAATCTAAAATCAGGTAATTTCTTTATAAGATTTAGATCTTTTAAATACTTTGAAAACAGCAACAATGACTCTATATTTTTAGTACCAAGGTCAAAAGAGAGATTTTTTAAATAGTTTTTATAATCTTCTTGTAAATCAGTACTATCTATACTACTGAAAAAATCTGCAACATTTTCTTTTAATTTCTTTTGAAAATGAAATACTTCTTCTTTGTTGTTTAGAAAGTAATCTTTATTAACGCACCATAAAGCAAAAGTAAAAGGTAAATTTGTGTAGTTATACCAAATTTCACAAAGGTCATAAACGTATGGATAATCTTTTTTGTGTGTTAAAGCTTTGTCACCTATCAAAAGAACTGTATTTTGTTTTTTAAACTTTTCAAATGTTTTGTAGTTTACATTTTTTTTTAGAAAAATTTCAAATATAACTTTTGTTAAAAGTACTGATGTTTTAGATTCTTTTGTTAGATAAATCTCATTTATATCCTCTAAAGGTTTAACAGAAGCAATTATAACAGAATCTACTTTTTTAAAAGAGCTTATAGATAAATCTGGAATAATGAAGTATCTATAGTAATGTTCTATATACTCTCCAGAAGAGATAATTCCAACATCTATATTATTTTGATGTAACATACTGTTTAATATAGATGGATATGCTTTTACAATCTCATGCTCTTTAAATTTTTCAATCTGAAAAGGTAATGTATTTATATAATCTATCCAGCCTATTTTCATTTAGTAAATAACCTTCTCAATCTTAAGGCTACCATACTTATAATGTATCCCAAAAGTAAACTTAAAACAACAACTAAAACTGAATATAAAAATGTATTTTGTAAGATCAACGTAGACAAAAAGTTAGTTGGTTTTATAATGAAAACTTCTTTTTCTTTGTTTGTTAAAAGTTGATATAAAGAAAATATAGCTACAAGAATCATTAAAAATGATAGTAGCATTTTTAAGTAAAACTTGTCTATCCTTTGACCTATTAAAGAACCAAATACAGCTCCAAAAGAAGAACCAATTAGTAATAATAAACCAAGAACTATATCTACACCGTGGTTTATATATGAATGTAAGAAAGTTAAAAATGATGTTACAAAAACCATCTGAAAAACACTAATAGAAACAGCACTTACTATATTATAACCTGCAAGGTACATCAATGCAGGTACAACTAAATTTCCACCACCTATTCCCATTATGGAAGCTAAAAATCCAGATATAAAACCAATAGAAGCTGGGATAATTATAGAAACTTTACCTACTTGAAAATCTGTCTGGAATGGTAAATGTTTGAATTTATCATAAAATCTACAACATTTATCATCTTTTTTATTTTGAAAACTTTCATAAAAGATAAAACTTCCTACCAAAATTAAATAAATAACATAAACCATAAGTATAAAACTTTTCACATCACCTGTAGATTTAAGAACATTTATAAGTAAAACACCAAGAAATCCTCCTATAAAACTAAACCATAGGATATACTTTCCCATCTTTAAATCAACTGTTCCACTTCTTAGGTAAGATAAAAATCCAGATAAAGAAGCTCCTATCATCTGACTTATAGAAGTTCCAACTACTATTATAGATGGTATTCCCAGTTTTATTAACACTGGGTTTAGTATAATTCCACCACCTATACCAATCATACCTGAAAGAACACCAACAAAAAAACCAAGTACTAAAATGAATAAAACGTTTACTTCAATGTTTGCGATAGGTAATAGTATATCCATTAAATTTTATATTTTTCCTTTAAAATATTTTTTAACCTCTTATAAAGATCTAAATCTGTATCTAATAGATTTTTGACAGATTGGACATCTTTATCTCCTCTACCTGATAAGTTTATAACTACAGATTTAGATTTATCAAGATTTTTTGCTATTTCTACTGCCTTTATAACTGCATGAGAACTTTCCAAAGCAGGTATAATACCTTCTGTTTGTGATAAAAGTAAAAAGCCTTCTAATGCTTCTTCATCTGTTGCTGTTATGTACTGGGCTCTATTGGATTCTTTTAAATATGCATGTTCTGGACCTACTCCAGGATAGTCAAGTCCAGCAGATATAGAGTGGGTTGTTTCTATTTGACCCCATTCATCTTGGATGAAGTAAGATTTCATACCATGAAGTACACCTGTACTTCCGCCGTTTATACTTGCTGCATGTTTACCAGTTTCTAAGCCATACCCAGCAGCTTCTACACCTACAAGTTTCACTTCTTGATCTTCTATAAATGGATAGAAAATTCCTATAGCATTACTTCCACCACCTACACATGCAACAATAACATCTGGAAGTCTTCCCTCTATCTCTAAAATCTGTTGTTTGACTTCTTCTCCTATTACAGATTGAAAATCTCTCACAATCATTGGAAATGGATGGGGTCCTAATGCAGAGCCTATAATATAATGGGTTGTTCTTACATTTGTAACCCAATCTCTTAATGCTTCATTTACAGCATCTTTTAGTGTTCTACTTCCTGCTTTCACAATCTCAACATTTGCTCCAAGTAGCTTCATTCTAAATACATTTAAAGCTTGCCTTTCAGCATCTTCTTCACCCATGTATATGGTACATTCAAGTCCAAACAATGCTGCTGCTGTAGCTGTAGAAACACCATGTTGACCTGCACCTGTTTCAGCTATAATTCTTTTCTTTCCAAGTCTTTTTGTAAGTAAAACTTGTCCAAGTGTATTATTTATTTTATGGGCCCCAGTATGGAGTAAATCTTCTCTTTTTAGATATATTTTTGCTCCACCTACTATTTTTGTAAGTCTTGATGCAAAATAAAGAGGTGTAGGTCTACCTGCATACTCATTTAGGTAGTATATAAGCTCTCTTTTAAAGTCTCCATCATTTTTTATCTTTAGATAGTTCTCTTCCAACTCTTCTAAAGCTGGGATAAGTGTCTCAGGAAGATATTTACCACCAAAAATACCATAATAGCCTTTTTTATCTGGATAAATATACTTTTCCATTAATATCTCCTTAATGTTCTTTCTTTATTATATCTAAAATCTCATTACTGGTGGAAGGATTTTCCTCAGGTTGAGGTTGCTTTTCTTCAATTTGTGGTTGTGTTTCTTGGGGTTGTGGCGGATATATATCTGTTAAAGTAACTGGGTTACCATCGCAGTCTACAGTTGGAAATGTTCCATCTACAAAAAGTAAATATCTACCAGGACAGTTTTGATTAGCAACTTTTAATGTAATCATATCTATTGGAATGAAATGTGTACCTTCTACTTTTGGAAATTCCGAATAATTACCACTTCTATTTGCATATAACATTATGTCCATCCATAATGGTAAAGCACCTTCAGCTCCTGTTATTCCCTTTCCGATTGTTTTTCTTCTATCATAACCTATCCAAACAAGTGTTGTAATATTAGGATCAAAACCTACAAACCATGCATCAGAATAATCATTGGTTGTTCCTGTTTTACCTGCCGTTTGGAAAGGTAAAGATGCGGCTTTTGCAGCTGTTCCTTCTGTTGTTACTGCTCTTAATAGATCAACCATTACAGCATTTTCTGGTTTTGGATAAACATCTTCACATTTTGGTTCTTGATTGTATAAAACATTTCCATTTTTATCAACTACTTTTCTGATATAGAAAGGCTCACATCTTGTTCCTTGGTTGCCAAATGTAGCATAAACTGTTGCAAGTTCTATAGGTGTAAGCTCTACAGAACCTAATGCTAAAGAGTAATACTTTGGAAGTTTTTGTTTAATACCTAGTTTTGTAGCTGTTGATAATACTGGATCAAAATCTAACTGAGATAATAAATATACAGTAGCTGCATTTAAACTTTTTGCTAAAGCTGTTCTTAGTATAACATTGCCATTGTAGGTACCATCATAATTTTTCGGTACCCATTCTTTATTCTGGCTAAAATCCCAAAAGCTTATAGGTTCATCTTTGAGAATAGATATCTGTGTATATCCATTTAGTAAAGCTGTTGCATAGATGATTGGTTTTATTGCAGAACCTGGCTGCCTTTTACTTTGGAGAATTCTGTTAAACTGTGATTTTCTAAATTCATAACCCCCTACAATAGCTCTTATACCACCAGTAGCAGAATCAATTGAAACTACTGCACCTTCTAAAAATGGAACAACTTTAAATCGATCATTTCCAAGATATTTTACATAGAAAAATCTGTCGTTTTGTAAATTTTTAATACTACCGCTAAAGTTTACATCAGCTTCTACTTGATCTATAGCAAATTTTATTCTATTTTTTGAAATCGATAATACTTTACCAACATATATGTAATTTGTAATCAACGTATCTTTTGAAACTTTTTGAGTGTTGTATTTTTGCTCTAAATAAGCTATATCATCTTTATCTAAAATTGGAAAACCAACTCTTTCTTGCATCTTTTCTAGCCATTCTTGAACCTTTTTCTGAGCATAATATTGAAGATTCGTATCAATGGTTGTGTATATTTTTAACCCACCTTGAGAAATAGCATCTTCACCGTATTTTTCAACAACCCACATTCTAACCATCTCAACGAAATAATCATTAAATGAATCTGTTTTAACTATCCCAGCTAACTTTATTGGTGTATTTATACATTCTTTTACTGTTTTTTCATCTATATAACCTTCCTCAAGCATTCTATATAAAACAACCTTCTTTCTACTTTCTGCTAAATCTAAGTTTTGGTAAGGGTTATAACGATTTGGTGCTTTTGGTAAGCCAGCTAAAACAGCAGCTTCACATACATTCAACTGCCACACATGTTTTCTAAAATATGTTTGTGCTGCTGCTTCAACACCATAACTTCCTTGTCCTAAATATATCTGATTTAAATACATCTCTAATATTTTATCTTTTGGGTAAACTCTATTTAGTTTTATAGCTAAAACCATTTCTTTTATTTTTCTGTTTAAACTTCTTTCTGGAGTGAGAAATAGATTTTTTGCTAACTGCTGAGATATTGTACTTCCACCTTCTACTACACCACCGCTAATAAGGTTTTTGACAAAAGCTCTAATTATTCCAAAAAAATCAATACCAATATTGTCATAAAAACTTTTATCTTCAGTAGCTATAAAAGCCTTTTTTACAAAGTCTGGTATTTTATCAATACTTACATAGTATCTTTTTTGAACGTACAGCTCTGAAAAAACATTACCTTGGTAATCATAGATGATAGATGCTTCTGGTGGTTTCCAGTTTTCTAACTCTTTTACATCAGGTAAATCTCTTGTTATTATGAAAACATATAACCCAAAAACCAACGTAATTATAGAAAATAGTACTGCTAACGATATAATAACCTTCTTCAACTAAAAACTACCTCACACAATAAAAATATAATTATTATACACTGATAACGATGTGATAAAAATGACAAAGCTACTAATATTTAATGTTATCAATTATAATATTTTAAAATCTTAAACAAGAGGTGTTTTAGTTGAGCGAGAGAATGAATAAAATTAGAAACTTTTCGATAATAGCACATGTTGATCATGGAAAATCTACATTAGCTGATAGACTTATAGAGTTTACAGGTGGACTTGAAAAAAGAGAGATGAAAGAACAGCTTTTAGATACACTTGATATAGAAAGAGAAAGAGGTATTACCATAAAGCTTCAAGCTGTTAGATTAAAGTATAAAGATTACACTTTACATTTAATAGATACACCAGGACACGTTGATTTTGGTTATGAAGTATCAAGATCTTTGGCTGCTTGTGAAGGGGCTTTATTGCTTGTAGATGCTACACAAGGTATAGAAGCTCAAACTATAGCTACATTTTGGCAAGCTTTAAATCTAAACCTTGAGATTATACCTGTTATAAACAAAATCGATTTACCTTCTGCAGATGTAGAAAGAATTAAATCACAGATTGCTGATGTGTTGGGACTTGATCCAGAAGGTGCTATACTTGCTTCAGGTAAAGCAGGTATTGGTATAGAAGATATACTTAACGCTATTGTTGAAAGAATTCCACCTCCAAAAGGAGATGAAAATAAACCACTTAAAGCTTTAATATTTGATTCTTACTATGATCCTTATAGAGGTGCTGTTGCTTTTGTTAGGGTTATAGATGGAGAGGTAAAGGTTGGAACAAAGATAAAATTAATGTCTAGTGGAAAAGAGTTTGAAGTTACAGAAGTTGGAGCACAAACTCCAAAAATGACCAAGTTAGATGCATTAAAAGCAGGAGATGTTGGATATATTGCAGCAGCTATAAAAGATGTAAGAGATATTAGGGTAGGTGATACTATAACAGATGCAAAAAGACCTACAGATAAACCAGTAGAAGGTTTTAGACCTGCAAAACCTATGGTATATGCAGGATTATATCCAACAGGTTCAACAACATTTGAAGATATGAGAGATGCATTAGAAAGATACTCAATAAATGATGCTGCTTTAACTTACGAAGTAGAATCTTCTCCTGCCCTTGGAATGGGTTTTAGATGTGGATTTTTAGGGTTGCTACATTTAGAGATTGTTCAAGAAAGGTTAGAGAGAGAATACGGTATAGAACTTATCACAACAGCACCAAACGTAATATATAAAGTAATTACCACAAAAGGAGAAGAAATTGAAGTTAGAAACCCATCTCAACTTCCAGCACCTAACTATATAGATAAGATATTAGAGCCATATATAGAAGCAAGTATAATTACACCTAATGAGTATGTTGGGGCTATAATGCAACTTGTTCAAGAAAAAAGAGGTATACAGAAAGGTTTTGAATATATAGATCAAAAAACAGTTCTTTTAAGGTATGAAATACCATTAGGTGAAGTTTTATTTGATTTTCATGATAAACTAAAAACAGCTACAAAAGGGTACGCTTCTTTTGATTACGAGTTTATAGGTTATAGAGAAGGTGATTTAGTAAAAATGGAGATACTAATAAACGATGAACCTGTTGATGCACTTTCTTTTATAGTTCATAAAGATAAAGCTTATAGAATTGGAAGAAACATAGTAGATAAAATGAAAGAAGTTATACCAAGACAACTTTTTGAAGTAAAAATTCAAGCTGTTATAGGTTCAAAAGTAATAGCATCAAACAGAGTTGCACCACTTAGAAGAGATGTATTAGCAAAATGTTATGGTGGTGATATTACTAGGAAAAAGAAACTATTGGAAAAACAAAAAGAAGGAAAAAAGAGAATGAAACAGTTTGGTAAAGTAGAACTACCACAAGAAGCATTTTTAAGTATTCTAAAGGCAGACTAATGATAGATGAAATAAATTTAGTTAAAATTTTAAAAGAAAAAAAAATATCTGGAGAAGAATTATCACGTATATTTAATGTTTCAAGAACAGCAATATGGAAAAAGATAAATAAACTAAAAGCAGCTGGTTATGAAATAGAAATTGATAAAACTGGTTATAAAATCATTAAATCTCCAGATATGCTTTTACATTATGAAATAGTTCCTCAGTTAAAAACAAAGTTTATAGGAAAAAACTATATATATTTTGATGAAATAGATTCTACAAACTTAGAAGCTAAAAGACATCAATATCCAGATGGTACTGTAATTTTAGCAGAAAATCAAACTTCTGGAAAAGGAAGAAAAAACAGAACTTGGTACAGTAGTAAACATAAAGGTTTATACTTCTCTATAGTTTTATATCCACAGATAGAGATTAAATATTTACCTTTTTTTAGCTTACTTTTTAATTACAGTGTTTTTAAAGTGTTAAAAAAAATAGTAAAAGGAGATTTAAAAATAAAATGGCCAAATGATATATATTTAAATGGTAAAAAGATAGCTGGATTTTTGATAGAAAGTAGTATAGAAAATAACCAAATAACAAAATTGATAGTTGGAATAGGAATAAATGTAAACCAATCTTTAAAAGATTTTCCTACTGATATTGAAAATTTAGCTACTTCGCTATTTATAGAAGAAAATAGAAAATTTGAAAGAAAAAGTATATTTCTTAAAATTTTAGCTGAAATAGAAAAAGATTATGAGAAATTTTTAAAAGATAGATTTCTAAAATTAGAAAATATTGAAGATCATCTTTTATGGAAAGGAGAAAATATTGTTATTGTTGAAAATGGTCAAATTGTTACATCTGGTAAATTGATTGGTTTAAATCAAGATGGTAGCTTGAAAATTGAAAGTAGTAAAGGTATAGAATATATATACGTAGGAGATTTATCAGTTAGAAATGCTATTTAAAATTTTCACCTGTTTT
>CAZYKX010000027.1:0-17209 GCA_964648745.1 uncultured Aquificales bacterium
AACTTTCAACTCCACCAGGTCCATTAGAAACCAAAAATCTGAATATAATTATAATCCAAATTTTTCAATATGTCAAGAGATATTAAAAGGTCAGCAAATTGAATATAATTTCCGGAAACCTCAGGTTAGTAACTACTAACAAAAAATTGACATTTTTAACCCTTTCTAATCATTGAGTATCAACATCTAAAAGACAGTGATATCTAGATATCAAAATATCAAAAAATCTTGAAATATTGATATTTTTACGTAAATTTATACCCATTTATATCAAGTATTATCAATATTTAGAACACACTTTTTAATCAATTTCCAAATTTCACATCATTCAAAACAAGAAATGACAAGGATTCATGTGCTAACTTACTGATAAACCATTACTTTTTTTGAGAAACTACGATTTTCATTTTAGCCTTATTTTTCAAGGATTTTTTAGTAGATAACTAAAAAAATTGATATAATAAATAAGCTTATAAAAAATAAAAGGTTAAAAAAATGGAAAAGAAAAAATCTACAAGGAAAAAGAGAAAGTTTATTAAAACTACAATAAGCCTACCAGAAGACCTTTGGAAAGAATTAAAGATAGAAACTGTAGAAAAAAAGAAAACATTAAGTAAATTGATAGAAGAAAAATTAATAAGATTGAAAGTCTTGGAAATGAAGTCTGAAAAAGATTTTAATGATTTTAATATTTAAATTATATTACTTGTTGGGTCTGGTGTTTTTGTTATAATTTCCCTTTTAAACGTAATATTGCTTTCAAAAATATAAATTATTATAGAATCCTTCTCTAAATCTGTTATTTGTCTAAGCTCATATTTTAGTTTTTCTAAATTAGATAATGTTATTTCTCCTTCAAAAACAGATTTTTGTATATGATGCAAATACTTTTTTACAACTTTTCTTACCTTATTTAATCTTTGATTATCTTTATTTTCTTCTATAGAAACATCATAAATTAAAATCACTCTCATACAAAACTACCATAATATAAAGGTTTATAAATTTCCTCACCTATTAAATGTTTTATAAGTTTGTAAAGTTCAAGTTTTATAAGTTGCCTATGAGATACTTTTCTTTTTAATTTATAATGATTTAAAGTTTTCTCTAATAAGTTATTAAATTCTGAAATAAAAATTTTTCTTCCTTCATTGTTTAGATAAGTCATTTTTAAACTTTTATCAAAATGATAATCTTTAATTTTTCCAGATTTTAATAAATTTAATATTAACATATCTGATAAAATAGGTTTAAAAATCTCTGCCACATCTAATGACAAAGAAAATCTTTTTGTAGATGGTTCATGTAGATAGCTAATGGTAGGATTTAATTGAGTGTAGTAAATCTCACCTAAAACTTTAGCATAAACTAAAGAGTTTCCAAATGATATAAGGGCGTTTAAAATGTCTGACGGTGGTTGTTTTGTTCTTTTTTCAAATGTAAAGCCAGATTTTTCAGCAAGTTTTGAATAACATAACCTTCTAAAGTTTCCTTCTACTTGCATAATTTCTTCTATAGAGTTTGCTTTATCCAGATCTTCTAAAAAGTTTTTACTATCTAGATCATAAACAAAAGATAAATTTCTTATATTACCTTCCACAAATAATTTTGCAAGTATAATTCGTTTTTCTTTGTCAAGATAATGTTGGACTTGGTTTACTAATAAATATCCAGAAACAATTTTTTCTCGTGGGTAATAACTTCCCATGTAATAACCATAATAACTAAAAACATGTAAACAGATACCTTTTTCAGAAAGAAATTTTAAAAGCTTTGTATTTAGATTTAGCTCGCAAATTGCAAATATTTCATCAACATTTTCAACTGGTATTTCTTTTCTTGTATTATTATTTTCAAATAAAAGAGAATTTTCATTTCTTGATAAAGTACCATCATTAATTAGATAATAAACTTTACCCATAACAAAACTCCATATAAGCACAACTTTTACAATATGGTTTTTCTTCTACTGGTAAAGAGTTATTATTATTTACGATAACCTCAATTTCTTTAAGTATATTTTCCAATATATACTCATCTTTATCTTCTAAAAATATTTTTTTGATTTTTTTATTTTCTGGATAATGTAAGACACCATAAGCTATATCTATTCCTTTTTGTTTTAGATAATATAAATAGTATTTAACTTGCCAGTGATGAGCTTCTTCTAAAGAGTCTGAAAGTTTAACTTCATGAACCACTACTTTCCCTTCATCGGTGTAAAAATCTATACTTACATTTTCATCTGTATAAGATTCTTCTTCTTTAAAAGAAAATTCATCTAACACCTTTCCAAGAGCCACTCTCTCTGAAGTATGTTCAAAATTTAAACCTTTTGAAAACAACCATAATTTTCTTTTGCAAATTATATAGTAAGCAACCTGCAAACCTTTATATCTTAGTTTTTTTAAGTTCAAATTATATTTTCCTCTTCTTCTATTTCAAAACTTCCAAATTCTTCGTCATAATTTGCATTAAACCAATAAATACCTTTTAAACCATTTATTGAACTGTATTTTCCTAAATAACTTGGAACATTAAAGGTGTAATCTAAAATGTTGTAATATGTTTGGAGTTTTTCAAAATCATCTTTTGTTTCTCTAAACTGTAAAATTAAGTTTTCTACTTTTTCTCTGTATTTTAAAGGAATAATAGTAATACTATCAATATCTCTAAAAAGCTCAGTAGCTTTCTTTTTATTAAATTGTTCTTTTATAGCCCATAGGCTATCTATATAATTTTTAGCTTTTTTGTAATCTTCAAAGAATTTTTTATCTTTTTCTTTAAGTTCTTTATAAACAGTTTGAATAATGTTTATTTTTTCTTCTTCTGATATGATCCCATCTTTTAAATTCTCTTTTGTAATATTATGTAATTCTTTTCTATAGACTCGTCCTATTCCAGAACAGTCTTCTGTAAATATAAAAACATTAGGTTTAGAATAATCTTTTTCTCCTTTTCTATTTACCCTTCCCATCCTTTGAAATAATGAGTCTACTGTTGATAGTTCTGTTACTAAAAAATCTGCATCTAAATCTAATGATACTTCTGCTATTTGTGTAGTTATCCATAGACCTTTTTCTTTATTATTATCAAAAAACTGCTTTATATCTTTCTCTTTCTCTTTTCGTATTTTCCAAATGTAGTCTGAATGTAATATATTTTTTATATTCAACATTCTTGCTAATTCTATAGCTCTTTTTTTGGTGTTAAGTACAACTAAAACTTTTGCGTCTTTTGATAGTTTTTTTATCAATCCTATTCCTTCATCAGACAACAGAGAATCTTTTATAATTTTTATGTTATGTTTTGGTTTTTCATAGATAAATTTAGATTCTTTGAAATTTAGATTTTTAAAATCTTCTTTTAAAAACTCTGGAACTGTAGCTGTCATTATCATAAATTTACCACCTATAGATTGGGCTTTTTCTATTGCTTTAACTAAAAATCCGAGGGTAAAAGGTTCAAAAAGCTGAATTTCATCTACAACACATTTTGAGTATGAAAAGAGGGAAAAATATTTTTCATAACCTTTAAATCTAAATATAAAAGGAAACAGTTGATCTGGTGTTGCTACTGTTAAAGGTTTACTAAAATTTTTTGTTAAAATTAGATCTTTTAAAAATTCTTCTTTGGAATAATTTCTTTCATATTCATCTTCTTTAATGTTATCTAAAAGATACATTCCTGCTGTTGAGTGTAGTAATCCTACGTTTTCTTTACCAAAGATATTTTCTGCTCTATCGTATATAGCATTTGAAGATGTTCTTATTGGAATAGTAAAAAAGCCTTTATTTTCTAAATAAATAAATCCTGCTTCGGTTTTTCCCATTCCTGTAGAAGCTATTATTAGAAGATTTTCATCTTTGTTTTCATAAACAAATTTTTGCATATCGTTTAGATTAGATTTTTTATATTCTTGGAGGTATTTAGTTACATATTGATAGTTGTGTTTTATTTTTGTAGTTTCTACTTCTTGGGTTTTTGAACTACTTGCGTGGTCTATTCTTAGTAAAAATCCTTTAACTAAATGATAAAGTTTAGATTTATTCTTTTTAGGAAAAATATCCTCTTTGAGTTTTAAAGGTCTTTTATATATCTTATTAAAGTCAATATTGATATCTTTTAAGTCATTTAAAGCCTCTTTTAATTTTTTCTCTATATCTTCTTCTGGTTCGTAATCATGATGATTTACAATAGAAAAAGCCACCAAATCTTTTATATCTTCTTCTAAATCTGGTGGCAAAAATACAACAGATAAAACATTATGTCTAATGTTTTTAAATTTCTTATTTTGAAATTCTGGATTTTTTATTTTTTGTTGAAATGACGGATGTATTTTACCGTAATCATGATACTCACATGCAAGTTCTAAAGCTTTCCAAAATTTATCTCTTTCTTCCGCAGAAAGATTTTTTTCAATTTCTACTCCAAACAATGATTTTAGTTTATTTAAATTTTTCAGTAGTATATCAGTATGCTCTCTTATTGATGTACCATCAGATTTAGCCCATCTTGTTTTTAGTAAATTAAATATTTTATCTTGATTCATCACTTTGTTCTTGATCTATATCTTCTTGCTGTTGATTTGATTTTTCTTTATCAGATCCATTTAATCCAATTAAGAAAGCATAAGTTATTCTATTAAAACTTTTATCTTTTAATACATCTTTAAAAATCGATGGAATTTCTTTTTCCACTTCTAAATAAGCTCTAATAAGATTTTGACAAAAAGCATCTATATCTTTTCTTCTTATAGAATCAAGAAATCTGTAAGAGTTTGTTTCTATTCTTTTTTTAGCTTTTTCTGGTCCCAAAGTGTTAAAGTATAAATTTCTTAGGTTTTTACCTTCGAAATAAGCCCAGTTTATTTGTTTTTCTAAGATTTCTTTTTCTTCCATATCTAAAACCTCCTGAAATTTAATAAAGTAAGTTAGACTATAATATAAAAATTCTAATTTTCTGCCTCTATTTTCTAAATCGTCGTTACTGTTTTTATAACGATCTTTGTAAAAAAAACCTGACAAAATACGCAATAGAAAGTCATATAAAGATATATTTGAATAAACATAATCTAAAAATTTTTTAAAAATGTTATTAAACTCAGATGGATATTTTTCTAACATCTCTTTAAATGCTTTTGCAACTTTTGGTCTTATATTGAGGGTATAGATATTTGCTTTACTATTTCCTGCCTGTTCTATTTCAACAATATATATATTTTCTAATATCCATTTTGACTTTTTTTCTTCAATTTCTATTATTTGTTTTAGATAACTTTTTGTTATATCTTTTTCTGTATTCAAAATGATATTGTAATTTAAAGTTTTTTCTATATCTGGTGTGTATACAAAAAGATATTTTTTGTTTTCTTTAGTAAAACTAAATTTTTTTTTAGTAAAACCAAATGCAGAAAAATAAATAAATATTTCACATTCAGGACAAAGGTATTGATTACTTTTCCCATTGTAGAAAAAGTTTTCAACTGTATTTGGACTTGCTGATAATGGTGTAAAGTTTGTGCTTTCAAAAACTTTAGGTTTTCCATCTTTTAGATATGCTTTTCTTTCTCTACAGAAGAAACAAGTTTTATCTGATCTTTTATTTTTTATTAAGGAATCTATCTGATTTTTTAAGAATGTCAAAATTTTGCTTTTAGCCTCTTCATAATTGGAATTTTTAGTAATTTTTAGATTTGATGTTAGACTTGGATTTGTAATAGGACTATTTGTAAAAAAGTCTGAAATCTTTGGAAATACTAATTTGTTATATATTTTTATTTCATTTTCTTTTTCTTCTTCCAAAATTTTTTTAAAATTTTCTTCTGTAAAATCTGCTAAAAGATAGTTTCCAAAGTAATCACTGATATTATCAAAGATATGTGATGGAATTTCTATTTGATTTCCATCTATTTTTATTTCATCTTTTTTTTCTGCTTTATCTAATGCTCTGATAAGTCCTACACCTGAAGAAGCTAAAAGCCAGTTGTCTGTATTAAATTTTATACTATCCATAGAAAATCTCCCTCCTCGTCTTCATAAACTTCTCCTTCAAAGTAGGTTCCTTTTTGGTAGTAGTAAGCTTTTACCCAATTGTACTCTCTACTGTCAATAGATTTGTAAAATGAAGGGAGTAGGTAAAAAATAGCTTCTTTATTTGATATATCAAAGTTAACTGGTACATATGCATTTAATCTTAACTCAGAAGAAGATTGATTTTTTTTGTAGTTTATAATTTTTACATCATAAACTAATGTAGGGTATTCTCCACCACCTAAAAAAAGGTAATGTTTTGGCTTTTTAAGAGCTATCTCAAACTCTTTAAGTAGATCTTTTTCTGCTACAATATGGATAGTAGACTCAAAATTGTATAATCTTGGTACTTCAAGTGGTAAAGTCTCTATTTTTTTATCTTTTCTATTATATTTTTTAAATCTTATATAATCTCTAAATAATGTTTGATAATCTCCTTGAATAGATATTAAAAAATTTTCACCATTCCATTTTCTTCCTAATGCTGTATATATAAGACCTATAATTATTGAGTAAGGTGGTAAAGGATAAGTTTCTATGCCTTTTAAAGAAAGTGGTGTTTTAAATGTAGCAAATGGAGAATATATTTTAAACTTTAGACACTCCATAATATTCCCCTATTTTTTGTTTTAGATAGTCTAAGGTTTCTTTTAATGATTTTGTAGGTAGCTCTTTTCTTATATCTTCTTCGTTTAAAAATGTTCCACTATAGATACCTAATACTGTTTTTTCTCCTGCAAATTCTAAACTTTCTTTAAGTTTTTTTATATCTAGAATAAGTTTTCCATTTGTTTCTTTAACATCTACTGCTTTTATAAAGAAAGGATGTTTTATTTCAAATATACCACCTACTACAAATACTGGAGATAAATCTTCCCATCTTCCTCTTATCTGTCTATTAAGTGTAAAAACTATATCTATAAGTTCTGAAACTCTTTTTGCTTTTTGCTGATTATCTAATACATTTTCCTGTTGCCCTAATGTATTTTCCCATATACCTACTCTATCAAGATCTACTGTAATAGTATAAACGTAATGGGATGTATGTTCTTCGGAGTTTGCTATAGATTGATTAGCTTTATCTTCTAAATGTTTTATATATCTTTCATATGCATCTATATTGTTTAAGAAATTCATATCTCCATTAAATGGGGAAACGGAAAAAGCATAAGTAAGTTTTACTGTTGATGTTCTTTTTACACTATCAGCATCATTTGAGAGTTTTACTTTAGTTTTTTTATTTGAATCATCAATAGAAATATTTGTAAATAAACCTCCAAATAAATCAAACTCTTCATAATTTTTTATAAGTTCTTTACCAAAATTATCTACATCTAATTCTTTATTTTTAACATTGTTAGAGACTATCTCTTTTACTTTAATATCTAAAAGTTGCCATTGTTTTTCTTCTTTTCCTTTTCTTTTGATATCATGTTTTAAAGCTTTATCAGATACATAAGTAATTTGAGTGTTGTCAGCTAAAGATATTTTTTTTAAGATTGAGACGTTTCCTATAGTTTCTCCATAATTTAGGCTTGTAGCTTTTGAAGTTATAACTGTAAGTGTTAAACCAGCCATAATTTAAACCTCCTCTTTTATTGATTTTTACCTGTTTATATCTCTAAACCAACCATAACCTTTTCTTGTTTTAGCACCTATACCGAAATCTTTTAATCCTATTTTTAAAATTTTTTCTGCTAATTCTAGATATTTTTCTTTTTTGGCATCTAAAATGTCAAGCATAAACGTAAATTTAGTACCTTCTGATAAAACCATAAAGAAAATTGGAACCGGATCGTACCAATCTGCTGGTGGTTCTTTACCTTTGCTAGTATAGTAATCTTGATAATGTGGGTTTACAACATCTATTTCTATATTTTCTTTTTTTAAATCTGTTGGAAAAGCATCATAGTATATTATTTTTCCTTCTCTATTTTTTGTACCAAAAAGAATGTTGTAGGTTTCTTGTGGATTTATCTTTCCAAGATTCTCACCAAGATACGTTATTTCTATTTCTTTATTTAAGATATCTTTTAGTTCCCCTATTTCTTCTTCGTTTTCTAAAAAGCTTTCTATTGTTTTGATATCTTCCTTTAGCTCAAATGAGATAATATTTAAAAATACACTTCTTGTTAAACCTTTTATCGATGAACCTGGTATATAAGGAATACCATAAACAGGATAAAAAGAAAAACCATTTTCTATGAGCGATGGATTTCCCAATCCTATAGCAAATCTATAGCCTGTTTCTAATTCAAATTTCTTTTTTGGATTTAATAATGTATCTATGATTTTATTAACTTCTTTTTTCGAACCTTCAAAAAATTTATCAGATATTGTTTCTTTAATTTTTTGTAGTACATCTGAAGATTTGAAATCCTTTTCATAATTGTAAAAAATGCATATTTTGTTAAAAATTAAACTTAGATTTTCTATTTCTATTCCTTTTTCTATTTCTATTATTCTTTGTAAATCTCTAACTTTCATCTTCTATCTCTCCTTCTGCTATTCTTTTTAACCATATTGAAAATTTAATAGCTTCTTTTGTGTAATACATATAATCAGAAAATTCACAGTCTAAAAGAAAATTTAATAAATCTTTTTTATTATTTTCATATTGAAGCCATTTAGATAGATGATTTAAAACTGCTTTATGATGACCTTTGCCTTTTGAATTTAAAAATGCTACAGTAGTTAAAAGCCCATTGTTTGAGATCATAGCAGGTAT
The DNA here is from genome assembly GCA_964648745.1 of uncultured Aquificales bacterium. Classification (GTDB taxonomy): domain Bacteria; phylum Aquificota; class Aquificia; order Aquificales; family Hydrogenothermaceae; genus Sulfurihydrogenibium. The sequence goes on from CAZYKX010000027.1 coordinate 8,761, forward strand.
TCTTCTTACCAATGATTTGTAATCTTTCTTAAAACTTTCATTTTTAACATCTTTTACACACTCATATGCTAAGTTTGCCATTTTTTGTTCATAAGTTTTCATTGTTTTATTACCTCCACTAAGCCTTTTCCTGTTGTAGTATTTCCTCCTATTCTTAGTGTTTTTATTGTTGTTTCTACAAAGTTTTTAAATTCTGGAATTACAGGTAGATCTAATATCGTATAAAAAACAGTTTCTGGTGGGACATACTCTTCAACCCATAGAGCATTTTCACTTACTACTCCTTTCTCTAAATCTATCTTTGTGTGTGTTTGTATTTCTGTATAGCTTTCTACCATACTTCCAAAAATATCATCACTTACTATAACAATCCTTTTCCTATCTATATCTATATTTTTTGCTATGTTCCAAATCTCATTATTATTTTTCCTTTCAACTTTAAATGAAAAATCTTCAAGAATAAGCAAATCTTTATTTTTATAAACTAACTTTTCATCATTTAATACAATAGCTTTATGATTTTCTATTATATCTTCTATTTCTCCAACATTTATCCCTGTATCTTTAGAAAATCTTTTTAATACAAAAGGACATGTAATATATGCAAATATTCCTTTTGCAGATTTTACTGGGAAAAATAGTATTCTTGAATCAGAAACAATTAAGCTTCCTTCTTTATTTTGTGAACCAAAAATTTCCATTGATTTTTTGACATAACTATTATCATCATCTCCGTTTTCTACTTTTTTATCATAATCATTTAAGCTACTTAATCCTGTTTTTTCTAAAGTATTTTCTAACCATTTTTGACGTAAAACTCCTTTTAAACTGCTTGCTGGTATCAATGGAAAGTTTGTTGGAACTTCTCTGTATATTGGCAAATCAATATGCCCAATACCTGAACCTACTCCTATGTGTAAAGGTGTTAAAACTTTAAAAAAAATTGTTTTACTTTCCATGTTTCATCCTCCTTTTAAGATTCTTGTTTAAATTTTAAGTAAAGTAAACCTTTCTCTGTTATCTTTATCCTGATAGGATTTGAATCTTCGTTTTCTTCTATATCTATTAAGCCATAAGTTTTTAACCTTTCTATTTCTTCAGGATAGTTATCTATTAAATCTATACATTCTTTTCCACTAATAGGTTTTTTATCTTTCAATTGGTTTAAAATATCTATCTCTTTTCCTTTAGGTAAGTAAAAAAGTTGTGGAAAAACGATAATATCTTGAAATTCTTCGTGTATATAGTAAACTTCACAAAAAGTCAAAAAGCCTGCTAAAGCGTTGGCTATAACGTGTGCTTTAAAGCCACCAGTTGGGTTAAAGTAAACTTTATAACCTTCTTGTTTTCTTTTTGTAGCAAGTTTTATAAGATGGTCTAACATATCTGAAATTCCTTCAATAAAACTTTTAATTTTGTCTTCTCCAGAAGAAGTTTTAAAAAAATATCCAGGAAATTCTTTTGTTGTATATAAATGGTAGCCATAATCTTTTATAACTTTTTCCAATGTTCTTACACAAACTTCGTTTACAGGTGTTTTTGTTCCTGTAAAATAAACAGATATTTCTTCTGGTTGACTTTTTTCAACCATTCTTAAAAATGAGTTTAGTTCTGCTGAATACTCTTTAGGGTTTGATTTTACAAATTCATAAATTTCTTGCATATACGCTCTGTTATTTAAAAAATTTTCCCAAAACTGGTTATCAGAAGGTTTAACAGAAGATATTCCTTCTATTGTTTTACAGTTTCTGATAAAGTTTGTAACAATAGATGTACCAACATTGATAATATGAAATTCTTTCATATCTTAACCTCCTTAAAAATTATCCCACTGTTCCAGCCAAAATCTAAGAAATTTTTTTCTTTACTTACTATATTATTAACATCTTCTACTGGGAAAATCTGACATAACGTATTTAGTTTTCCACTATTTTTTGCTCTTAAAACTAAAACTGTACCTGGTTTTAGCATATATAATGCTGGTTTTTTGTATCCTGATATCCATTCAGAACCTGCTGAAAACATCCATAGAACTTCAAAACTTAAATCATTTATTTTTACTTCTTTTTCTGTATCAAAAAAGCCATGGGAAAGTAAGTAAAATTTATAAATGTTATCTTTTTCAATATTTAAATCATTTTGTAGTTTGTCTAAATTTTTTACTTGTGCTTTATTTACTTTTACTTTGTTTCTTTCTGCACCTAAAAAACTACTATCTTCTTTTAAATTGCCATTAACTATAAAAGCAATTTTAAACGGATTATAAAAGCCTAATCTCTGAGTAAAATATAGTCTTCCACTATCTTCTTCTTCTGAGAATCTAGAAATTTTTGTTTCATAATCTAAAGCAACACCTGCTTTTTCTTGTTTTTTAAAAATATTTTCTTTTAAATCTAAATTTTCTATTGAGTTGTTCATATAGTTAATAAAGCTTGTTAAAGAGATGTATCCTGATTTATATTCATAATTTTTTGTTGTTCCTTTAATAAAAGGTTTATTTTGTGAATATTTAATTATTATAGGTTTACCTTCTTCTCCTTTTCTTGGAAATAAGATATCTGCTGGTAATGGTATATACATCTCTTTATTATCATCTTCTTTATAGAAAGATACACCATATATTTTTAAATGAGAATCTCTTTCTTTTAAATCTTCTAGTACTTTGAAAAATCTCATAATGTTAAGGTTTTCTGCAGATGTATAGTAGTGAGATTCTCCAGCTACAAAATGTTTTAAACTTCCAAAAATGTACTCTTTATAAGGATTTACTGTATATACATTTAACATTTTTTACCCTCCATTTCTGGCTTAGATTTTTGCAATAAATTTTGCGATGTATAAAGCATTTAAAATATTTTCTGATGAGAATTCTTTTTCTTCTTGATTTGATATATTTTCTGTTTTGAATTTATTTTTTTCTTTTGGTTTAAATGTTTGGAATTTGTCTTTTAAATTTTCAATGGTTTTTATTATTTCTTCTTTTGTGCTGTTATTTTTTACTTTTCTGACAATGTATCTTTTTAATAGAGTTTTAAAAATATTTATATCTGATACCTTCTCTATTTCTCTAAGAGTATAAGGTAAATTTAAACTTAAAATTTCTTCTTCAAAGTATTGGATGAGCCTTTTAAATATATCTATATCTTCTATGTTAAAAACAGAATCTTTTAGTGTTCCTGAATGAGTTAAAACACCTATACACAAAGAGCCTTTTCCTGTTTGTTTTTTATGTTTTTTAGCTTTTTTCTCAAGATTAAAAGCTTCTCTTAATGATAATTGAAGATTTGTTTTTACATGGGTAATAAGTATACCTCCACTTATGCTACCTTGACCATATAAGGTCATTTTAAACTCATCTGCTTTATCTTTTATAAAGTCTACTGTGTCCTTAGGGTGTAACAATGTAAATATATCATCTCCACCTGCATATATTGGAAGAAATTTGATATTTTCATGCTTTATAGCTTTACTTGCAAATTCACTAAGTTTCTTTGAAAATTCTGTGTGAAATTCTTCTGTTAGAGGTTTTCCTCTTTTTTCTTTATCCAATCCTAACCACTTACCCATATCATCTCCATCTGCGATCAAAATAGCATAGTAAGGGTTTTTATGTACAAAATCTTTTCCTTCTTTTTTAAAGAAGTTTGATAAATCTTCTATTACCTTTTCAAAATCTTTAAAATCTTTTTCTTTATATTCCTTTTTTATCTCTTCAGATAAAGTAGGATCATTGTATCTTCTAAAAATTTCCCCATCAACTTTTATAAAAGCTTCATTTTCTTTAAAGATAGGATTATCCGACATTGCAAATTTACTTCTTAAATTGTTGTTTTCGTAAATAGGTTTAAGAATTTTATTGATTTCTTCAGATATGTTTTTTTCTTTTATTAAATTTTCTTTAAACTTTATAGCAGCTACTTCTTCAACAGATGGAATTGTTAATTTTCTATTTTTAAAATAGATATCTAAGGCAAATCTTTTGACCAAGCAAACTCCACAGAGTTTCTCTCCTTTTGTTAAAGAGTTTGGAAATTTTTTTCTAAATACTTCCCAATCTATATTAATGTGTAATCTTTCTCCGCAAAGGGTACAACCATCAGCATTTGGATGGTTATCTATAAGAGGCTTATAAAATCTTTTACTTTTTATAGAACCTAATATTCTCTCTGTAAGATCGTATGTGTAGGCATAAGAATTTAAGTCAGCAAATTTATTTTCTTCTTTTAGATCAAGGTATTCTTTCCACTTGTTATAATCTATAAATTCTTGTGTATGGCAAAATGAACTAAAATAATTTTCCACATGTAAATAAAATTGATCTTTTACATTTTCTATATTTGAATATTCTTTTTTTAGCTCATTAAATACACTATTGTATATCTCTTGCCAAACTTTTTTAAAGTTATCTTTTAATTTTTTACATAAATCTTTATCTTCTGTTTTAACTATAAATCTGTTTGGATAGTTTGCTATAGATCTATCTTCAGATTTTGTTAAAACTGGGAATATAGTATTATTTTCAAGCCTTGATCTCTTTATAGTTTCTTCTGTAAGAAAAGACAAGATATAACTACTAATGAAAAAGTCTTTTAATTTTCTTGAAGATTGAATAAAGCTTTGAACTGGTGAAAATGTAAATAAAGTAATATAGTTCATTGTATTTTTACCTCCTCAAATCCATTCTCTTTTAAAGCTTTTATTGAATTTTCGATTATTCTCTTTTCATTTTCATTAAACTCTTTACAAATTTCATCTTTATTTTTTACTTTTAGATTTAAACGTGTTAATTCATCTTTTTTATTAAGGATTTTTACTTCTAAACAACTTCCATCTGGTAATAGTTTAGATTTGAAGAATAAAGCATATATATAATCATCTTTAATTTTAAATAAAACCATAGATGCTCTTCTATTATTATCCTTATTTTTATTTTTCCACTGCAAGACAATTCTTGGTTTTATTCCGTTTCTTTCTCTTGATCTACTTGTGTATTGTATTGGTAGCCCAAAAGGTATATTTTTTATCTTTGAAATATCTTGAGAGGTTATTTTTTCTCCGTTTAAAAATTTGTTTATAACATATTTATATTCTGGTGTTTTAATCTTTTCTTTTCTAAGATTTTTATAACGTTCTCCAAGAAAAGCTAATTTAGTTAATCCATCACTTTTGTTTTTATTTTCATATTCATTAATTTTAATTCTGTATAGTTTAAGATTTTTTAAAGATGGAGTTTCATTGTTCTCTATACAATCTTTATGTAAGATATTTTGCCAAAATTTAGGATCAAGTAGTTCTATCTCATTTATTTCTGAAGTAGTTTTTTGTCCATTTATAAATTCTTCAACTATCTTTAGAGAACCTAACCCCTTTCTACTTTTAAAACCTAAAGATCCCCAGCTAAAAGCTAATCTACAAATATTTTTTATTATATCAGTGTATTCTGATTTCGTAATTATATGGACTTTAAATTTATAATTTTCAGGTATACATTCTTTTGATTTTATTGCCATGCCTAAAGTGTAGTATTTATTGTCTTTATTGTCTAAAGTTTTATGCTTAATTTCACCTATCTTTTCAACTCTTATATAAAATTTTCCTGCTTCTTTTTCATTTCCAAAGAGTATTGATTCTTTTTCATATAACTCTTTTCCCTTATAAAAACTACTTAAAACTACTCTTCCCCAAAATCTTAATAGTCCAATAAAACTTGCAGGTCTGAGTTCTGATTTGTATTTTGAATTTCCTGATTGTTCTTTTGAATGTTTTGATTTGTCTTGGTCTTGTAAATATCCTCCATTGAAACAAGGAGTTATAAATTGAAGTTCATAGGTTAATTTGCCCATTTTATTTCCCTCCAAAAATGTTATATACATAATAAACGGATTTGTTTTTAATTTTCTGACAAGATTATAACAAAAATTTTTCAGATATTGATTTTTGAATTTTTTTAGTTATTGATATTAAAAGAATAAATAAAGAGAATAAAGAAAAAAAGGAAAAGAAAAGGTCTATACACCCTTTTATTTTCCCTTTAGAGTTATTGTTATAATTTTACAACCATACAGGTTGTAGCTTTTTTTACACCTGGTATTGAGTTTATATCTTTTATGACGATTTTTCCTATTTCGTTTTGATCTTCTCCTATCAAAAAGACGATAATATCATATATACCTGTTACCACATCTGCTGATTTTACATTTGGTAATGTTGATAAAGATTTTAAGATGTTAGGTATTTCTGATGGATTTGCTTCTATAAGTACATAAGCTGAAGCTGCATTTTTTATTTCTATGTCTTTTAACATTTCTTCAAAAGTTATTGGCATTTCCATTTCTTTCATTTTAAATCTCCTTTATAAAATATATCTTGATAAATCTTCATTTGCTACAATATTGCTAAGCTTATCTCTTACTATATTTACGTCTATTACTATTTTTTGTCCTTTTAAATCAGGTGCATTAAATGAATAGTCTTCCATAATTTTTTCTAAAATGGTATGTAATCTTCTTGCTCCAATGTTTTCTGTTTTTTCATTGACTTCTTCAGCTATTTTTGCTATCTCTTGTATTGCATCTTTAGTAAATTCTATCTCTACTCCTTCGGTTTTCATAAGTTCAATATACTGTTTTATAAGTGCGTTTTTTGGTTCTGTAAGTATTCTTACAAAATCATCTTTTGTAAGGGCTTTTAGTTCTACTCTTAGAGGAAATCTTCCTTGTAGTTCTGGTATTAAATCTGATGGTTTTGAAAGGTGAAATGCTCCTGCTGCTATAAATAGTATATGATCTGTTTTTATTGGTCCGTATTTAGTTGATACAACGGTACCTTCTACTATAGGCAATAAATCTCTTTGAACTCCTTCCCTTGATACATCAGGTCCTGATCTTGAACCAGTTTTAACTGCTACTTTATCTATTTCATCTATAAACACTATACCAAAATTTTCTGCTCTTTTTACCGCCAAGGTTTTAACTTCATCCATATCTATAAGTTTTTCTGCTTCTTCGTTTTCTAAAAATTTTAACGCTTCTTTTACGGTTAATTTTCTTTTTTTCCTTTTTGTAGGACCTACAGAGGAAAATATTTCTCTAAGTTGATTTTCTATATCTTCTAAACCTGGTGGTGCAATAACACCACTTACAACAGCTGACATTTTTTCATTTACTTCAATCTCTATAATCTTATCATCTAATAAACCTGCTTTTAACATCTCTTTAAATTTTTCTCTTGCTGGTGAGTTAATCTCTTCTTCTTCCATAAAAGATCCATATTTTCTTGTCTTTCTTGGAACGAGATAATCAAGAACTTTTTCTTCAGCTATAACTTTAGCTTTTTCTCTAACTTCTTCCATCTTTTCAGCTTTAACCATCTTAAAGGAAATATCTGCAAGCTCTCTAATGATAGATTCAACATCTTTTCCTACATAACCAACTTCTGTAAACTTTGTTGCTTCAACTTTAATAAATGGTGCTTTTACTAAATTAGCTAATCTTCTTGCTATTTCTGTTTTACCTACACCTGTAGGTCCTATCATAAGTATATTTTTTGGTATAACTTCATCTCTAAGTTCTTCTGGTAATTTTTGTCTTCTCCATCTATTTCTTAAAGCTATTGCTACTATTTTTTTTGCTTCTTCTTGTCCTACTACATATTTGTTTAACTCTTCAACAATCTGTTTTGGTGTAAGTTCTTCTCTAACTTCCACTTTTCCTCCTTTAATCTTCTAAAGTAGATGTATCACCAAGTTCTTGACCAAGTTCTCTTGCTCTTAAAACTCTTCTCATTATTTTACCACTTCTTGTTTTTGGTAATTTATCTACAAACTCTATCTCATCAGGTACAGCTATAGCGCCTAAAACTTCCTTAACTGTTTCCTTTATCTCAACTATCAGTTCAGCAGATGGGAAAAATCCTTCTTTTAAAATAACGAAAGCTTTTATAGATTCACCTTTTATTTCATTTGGTTTACCAATTACTGCTGCTTCTGCCACAGCTGGATGTTCTATAATGGCAGATTCTACTTCGGCATTTCCTATTCTATGTCCTGCTACACTAAGTACATCGTCTGCTCTACCAAGTATCATTATATAGCCATCTTCATCTATAGATGCAAGATCGCCAGCTGAGTATACTTGCCCTGGTATTTCTGTCCAGTACTTTTCATATCTTTCTGGTTCTCCCCAACATGTTCTAAGCATTGATGGCCATGGTTTTTTTATAACAAGGTGTCCTACTGTATTAGGTGGTAGTTCAACACCTTCTTTATTGACTACTGCTGCTACAACTCCAAAAAGAGATTTACCTGCTTTACCTGGTTTTGCTGGATAGCATGGTAATGTAGTTATCATATGGGCACCTGTTTCTGTTTGCCACCATGTATCTACTACTACAGCTTTTCCTCTACCAATATTTTTATAGTACCATAACCAAGCTTCTGGGTTTATAGGCT
>CAZYKX010000028.1:0-16820 GCA_964648745.1 uncultured Aquificales bacterium
TATCTTTTTTCAAGGTATCATATAAAAAACCTGTACCGCAACCAAGATCTACACCTAACCCTTTTACATCTCTTGCAAAATTTGATAAATCTAAAGCAGTTTGCTTTTGTATATCTGCATTTTTATCATAAAAAGGTGCAGATTTTGAAAATGATAAAATTATACGTTTTTTATTCATTAACAAGTTCAAAAATATCCCTTTCTAAAAATGGTCCGTGATGAGAATCTACTAAAAAAAGCTGACTATCTTTGATTTTTTCATGGCTATATAAGGCTGCTTCCTTTTTTACTATTTTATCTTCTATTCCATGTATTATGATAGTTGGAATATTTATTTTATCTAATATATCTGTTAAATCAAGGTTTATAAATTCCTTTAGTAAAGCTATTGATCCTTTTTCTTTTGGGATTGGTATATCATATATATCTTTATCTATAGCATTTTTTCTAAAGTTGTAAAGTGTAGATGAAAAATCTCTATTTAGGCTATTTAAAAAAGCTTTTATATAAATAGGGTTACTACCAAGTTTTTCATCGTTAAACTTAGGACTAAAACCTATCAAAACCAATTTTTTTACATTTTCATTTTTTAGTGCCGTAAATAAACTTATAGTAGCTCCAAGGGACCAACCTATTAACGTTGTTTCTCTATCTATTTTAGAGGATAAATAATTTACGTAATTTTCTATTATATTTTTTCCTTCAAAATCTACCATCTCTCCGTGAAATGGTAAATCTAAAAAATCACTGTTATCTATGTAGTAGTAATCTTTAAAAATATCCTTACTAAACCCCCAGCCATGTATAAATAAATAGTTCATTTTATTTCCCCCAAATCCTTTATTAGAAAACTTTTATTTTGTAAGTAGTTATAAAGTTTATCTATATCTGTATTATTTCTTACAAAGTATATTCTACCACCTTTTGGGTTATTTAATTTTTTTAATGGAGAAATTCTATTGTATAAACCTTTAATAGCTACGTAACCTGTAGTGTAATCTTGCTGATCAGATATACAATATTCTGCTATTATATCTGGATGGTTTAAATTTTTTGTAGCTAAAGCTAAAGCATCTAATGTTCTTAAAGAAAATCCTTTTTCTAATAAAATTTTTTCTATATTTTTTCTGTTTAAAAAATCAACGTTTGTAGTTCTTACGCCCCTTGATTTATCTAATTCTAACCTTTCACCATTGAGGTTAACTATCATTGCTCCTCTCATGTTGTTTCCAAGTTCACCAGCTCCAGTATGCAATAACCATATATAATTTTCAGAAATTTTTCTTGGTATTCCAGCATTTTCAAGTAAAGAAATAGCAAAATTGTTAGCTTCCAAATAATTGTCAAATGTATAACTTTTTATATCTAAACTTTTTTCTATATAGTCAATTTCTTTTAGTTTTTGAACTTTTATATTTAAAAAATCATAACTTGAAGGTCTATTTAAAAGTTCTAAAATCACTTCTTCTAAATTTTCTTTTTCTACGATTCTTTCTCCACCTGAAACATGTTTATCTTCCTCAGATGCTCTCATTTTTAAACTGAAATAGGTCATTTTTCTAAAACATGCTTATTAGGTGTATAACATTTAAAAGTTCCTTCAAAAAATTTTTCTTCTCCTTTAAAACCTTCAACAAGTACAGTAGTCCATTTTCCTTTTGTATCTAGGACTTTACTTTTGAAAACACCAATATCGTATATTTTGAAAGGTTTTAAAAATTTAACTTCAGCAGATGCCAAAACTACATTTGGATGGTTTACTGTAACCATTGCGCAGTAATCTGCTGCTGAAAATATAAAACCACCATGAACAAGTCCTTTTTTATCTGCTATCATTTTATCGTTTGCTTGAAGTACTACAGTTGCAGATTCTCCTTCTTTCAGCTCAACAACTTTACCAGAAAGTGTTTCATCAATACTTTTATGTGTTTTTATTTCCATTAAAATACTCCTTTTGTTCCTTTTCTTAATATCTTAATTTTTCCATTTTCTACCTTTACAACTGTAGATGGTATATTTTCAACAATATTACCACTGTCCACATATAAATTTATTTTATCTTTAAAATATTCAATAGCTTTACTTATATCTTCTGCAGGTTGTAGCCCAGATGGATTAGCACTTGGAGCAACAATTGGTAAATTCAACGCTTCTAAAAATTTTAGAAATACGATATCATCAGGTATTCTAAAGCCTAGACTTTTTTTTCCTCTATGTAAATAATGCCATTTACCTTCTTGATCTTCTATGTCAAAGATAACTGTTATACCTTTTAAATTTAGTAACCTTTCTGCAGTCTCATTTTCTTTAACGTTGAATAATCTTAACATTTTACTTGATGGAATTAGAATGATAAATGGTTTATCTTCTTCTCTTCCTTTTATTTGATATATTTTTTCAACAACTTCTTTACTTAAGGCGTTTCCAAGGATTCCGTAAATTGTATCTGTTTTAGCAACTACTAAACCATTGTTTTTAATAACATCTATAGCATCGTTTAGAGAGTTGCTAATATTGATATTCGTCTGATGGGAACCGTCCATCTTTTACCTCATTGTTAAATACAGATAAAGCATCTTTTATAAGTTTTCCGGCTTCTAAGTATCTTTTTACAAACTTAGGTGTTCTTTCAAATATACCAATAAGATCATGAAAAACTAAAACTTGCCCATCTGTATACTTACCAGCACCTATACCAATGGTAGGTATATTTAAGCTTTCAGAAATTTCTTTTGCTAAATCTGATGGAACAGCTTCAAGAACGATAGAGAAGCATCCTGCTTCTTGAAGTATTTTAGCATCTTTTTTTATTTTTTCCTTGCTTTCTTCTGTTTTACCTTGAACTTTATAACCACCGATTGTATTTATATACTGTGGCGTTAATCCTAAATGTCCCATAACAGGTATTCCTAAAGATGTTAATCTATAAACAATATCTGCTATCTGCTCTCCACCTTCAAGCTTCACAGCATTAGCTTTAGACTCTTTTAAAACCCTTCCACAATTTTTAACTGTTTCTTCTAATGAAGTATGGTAAGTCAAAAATGGCATATCGGTTATGACAAAAGTATTTGGAGCACCTTTTTTCACTGCTTTAGTATGGTATAGCATCTCTTCTAAGGTAACAGGTAAAGTAGAGTCATTACCTTGGATTACCATAGAAAGTGAATCTCCAACTAATATAGCATCTATGCCAGCTTCTTCACATAGTTTAGCAGTCCAATAATCATAGGTAGATATTACTGTAATTTTCTTTTTTTCTTGTTTTGCCTTAAAAAATTCTGTAATTGTTCTCATTTTAGTTCACAAGCTTCTTTATTTATCTGGACTTTTTCATCTTTTGGTATCCCAACATTTTCTCTAAGTTGACCATTTCCAAATACAATAAATTTTGGTATTGTAAGTTCTTTTAGTGCCATTGGTCCTCTTGCATGTATTTTATCTGTAGATATTCCCATCTCTGCACCAAGTCCAAATTCATTTCCGTCTGTAAACCTTGTTGATGCGTTTATATACACAGCTGCACTATCTACTTCCTGTATAAATTTCATTCCTTTTGTGTAGTTTTCTGTTACAATTGCATCGGAATGGTGGGAGCCATATTTTTCTATAAAGTCTATCGCTTCATCAATATTTTCAACTACTTTAACAGCTATTATTAGATCTAAAAACTCTTCATAAAAATCTTCCTCTTTTGCTTTTACAATTTCTGTATCTTTTGCTTTTGGATGGTTTATTAAAAGATTGTAACTATAATCATCACATCTCATTTCTACGCCGGCTTTACCATAGAAATATGCAATCTCTGGTAAAAATTTATCTGCTATATCTTTATGAACAACAAGATTTTCTATTGCATTACATACAGATGGTCTTTGAACTTTTGCATTGTATGCTATATTTAAAGCCTTTTCCATATCTGCTTCATCATCAATATAAAGGTTACATACACCTTTGTAATGTTTTATAACTGGTATTTTAGAGTTTTCTGCAACTGCTTTGATTAAACTTTCTCCTCCTCTTGGGATAGCTACATCAATAAGTCCTTCAAGTTTTAAAAGCTGATTTACAATTTCTCTATCTGTTGTGTCTACAAACTGCACTGCATCTTCTGGGAAACATGTTTCTCTACAAGCTTGTTTTATTATATCAACTAATATTCTATTAGAGTTGATAGTTTCGCTACCACCTTTTAAAATGACAGCATTTGATGATTTCATACATAAAGATGCTGCTTCTATTGTTACATTTGGTCTTGCTTCATATATGATAAGAATAACACCAAGAGGTACTCTCATCTGACCAACTTTTAATCCATTTGGTCTTGTCCACATGTTTATTATTTCACCTACTGGATCCGGTAATGCTGCAACATCCTTTAACACTTGAACCATCTGATTTATTCTTTTATCATCAAGAGCTAATCTATCAAGTAAAGCTTTTGAATAACCTTTTTTTTCAGCTAATTCTAAATCTTTTTTGTTCTCTCTTAAGATTTCGTCTTTTCTTTCTATTAAAAGCTCTGCAGTTCGTAGTAATGCATCGTTTTTTACTTTTGTTGTTAGTGATGAAAGTATCCTTGTAGTTTTTTTTGCCCTATTTGCTATACTTTCAGCATAATTTAACGTCATAGCCTCACCTCTATACTTTTTCTTTAATACTATCTATTAAAGGCTTTGTTTCCAAATAACTTAAAATTTTTTCGAGAATACCTTCTGGTTTCTTGGTAGTTTTTTGCTTTCTAATTAATCCACTTGCTAAAAATCCATACAAAGCTCTTTTAACATCAAGTTCACTTTCATTGTATAATCTGTCCATCATATCTTCATCTGATAAATCTATGATATTGTTTTCTTTTAGTAATCTATTAAAATGTACCTTTGTTATAATATCGCGAACTTTATTGTTACCATTAACTAAGTATAAAATTTCCATTTCTTTCTCGTTTAAACCAAATTTATCTAAATCCTTTACTTTTTCTGTTTTTTCAAAAATAATCTCTAAATCGGTAATTTTTCTATCTACTTCTTTAGATGTTAAATTCCTTGATAAAAGGATAATAAGTCTTTCTATTTCTACAATTGGATGAATATCACTGGGATATTTCATAAAACCAGATGTTATTGAAAATTTTCCTTCTTTTATCTTTAAAATCTTTGGTAAGTGTGTTGCTAAAATTTTAAATAAATCAGATTTTGATATTTTATCTTTTTTTAAAACAGATTCAAAATCTATATCCATATAAAGAAAGAAACTTCTTTTAACTTTTCTGATGTAGATTGGATTTCCTTGGTAAAAGTATACTGCATAAACAATTCCATTATTTTCTATTGCAAGGATACAGTCTTTGTTATTCTCTTTGATGACTTGAAATATATCAATTAAACCAAACGTGTTAAGATTACCTGCGCTTATCATAAAATTTACCCCGTAATTATGTTAAAATTATTTTAACATAATTTATACTCTTAAAGAGGTGAAGTATATGAGTTTTCAATTTACAGAGGAGCAGATTAAAAGATACAGTAGACATATTATTTTACCTGAAGTTGGTGGGATAGGCCAAAAGAAACTCCTTGAATCAAAAGTTTTAGTTATAGGTGCTGGTGGACTTGGTTCTCCTTCAATTTATTACTTAGCTGCTGCTGGTGTAGGTACTATTGGAATTGTAGATTTTGATGTAGTTGATTTTTCAAATTTACAGAGACAAATTTTACATAACACATCAAGGGTAGGAATACCAAAAGTTGAATCTGCTAAAATGACTGTTGAATCTTTAAACCCTGATGTAAATGTTATTGCATACAATCAAAAGATAGATAAATCAAATATCTTAGACATTATAAAAGATTTTGATATAGTTTTAGATGGTTCAGATAACTTCCCAACAAGATTTTTAGTTAACGATGCATGTTATATGCTTGGAAAACCTTTAGTATCTGCAGCAATACTTAGATTTGAAGGACAACTTACAACTTTTGATTACAGAAATAAAGAATCTAGCCCATGTTATAGATGTTTATTTCCAGAACCACCACCTCCAGGGCTTGTACCAAGCTGTCAAGAAGCTGGTTTACTTGGTGTAGTAGGTGGTATAATGGGTACATTGCAAGCAAATGAAGCGCTAAAACTTATACTTGGAATAGGTGAACCTCTTGTTGGTAAATTATTAGTATTTGATGCTTTAACTACAGAATTTAGGACTGTTAAATTGAGAAAGGATAAAAAATGCAATCTTTGTGGTGAAAATCCAACTATTAAAGAACTTATAGAGTATGACCAAGCTTGTGAAATACATTTTTGAGGTTAAAAAATGGAAATAAACAGAGAACTGGATTTGAGAGGAGAGGTTTGTCCATTTACTTTTGTAAAAAGTAAGCTTATTATCGAACAGATGGAAAAAGGAGAAGTATTGCGAGTTATCTTAGATTATAAACCATCTGTTGAAAATGTACCAAAAAGTATGCAGATGGAAGGGCAAGATGTTATATCTGTAAATCAGATAGGCGATAATCTTTGGGAAGTTATAGTAAGGAAAGTGAGATGAAACTACTGATTATAATGGCAAGTAATCCATACTCTTTTGATTTTAATACAATGCTAAAATTTGCAAGAGCTAGTTTAAAAAGACATGACAAAGTATCTATATTCTTTATGGCTAACGGTACTTACTGTCTTTTACATGATGAAGTTAAAAAATTATCAGAAGAAGGTGTTAAAATCTATTACTGTGCTCACAATGCAAACCAAAGAAAAATAGAAAATATTCCATTTGCAGAAAGTAGTAGTATGTACGGGTTATCTAAATTGATTTCAGAAAATGATAAAGTAATAAATCTGTCTTAGATAGGTGATAAAGTGAAAAAAAATGTAGTTACATTAATAAAATCAAGTCCTTTTGGGTGGAAGACATTTGAAGCTTTAAGACAAGCTGTTGGTATGGCTATGGATCATAACGTAAGTGTTATCTTTGTGAAAGATGGCGTTTTTGCTCTTACAGATTGGAAACCTCAAATGATAGGGGTGCCATCATCAGATAAATCTTTGGAAGCACTGGGTATGTTAAATGCTAAAGTTATTGTAGAAAAGGAATCATTAAGTGAAAGAGGGATAAATAAACTAAAAGATTTACCTGTCAAGATACAGATAAAAAATAAAGATGAAGTAGTTGATATCATAAAAGCTGCTGAGGTTGTTATAACATGGTAAATACTGTATTTCTTATAAAAAAAATTGCAGATTTTCCGATTCTTGATTTAATAGAAGAAAAGGATGTTCTTATCCTTTTACAAGATGGAGTACTCAGACAACCTTCCACATCAAATTGGTACGCTTGTAAAGAAGATGCAGTTGCAAGAAATATTAAAATTCAAGAAAGTAAGCTCTTAGAGTATGAAGAAATTTTAAAGTTAATAGAGAAAGCAAACAAGGTAGTTGTTTGGTAAAAATAGGTATATCTTTAGGAGATCCAACAGGTATAAACGGTGAAATACTTTTAAAAGCATTAAAAAAAGTTCCTAAAAAAAATATTTCTTATATTATATATGGTAGTGAAAAAACATTAGATAATTCAAAAAATATAACAGGTATAAATATAAAGTATGAAAAAATTTCTAATGTTAATGATGTAAAAACACCTGGTATTTATCTTATAAATTTATCTAATGAAGATTTTAAACCTGGTAATCCATCAGTAAAAAGTGGAAAAGCATCTATTATTTTTTTAAAAAATGCAGTAAAAGATACAATAGATAAAAAATTAGATGCTTTAGTTACACTTCCTATTTCAAAGTATTGGATTATGGAAAGTGGTTTTCCTTATGCAGGACATACTGATTATTTAGCAGATATATCAAGTACAAAAGACTATGCTATGGTTTTAATGTGTAAAAAAATGAAAGTTGCATTGATAACAACACATATACCAATTAAAGATGTACCAAAAAATATCACTCAAGAAAAGATCTTAAGAAAGATAAAGCTTTTAGTTAGAGAACTTAAAGAAAAATTTAGTATCTCAAACCCAAAAATAGCTGTACTAGGATTAAATCCTCATGCTTCTGACAGCGGAAATATAGGAGATGAAGAAGAAAAAATAATAAAACCAGCATTAAATAAATTAAAAGAAGAAGGAGTAGATGTAATAGGACCTTTATCGCCAGATACAGCTTTTAACAACTATAAAAATTATGATTTATACGTTGCAATGTATCATGATCAAGGCTTAATACCATTAAAAATGCTATGCTTTAGAAAAGCTATAAACATAACATTAGGATTACCATTTATAAGAACTTCACCAGATCATGGAACAGCTTATGATATAGCAGGCAAAAATATTGCAGATCCTTCCTCACTTATAGAAGCTATAAAACTTTCAATTATTCTTGCAAGTAACACTCAAAATAAAAATCATTATCAAAAATCTTAAAATCTTCTACTCTCAGTTTCAAACTTTTCTCAATCTTCTCTATACCTAAACTGCCTATTGAAGATAAACCATCTTCACCAATAATTTTTGGAGCTACAAATAATGATATTTTATCTACAACTCTATTTTTTAAAAATTCAGTGACGGTATCTTTTCCACCTTCTACAAGTAAATGAACAATTTCCTTTTCATACAAAGCTTTTAAAATATCTTCAACTTTAAACTTATTTTCAAATGTTGAAAGTTTTATTATTTCTATATTGTCTTTTTCTTCAAAGATTTTTAATTTTTCTTGACTGACAGTCTCAGATGTTATTATTATTGTTTTTGCATCAAAATTAAAAACATTATAGTTTATAGGTATTTTTAAATCTCTGTCTATAACTACTCTTACAGGTTGTTTTTCTGTGGAAATATTTCTTACTGTGAGGAATGGATTATCTTTTAAAGCTGTATTTGTACCAACTAATACTGCTGTTGCTTCGTTTCTTAACATATGAGCAAAATATCGTGATTTTTCATTTGTTATCCATTTAGAATCTCCAGTTTTTGTAGCAATTTTACCGTCTAAGGTTTGAGCTATTTTTATATGAACAAAAGGTCTTTTCTTTAAAATATAAGTAAAAAAGTCTTCATTTATTTTTTTACACTCTTTTTCTAACATACCAGTTATAACTTCTATACCATGTGATCTTAATATTTCTACTCCTTTCCCTTTTACTAAAGGATTTTCATCTAAGCATCCGATAATTACTTTTGATATACCTTCTTCAATAATTGCATTGGTACATGGTGGTGTTCTGCCATAATGACAGCATGGTTCTAAGGTTATAAACATTGTAGAACCTTTTAAATCATAACCTTTTTCTTTAGCATCTTTTATAGCTTCCCTTTCAGCATGTAAATAACCAGCTTTATAATGATATCCTTTTCCTATAATCTGATTATCTTTAACAATAACAGCTCCTACTGTAGGATTAGGATGAGTAAGGCCTTTTCTTTGTTTTGCAAGATCTAAAGCTATTTTCATATAATACTCAAGATTTTCCATTTTAATAAATTAAACTCCTTATTTTTTTAGATAATAATTTTAATATTATTGCTTTTTCATATCAAAATTTTAAATCTGACTTAGATCATTTAAATGTTTAGCTTTAAGGTTTAATTTTTTTTAAAGATTTTTTGAGGTGTCAAATGGTATACATTATTTTATTTTTCTTAGCTATATTTAATCTGTCTTTTTCACAAGAAAATTTTCCAATAATAAAAGCCTTACAAATAAAAGAGTATTTAAATGATAAAAACACAGTTTTTATAAACGTAGAAGATTATGAAAACTATAAAGCTTACCATATAAAAAATTCTGTAAATATAGATGTTTTAGCCGTTCAAGATATAGCTATAAAAAATAATGAAAAGCAAAAATGTAACTATCTTCCTCTTTGTCCAAAAACAGCGGAAAAAATTTTTTCAGAAAAAGGCATATCAAACGATAGTAGAATAATTATATATTACAATAGTAATCTCCCAAATAAAGCAAGTTATATGTGGTTTTTACTTTATTCTATGGGACATAACAAAGATAAAATATTTATTCTTGATAAAGATTGGAAAAATGAAAATTTACCTGTTGAATCAGGAGAAGAATATAAAGTAAAACCAACAAAGTACAAAGCAAAACCAAGATATGATGTAGTAGCGACAAAAGAAGAAGTTTTAAAACATGTACAAAACTACAATAAAGGTATAGAAGATAACACTTTACTTATAGATACAAGGACATTCTTGGAGTTTACAGGTAGACAAGAGATGAATGAGATTAAAAGATCTGGACATATCCCAGGCGCAAAGTTTGTATACTGGAGATGGTTTGAAGGTAAAGAATCTTTATATAAACCTTATGAAAAACTATCAGAAGATATAAAAAAACTTAATTTAGATTTAAGTAAAAAGATAATTCTTTACTGTACAATAGGGAACAGATCTTCCTTTGTTTTTATACCTTTACACTATTTAGGAGCAAAAAATTTAAAAATTTATACTGGAAGTTGGTATGAGTGGGGAAACGATGAAAGTCTCCCCATAGAGAAAGAAAAGTATAAAAACTAATTTTTACCTATCTGAAGTAGTTCCATCTGCATTAAAGTTTATAAGACCATTTCCATTATCATCAGTACATACTGCCCATGAATAGTCTACCCTTCCTAACTCACCAGTACATGATCTGTTACTTGAGGAATACATAATAACAGGACCACTTGATGATGTTAAATTGTTACCTGGTGTGGTAATTTCCGACCCATTATTAATACGGACACAGGTACCATCAGGCCTTTTAAAATCTCTTCTGGAACCTGTTGCATTATAAACTCTATATCCAGCATATTTTATAACACATGCTTTTGCAGAACAATTATTACCACTGCTTAATGATGCTGTGTATGTAGTATTTAACGTTATAGGAGCAGGTTGACAAGAAAGTGTTCCATTTGCATTTGAAATTGGACCACAAGTTCCTGTAGAAGGATTAAATGAAACGTTTGTAGGTCCATTTGTGATAGTTATTTGTAAATTTGGTCTTGTGTTATTTGGTAGTGGATTGTTAGTTACAGTAAGAGTACACGTTGCTGGTACCGTACCGCCTCCACCACCACTACCGCCACCACTACTGCCACTGGAAATTACAGGATTTATTGTTAATGTTAATGTCTTAGAATCACTATATTGATTATTATCCGTAACAGTTAAAGTTACTGGAAATCCACCACTTACAGTAGGTGTTCCATATATACACGGACCATTAGGATTACAATTACCTGGACACGAGCTTTGATAGAAATTTAATCCTGCTGGAAGAGATGAAGATGTATAACTGTATGGTGGTTGTCCACCACTAACAGTGATAGCTGCACAATATGGTTGGTTAACCTGTCCATAAGGTAGATATTCAGTTGTTATTTTTGGTTTGTTTGATTGAATAGTGATTGATAATGTTTTAGTAGCTGTATTATTAATGCTATCTGTTGCTTTCACAGTAAAGTTGAAAGTACCGTCTTTCGTTGGTATTCCAGAAATGTTACCAGAAGAATCCATTGTTAATCCTGGTGGTAAGCTACCAGATTGGATAGAGAATGTTATAGGTGTAACTCCATTTGTTGCTCCTATGGTGGCACTGTAATTTTGATACATTACCCCTTGAGGTAGAGAATCTGTTGTAATGGTAAAACTACCACATACTGCATTTCTTAAATCATCTATTGTGATATATTTAACAATATCATCGTAAGGTAAAGAAACTCCTGGTGTATTGTCTAAGCAAGATACATTATTTTGGGGACTTTCAATTGTAAAACTTGTACCGCTTTGATTACCCGTTTGGTTACATTTATTATCTCCCCTTGAAAACACAATAAATGCCACTTTATTACTACTAGTAGAATTTCTATTGTCTGTTACAGTTAGTAAACCACTTACTTGATTATTACATATATCTGTAGTTGAGGCAGATTTATATACTAAATCTATGTTACCATAATCCTTTGTATCTATACCAATATCGGACAATGTTGGAAATTTTTTATTTGCAGCAATATATCCAATAATAGCTTCATATACAGCATTGACTTTTTCTTCAAGTTTTTGATGTTGAGATTTCTTTATAAGAACATTAAAAAGAGTTAATCCTCCAGATAAAAGAATACCTATTATAACAAGTATAATTGCGACCTCAAGCAAAGAAAAACCTTTTCTATACCTCATGGTTCCTCCCATTTCTTAGCTTATAATTTTATAATACTAATGTTAAAATTATAAAATTTCAATAAAACTATGTTTTATTAACAGTAGATATTAAACTATATATAGGTCCTATTAATCCTAAAATAATGATCAGCATAAATATTCCTAAAATTGATATTAGTAAAGGTTCTATAATCTTTGCTATATTTTGAGATATATAATCAACTTTGTCATAGTAATAGTTTGATATATACTCAAGTTGTTCTTCAAGTCTTCCGGTTTTTTCTCCAATCTCTAACATTCTTATTATCATTGATGAAAATAATTTTTGTTTTTTAAAAGATTCAGATATTCCTTCTCCAGATGCTAAGTTTTCTTTTGATTTTATGATTGCATCTTTAAAAACTTCATTACTTAATGACTCTCCTAATATTTCTAAAGCTCTAGATATACTAACTCCTGAACTTATCATAAGTCTGAGATATTCAGATATAAAAGCATAGTTGAAATAAGTAATAACAATACCCAAGATAGGTAATCTTAATAAGATTTTATCTGTAATGTATTTTACTTTTCTGTTGGTTTTTCTTATTATTT
This sequence comes from uncultured Aquificales bacterium, assembly GCA_964648745.1. Lineage (GTDB taxonomy): Bacteria > Aquificota > Aquificia > Aquificales > Hydrogenothermaceae > Sulfurihydrogenibium. Next base: position 12,767 of record CAZYKX010000028.1, read on the forward strand.
TTAGTAATATAAATGAAAATACTAATAGAAAGATAAAGTAAAGTATAAAACTTTTTGTAAAGTTAGACATTACTATTAAAATTTTGGTTGTTATTGGTAATTCAATATTGAAGTTCTGAAACGCTTCAATCATTTTTGGCAGGACATAAACCATCCAAAAGATCATAGCTCCAAAAATTGCAAAAAATGTAAATGCTGGATAAATAAGAGCTTGTTTTGTTTTTGCTTTTAAGTCTTCTATTTTTTTTAAATAATTAGCAGAATCTTTTATAACCTTTTCTAAGTTACCTGTTTCTTCACCAACTTTAATTAATGTGATTATAACATTTGAAAAGATATTTCTATGATTGGAGAATGACTTGGATAAACTTTCACCTGAATTTATACGATTGTATATATCTATTAAAATCTGTTTAAGAGTTTTGTTTTCTATATCTTCTGCTAAATCTCTTATCCCTGTACTTAAAGGCACACCTGATTTTATGATTAAATGTAGGTTTTCTAAAAACTCTATAATAAAAACAGGCTTTACTTTTTTTCTTCTAAAAATTTTAAAAATATTTAATAGAGGAGATGCTTTTTTATAGTTTAAAAGTATGAGACCTTCTGATGCTAGTAAAGATGAAATTTCTTCTTCTCTTTCCAAATCAACAACTTTTTTTATAATTGTCCCATCTGTTTTTAAAGCTTTTATTATATAAGTAGCCATTATCCTAAAACTCTGTTTATTTCTTCGGGTGTTGTTTCATTTTTTAATACTTTTAATAATCCCACCTCTTTTATGGTTTTAATACCTTTTTTCTTAGCTAAATTTTTAATAGTTATTAATCCTTTATTCTCATTTATAGCTTCAGCTATTTTTTCATCTACCGTAAAAACTTCTGCCACTACCGATCTACCTAAATAGCCTGTGCCATTGCAACTACTACATCCTATACCTTTTACTATTTGCACTTTATTATCATTTACATAATTCTTTATAGTATCTAGATCTATATTCAGAACATTAGCAAGGTAATTTATATCTACTTCTAATTTTTGCTTACATCCATGACAAACTTTTCTTATTAATCTTTGAGATATGATAACATTTAGAGAAGATGAAATTAAAAATGGTTTTACACCCATATCTAAAAGTCTTGGAATTGTACTTATTGCATCATTAGTATGTAATGTACTTAAAACTAAATGTCCTGTCATGGAAGCCCTTATCGCTGTTTCTATTGTTTCTAAATCTCTCATTTCACCGATCAATATAACATCTGGATCTTGTCTTAAAAATGCTCTAATGGCACTACTAAATGTATATCCAGCTCTATCATTAACTTGAGTTTGTTTTATAAATGGAAATTTATATTCTATAGGATCCTCTACTGTTATAACATTTCTATTTAGTACATTTATTTTTCTTAATGCTGAGTAAAGAGTAGTTGTCTTACCTGAACCTGTTGGACCAGTAAGTAATATCATTCCAAAAGATTTATTTAATTGCTCATTTATCTCTTTTATTTGAAAATCTTCAAAGCCAAGAGTTTCAAGATTAAAAATTGAAACATTTTTTGATAAAATTCTCATAACAAGATTCTCACCAAAACTTGTAGGTACAGTAGAAACTCTTAAATCGTAATTTTCATTTGAGAATGTATGACTAAAACTACCGTCTTGTGGTAATCTCTGCTCTGCTATATCTAAATTTGATAATATTTTTATTCTTGATACAATATAAGGATGAAAACTGTATGGTAGTGCATAAAAATGGTACATTACACCATCTATTCTATAAAAAACATTTGTTGTACTGTTTTCTGGAGTTATATGTATATCTGAAGCTCTATTTATAATTCCACTATTTATTATAAATTCTACTAATATAGATGATACATTTGCTATTCCTTCATTCGTTGCTCGTTTTAATAAATCTTCAAACTGTTTATCAAGTGGATATTCAAGCAAAGAATAATAAATTTGAATTACTTTTAAGATTAAATTTTCATCTCCTACATATACTACAACGTTTTTTCCACTTCTTTTTTTTATTAAATCTATAGCTACAAGGTTGTAAGGATCAGCTACACAAATATAAACATTTTTCTCATCTACTTTAAAAGGAAGAATCCTAAATTGATAAGCGACATCTTTAGGTATTAAATTTAAAGCTTCTTTCTCAGGGATAATATCATTGACTTCTATGTACTCTTTACCACTTTGTTTTGCTAAAGCAAAAGCTATATCTGATGTAGATATAAAAGATAAATCTCTTAAAATTTCACCTATAAGTTTATTTGGTAAAACTTTCTTTATTTTTAGTGCGACTTGTATATGTTGATCATTAATAAAGCCATATTTTTTTAGTAACTCACCTATTGGTAAATTTTTCACATTAATCCACCATCAACTTTTGTAACTTTCATAAATATTATTAGTTCTTTCTTAGTTACAGATTTTCGCTTTTGCTTAAAAAGATATCCTAATATTGGAATATCTCCTAAACCTGGAATTTTTACTTCATCTTCCTGTTTTGCTTTATCTATAAGTCCCCCTATTATAACAACATCACCACTTTTAGCTCTAACGATAGTACCACTTTCTTTTATAGCTAGTATTGGAGCTATTCCTACAACTGTATTATTATCAGTAATTTGTTTTTCTCCAATAATGGTTGTAGAGATGGGAACAATATTTAGTATTATATCCCCATTATCTTCAATATGCGGTATTACTCCTAAGGCTATTCCATCTAATACATTAGTTTGATTATAAGTAACCGTCGAATAAGGTTGAGCATTTACTGTACCTCCAACAATATTTACTTGTTTTATCCAATAAGGTACAACATTACCAGAAGTAATAAGTGCAGATTGATTATTTAAAACTAATATTCTTGGGTTAGATAGAGTTTTTATATCACCTGTTTGACCTAGTATGTTTATAAGAGACTGAATATCACTACCTACTACAGTAAGTGAAGCAGCTGAAGAACCTAGAGCTAAAGTTTGATTTAATATTATTCTTCCTTTATCTATGTTACGCAATAAAATATTCCAATCTATTCCATATTGGAAATTTTCATTAAGCGAAACTTCAACTATTTTAGCTTCTATTAGTACTTGTTTATCTAACTCTTTTTTTACTTTATTTAAATACTCTTCTACAAGTTTTAATCTATCTTTTTTGTCTTCAACTACAAGTATACCTGTTAATCTATTTAAAACGAACTTACCTTTATCAGAAAGTAAATTTGATATATCATCTTCTATTTGCTTGAAAATATCGTTTGTACCCTCATCTACTTTATACTTTACTTGAAAATCTCCAGATATTGTTGAACTTCCACCAATACTAGTTCTTCCACCACCTCCACTGGGGTTCCCACCTGTTGTACTACCTCCTAAAGAAGATTTATAAGAGGATATTGTTTTGACATAAGGTAATTTATATATCCTTTTTTCTGTATCTTTTATGATTATAATATTGTCCTTCATTTCATATGATAAGTTAGCTATCTCCATGATTGTTTCTAAAGCAGTACCTAATGGTGTATCTTTTATATTTAATGTTATGGGAGTATTACTATCTACATCAGGTGAAAATATTACATTGTATTTTGTATTATTAAAGATTGAGTATAAAACCATTTTTAAAGGAACATTATTACCACTGAAACTTACTATTTTAATTCCAATGTTTTTTTTATCTTCTTTATTTTTTTCTACAAAGGATATTTTTATAAAATCTTCATCTGGAGTATTTGAAATAATGTTTGAAATACTATCTTCAGCGAAAGTATAAGTAGCTATAATACATATATATATTATTATTTGAATAAATTTAACCATACTCTCTCTCCTTGATTTATATCTTCTAGTAAAATTTTATCTTGTTCTATTTTTATTACTTTAAAATTCTTGTATGTATCTTTCTCTTTAACGGTTACATCGTCTAATATAGCAAATTTTGTAAAACTGTCTATAAATATTGCCTTTAATTCAGGTAACCTATTTGCTATATTATTTTTACTGAGCAAACTTTCTAAGCTCGGTAAATTTTTTATATC
>CAZYKX010000029.1:0-15514 GCA_964648745.1 uncultured Aquificales bacterium
TAATTCCATTGAGTTTTTCATCTTCAGTTAAACTATCTACATCAGCAATTTCATCCTGGTTTACAATTCTATAAAGCCATCCCTGACCAAATATATCACGTCCATACTTTTCTTTTAAACTATCAAAAAGCTCTCTTATTTCATTTTCACTCATGTTTTTTAAAAACGCTTCTGCATCAGCTTTTGTCCTTATACCTTCTTTTTTACAGAAAGCTGTTGCTAAGAGTAGTTTTTCAGGCCTTTCCTTGCGTACCTTGTCTGCCCATTTAGTACCTTCAAGTACACCTATGAATTTACCATTGTTTGCTGTTGCAAGCCCTTGCCCACCCTCTGTTATTAAACCGAGCAATGTAATATCACCTGGTTTTAAACTTTTTCTATAATATTCTAGCTCTCGCTTACATTTCTCAATGTTTTTACTCGTTGAGATTTTATCCCACCATGTATTTAGTAGTTCGTTCACTTTTTGCCCATATCGTTGAAAAATTTTCAGATTGTATTCAGTAATAGGGAAAAATACCTGATTAGGTGCATTTTTATATACTTTTATACTGACTTTTTCCCTTTTTGGATTGTTTAAACTTTCTTTTCCATCAAGATAAATAAAATCATAATCTTCATACTGCTGAGTAGTGGTTTTTTGAATTAGTATTACGCATGTGTCAACCATGGCAGATTCAAATGGATTGCCTGTATCAAAAAGCTGTAATAATTTGTTTCTAAGAATGAGTTGTCTAAGATTTTTCTTTGTCTGAATAGTCCAAAATGTTTTGGAGCTTATATATGTAAGAATTCCTCTTTCTTTTAATATCTCAATTCCTTTAAAATAGAAATGATTGTAAGTATCGTCTGCAAAACCATAATGGTTTTTTAAAGTTTTCATCTACTCCTTTAGTTGAAATATAAGGTGGATTTCCTATTACTATGTCAAAACCCTTTTTACCATTTTCTTCATGAAACACTTCTGAGAAAATTACTTTAAAATCAAATCTAACTTCGTAATTTAAATTTTTCTTAGATCTATCAAATAATTCATTAATAAATTTATCAATCGTATTTCTTAGTTCTAATTTTCTTTTTGGATTAGTTTCATTAAAGTATTCTTTTTTTAATTTTTCTATAATTCCTAAACTTTGTGGCTCATAAGGATAATTTAAAAGAGAATTTCCTGGCACTATCTTATAATCCAAATTTGGAAGTGGCCTTATATTATTAAAATCCTCCTCATCTACAACCAATGAAAGCCAAAATCTCAATTTACATATCTCAACTGCTCCAGGATCTATATCAACACCATAAAGAGAGTCTTCAATACAATGCCTTTTTAGATCATAGGTATTATTCTCTTTTCCAGTATATATAGAAAGCAATTGCCTTAACTTTACAATCTCATGCAACATACCTATTGGAAATGCACCTGAACCAACTGCAGGATCACAAACTTTTATATCAGCTAGTAGACCATCAATAAGCTCAGCATTATCTCTTATAACTTGTGGTATCTGACTTTCATATTTTGTAGATTTTATTTGCCCTTTTTCAATTAAGTCTTGTTTTTCAATGGCTGTTTGCTCTATTTCTTGGATAGAATCTGCCATTTTTACAAACTTTTCAATCTCATCTCTAAGATTATCAGGTTTATTAGGAAGCTTTAAACTAAGTTCATTTTCAAGATAATAAATTAAACTTTGCTGACACATATAATGAACTATTTCCCTTGGTGTATAATAAACACCATACTCTTTATTAAACTTTGTTTCCTCTCCTTTTTTTCCAGATTTTAAAACCTTTACATATTCTTCAAAGTTATCTGATCTAATAGCATTTAATTTCTCATATATTCTTCCAAGGAGTTCTGGATCTAAAGCAACCTCTTTTTCTAATGGTTCTTCTTCATTTACAGTAAAGTTATATCTATCAAAAATATCTAATATTCCATCTCCAATATCTCCTTCCTTTGTTTTATTGGTATTTGAAAAAAGTTCATTAGGAAGTAGAATATCAATATTTACCCAATCATAATTATTTATTGGATCAAATAAACCACCATTTAGAAATGGGATTTTACAATTAAATCTACTGTAATAATGATCATCTGTACTTCTATCAGTTCTTAATGCTTCATAAAAAAGCGGTTCAAGGATATCATTAAAGAAATTATCATAATCACCATATTCTTTATTAAACAATCTTCTAATAAAATCTTTCTTCCCAGTTCCCCATGGTTTTCCTTTTTCAACACCAAACCACCCTTTCTTTTGAAGGAAATATAAAAATACAATCTGACCTAAAAGTTTTTTTGCAAAATCTACTGTGTTAATATTTTTACTTTCAAACTCTTCTTTTACCTTTGGTTCTTTTTCTAAGATCTTATCAAGTTCTAACTTGGTTTTTACAAAAAGATCTCTATACTTTTCAAAAAATTCCTTTGTTACAACTTCCACATTAAATGCATCTTCTAAATCTTCAAGGGTAGGTTTATGGTCATCTTTTTCAAGTATTGGTTGAAATCTACTTTTTGCAGTATGGCTTTTTTCATTTTTTCCAACAAGGAATGACCATCTCTTTGCAGGTGTAAACTCTTCTTTTACTTTAACTTTTCCAGATGGTGTTTCTTCAAAACGATAATCCATCTTAATAAGAGAAAATCTCCAATCTTCACTATTAGGAGAAACAAAAGCTACTAATGCTGCATCTTTAAGCTTTCCACCTCTACTTCCTTTTAGATACCATGCAATGAAGTTTCTTTGAATTGATCTTGCTCGTTCAAGGGATTCTTCTTTTTTTAGCTTAACAATTAGTAAATCAATTTCTTTATCATCATAAACATATTTGCCAATTCTTTCTAACGAACTTATGTATGGTTTAAATGCATCAGGAATATATTTACCTTCATAAACAAATGTTTTCTCTTCAAATGATTTTAATAGGTTTTTTAGAAATTCAGTAAATCTGTCTTTATTAAATTCATTTTCAAATGTTTCTGTTATAATTTCCTCTGCTCGTTTTTTATCCATCTTTTCCCTATTCCTCCAATAAGTAAAAGTTTTTTATTTTGTATTTTTAAAGTTTTTTAGTTTTATTATTATTTTTAAAGTAAACAAAAACATCAAGCAGTGTTAAGTTTCATATTTTTACCTAAGACAAAAAATGCTATTTTATTGATGATATTTTCATTATCTAATCCTAAATCTTTCTCCAACAACTCAACCTTTCCATGTTCAACAAATTTATCTGGTATACCAAATCTTAAAAGTTTGTTTTCATAACCATTATCAAGAATATATTCAGCTACAGATGAACCAAAACCACCATTTAAAACACCATCTTCAACAGTTATGATATATTCGTGAGATTTAAGTATTTTATCTAACAAATCTTTATCCATAGGTTTTATAAATCTCGCATTTACAACTGTTAAATTAATACCTTTAACTTTAAGCTGTTTTTTAATCTCTAAACTTCTATAAACATACTTTCCTACTGCTAAAATTGCTACATCTCTACCTTCATCTAAAACTTCCCAACTTCCTATAGGAATTTCTTTAAAACCTTCTAATTTTAATCCATAACCATTTCCTCTTGGATATCTTAAAGCAAAAGGTTTTCCGCTGTTTATTCCAGTAAATAGTAAATCTCTTAATTCTTGTTCATCTTTTGGTGAAGCAATAACAATATTTGGAATTGGTCTTAAAAATGCTATATCAAAAACACCATGGTGAGTAGGTCCATCATCACCAACGAGACCTCCTCTATCTATAGCAAATAAAACAGGTAATTCTTGAAGAGCAATATCATGAATAACTTGGTCAAAAGCTCTTTGTAAAAATGTTGAATAGTATGCTGCAACTGGTTTAAAGCCTTCTAAAGATAATCCAGCTGCAAAAGTAGCTGCATGCTGTTCTGCTATACCTACATCAAAAAATCTATTTGGAAATTTTTCTGCAAATTTTACAAGTCCTGAACCTTCTTTCATTGCTGGTGTTATTGCTAGGATTTTTTCATCTTTTTCTGCAAGTTCTACCAATGCATCACCAAAAACTTTACTGTAAGAAGGTGTATTTGATGGTTTGTTAAAAATACCTGAAATTTTATCAAAAGGTGATACACCATGAAATACTACTGGATTATCTTCTGCATATTTATAGCCTTTACCTTTTTGAGTTATAACATGTAATAGTATAGGTCCTCTCATCTGTTTAATATTTTCCAATGTCTGCTCTAAATCAAATAGATTATGACCATCTATTGGACCTACATAAGTAAAACCTAACTCTTCAAATATAATACCAGGAGCAAATAGACCTTTTGTATACTCTTCAATCTTTCTAAATATTTTTACTCCTTGTTGTCCAAAGATTTTATTGATAGCATCTTTCAATTTCTGTCTTGATTTTTGAAAAACTTGTTTGGTAATTATTTTATTAAAGTATGTATATATTGCACCTACATTTGGTGATATAGACATCTGATTGTCGTTAAGTATAACAATAAATTTTGATGGATCTAACCAACCTGCATTGTTTAAACCTTCAAAAGCTTCTCCAGCTGTCATAGCACCATCACCTATAACAGCTATGGTAAAACTATCATCACCTTTTAAATCTTTACCTACTCTAAATCCCAACGCTGCAGATATAGATGTACTACTATGGCCTGTTCCAAAATGATCATATTTATTTTCTTTAATTTTAGGAAAACCTGCTATGCCTTTATACTGTCTAAGGGTTCTAAATTGCTCTTTTCTATCTGTTAAGATTTTATAAGTGTACGTTTGATGTCCTACATCCCAAACAATCTTATCTTTTTCTGGGTCAAAAGCTATTAAAAGTGCAATAGTAAGTTCAACAGTTCCCAATGAAGGTCCAATATGCCCACCATTTATAGATGTAACATCTATTATGTAGTTTCTAATATCTTCACATAGATATTTTATCTCATCTTTTGATAAATTTTTTAAATCTTTATAATTCTTAATTTTTTCTAACATTGGGTAGTTTCTCATAACAGTTACCTCTTTAGATTTTCAAAATAATATAAACATATCCCTTAAAAATGCTATAATATCATAGCATTTAAAATTAAATTGGGGTGTTATTTTTGAATTTAGATTTACTAAAATTTAACGAAGAAGGATTAATACCTGTTATAGCACAAAACTACTATACTGGAAAAATCTTGATGCAAGCATATGCAAATAAAGAAGCTATAGAAGAAACAATTAAAACAGGTTATGCTGTATATTACTCTCGATCAAGAAAATCTCTCTGGAAAAAAGGAGAAACATCAGGAAATTATCAAAAAGTAATTGATATAAAAGTTGATTGTGATGAAGATAGTGTTATCTACTTTGTTGTAGAAGAAGGCCCTGCTTGTCATACAGGAGAAGAAAGCTGTTTTTATAGAAATATAAACTTTGAAAAAGATACAAAACCATTACCTTTTGAAATACTGCATAAACTATACGAAAAAGTTTTAGAGAGAAAATCTACCTTACCAGAAAAATCGTATGTAGCAGATCTATTTAAAAAAGGTAGCGATAGAATAATACAAAAAGTAGGTGAAGAAGCTATAGAAAGTGTAATAGCTTTAAAAAATAACGATAAAGATGCTATTGTTTATGAAGTTTCAGATTTATTATTTCATTTGATAGTTGCAATAGTAAACAGTGGTGTTAAACTTTCAGAAATAGAAGAAGAACTTTTAAGAAGATATAAATAGGAGGAAAACAATGGAAAAAGCTATAGATTTTTGTTTACCAGGAATAGATGAAAATGGTAATGAAATAAACTTTTGTCTAAAAGATTATTTAAACAAAGGTAAAGATATTATATTGTACTTTTATCCTAAAGATGATACACCAGGTTGTACTACTGAAGCTTGTGATTTTAGAGATAATTTAAATATTTTAAATAACTATGCTATTGTTGTAGGTGTAAGTCCTGATAGTATAGAAAGTCATAAAAAATTTAAAGAAAAATACAATTTAAACTTCATACTTCTTTCTGATAGAGATAAATCAGTTGTGAAATCTTATGGTGCTTATGGTGAGAAAGTAATGTACGGCAAAAAAACAGAAGGTGTAATAAGATCTACATTTATAATATCTCCTGATGGAACAATAAAAAAAGCTTGGAAAAATGTAAAAGCAAAAGGACATGTTCAACAGATTTTAAAATTTTTGGGAGTTGAAGCTTGATATATGAGCTAAATGCAAAGGTATTAGAAAATAGATTTATTTCTGGAAGAACAAATATTCTCATACTACAAGCTCCGGAAATAGCCAAGGAAACAAAACCAGCACATTTTGTGATGGTAAAACCTACCTTTGAAAACTACTATGACCCATTACTTAGAAGAGCTTTTGCCATTGCTGATATAGAAGAAGATAAAATAGTTATCTATTATGATGTTTATGGAAAAGGTACCCAATTTTTAACAACAAGGAAACCTGGTGAATATATAGATGTAATAGGTCCTTTAGGAAACAATCTCTTCCCAGAGAATTTTGATAACTATATTATCGTTGGTGGTGGAATAGGATACGCAGGTTTAACACTTTTTATGAAAAAATTAAAACAAGAAGGGAAAAGATTTATTGCTATATACGGTGCAAGGAAAAAAGAAGATTTATCAATGATAGACTGGAACAAAGAAAATGGTATAGATGCATTATACTATACAGAAGATGGCAGTTTCGGTAAAAAGGGATTAGTAACACAAGATTTAAAACAGATAATAAAAGAAAATCCTGATGCACCTTTAATAGTATGTGGTCCAAAAGGTATGATGAAAGCTGTCTCTAAGATAGCAAAGGAAGAAGATAGATTATGCTATTTATCTCTTGAGAGTAAAATGGCTTGTGGTATAGGTATATGTGTCGGTTGTGTTGTAAAAGATGTTAGTAAAGATAGTTATGTTAGAGTTTGTTATGAAGGGCCTGTTTTTGAGAGTAGGGAAATTGAGTTTTAGAATTTTAATTGTCTTACTTTTTATATTTTTCAATTCTTATGGTGAAACAGTAATAGAACCAAAAGTTATAGAGTACAAAGGTGTAAAAGAAGAGCAGATTCAAAAAATCAATAAAGATATAAATAACCTTTATTTAAAACAAAAACAACTTGAAGATAAAATAAACACTATAGTAGGTAATAAAAATCTGCCACAAGCAGATAAAGAGTTATTGGGATACTTGTTAACAGAACTGGAAACAATAAAACAAAACCAAGAGGGTTTAAAAAAACAACTATCACAATTAAATGACGATATCAAACATTCATTTTTAATACAGAATTTAATACAACTTATAATTTTTATTATTTTCATTATTTTTATGGTATTACTTTATAAGTATAAAGAAAATACAGGTAAAAGTATGAAAGAAGTTATGGAAAATGTTAAAAAACTTCAAAATAAAGAAACAGAAGATGTGGATATTATCATTTCATTAACTGAAAAAGCAAAAACAGATCCTAACGCTGCAAAAATATTACAAAGTTATTTAAAAAGTAGAGGTAAAGACAATGAGATTTGAAATAACAAAAATATTTAGATTTGAAGCAGGTCATAGAGTTTGGAAACAAAATTTAGCAGAAGGTAAAACAGCTGTTTTATCTGGTAGTGTATGTATAGATAATAAATGTAGAAATTTACATGGCCATAGTTATATTTTAGAAATAACTGTAGGCTCAGATACTTTAAATGAACAAGACGTGGTTGTAGATTTTTATCATATTAAAAATGCTTTGAAACATTTGGTAGATGATGTTTTTGACCATTCTTTTATAATAGACAAAAATGATCCATTGTATCCAATTTTTAAAGAGCATTTTGCTTCTTTAAAACTAACGGAAGTAGATTTCTGTCCTACAGCAGAAGCTTTAGCTAAATACTTTTATGACTATTTAGTAGAAAAGTTAAAAGAAGCAAAACTTGATGAAGATATAAAGGTTGTTCAAATTACATTATGGGAAACAGCTACTGGAAAAGCTACATATAGAGGAGAGTAGTGGAATATTTAAAACTCATCCCAGTAATAATTATTATGGTATTTTTTACCGGGTTATACTTTATAATAGGCGTTAGATTTTTGAAAAGATGGAGGAAGAAAAATGGCATTAATTAAACCATATAAAGGAATATATCCTAAGATAGATCCTTCTGTTTTTATTGCTGAAAATGCAGTTATTATTGGTGATGTAGAAATAAAAAAAGATAGTAGTATATGGTATAACGTAGTAATTAGAGGAGATGTAAACTATATAAGAATAGGGGAAAGAACAAATATACAAGATGGAACTATTATCCATGTTGATCATAAAAGATACCCAACAGTCATTGGAAATAATGTTACAGTAGGACATAAAGTAATGTTACATGCTTGTACAATAGAAGATAACTGTTTAATTGGAATGTCTTCTACCGTTATGGATGGTGTCATTGTCGGAAAGTATTCTATAATAGCTGCTGGTGCAGTAGTTACACCAGGTAAGATAATAGAACCTTACTCACTTTGGGCTGGTATTCCAGCAAAATTTGTAAGAAAACTTACAGAAGAAGAGATATTATGGCTAGAAAAATCAGCTGATAATTATGTAAAATATAAAAACAGTTATATAGAGGAAAATAAATATGAATCAACCTAATGAGACTACTGAACTTCTAATAGGTACCGTTGCCATTACTCTTATTACTTTAGGTGTAGTTGCTTTAATGATATATGGGCATAGAAAAAACCTAGTTATCGATGAAAGAGATAAAAGATACTATAAAAAAGATAATGAAAAGAGCTGATATTTAAAATGCTATTATTACTATTTGAAAGATTTGATAATAATTATGTAAAATATGAAAATATCAATTTTGAGAGGATAAAAAATGAATGAAACCGCTGAACTTATACTGGCAGTAGTTATTTTTGTTATTGCTGCTTTAACTATAGTTGGTTTGATGGTTTATTGGAGTAAAAATAATACAGTTGTTGATGAAAGAGATAAAAAATACTACAAAGCAGAGGTAAAAGATAATGAAAAGAGCTGATATTATAAATCACATAGCAAAAATAGGTAAGTCTAATCTTGATAAAAAGGATATATCAAAAATTGTTAATGAAACTTTTGATTTAATATCTACATATTTGACAAACGATTTATATGAAAATAAAAAGGTTATGTTATCTGGTTTTGGTACATTTATTATAAAAAAGAGAAAACAAAAAATAGGAAGAAATCCAAAAACTGGTGAAGAGAGATTGATTCCAGAGAGACTTGGTATAGCTTTTAAAGCTGGAAAAAAACTAAAGAAAAAATTAAATTCAAGATGATAAACGGAGCGTGGCGCAGGTGGTAGCGCACTGGCATGGGGGGCCAGAGGTCGCCCGTTCGAATCGGGTCGCTCCGATTAAAAGGAAGATGAAATGAAAAAACTTATATTTTTAACAAACGATGATGGATATCAATCTAAAGGTGTTATAACTATCAGGAAAAAATTATTAGAAGAAGGGTTTGATGTTGTAACTGTAACACCAGATAGAAATATGTCTGGAACAAGTCATTCTCTTACATTTACAAAACCGTTGAAAATTGTAAAGATGGAAGAAGAGGAGAATTTTTACTATATTGTAGATGGGACACCAGCTGACTGTGTTCATCTTGGTGTAAATGTTATACTAAATGGAAGAAAACCAGATTTACTTATCTCAGGTATAAATACAGGTCCAAATATTGGAAATGATGTTTTTTATTCTGGAACTGTAGGGGCAGCAAGGGAAGGTACATTATTTGAAATTCCATCTATAGCTTTTTCTGTATCATCATTTAAAAATCCAAATTTTGAAGATATATCAAAAGTAGCTATTAATATAGTAAAAGCTGTAATTATAAAAGGTCTACCAAAAGGTACATTTTTAAACGTAAATATTCCAACTATTCCTTTAAATAAAATTAAAGGTTATATGCTTACAAAGCAAGGCAGGGGAGCTTATAAAGAAGAGATTGTTAAGTACCTATCTCCATCAAAAGAAGAATACTACTGGATAGGTGGAGAAGAAGCATTATCAGAAGAGTGTAATCCAGGAACTGATTATACAGCTATAAAAGAAAAATTTGTTTCTATAACACCTATAAAACTTGATCTTACTGATTATGAAGCTATAAAATTCCTCGATGAAAACAACTTTATATCAGAGATAATGAGGGTTTAAATGTTAAGTATATCGTTTGAAGAGTTTAAGAAATTAGCGAAAGATTATAACGTAGTTCCAATATACAAAGAGATTTTACTTGATGTAGATACTCCTTTATCTGTTTACTATAAAATCCAATCTAAAGATAGATTTAACTATATTTTAGAAAGTGTTGAAAAAGGTGAGTACGTAGGTAGATACTCTTTTATAGGTTCTTCTGAAAATTTTTATATACGAACAAAAAAAGATACAGTAGAGATCTATAAAAAAGGTCAAATAGAATATAAAAGCACAAAAGATCCAATCTTTGAAATCAAAAATCTTATAAAAGATTTCAAACCTTATACAGATAAAAATCTACCTCCATTTTGGGGTGGCTTTGTTGGTTATATAGGTTATGATGTTATTCATTTTTATGAACCAATACCAGATATAAAGCCAGATAACATAAAAGTTCCTGATGTATATATGTTTTTAAGTGATGAAGTTATAGCCTTTGACAACCTCACAAACAAAATTAAAATAATTGTTTCTGCTTTTGTAAATGAAAAGGAAGATTTAGAAATAACTTATAACAACACTGTTAAAAAAATACAAAATATTGAAAATAAGCTGTATTCACATATTGAAGAAAAAAGACTTTCTTTAAAAGAAAAAGATGTAGATTTATCAAAGTGGAGTTCAAACACCACAAAAGAAGATTTTATAAAAGCAGTTTTAAAAGCAAAAGATTACATAAAAGAAGGGGATATCATACAAGTAGTTTTATCTCAAAGATTTAAAAAAACATTAAAAACAGAACCAATTGATATATACAGAGCTATAAGAGTTATAAATCCTTCACCTTACTTATTTTACTTAGACTTTAAAGATATTAAGATAATAGGTTCATCTCCTGAAATCCTTGTTACTGTTAAAGATGGCAAGATACTTACAAAACCAATAGCAGGTACAAGACCAAGAGGAAAAGATAGTAAAGAAGATAAAATTTTAATGGAAGAACTTTTAAATGATGAAAAAGAAAGAGCAGAACATCTTATGCTTGTAGATCTTGCAAGGAATGATGTTGGAAAAGTTGCAGAAAAAGGTAGTGTAAAAGTAGATAAATTTATGTATATTGAAAACTATTCCCATGTAATGCATATAGTTTCTGATGTTTCAGGAAAGTTAAAGGAAGGTTTACATTCTTTAGATGTATTAAAATCAGTTTTTCCAGTTGGTACAGTAAGCGGTGCTCCAAAAGTTAGAGCGATGCAGATAATAGAAGAGTTAGAACCAGAAAAAAGAGGTGTTTATGCTGGAGCAGTAGGATACGTATCTTTTGATGGCAATTTAGATACAGCAATAGCAATAAGGACAGCTTTAGTTGTAGATAACACAGTTTATATACAAGCTGGAGCAGGTATAGTAGCTGATTCAGTACCAGAAAATGAATGGCTTGAAACAGTCAATAAATCAAAAGCTATGATGAAAGCTGTAGAATCTGTTGAGGATTAACTTAATAAATCTTCTGGAAAAGGCTCTAAATAGTACTGCTCTTTTAGATATTTATCATTGAATCTATATATAAAACTTTTTAGATATTCTATCAATGATTCTAATTGAATTTTGTTGTTAGAAAATTTTTCTATCATCTTAAGAATATGTTTTCTCTCTCCTTCAGTAAGTTTATTGTTGAAATGACCATATATATGTTGTATAACATTAACATGTTTATTTATGTTTGATTTTTTAGAAAAAGCTATATAAAACTCTTTTTCATATTCAGCTAAAGTATTTTCTAAACCTATAGTTTTCCAGTTTGCAACAATATTTCCTAATTTTTTTAAAGAATTTGGACTGTAAAGCATAATTAAATATTTATGTTTTTTATGAAAAGTTATCAGATCTTCTATACTTTTAATACTTCCTTTCAGATCTCTAAAACGTGAAAATGTAAATATCTTTGTTAAAAAATCTCTTTTTATCCAGTAATCATTTAATCTTCCTTCATCTTCAACAGGTAAGTAGGGAAATATTTCCATAACAGATTGTGCAAAAAGACCATTTGATTTTCCATTTATCAAGCCTTTAAGATTTTCTTGATACAGTTTAGTATCTTTTACACCACAACTGGGAGATTTTGATTTTAGTAAAAATCCATCTATATCTTTCAAACTTTTTAAAAATCTATATGAAAATTCTAAAAGCTCATCTGTATAATCTTTTTTACTGTTTGGTTCTATCATTCTGATTTTATCGTCCTTTTTGTATAAAAGTACAGATGGTCTTGGAACTGGCATACCTATATCAACTTCTGGACAAACTGTAATATAATCTACATAGTTTAAAAGTTTTTTAGAGAACTCATCGTTAACTATACCACCATTGTATCTAACAGGTTCAATATTTAAACATCTACTTATAATTATTTTAGGCTTTAACATAAAAAATCCTTAAATTTTTAAATAATCTCTTAAATATTTTGCACCATCTCTACTTGTTTTTAAAACATCTGATATTTCATAAAATGAAATTAAAAATTTACTTTGCTCAACAGATTTCATATCTTTTATCTTTGTAAGGTTCACAACATAACTTTTATGTATTCTGAAAAATCCTTTATATTTCAATAAATCTTCAAATTCATACAGTTTTCTATTTGATATATATTCTCTTTCTTTTGTTCTTATTACTGTCTCTGATAGTTCTGCTTTTATATAAAAAATATCTTCAGGTTTAAGAAGAACAATCTTAGATAAATGTTTTACTGGTAAAAATACTTCACTGTTGTTTACTATAGTTGATATTTTTGCAGTGTTTACAATCTTTCTTTCAAGATTTTTTATCTTTTTTAAAACACTTTCA
Source organism: uncultured Aquificales bacterium (assembly GCA_964648745.1). Classification (GTDB taxonomy): domain Bacteria; phylum Aquificota; class Aquificia; order Aquificales; family Hydrogenothermaceae; genus Sulfurihydrogenibium. Next base: position 13,031 of record CAZYKX010000029.1, read on the forward strand.
ACATCTTGTCTTGTAAATGGTTTTAATAGATAATCAATAGAGTTTACTTTAAAAGCTTCTAAAGCATACTCACCGTAAGCAGTAGTAAACACAATGTAAGGTGGGTTTTCTATATTTTCTATTATATATTTTGCTAAATCTAAACCAGTTCCATCTGGAAGTTTTATATCTAAAAAAATCACATCAGCATTTCTACTTTCTAAGTCTTTAATAGCTTTTTCTTTACTATCTGCTTCACCAACAATATTAATACCCCCAATCTCATTTAAAAATCTTTTGATTCTCTCTCTTGCAATATACTCATCTTCTACAATAAATACATCCATGATATTTACCTCCATTTTAATTAGGTTTGAAAACAGCTAAATAAAAAACAACTAAACCAAAAAATATTAAAAACGGTGTTATAAAAATTATAAACTTATCGTATCTTTTATATGATTCATAACTATTACTTTTTAAAACAAGGACAAGGTTTAAAACTTCAAGTGTAGCAAAAAATAAAAGTGCTATAACAATCTTTAGCTTAAGCCATAGTATTCTAAAATCAAAATAAAATAAAAAAAACATACTAAAACCAAAAATAAGTACTAGTATAAAAAAAAAAATTCTAAAAAAACTAAATTTCTGTAAAATTTTCTTTCTATCTCTTGATTTTCATCTTTAAGTACGAAAGTTTTATATAATAAAAATAAACCTAACGAAGAAGAAGAAGCAATCCAACTAACAACAGATAATAAATGGAAATATTTTAAAGTTAAATACATTTTCAAATCCTTAAATTTTTTATAAAAAAGTATACTTAAGCAAAAATATTATAACCAAGCTTATAACTAAAATTTTCTGGTAACATAATTTTTACATCTTAAGATTTATTCAATAAAAAAATACATATTTCATAAATCTGAATGTAGAGAAATATTTACGTTTTATAGCCAAAATTTTTAAAGTAAGCTATAAAATAGCTATAAAATGTATAAAATATTAAACTATGTTTGAAACAGATAGAATAAAAAAGCTTAATAGTAGAGAGTTTAACCAAAATGGTAAATATGTTTTATACTGGATGAATCTATCTCAAAGGGAAGATTTTAATCCAGCTTTGGAGTATGCAATTTATATATCAAACACCTATAAAAAACCACTCGTTGTATACTTTCTGTTTACAGACTGTTATAAATTTTCAAATATGAGATATTATAAATTTATAGTTGAAGGGCTAATAGAAACAAAAAAAGCATGTGAAGATAGAGGAATAAAGTTTGTAGTTGAGTTGTCTAATTTGCCTTACGATAAAATAATAGTTGAACAATCAAAAAAAGCTTTTGCAGTTGTCTTAGATAAAGGATATTTAAAATATCAAAGAGTTGTAAGAGAAAAGATAGCAGAACTATCAGAATGTTTAGTTTTTGAAGTTGAAAATGACGTTATTGTGCCTATAGAAACAGTTTCTCAACATTTAGAACCTTTTGCAATGACAATAAGGCCTAAGATATATAAATTATTTGATAAATATATTAAAGATCTGGAAAAACAAAATCCCAAAATTAAGTCTACTGATATGGATTTTGGATTTAAAGAAGAAGATCTTCATAATGTATTAAATAAAATGAATATAGATAAATCAGTTAAAGATGTATCAAAATTTTTTAAAGGTGGAACAAAAGAAGCATATAAAAGGTTAGAGATATTTGTAAGACAAAAACTTTTTAAGTATAAAGAGCTAAGATCTAATCCTGTTTATAACTATCAATCTGATTTAAGTCCTTATTTACATTTTGGACAGATATCTCCAGTAAAAGTTGTTTTAGATGTGCTGAAAAATTATGATAGAAATGATGAGAATGTAATAAGTTTTTTTAATGAACTTATAGTTTGGAGAGAGTTGGCAAGGAACTTTTGTTACTATAATCCTTTTTACAACCATTATGAAGGAATACCAAAATGGGCTAAATCTACTTTAGAAGAACACTTAAAAGATAAAAGAGATTATATTTACTCTTTAAAAGACTTTGAAGAGGCTAAAACTCATGATAAATACTGGAACGCAGCTCAGATAGAGTTATTAAAAACAGGTAAAATGCATAACTATATGAGAATGTATTGGTGTAAAAAAATTATAGAATGGACGGAAAATCCACAGATAGCTTTTGATATAGCTTGCTATTTAAATGATAAATACTCTTTAGATGGTAGAGATCCTAATGGTTATGCTGGTATATCTTGGTGTTTTGGTACACATGATAGACCTTGGAAAGAAAGAAAAATTTTTGGAAAAGTAAGATACATGAGCGAAAATGGACTCAAAGCAAAATTTAATATAGATAAATACGTTGAAAAAGTAGCTAATCTTTGACCACTCCTCGTCCCCAAAAGTCAAGGATTCTTGACAGTCTAATTAGAGCTGCTTTTTTTGGTTGGATATTCCATGCTCTGCCATACCTAAACCTCCTTGTTTTTGATAATTAAAGGTTTTATAGAGCT
>CAZYKX010000030.1:0-15333 GCA_964648745.1 uncultured Aquificales bacterium
GGGATATTCATTATATCCTGTTTTTTCTTTTTGTCAACTTCTTTCTTTGTTTTATGTTTTATTTAATATTAGAGGGAGGATGACGGGACTTGAACCCGCGACCCCAAGGGCCACAACCTTGTGCTCTGCCTGCTGAGCTACATCCTCCATATTCAGAAAGAATATTATATTACTATATAAGAAAATTTTCAATATTTAATAAAATTTAAAAATCTTTAGGAATACTAACTTCTATATTTTCATAATTTCTAAAAATATATCTATCTTCTTCAATTTTTATTAAATACTGTGGTAATAGTGGGACTTTTCCATAACCGCCTAAAAGGTCAATAGCAAAAGTAGGAATAGCTAATCCGGACAATCTACCTCGAAGATATTCCATTATTTCTAATCCTACTTTTAAAGGTGTTTTAAAATGGTAAACACCTTTTGTTGGATCACATTGAAATAGATAATACGGTTTTATTTTTACTTTCAATAAATCTCTCATTAACTGCTCTATTGTTTCTTTATTGTCGTTTATTCCTTTAAGTAATACTGTTTGGTTTAATACTGGTGTACCTGTTGATAAAATGTTTTTGACTGCCTTTTTTGTTTCTTGTGTAATTTCATTAGGATGATTAAAATGTGTAACAAGCCATATTTTCTCATACTTTTCAAAAATATCTAAAAGTTCTTGATCAAAAAATCTATATGGATTAACTACTAACTCCCTACTACCAATCCTTATAACATCTATGTGATCTATTTCGCTTAAATTTTTTATTATATATTCAAGCTTTTTATTTGGGAGTGTTAATGGATCTCCTCCTGATATTAACACTTCTTTTATATTTTTATTCTCTCTTATATAAGAAATCATAATATCATTTTCTTCTTTTGTCCTAGCCCTTTCTTCTTCAAGAAACATCCTTTTTCTCATACAATGTCTACAATAAACACTACAAAAATTGGTGGCTCTAAATAATACTCTGTCAGGATACCTATGTGTTAAACCGTTAACTGGTGATTTTACATCTTCTAAGAATGGATCTAAAACAGCTCCTTTTTGTTTTTCTTCATCTATTTCACTATAACTTGGAAAAATTTGCTTATATATAGGATCTTCTTTTGAATTATTGAAATCTATGAGAGATAGGTAATAAGGTGTAACACCAAAATGAAAAATCTCAGATACTTTTAAAAACTCTTCCTCATTAATGTTAATAAAGATCTGTTTTAACTGATTTAAATCTACCAGTCTATTGCTTATTTGCCATTTCCAATTTTCCCAATCTTCCTGAGATACATCTTTAAAAAAATCTATTTTTTTCCAAAAACGATTTGGTAATATCTGCAAATTTGACTCCTAAAAGTAGTAAAGAGATAAGTAGTATTAATATAGATTAGATTTAGATTTTAATCAACTAATATAAAATCTTTTATATTTTCTTTTTCTATATTTTCTAAAACTTCCGAAGCTGTTTTTACTGAAAATAAAGAATTATCTGTCAATGTTTTTACAAACTTAGCATTGAGTTTATGACCACCTTTAAAAGAAAATACTTCAGCAATAAGTGGATATCCGAGCAGATATAAATCTCCTATTAAATCTAAAACTTTATGTCTTACAGGTTCATCTTCAAATCTCAAACCTTCAGCATTTATGACTTTATCATTATGAAAAACTATAGCATTTTCCAAGGAACCACCTTTTGCTAAACCATTTTTTCTTAAAAATTCTACTTCCTCTAAAAAGCAATATGTCCTTGCAATATATACACCTTTGTAAGAGTCTTTATTTGTAGGTATATATGTGTATTCTCGATCTCCTATTATTTGATTATCATAATTTGCTTTATAAGTTATCTTTGTATTTATACTAGGATTTGCTTTTATAAATTTATCCCCTAATTCAACAATAACAGGTTCTTCTAAAACAGCATAAAATTTTTCTTCTTTTAAAGAAGTTATACCAGCTTCCTTAATTTTTTCTACATATTCTTTGCTACTTCCATCTAAAATAGGAAGTTCTTCTTCATTTATCTCAATAAAAATATTATCTATACCTGTAAAGTATAAAGCTGCCATTAGATGTTCTACAGTTCTAATATTTATACCATCTTTAAAAAGTGTTGTGGAGTAATCAAAACTATGGGCAAAATCTATTTTTGCTGGGACAATAATACCATCTTTTATAAAATTGATTCCTTCATTTTCATTAGCAGGAATTAATTTTATTTCTACTTCTTTACCTGAATGTAAACCTATACCTTTTATATAAACAGGTTTTTTTATGGTACGCTGAAATTTACAAATCATTTTATCTAAACTCCATATTTCATTATTACAAACTAATTTACACAATTTTTATACCAAAACAAATATCATTTATTTTAAAAGCTTTCCTGTATTATTATATTTGTAAATTTGCAAAAATTCCAAAAGAGGTTAAAAATGCTTGATATAGAGTTTTTAAATGAAAAAGCTACAAAAGTTAATTCTACTATTAAAAAGATTAGTCAAATAATAGATTTAGGAGAAGAAACATTTTTAAAAACACCTATGTATCCTGATAGAGTAAAATACTATCTTATAATTTTATATGATGAACTTGAAGCTATATCATGCCATATTCTTTCTAACTATACTGGCGAGAAAATTAAAGAAAATTGTTTGAAAAATTTAGTTAAAGAGTCTATTTTTTCTGAAAAATTAAATAGAATCTTCTTAGATTTTATAAATTTTAGAGAAAATCTTCTTAAAGAAAATTTCAATTATAAAGAAGAGCATCTTTATCATTTTACAAAAGAGATAGTTTCAACTTTGAAAGAATCTTTTTTAAAAGAGCTTTCAGTAGTTGTTAAACAACTCAAAGAAAAACAGCCAAAACTTGCTATACCTGTAAATTTAATAAAAGTAAATCATCATGCATCAACTATTAAATCAGAAATTAAGAGATTAAAAACATTTTCAAATATGGATTTTGATTCTTTTAAAAATAGTAAGTTTGCTATAGATAGAAGTAGATACTTTATAGTTGTTGCTATAGATAGTGCATTATGGATATGTCGCCATATAGCAAGAAATTTGAAATTAAAGCCATCTAAGAACTGTTTTTTACTTTTAAGTGAAAAAAATTGTTTAGAAAAAAGTTTAGCCCAAAAGTTAGAAGAGGTTGCAAAACTAAGAGATAAACTTGCAGATCCTAAGGAAGATATTGATATAAATTTACTTTACAATCTAGTAAAAGAAGATTTTGAAGCAATGATGGACAGTTACATAAAAGCTTTAAGTAAAATGTTAAAGTATGGCTGTATTTAATATGTTAATGGATAACTTTAATATTTCTTCTGGATTTTGATTATTTTTCTCTTTCATAGCTTTTTTTATAGCTTTTATAGAAGATTCTTTGTCATAACCTAAATTTATTAATGCAGAAACTAAATCTTTTGTAATATCATCATCCTTGTCTAAATCTAACTTACCTTTTAATTCAACCACTATTCTATTTGCTATCTTTTTACCTATACCTGGCAAAGCTGTCAATTTTTCTACATCTGATTGATTAATTATTTCTTCAAACTCTTCTTTTGTGTAGTTAGATATTATTGAAAATGCATGTTTATAACCAACTTGTTGGATTTGTATTAGTTTTAAGAATATTTCTCTCTCTTGAACAGTTTTAAAACCAAAAATTTTTATCTCTTCTTGTTTTATCATAAAATGTGTATATACTAAATCTCTATCATTAAATTTACTACTATCAGGAACTTCTATAAGGATACCAAAACCAAATTTATCAACGACTATAATATTTTTATTTTTTTTTATAATCTTTCCTTTTATAAAATCAAACATTTATATTTAAAAGCTCCTTTTTGCGAAGTTGACCACAAGCTGCATCTATATCTCTTCCTTTACTCCATCTTATAAATGTAGCGATATCATTATCCCAAAGAATCTTTTCAAACTTTAACACTCTTTCATCTTCTGGTCTCTCAAATGATGAACCTGGATAAGGGTTAAAAGGAATAAGGTTTACTTTATATCTATTTCTTTCTCTTTTAAGAAGATTTACAAGTCTTTTTGCATCTTCTTCTGTATCATTAATATTTTTTATTAGTACATACTCTAATGTTATTCTCCAACCTGGTTTTAATGGTATACTTCTTAAAAGTGATAACAGATCTTCAAGTGTGTTTGTTTGTGATATAGGCATAAGATAAGCTCTTTGATTTTGATAAGATGCATTTAATGAAACAGCAAGTTTAACTTCTGGGAAATCTTTATCTTCATACATTCTTTTTATCTGGTGTAAGATACCACTTGATGAAATTGTTATTTTCCTATGTGAAAGATTGCACATATCTGAATGGGTAAATATCTGAACAGATTTTTTCACATTATCATAGTTTGCTAATGGTTCACCCATACCCATATAAACGATATTAGATATTCTATTTTCTTCTCCATCTCCTAAGAATCTTTGAACATTTATATACTGCTCAACTATCTCGGCAGTTGAAAGATTTCTAATAAGACCATCTTTTGTTGTAAAACAGAATTTACAACCAACTGCACAACCAACCTGCGTAGAAACACACAATGTTTTATGATTTTTCTCGTTTATTAGCACTGTTTCAATCGTATTGCCATCTTTTAATCTCCAAAGAAACTTTATACTCCCATCTATTTTTGATTGTTGATAAATTACAAGCTCTAATGCATTGAATTCTGTGTTTTCTTTTAGATATTTTCTAATATCCTTAGATAGATCTGTCATCTCATCGTAAGAACTTACTTTTTTAGCATAAAGCCATTTTGCGATCTGTTTTGCTCTAAATTTTTGCCAACCTTTATCTAAAACAAAATTTTCAAGCTCTTTATAGTTAAAATCTTTTAAATTAACCTTCATTTACATCCTCTAATATAAATTTATCTTTTTCTAAATACCAGCTTTTATATGAAATTGGGTTTCCATTTTGAACAGAAACAATTATATAAGATAAGTCAGGTAATGCAAACTGCAAATCTGTTTGAGAAGGTCTATCTGGATGGTCTGGATGTGAATGGTATATACCTACAATCTGCCAACCTTTACTATCTGCATAGTTTTCTACTTTCATATAATCTTTTGGAGATATATCAAATCTATCATTGGCTCGCTCTTTATTTTGATTTTCAACCTGTATAACTTCGTAAACCTCTCTTGTATTTGTATTATAGTCCATCTTACCTACTAAAAAACCACATATTTCATAGGGGTATCCTTCCTTGGCTTGTCTTTTTATTTCTTCTACTAATGTTTTAGATATTTTTAACATTATTTATACCTCTAACAATTTCATAGCTTCTCTTACATTTTTCATATTATTAGATGCTATTTCTCTTGCTTTTTCTGAACCTTCTTTTATTATTTTTTCAATATAATCTTTATTTCTCTCAAGTTCAATCCTTTTTTCTCTAATTGGAGATAAAAAGCTTTCTAAATTTTCAAGTAGTATCTTTTTACACTCAACACAACCTATCTCTGCATTTCTACATTTTTTATCAATTTCTAATACTACGTTTGGGTCTGTAAAATGTTTATGATATGTAAAAACATTACATACTTCAGGTCTACCTGGATCTGTTTTTTTTAACCTTTGTGTATCTGTTTTCATAGACATAACTTTTTTCTTCAAACTATCAGACGTTTCACTTAATGTTATTGTGTTGTTATAAGATTTTGACATTTTTCTACCATCTATTCCCAGAAGTTTTGAAGATTCTGTAAGTAAAGCTTTTGGTTCTACAAATACTGGACCATAGAGATAATTAAATCTCCTTGCTATTTCCCTTGTTATCTCAATATGTGGAAGCTGATCTTCTCCTACTGGAACAGCTTCGGCATTGTATATAAGAATATCTGCAGCCATAAGAACAGGATAACCGAAAAATCCAAAAGTATCAATTTCTTTTCCAATATCTCCTTCTTTTATATTGTGTATAATCTCTTTAATTATATCTTCATCTAAATTAAAATCTAGTAAAGATTTTTGTAGATAGTTATAATCAAACTCTTTCTTATGATAAAATGCTTTATACACAGTATCATAAAATTTTTCTTCATCTATTTTTATACCTTTACCAAAAAGAAAATCTCTAACATATTGAAATATTAAGTTAAACTTTAAATCTTTGTAGGAAGGATTTAACTCCAACCAACTTTTAGGAGTAATCATTCCTAAAAGCAAAGCAAGCTCACTATGTTCTTTAACTGCTGATTGTAAAAAGATAATACTTTTTTCTGGCTTGATACCACAAGCAATCCAATCTATAACAAGGTCATAAATATTTTCCTTTAAATCTGATGTATCTTTGTATTTATTTGTCAAAGCATGCCAGTCTGCAACAAAAAATAAACATTGATTGTTATCTTGAAGGTTTAACCAATTTTTAATAACACCAAAGTAATGGCCAAGATGAAGCTTCCCAGTTGGACGCATACCACTAACAATTTTCATAAATTGCCTCCACCAAATTTTGTTATAATAATTTTAACCTAAAACAGGAGGCAACCATGATTAAAGGAAAAGTTTGGAAATTTAAAGACGATGTTGATACAGACCAAATTATACCAGCAAGATATCTTGTTACTACTGATCCTAAGGAACTTGCCAAACACGTAATGGAAGATGCTGACCCTACTTTCCCTTCAAAAGTAAAAGAAGGTGATATTCTTGTAGCAGGTAAAAATTTTGGTTGTGGATCTTCAAGAGAGCATGCACCACTTGCTATAAAAGGAGCTGGTATCGCAGCTGTAGTAGCAGAATCTTTTGCAAGAATATTTTTCAGAAATGCTATAAACTTAGGTCTTTTAATTATAGAATCTCCAGAAGCAGCTAAAGAAGCAGATGAAGGAGATATTTTAGAGATAGATATAAACCAAGGAATTATTAAAAATGTAACAAAAAATAAAGAGTATAAAATTAAACCTTTACCTGAAAATCTCCAGAAAGTATTACAATCTGGTGGTTTAATGGAATATGCAAAAGAAAGGTTAAAAAATGCTTCATAAAATACTTTCTCCTATAGACTTAACGGAAAAAAGTGATCTTATTATAGAAATGTCATCTCAAATTGCTAAACACTTTAACAGTGAAATATTTTTATTAAATGTTGTTGAACCTGTAGAAATTTCATTTCTAGATGAGTTACCTGAAGAAGAAAGGATAGCAATCATAAATTTAAAAGAGAAATTAAAAGAAAAAGCAAAAGAAGTTTTAAATAACTATAGAGATAAACTTGAAAAAGAAGGAATAAAAGTAAGCTCCATTATATTAGAAGGAAATGTTGTTGAGGCTATATTAGATTTTAGTGAAATGAATCAAATTGATTTAACAATTTTAGCATCAAAAAAATCAGATATTGAAAAAATAGCAGTAGGTAGTAATGCTTTAAGAATAGCATCAAAATCAAAGAACCCTGTCTTGGTGTTAAAAAACAATAAAAAAGAATTTAAAAATATATTAGTTTCTTATGATTTTCTTCCATCTTCTATAGATGCATTAAATTTTGCATTAAACTTTTCTAAAGTATTCCAATCAAATATAACCGTTTTACATGTTGATAATGATGCTCATTTTACCCATATAAAATCTTTATACGATAAAATAAAAAAACAAAAAATAGAAAAGTTAAATCAACTTAAATCAGATTTTCCAAATCTCAGCACTGTATATATGGAAGGAAAGCCAGAAAAAGATATAATCAGATATGCTGTTGAAAATAATATAGATCTTATTATTTTAGGTAAAAGAAAAATAAAAGACACAAATAGATTATTTATAGGTTCTGTTTCTTATGAAGTACTTAAAAACTCACCAATTTCTGTTTTAATATTTAGGAGTAAATAATGAAAAAACTTTTATTATCAACCTTATTGGTTTTAAATATATCGATTGCTGGTGTAAATCAAAATGAAAACCCTCTTTTTTACTACGGAATTTGTAAAGTAGCAAAAGATAACCATGACATAAATACTGCTTACGAATACTGTAAAAAAGCAATAACATTAATGCCAGATACGCCCTATATATACAGAGAGTTTATCTTTTTATCTTACAGTCTTGGTAAAAAAGATGAAGCATTTAATTACTTACAAAAATACTTAGAAAAATTTAAAGATAAACCTGATACATACTTATATGCTGGTTTTTTCTACAATATTATAAAGGAAGATCTTAAAGCTAAAGAAGTATTAGAGGAAGGATATAAAAAATTTCCAAACAACGAAAAAATAATTTCAAGTTTAATAGATACCTATATACAACAAAAAGATTTAAAAAATGCCAAAAATCTTTTAGAGAAATTAGCAGAAATAAAAAAAGCAGATCCTTCTATATATTATAAATTAGCAAGAATTTATCTATTTGAAAATAACACTGAAAAAGCTATCTTTTACTTAAAAAAATCTCTTGAGATTGAAAAAAACTATAAACCATCTTGGCAACTTCTTGGAGAAATTTATATACAGTTAAATAAATATGATGAAGCTATAGATGTTTATAAAACTATCTTAAAAAGTAATCCAAAAGATTTAGAAGCATTAAACAGGCTTTTTCAAGTTTATGTAGATAAAGATGACTTTGAAAATGCCTCTAAAACTATAGACCAAATCATAACTTTAAATCCTCAAGATAATGACGCACTACTAAAGAAATTTTTACTTTATATGAAATTTGGAAAAACAAAAGAAATTTTAGAACAATTAAAACAAAGTTTAAAAGAAAATCCAGACAACTCATTCATAAAATTTACACTTGGAATGGCTTATGAAGCTTTAGAAGATTATCAAAACGCAAAAAAAATCTATGAAGATCTATACTCAACACAACAAGATAATGACGAACTTATCGACAGGCTTGTTAATGTATACATCCAGCTAAAAGAATATGATAAAGCTTTAGAAATCTTGAACAAAAGATATGTTCAAAATCCAAAAGATTATAGAATTTTACTATCTATAGCAGATATTGAAGATAAGAAAGGAAATACAAAAAGAGCTTTAGAAGTTATTCAAGAAGCAGAAAAAATAGCGAAAGATGACCCCACTATATACTTTATGAAAGCTATGTATTTAGACAAACTTGGAAACTGGAACGAAGCAGAAAAAAATCTTTTAAAAGCTCTTGAAATAAAACCAAACTATGCAGATGCACTTAACTATCTTGGATACACTTACATAGATAGAGATATAAATATAGATAAAGGCATAGAGCTCGTTAAAAAAGCTCTTGAAACATTTCCAGATAGTCCTGCATACTTAGATAGTCTAGGGTGGGGATATTATAAAAAAGGAGACTACAAAAAAGCTGAAGAGTTAATAAAAAAAGCTCTTGAAAAAATGCCTGACGATCCAGTCTTAAATGAACATTATGCTGATATTTTAGTAAAACTAAATAAAAAGAAAGAAGCTAATGAATTTTATAAAAAAGCTTTACAACTTATAGAAAAGAAAGGTGAAGGAGAACCAAACCAAAAAGATAGAGTATTAAAAAAGTTAAAATCATTGTAAATAAATATTTAATTAAATAAATTTAGTTAATAATACTTTTGAGGTTTAAGGATGAGAAATGAATTGGATAATATAAAAAGTGTTTTAATTAGATTTAAATTTATTTTTTTAGCATTAGCTGGATCAATATTAGTAAACTCTTGTTCTACAACTACATTTCAACCACTTTACTGTGAATATAAGTTTAAAGAAATAAAACAAAAAGATAACAATATACCAGAAAAGTTTACTTTTTCTGGCTCAGCAATGGTTTCTGGGCTACCAACATTAATAAAAGGAGAATTTAAAGATACAGAAAAAATTTATGTATCTTCACCTTTCGGTAAAAATATTCTATCCATAGAGAAAAAAGAAAATAACTTATGTGTCAAAGCATCTAATTTTCAGTCATGTAATTGGGATCAGATTTCTTCATTAATATCATTATATTTACCACAAGCTACACCTTTAGTAGATATTAACTTTTTAAAAAGTATTGTCTCAAAGAAGTTTAATATTAAAGAAAATGAAGATATTGAATGTGATGAAAATTATTTAAAAGTTAAAAGACCTTCCTATACACTATTTTATCAAAATGGAGAACTTAAGAAAATTCAATACAAAGAATACACTGCAGAGTACAATGTAGATGAGATTGATTTTACAAACAATGGGCAAGTTTTAATGAGAATGAAAATATCAAGTATAAATTTTGAAAAATAGGAGGTTAAATTTGATAGAAAAACTACAAGAAATTACAAAACAACTAAGAATTGATATAATCACTATGGTCTATAATGCTCAATCAGGACATCCGGGTGGTTCTTTATCTGCAATTGACATACTTACCGTTTTATATTTTGGTGGATTTTTAAAATATGATCCTAAAAATCCATGGTGGGAAGATAGAGATAGATTCATACTATCAAAAGGTCATGCATCACCTGCACTATATTCAGTTTTAGCTAAAGCTGGTTACATATCTCACGAGGAACTGCTTACTTACAGAAAAACAAAAGGTTATGCACCAGATGGTTATAGCAGATTACAAGGTCATCCAGCATGGCAGGGGAATAAACATGGTGTACCAGGTGCTGAAGCTTCAACAGGCTCATTAGGGCAAGGTTTATCTATAGCTATCGGTCAAGCATTGGCTGGAAAACTTTCTGGAAAGAATTATAAAGTTTACGTGATGCTTGGAGATGGTGAAATACAAGAAGGAATGACATGGGAAGCAGCCATGTTTGCTGGACATCATAAACTAAACAATCTAATAGCAATAGTAGACAACAACAACCTTCAAATAGATGGAGATGTCAGAGAAATTGTAAATATTCATCCATTAAAAGAAAAGTATGAAGCTTTTAACTGGTATGTAATAGAGATAGATGGTCATGACTATCGCCAGATAATAGATGCTTTCAATAAAGCTTTAGAAAATAAAGAAAAACCAACAATGATAATAGCTCATACAATCAAAGGTAAAGGTGTATCATTTATGGAAAATAATTTTAAATGGCATGGTGTTGCACCAAATAAAGAAGAGTACGAAAAAGCAATTTTAGAACTTACAGGAGGAAGATAATGTTGGCAGTAGATATAAATAACCTTCCTAAAAAAGCTTTAAGAGATACATATGGAGAGATGTTGGTCAAACTTGGTAAAGAAGATCCTAATATGGTCGTTTTAGATGCTGATTTATCAGAATCAACAAGAACACATAAATTTCACGTAGCATATCCAGATAGATTTTTTAACGTAGGGATTGCAGAACAAAATTTAATAGGTATAGCTGCTGGACTTGCATATGCTGGTAAAACTGTTTATGCATCATCTTTTGCTATATTTTTAACAGGAAGACCTTGGGAAATAATAAGACAACAGATATCATACAATAAATTAAATGTAAAACTTGTAGCATCTCACGGTGGTGTATCTGTAGGACAAGATGGAGCATCCCATCAGATGAATGAAGATATAGCTTTGATGAGAACATTACCAAACATAAATATAATAGTACCTGCTGATAGCATAGAAATGGAAAAAGTTTTAGAAAAAATCCACTGGATAAAAGAACCATTTTACATAAGAATGGGAAGAGAGAAATTTCCAATAATTATGCCAAAAGATTACGAATTTGAGCTTGGAAAAGGTTATCTTTTAAAAGAAGGAAAAGATGTATCAGTAATAGCCTGTGGTGTAATGGTATCAATGGCTTTACAAGCTGCATACGAACTAGAAGAAGAAGGAATAGATATTGAAGTTATAAATATGGCTTCTATTAAACCAATAGATAAAAATCTTATAGTAGAAACTGCAAAGAAAACTAGAGCTGTTGTTACTACAGAAGAACATTCTATAATCGGTGGCCTTGGTAGTGCAGTAGCAGAAGTATTAGCTGAAGAATGCCCAACGTTATTAGTAAGACATGGCGTAGAAGATAGATTCGGTATTTCTGGTCCTGCTTGGGAAGTTATGGAAGAGCTTGGTCTATCTGTATCTGGATTAAAAAATAAAATAAAAGAGGCATACCAAAAGAAAAAAAGATGTTGATAAAAATCTGTGGTATAACAGATCCAATACAAGCAAAAGAGATAAGTAAATTAGGTCCAGATCTTATTGGTGTTATAACATATAACAAAAGTCCAAGATATGTAAATTTTGAAACCATTAAAGATATAAAAGAGTCTATCAATAGCAAAACCAAGCTTGTTGTCGTCGTAGTCAACCCGACATATGAAGAAGTCCAAAAATATTTAGAAGTAGCGGATTTTATCCAATTTCATGGTGATGAAGATATTAATTTTATAAAAAAATTTACGAAGGAAAAAGTTATCAAAGCTTTAAGAATTAAAAACAACTCAGATATCAATAAAATATTACCTTTTGTTAAAGAAAATATTCCTATTTTGATAGACACCTACAAAGAGGGAATGTATGGAGGAACAGGGGAAATACAAAATTTGGAAACGGTAAAAAAAATTTTAAATCTATATGATAAAGTTATAGTATCTGGAGGATTATCAGAAGAAAATATAGACGATATTTTAAAACATATAAAACCTTATGGTGTTGACGCTTCATCGAAATTAGAAAAAGAACCTGGTATAAAAGATATACAAAAAGTTAAAAAATTTATAGAAAAAGTAAGAAGTTATGAGTCAGATAATTAAAAATTTAAAACCTCTATGGGAAGAAAAAACTACTATTATCATTGATTTTTTTTATAAATTAAATATTAAACCTAATGTTTTAACAATTTCCGGATTGATATTTATTCTTATAGGTAGTTTTTACATTTTACAAAACAACTTATTAATATCTGGAATTTTCATTTTGATCGGTAATCTTATAGATGCTCTTGATGGATATCTTGCTAGAAAATACAACCAAACTTCTAAATTTGGTGCATTTCTTGACTCTGTAATAGATAGATATTCTGATACATTACCAATTTTTGCATTACTTTATATCCATAAAAACGACGATATTTTCTTTTCTATAGCAGTTTTATCAATTATTGGATCTTTTATGACAAGTTATACAAGAGCAAGATGTGAAGGACTAGGTTTTGAGTGTAAAGTTGGAATATTTGAAAGACCAGAAAGATCTTTTTTTTTAATAATAGGGTTATTATCTGGATATATTTTTTACTGCTTAATTATAATAGCTATTGGCTCGAATATTACCACTTTGCAAAGAATTCTATATTTCTTTAAAATATACAAAGTATAACAAAAATACATATATAATAACTATACATATTATATATAATGATACAAATCATTGTTTCTTTAATTAAAAGAAAACTATAATTTACACTATTAAAGGTGCAAAAGGAGGGCTAGCTATGAAAAAGTATTTATTCGCTCTATTTATTCCACTACTTTTATTAAATTTTGCAATCAGTGGGGAGGTAACATTTGAAAAAGGTTATTACCAAGTGGTTATTAAAAACGGAAATTTTGACAGAGTAAATGCTGTCTTACAACAAGAAATACAAAATCACAAATGGGGAATAATTCATACAATGAATGTTGATAAAACAATAAAATCAAAAACTCCCCATAAAACCTACCTATTATGTAGGTCAGATTACCTTTCAGAAGGTATTAAATTCAATAGAGAAGTTATAAGTGTACTAATCCCATGTAGAATATCTATATATCAAGATAAAAATAATATTAAAATTATAGTTGAAGATGTAGAATCTGCTGCAAGCCATTTCGGTATAAACGATACTAAATTCAATGCCTTTTTAAGACAAGTTTCTGATGAGATGAAGAGTATTTTAGAAAAAACTTCAAATCATTTCGATAAAGAGAGCTTAAAACCTCAGATGTAATGTACTTTGGAGTAGGTTAGCATTCCCATTTATAACCTACTCCTCTAACTGATTTTATACAACTTCCATACTTTCCCAAAACTTCTCTAAGTTTTTTTATGTGAACATCTATTGTTCTATCGTAAACATCTTTATCCCAACCCCAAACATTTTCCAATATATAATCTCTTGATAAAACTTTACCTTCTGCATTTACTAGTTCTAATAAGATTTTAAACTGTGTTGCTGTTAGATATACTGGTTTACCTTCTAAAATGACTTGAAATTTATCAGGTTTAATAACCAAATCTTCTATTTTTATAACAGAAGAACTACCAATATTAGATAATTTTGATCTCCTTAAAACAGCTTTAACTCTTGCAAGCAATTCTCTAAAAGAGAAAGGTTTAGTTACATAATCATCAGCCCCAAGCTCTAAACCAACAATTTTATCTATCTCTGTACTTTTTGCTGTAAGCATTATAAGTGGTATATTTTGGAATTCCTTATCTGACCTTACAAGCTTACAAAACTCAAGCCCATCTATCTCAGGCATCATCAAATCTAAAACGACCACGTCTGGCCTTTCTTCCTTTAGATGCTCAAAAGCTAATTTTCCATTAGGGAAAGATCTTACATCAAATCCTTCTTTTCTAAAATTATAAGTAAGTAGCTCATTTATATCTTCATCATCTTCTATAACATAGATTAGTGGCATCTCTACATCTCCTGTTTTATCTTAAACATATTTGGTGAATATTTTATTGCAAAAATTCTAGCTATAACAAGAACAAAAATAATTATAGTTAAAATTATAGAAAAATTTTCAGAAATGATATGTTGATAAATCCCTAAAACAAGCTCTCTTAACAAAATAATAATCGACACATCTAACATTAACGATATTCTTATTCTTTGATGATATATAAAATCATTTATACTTTTTATAATTTCTAGTAAAATAAACATTGAAAGTGCATCTGTTATTAAATATTTAATTAAAGTGTTGATCTCTTTATAGTTATCATAAAAATCAATCAAAATTTTTACTACGTATAAAATCAGTCCAATAGAAAGAATAAGCTCTAAGATAAACATAGATATAAAGACAACGTTTTCTAAAATTCTAAATTTAAATAAATTTCCCATGAATAAAATTTTAAAGGTTTTCTGTTAAGATTTTGTTAAGATTTGGTTGAGAAAAATTTATATTAACCGGGATACCACCCCAGCATAGAAGGATCGGCTTATCCTTGCTTCCTTCCGGACCTGGGGAGGTTCACCGTCTTCTATCTGGAGGGTCCCGGATCTTAAATCTACATCTTAAACAGCGGATGGGGCGGGATTCGAACCCGCGGTACGGGTATTACCGTACACAGCATTTCCAGTGCTGCTCCTTCGGCCACTCGGACACCCATCCAAGTGGTAACTTATTATAGCACACTTTTAATTTGATTCAAGGTTTTATAAAAACAGTAGCTACCCCATA
>CAZYKX010000031.1:0-2023 GCA_964648745.1 uncultured Aquificales bacterium
AAAGTGCTTTTAGTTGATACAGATCCTCAAAATAGCTTAGCATTTTTTTTATGTAAAAATTTTGATAAAGGTTTTTCTGAAGTTCTATTTAATGAAGCTAAATTAGAAGATGTTATTCAAAGTACAAATATCCATAATTTGGATTTTATACCAGCTGGAAGTTTATGTTTAAAAGATCCTACTTATTACGAAGATAATTTTACAAAAGAACGTTATATAAATAATTTCAAAAATAAAGATGTTCTTAAAATGTACGATTTTATCGTATTAGATACTCCTCCAAGGGTTAGTAAACATATAGAAACATTGGTTTTAAATAGTAATTATCTTCTAATGATAATCAATCCTGACCCAGCATCTTTCTCTTCTTTAATGATATTTAATAAATTTTTTGAAAAATTTCTAATTCATGAAAAAACTTTTATTATTGTTAATAAAGTAGAACCAACAAAAATATCTGAAGATTTCTCAAGGATAATAAAATTAAAGTTAAAAAGTCAAGTTTTAGAATTAATTCCAAAAGATTTTTCTGTCGCTGAATCAGAAGGTAAATGTATGCCTGCTATATATTCAAATCCAGATAGTGTTTTTTCCGTCTTTGTTAGAAAATCTGTAGTTAAATTTTTAGATTATGTTAAAATATAATAAAAAGTATTAGAGGCGATCATTATGAAAAGGTTTTTTGGAATAATCATTTTGATATTAAATATATTAAACTTTTCTTATGGTCAGATAAAAATTGAATCTGGGAATTTGGCATATTTTTATATAGAATATCCAAAATTAGTTAGAGCTGGAGAAGACATTAGTGTAAATCTTGTAGCGAAAGATCCTTTTGATAACGATATACTAGATTTTAATGGATCTGTAGAAGTTGATATTAATGGGACAAAGAAAAAAATCAACTTTTTAAATGGAAAATCTTCTTTCAACTTTACAGAAACTTTAATTGGAATTTATAAATTAAAATTTTTAGTAAACAACGAGACTATAAAAATTAAAGATAAATATACAAATGGTTTACTAAATGATATAACTGTTGAGATTTTAAATGGTAAAATTGAAAAAGTAGATATAATTACATCTCCAGATTTTATTCCAGATTACGAGAAAGAAATTGTTATAAATGCTTATGATAAGTATGGAAACTTAATTAAAGATACTTCTTACGGTGAACAGGAATTAATAGTTCAGTTAAATGGTTTATATAAATTAACAATCAGGAATAAAGAGCTTGACAATGGTAAAAAAACGTTGAGAATTACACCTATTGATGTTAAAGATACAACTTTAGAAATTTATGATGGTTATACAAAAAAATTGTTAGGTAGTAAAACATTATCTGTAGTAAAACAAGTTCCATCTGAAGTAAGAATAAGTTATCCACAAAAAACAAAAGCTGGTGAAGAATTTGAAATAATCTTATCAGTATATGATCAAAATGGA
This sequence comes from uncultured Aquificales bacterium, assembly GCA_964648745.1. GTDB lineage: Bacteria > Aquificota > Aquificia > Aquificales > Hydrogenothermaceae > Sulfurihydrogenibium. The sequence continues at coordinate 1,447 of CAZYKX010000031.1, forward strand.
CTTTTAATAAAAGTTTACGATAAGATAGGAAAGCCTATAATTTTAAAACATAATGGAAGTGGTAAATTAGTACCAGAAAAAGTATTACCAGAAGCGTTTTCTAAAGGAGTAGCAAAAGTAAAAGCTATATATACAAAGAATGAATTGATAAATATAACACCTGAGATATCTGGATTTAATATAAGTAAAAAAAGTGAATCTTTAAAAGAAGAGGAAGGTATCGATATCGCAAAAAAAGAAGATCTATCTCTAAAAGAGAAAAAAGAAAAAACTCCAATTAAAGTTATAAATCTATTTGTACCTAAAAAGTTAGGAAAAGTATCAAAAATTGATATAAAAGAATCTAATCAATCTAAAGTAATGATGTACGTATATTTAGAGAATAGAGATACATCTTTAGATGTAGTTTCGTTTACAAGAGATTTGGTTGTTGATAACAAAAAAGTAGGTACTATTGAATTTAAAGAAAAAAATAAAGATACTATAGAAATTATCGTTAATAAAGATAAAAAATATAGTGTAATACCTGTTTTAGATGAAAACCAAAACCTTATAAGATTAGAAATTTATTAAAAAA
>CAZYKX010000031.1:2123-12890 GCA_964648745.1 uncultured Aquificales bacterium
TTTTGATCAATATATTTTATTAAAATTATTTAAGAGAATAATATAGATAAGCAGTTTTATCTATTTTCTAAACACTGATGCAACTTTTTGATATTTATGGAAACTTCTATTACTATTTTCTATTGAAAGATAATTTTTGATTTAAATTCGCAATAAAATTGCTTATTTTAGATTTTAGATTTAAGCTTTTAATATTTTCTTGAAGTTCTTTTATAAACTCTTTACTGCTCATTTTATAAGAAATATAAAAATTAGATAAAAATATTTTCATTAAAAAGAAAGTTGTTTGTAAAGGGTTTAGCGCAACTTCTTCTCTAAATATTTCCCATCTACTACTATCAGCATATACGACTTCAATTAAGCGAGCATAATCTTCTAAACTATTGGCTTCAAACATTGCTCTTACGTTTTTAGAATTTGCATTAACAACTTTACCTTTTAGAGTAAATAGTACGCCTCTGATATCGTATATTAAGAAACTTAATTGCATATCTCTTATATCTGATAAATGATCTGTTAAATCTTGGTCTGATTCTACCCATATACCTGTTAAAGATATATCTTTAATTTTTCCTGAAAAAATCTTTCCAGTAGGAGTATAGAATGTTACTGTTTCATTTGCTGGTATTCTAAAGGCCTTTCTTCTTTGTGGTCTTTCTCTTAAAACACTTATACCAATACCTAAAACAAAAAGATCAAATATTTGCCAAAATAGTACAACTAAAAGTGTTCCTCTCTCATCAGGAAAATTTATCCATCTATAAAAGTTAAAGAAAAGAGATATTACTATAATGTTAAACAAAATATAAACTGGTTTATAAAATGGTGACAAAAATTCTTCTTCCAGGTTCTCTCCTTTTGGAGTAACTTTAAATGTAGGAGCTGTTGGTTTTAAAATAACACTTATTATAGCTGGGAGAATAAATATTGATTGTATTGCTTCATATATTTCAGAGAAGAAGTTCCATCGTACTTTAGCATAAAGGTAATATGATAAAAGAATGCTTAATAGGAAGTGTGGCATTGCATAACTAAAAGCTTCTTGTAATGTTGCATTAAAAATATGAGCTCCAAAAACTGGATATAGTATTGGAGCTATTAAAAACATAAATCTTGCAAAACCAAAGAACCAGAAAATATTAGCATTTAGATAACCTAATCTTTGATACCATTTTAAACCTTTTTTTAATAAAGGATTTTTTAGTAAAAATATCTGGATCATTCCTTGTGCCCATCTTGTTCTTTGAACAACAAAAGCACTAAATGTTTCAGGTTGAAGTCCATAAACCATAGGTCTACCATAATATACACTGTCATATCCTCTTGCATGTAATTCTAAAGCTGTTTCTGCATCTTCTGTAATAGTTTTACCTTGTATACCTCCTACTTCTAAAAGATATTTTCTTCTTAAGACTGCTGCAGATCCACAGAAAAATGAAGCACTCCAGAAATCAAGTCCTTTCTGTATATGTTTATAGAACATGTCAGCTTCTGAAGGGACTATTCTAAATATTCCAAGATTTTTTTCTAATGGATCTGGGTTATAAAAAGAGTGTGGTGTTTGAACTAAAAATGCTTTTGGATATTTTACAAAAAAACCTACTGTTCTTTTAAGAAAGTCTTTTGCTGGGACATGGTCACAATCTAAGATAAGAATTAAATCTCCATCTGTTTTTTTTAAAGCCTCATTTATATTACCTGCTTTTGCATGAACGTTTTTTTCTCTTGTTAAGTAGTATAAGTTATAATATGAGTTATCATTTATTTCTTTTACAAAATTTTTTAATGCATTTGCTCTTTCTATAGCTTCTTTTCTTTTGTTAGGATCAGGATCATTTAATTTTTGTATTGTCCCACCATCATCTAGTATGTAAACTTTAAATTTGTTTTGTGGATAATCCATTTTTAATGCTGCTAAAACTGTTGTTTTTACTATCTCTACAGGTTAGTTGTAAGTAGGAATATATATATCCACCGTAGGTAAATCTTCTTCTTTTACATCGATATGATGTCTATTTAGTAATCTTAATGATATAAAGGAACCAAGTAAAAGTATTATTATTGAATAAAGTTCTGCTAAGTATAATAAAATAGACATTGTGCCATTAAATATATCATCTAAGTTTAAAGTATTAAAAGTTCTCCAATAAAAATATCTTAGAGATATAAATACAGCAATAAAAATTATAAATAATTTAATATATTCATTTGTATATTTTACTAAAAACATTAAGATAATAAAAATAAAAGCAGATGAGAAAAATTGTAGCCATAAAGGAGTAGGTGCTGTTATCAATAAGAGATATATAAATCCACCTATAAATGTAGATATTTTTAATAATAAATCTTTATCTTTAAAAATAATATTCACGATTTAAAAATCTTTTTTAAATATTCTATATTTTTAAGATTTAAATCTTCTAATTTTTCTTTATTTTCATTATCGTATTTCTTATAGAGAGATATATTTTCAATATTTAAATTTAACAAGCTCTCATCTATAAATTTTAATATTGGCCATCTCTTAAGAAAAAGATTTAGTTCATTTTGAAGTGAAAAATCCCTTTCCATATCCTTTATATTTGATTTTTCTAAAGTTTTAGTTGTAGTTTTTCCTTCTTGCTTTTCACTGGAAAATATATTTTTAAGATCTTTAATATCCAAAATTTTTCTCCTAAGTTAAAATTTATCTACTTATTATTATCGAAATATATTATAATATTTTTAAATTTATTTTATGATTTTTCTTTATGAAAAAAGTATATTTAGGACTTGGAAGTAATATAGGAGATAGAAAGGGAAATTTAGATAATGCCATAAATTTACTTCAAAAGCATTTATACAATCTAAAAAAATCTCGTATTTATGTTTCAAAAGCGGTTGGATATGAAAATCAACCTAACTTTTTCAATATGGTAGTTTATGGAGAAACTGATTTAGATTTAGAAAGGTTTTTTAAGTTTACAAAAGATATAGAAAAAGCAGTTGGTAGAATTTATAGATTTCATTGGGGTCCAAGGGAAATAGATATAGATATCCTATTTTTTGATAATTTAGTTTATAACAGTGATAATCTAACTGTACCACATAAAATGATTCAAGAAAGAGATTTTGTATTACTTCCTCTTATTGAGATAAACCCAAATTTAGTCCATCCTGTTTTTAAAAAGAAAGTTAAAGATTTATTAGATAATATAAAAGAAAAATCTATTATCGAGATTTTATAGAAATGGCCAAGGGCGGAATCGAACCGCCGACACTGCGGTTTTCAGCCGCATGCTCTACCGACTGAGCTACCTGGCCAATTGAGAAAAATATTATATCTCAACTTTTCATTTTTTGCAATATCTCATACCAAACTGGCAAAACCTTATTTTTTATTTCTTCATTCATCTTAGCTACTTCAGGCCATTGTCTTGTATAACCTTCTTCTGTCCATTTAGTTGTTGCATCTATTCCCATTTTTCCGCCAAATCCTGGAAAGTTTGTGGAGTGGTCTAAAACATCTATTACACCTTTTTGGATGATAACGTCTCTTGAAGGATCCACATTGTTTCCCCAAATCCATAAAACTTCATTAATATCTTGAACATTTACCCAATCATCAAAAACAATTATATTTTTCTCAAACATAAGCTGTCCTAATCCCCAAAGAGCATTTATAACTTTAAATGCATGTCCTGGATAACGTTTTTTTATAGAAATAAAAGCAAAGTTATGAAAACATCCAGCAACAGGTAAATTATAATCAACAATCTCTGGTAAGTTAAATTGAACCATTGGTAAGAATATTCTTTCTGTAGCTTTACCAAGCCAAGCGTCTTCCATTGGTGGTTTTCCTACTATGGTGGTTTGATATATAGGTTTTTTTCTGTGTGTAATGCAAGTAACATGCATTAAAGGATATTTATCTACTGGTGTATAAAAACCTGTATGATCTCCAAAAGGCCCTTCATCTACAAGTGGTTCTAATGGATCAACATAACCTTCAATAACAATCTCCGCATCTGCAGGTACTTCCAATGGTATAGTTTCACATTTAACAAGTTTTACACTTTTTTCTCTAATTATTCCAGCAAATAAAAATTCATCTACCTCTTCAGGTAAAGGAGCAGATGCACAGTATGTAAGGACAGGATCGGCTCCTACTACTATTGCAACAGGTATTTTTACTCCAATTTTTTTAGCTTTCCAATAATGGTGAGATCCACCTTTGTGAATCTGCCAATGAACAGTAACTTTATCTCTATCTATAAGTTGTATTCTATACATTCCTACATTTCTAATACCATTTTCAGGATCTTTTGATATTACTATGGGTGTAGTTATAAATCTTCCACCGTCTTTTGGCCAACATTTTAATACAGGAAAATCAAATATATTGATATCATTACCTTTTTTTATTACTTCTTTACATTTACCATCTTTTACAACGGTAGGAATGGCATCGTTTAGTTTTTTTAGCTCTGGTAGTTTTTTTATTTTTTCAAGAAATGTATTTGGTATTTCTGGTTTTACTATTTTATAAAGTTTCCAACCAATATCTTCGAATTTATCTACACCAAGTGCCATTTTCATTCGTTTTTCACTTCCAAATGCATTGATAAGAACAGGTATATCTTCGTAACCTTCTACGTTTTCAAAAAGTAAAGCTTTACCACCATTTGGAAGTTTAGATATTCTGTCAGTTATTTCAGTTATTTCTAATATTGGGCTAACTTTAGATTTAACTCTTATTAGTTCTCCATTTCTCTCAAGATCATTGATAAACTCTCTTAAGTCTTCATAGGGCATTAAAATTTTCTCCGGTGACCGCTTTTGCTTCTTCAGTGCTGTTATTTTGATTTAATTTTATATGTTTTTTTATAACAAGTCCACCTGATAGAATAGTTCTTGTTGCTTCTTCAACTGTTAAATCTGTAATTATAATATCTTCTTTTTTCACCATTATTGCAAAACCAGATGTTGGGTTGATTGCAGCTGGTATAAAAACGATATAGTAATATTCATCGCAAATTTTTAATTCATTTGCAATAAAACCTAATGCAAATGTATCTTTATGAGGGTATCTAACTAACGCCACTTTTGAGAAGTTTTCTTTTTTTGAAAAAAGTGTTTCCATTGTTTGTTTTGTTGCATTGTATATAGAACTAACTACTGGAATTTTTGAAATAAACTTATCCCAGTATTCTAAAAGTCTTTTACCAAAGTAGTTTTGGGCTAAAAGACCAAGTAAAAAAATAATTGTAAGTGTTACTAAAATACCTAATCCAGGAATATGAGGTACAGGTATCCCTAATTCTTCAATATATGGTAGTATAAGATCATTTACGAAGTTGAGAACGGTTTTAACAACCCATAATGTTATGATTATTGGAAGTAAAACAAATAAACCTGTTAAGAATATGTTTTTTAAGTTAAAGTTTTTCATTATTTTTTCACTGCTTCAGGTCTTTTTATTGGTGTCTCTGGTAAATACTGAACAGAGGGTATACCTGCAGGTTGTGGATATAACTCCATTAGAGCATAAACTTCTTCTGGAACTTCGTTTGATATATTTAGCCCTAATGATTTTAAATAGTCACACGTTAAAGGATAATCGTGTGTCCATTTTCCTTGAGAAAGCTCTTGAGCTATCATTTCTGCTTTTTCTTCGTTGAAACCTTTTTTTATAAGAATTTCTTTTACTGTATCTTTCATTTGTTTTAATGCTTTTTTACTCATATCTATTTTTACAAGTGTTTGGTCATCTATGTCTTTAGGTTCTTTTAGTTTTTCAATAGCAACTAAGGATGCTGCAGGTTCCATACCAAGCTGTGGGTCTACAGGTCCAAGTACTGCAAACTGGTCCATAACTATCTCATCAGCTGCTAAAGCTATTAGTGTCCCACCTGACATTGCATAATGAGGGATTATCACTCTAACTTTTGCTTTGTGATTAACTAAAGCTCTTGCTATCTGGGTTGCTGCTAAAGCTATACCCCCTGGTGTATGAATTATTAAATCTATCTGTTTATCTTTTGGTGTCATTCTTATAGCTCTTAGTACCGCTTCAGAATCTTCTATTGTAATCATTCTCATCATAAAGAAACCAAATAACGAACGTGTTTCTTGTCTGTGTATAAGAGTTATTACTTTACTATTGTATTTATCTTCTATCGCTTTTAGGATGCGCTCTCTACTCCATTGTAAAAGTTGAGATTGGATTATAGGGAGGATAAATAAAAATAGAAAAATAAACCAAAATATTTGATTAAATATCAGAAAACTTGTATCATGCATTAACAGATACCTCCAAATTTTTAAATGTATTTCTAATTTCCTCTTCTAATTCTTCTTTTGTTTTAACATTTTTTATGGTTTCCAATAAATATTTATTATCTTCAATACCATTTATTACTTTTTTATAACTTCCATCTTTGTATCCTTTTTCTTGCCTAATATGATTTAATATATTTTTACCTATATAAAGTAGGTAAAGTTTATCAAAATTAAATACATCATTTACCAACAATCCAAAGAAAAATAAAACACCTTTTAAATCTTGTCTTAAAGCTTTCTCTGCTACTTTCTCAAGTAAAAATATATATCTTTTATAATTTTCTTCTTTTCCGTAGATATCGGCTAAATAGTGATTTATATAGTCTCCTTCTATACCATTTAAATTTGAAAAATCTTTATTGAGACCTTTTATAAAGTAGTTTAAATTTTCTTCTTTTTCCATTAAAATTAAAGAAAGTATAAAATGAAATATATCTGCTAACTCTATCTCTAAATTTTCTATATCTGGTTTAGATTTTTTCCACCATTTCCAAGGCAAACTTTCTACAGCTTCAGCACATTCAAGCCATATAGCGCGAAAAAAATCTTCTTTTGTCCTGATTTCTTTCCAATTTTCATTTATTTTTTTGTTTAAATTATCCTGTAATCTCAAGCATTCTTCTATTTTATCTAACATTTTTTAAGCCTCTTTAAATATACTATTTTTATATTCAAGCCAATGTAAAAATTCATAATTTATTTTATCTTCTTCCAACATATATTTCAATGTGTAAAAATTACTAATATGTTCTTTTAATCTCTTTTGTGCATAGTTTTTTGCAGTTTGTGTAGTTATTAAAAATGGCCAGTCGCTACTTTGTGCAAGTAAAAGTTCCCTTTCCATTTGTTTTAAAACTCTAATATTTTTATATTTTTCTTTTAAAGATTTCAAATCTCTTTCCATTTGATGTAAATATCTGTATATCCAATCATTTTCATAATTTAACCACACTTCGTAATAACCTTTATCTCCCCAAGATGATGGGGAAGGTCTAACTACTTGATTTTCTGGATATAATCTTAAATATTCAGATGGAAGAATTGATTTAAATTGTTTATGTTTATTTATCTCTTTAAAGAGATGATATAAGAAATCTGGACCTTCAAACCACCAGTGTCCAAAAAGTTCAGCATCATAAGGAGATACTATTAAAGGTAACCTATCCATAAATTTTGATAGATGTTCCATCTGTTTTTCTCTAGATATATGGAAATGTGCCGCATGAACTTTTGTCATTTCCATAGCTTTTTCTGGGTTGTAAGGTTTTTTCTGGGATAGATCGACATCTCCCGTTACTCTGTAATACTTAATTCCTGTGTAAACTCTCACTCCATCTGGACTGATGAAGTCTTTTATATATTCAAAATCCAAGTCAAATCCTATATCTCTATAAAAATCTCGGTAGTTTGGATCTCCTGGGTATCCTTCTTTTGCACTCCAAACCTGTTTTGAAGATTCTGGATCCCTACCAAAAGCTACTACTTTATGTGGTGTATAAATAGGTGCAAATACCCCATATCTTGGTAATGGCTTACCATATATAAGTCCATGAGAATCTAAAAAGAAATACTCTATACCATATTTAGCCAAAATCTCGTCTAAATTGTCATAGTAAGCACACTCAGCAAGCCATATACCTTTTGGTTTTTCGTTAAAAAATTTTTCATGAGTTTTTACTGCTAACTCAACTTGTCTTTCAACAGAGGTAATTTCTGGTTGCAATAGTGGTAAAAATCCATGTGTAGCATTACAAGTAATTATTTCAATAAATCCTTTTTTCATAAAATATCTATAACCATTTAAAAGATTTTGATTTAAAAAATCGTAGTAAAAAGTTTTAATATTGTTAAACAGATTATTATAAAACTTAGCCAAATTGTGAAAAGTTTCACTGTTTTTTGTTCTGTTTATTTCTTTTTCAGATAAAATGATCATTTTATCAAGATATTTTTTATATTTTTCATTTAGTAGTTCGTCAGATAACATATAAGCTAAAGGTGGAGTTATTGAAATTGTAATTCTAAAATCAACTTTTTCTTCTTCTAATTTTTTAAATCTCATAAGCAATGGTATATATGTTTCTGTTATAGCTTCAAAAAGCCAGTGCTCTTCTAAAAAATATTCATACTCTGGGTGTTTAATAAATGGCAGATGAGAATGGAAAACAGGCATCCAGTAACCTTTCATAATTGATTTCCCCCTCAAAAATTTTAAGAATTATTATACATTGTAAAGTATCAAAAAGTTTAATCTTTTTAAAGGGATAATCAATTAGATAGGATGTTTAAGACTTCAGATAGAATTGATGTTATATAAACAGGATAAGGAGGGGATGGCCCCTCCTTTTATTTGTAAGAAAAATATTAATTGTTTCCTGCTGGAGCTGCTGGAGCTGCTTGTTGTTGTTGCTCTCCACCTGCTGGAGCTTGTTCTTCTTTCTTTTGGCAGCTAAAAAGTAAAGATGCTGATAACACAGCCGCTACTGATCCGAGTACTATTTTTTTCATTCTACTAACCTCCTTGAAAATTTAAAATTTATAATAAAATTTTATCATATCTATTTTAAAAAATAAATTACAATTTTTTAATTTTTAATATTTTTTCTTTTTTTCTTTTCTTCATACATTCTGTTATCAGCAATTTCTATTAAACTTTCTATTATTTCTTCAACTGGAATATTTATATCTTTTATATCTTCGGGAAAAATTGAAATACCATGACTAAATGATAATTTAAATTTTTTGAAATTATTTTCTATTTCTTTTCTTAAATGAGAAATTCTTTCTATAGGATCTTCATCGGATTCAAATAATATGATAAATTCATCACCACCAAATCTCGATATTATATCGTAATTTCTAAAATTTTTAGCAAATATCTGTGCTACTTCTTTTAAAACTTCATCGCCTTTTTGATGTCCATATATATCATTAATCGGTTTAAAGTTATCAAGATCAATAAATATGAGATAAAGTTTATTACTCTTAACTCTTTTTAATTTTTCAATTAATTTTATTAAATAATCTTTAACATAATATCTGTTATATAATCCTGTAAGATCATCTTTAACAGCCATTAAGTAAGCTTTTTTATAAGTTTCTTCCTTTAAGTATAAAAAATAATCATATCTTTTAGTAACCTCATTTAAAAGATTTTCTAAGAGTTTTATTTTTATATCATCTCTCATTTTTCCCTCACTGCCAATAAAAGTGATGTTTCATTGTAAAATTTTAACTTTTTGAAATACTTATCTGGTCCTATCTCTCCAAATGTAAAAAAACCAAAAAGATAACTATTTAATGTTGAAGTGTAAATTTCTACTTCTTCTTTCTTTCTGTCTTCTAATACATACTGTCTTGCTATACAAGAAAAATTAAATATTAAATCAACATATCCTATTTTTTCTTTTACTTTCTTTGCAATTTTTAAATCTTCATTTAAAAGTTCTTCAGGTGTAGCGAAAGATAGTTTGAAATTTTGATTTTCCTTTATTGGACCAAAAAACTCTACGTAATCTTTTTCAAGATTTTGAAAAGTTCTAACAGTTGCTACATATCCTTCTTCTTCATCAAGGATATAAATAGGAATATACCATAAGTATCTTATGTCAAAATTATCTATACCATCTATAAGAGATTGTGTAATATAGCTAAAATTTTTGTTGTCATCTACCAAGTAAAGTTTATAATCTTCAGCCTTTTTAACTTTATATGTAATGCCATAAGGTTTAAATCCAAGTGCTATATCTATGGCAAAATCTACATTTGAAAATGTTAAAATTAAAAAACCAGATTTTATAATTTTAGAATCAACAAACTGAAAAGTAATACCTTTATCGCCGGATGATATACCTCCAATAATATTGTTTACTGGTTGATAGTTTACCAGATCAGATAATTCTTCTACAAACGTTCCAAATTTTTTTCTATTACCTAATCCTCCGATAATGATATGAAGTTTATCTGGATTTGAGTTTAGGTAGTTTGCTGTTTTTACAGCAGCATTATCTTCATCAATATCTTCTATATAAAATGTTGCTACTTTCCCATTTCTCTCGAATTTTATAACAGTTACAGATATCCCTTCTTCTACTATTTCATTATTACATAAAGAATCAATAGCATGGAATGCTATATATTGCTCTGTATTAAAAATGTTTTTTATGTAATAATTTAAATCATTGTATGGATATTTTGGAGATAAAGCAAATATTAAAAAATCATAACTATCAACACTTTTATCTATCTGATTTTTTAAATCTTCTAATGCAAAGATTAAAACTTTTTCCTGACTTTTAAATACTTTTACTTTCATAATAATTTCCCTGATCTTATTTTAAATTAATTATTATATAACAATAATAAATTATAATTCTACTTTTTAATGCTTGTATGGGGTAGCTACTGTTTTTATAAAACCTTGAATCAAATTAAAAGTGTGCTATA
>CAZYKX010000032.1:0-12539 GCA_964648745.1 uncultured Aquificales bacterium
TCTTACTTTTATTTGCAAAGTGTGGGTAGATATAAGATCCAATTATTCTGCTTGAGTTATTAATCTCATTCATATTTATAATATAACTCCTTTTACTTTAAAAGTAAATTAGTCTTTAAATGGATATATAGCTATTTAAATAAATACTTGTAACTGATACTACTACAATAAAAGGTGTAAGATCTGATTCTTGAGATTTAAACTCATCAATTGTTCTAATAACGATAGCTGTTCCAATAGAAAAAACTATTAGAAAAACGATGGTAAATATTAGTATTTTCTCACTTTTTCTCATAATAACCACCATTCTTAATTCATATTTTTGGTATAATTTTGCAATACAATTTTGAGGTTGGAAAAAATGGAAAAAGTTTTTATAGATGGTAAGGAATTTACAGATATAGATTCACTTAGACCACTAATGTATGGGGAAGGTGTTTTTGAAACATTTAGATACAACAACGCTTTACCTAAATATATAGATTTTCATTATGAAAGAATGATAAATGGTGCAAAATTACTAAATATTCCAAAAATATCAAAAGAAGATTATCTTTACTATATAAATAAAGCTGTTGAAAACTCAGAAAGTAAGGATTTATATGTAAAAACTGTCCTTGTTTCAAAAGGTAATCTTTACTATCAATTAATTCCAAATGGTAAAAGTTTAATAGTGATAACAAAACCTTACAAAGAGATAGGAGAAAACATAAGATTAACAATCTCACCTTATAAAGTTCATAGTTCGGATCCTTTACTTAAAATTAAGTCAACAAACTATTTAAGAAATATTCTAATTAAAAGATATGCAAAAGAAAAAGGATTTTTTGACTGTATTATTTTAAATGAAAACAATAACATAACAGAAACATCTTCTGCTAACATCTTTTGGATAAAAGGAAAATATCTTTATACACCTTCTATAGATTGTGGTCTTCTTGATGGAGTTTCAAGGAGAGTGATCTTACAAGAAGCAAAAAAACAAGGTTTTATAGTTGTGGAAGGTCGATTTTTTCTAGAAGATCTAAAAAATGCAAATTTAGTATTTTTAAGTAATGCTTTACATGGTATTATAAAAGTTAAAGAGATCGATTTTAAATTCGAAAAGTAAATTATGGCAACAAGATTATTGATAATATTACTTTTAATTTTTAGGTTATCTTTTGCTAATGATGATATAAGATTTTATTTGAATAAGATTGTTGAAGATTTAACTAAAGGTGAAGATGCTAAGATTGCTATATCTGTACAATCTTTAAATAAAGATAAAGTGTATTTTCAGTATAAAAGTAATGATCCTTTTATTCCAGCATCAAATCAAAAGATAATAACAACTATATCAGCTCTTATAAACCTAACACCTGAATATAAATTTAAAACTTTAGTTGCGACAGATGGCAGTATAAAAGATGGTATTTTAAATGGAAACCTTTATTTAATAGGTGGTGGAGATCCGACTTTTAGTGATAATGATTTAGAAGATATCGTTAAAAATTTAAAACAGTTAGGTATAAAAAAGATAAAAGGTAATATTGTTGGAGATAATTCATTTTTCTCTGAAGAAGGTGTAGGTCAAGGATGGCCAGAAAAGGACTTAAATTATTGTTTTACAGCACCATTTAGTGGATTATCTATAAATGAAAACTGTTTAAGATTAAATATAGAAGCAGATAAAAAGAGGATATATATTTCAATTAACCCAAGAAGTAAATATTATAAGATAATTAATAACTTAAAAATTTCTAGCAAAAAAAATGAAGTATTTTTAAAAGTTAATGGGAACATTATCATTGTGAATGGTTATATTAAACCTTATACAAAGAAAGAATTTTCTTTACCTTTAGAACATCCGTCACTTTTTACTACATCTGTATTTTATAATACTTTACCAAGAAATGGAATTGAAATTTCTGGAAATTATATTGTTAGTAAAGCACCGAAAAATATAAAAGTTTTATATCTTCATCAATCAGAACCTTTAAGAGAAATAATTAAAAAAACAAATAAAGATAGTGATAATTTTTATGCAGAGCAAGTTTTTAGAACCTTAGGTAAAGAGATCTTAAATGAAGGTTCTACATCAGCATCTTCAAAAGTAGTACTAGAGACTTTAAAGAAAATAGGAATAGATGTTGAAAATATCAAAATCTATGATGGTAGTGGTTTATCAAAATATAATCAATTAACGGCAGAATCTTTAGTTAAATTACTAACCTATACATATAAAACACCTTATTTTTATGATGTCTATGACTCTTTAGCGATATCTGGGAAAGATGGTACATTAAAAAGAAGGTTAAATGATGAATTATTAAGGGGAAAAGTAGTAGCTAAAACAGGTTTCATAAAAGGTGTAAAAAATTTAACTGGCTTTGTTACTACAATAAATGGAGATGTTTTTGTATTCTCTATTTTAACTAATGATTTAAAATCTACTAAAGTAGCAAACTCTCTACAGGAAGAGATATGTAAATTTTTAGTAACATATCCACAAAAATTAGCATTTAAAGAACAATCAAAAAGATTTTAATATATCTTCAACTTCTTTTAAATATCCTTGTCTAATCTCATCACTGACGTAGGGTACACTGTAAAAGAATTTAGTCTTTATAGTTTTTATACCACAAAATCTAAAGATTTCAGAAAATGTATTTTCTAAACATTTATCAAAATTACTACTTTCATACTCTTCTTTACTGCCACCAAAATTAGCAAAAATTAAAACTTCTTTATCCTCCAATAAACCTTTAATCTCACCATTTTCTAATACAAAATAAGCAAATCCATGTGAGAAAACTCTATCAATGTATCCTTTTAAAATAGCTGGAAAAGAGTACCACCATATAGGAAATATAAAGATAAGTTTTTTTGATTTTTTTATTAACTCTTGTTCAACTTTAACATCATCATTGTAATCGCCTTTTTGCATCAATATAAAATCATTAGCAGATAAAACAGGATTAAAATTTAGCTGATAAAGATCTCTAACTTCAAATTTTTCATTTTTTTGTTTTAGAAACTCTACAATCTTTTCCCTTATCGCATTTGAAAAGCTATGTTGATTGGGATGAGCATAAATAATTAAATAACTCATATCTTTCTCCAATTTAGATTTTTATTTCTATTCTTGCATTTTCGTCATAGATATATATTTTTCCATCTTCTTCATCTTTTGTTTTTTTATGTGAACCATCACAGAAAGGAAAATTTTTTGACAAACCACACTGACATATAAAATATTTTTCATCTTTACCTTCTAGTTTTAAAGGTCCATTTGCTATCATCTTAACTAATCTTGCCATATTATTTTCTCCTTTATTATTTTGATAACTTACCTTTTATTTCAGCTATTGTTTGATGTGTATTATGACATTTAGAACAGTTATTTGCAGATATCCAGTTTAAATTGTTATAAATCTCTTGTTTATTTGCATTTTGTAAAGCTTTGGATAAAAGGTTTAACTTCTCTTCAAGTTCTTTACCTTGGTAAATTTCTATAGATGATTTATTATTATGACATTCATTACAACTTTGAGACAATCCTTTTAATCTTTTTACGAAATTATTACCTTCTACTTTTGCTTTTTCAGGTTTGTTATCTTCTATATATATTCTAATTTTTTTCATAGAATCAGTCATTTTTTTCATATAGTCTTCAAATTCAATATTATTTCTAGTTATAGGATCTTCTATATTTATCAAATTGAAGGAATGATAATGATAAGTTATTTTTGCAGATACTTGGTAGTTTTGATGGCATTGGGAACAAGATTTACCTACTGCATTTGCATTTTCTTTTATTTTATTCATATCTTTGTTTTTTACAGCTATTACTAACTGTTCTATTTCGTTTTTCTTTAATTCTTTATCAAACTCAGGAACAAGTTTTCCAACCTTTAGATAGTTATCTTTTAAAATATTTGCCCATTTTTCTGCATTTTTCCAATCATTTTCTTGTATATTTGTAAATATTCCAGTAAATGCAGTAGACATAGCATACATACTGTTTAGAAACTCATATTTATTAGAGCTTGGTGGATAGTATTTAGCTAATGATTTTGGAGGATCCTTTAATACTACATCTCCAGCAAAAGCTACAGAGATTGACAATAGTGAAATCGCTAAAATCTTTTTCATATCACACCCCCACAGGAGTATTGGTATAATAATAATGAATAATAATATTATACCAAATGATTTAAATCATATTAGATTTGACTGTTTTTATTATAGTTTAAAGATCATTAAAAAAGGAGGAAAATTAATGTCAGAAATAAAACCGGAAATATTGGAAAAAATGAGGAATTTTGCTAAAAATTTTGCGGAAAAGTCTGGAACTGTTCCAAATCCAAATGAGGATGTAAGAGAAGCAGTTATTCAAGGGCTTTCTGCTCATGTACAAGAACTTGGTAAACCGCTTTGTCCCTGTAATTTTTATCCGAATAAAGAAGAAGAGGTTAAAAAAAGAAGATGGATTTGTGCCTGCGATGAGATGCAGATTTTTAAATACTGTCACTGTTTGTTATTTACAACGGAAGAAGGTTTACCTATAACAGAATATCTTCCAGAGTGGCACGAAGGAAGACAAATTTATGGGCTTGTTAAAGACCCTACACCTGATAAAGGAAGAGCTTTATCAAAGATAGAAAATATTGTTGAAAATCTTAAAGAGTTTGTTAAAGAACATGGTTTAGATATTCCAGAAGAAGAAATTTTAAAATTTGCACAAGAAACAGCTAAGAAGAAATAGATTATGATTAAATGTAAAATAGAAGAAAAGCTTCTAAATAAAGATAAACTTACGGAAAAAGATATAGAAACTATCAATGAAATAGTTAAAAGACAGATAAAGTTTATGATTAAATATGGAATCTTAATGGTTCCGAAAAACTACTCAATTCTTTTTAGTATCTTTTGCAATGTTGTGGAAAATAACAGACCTGTGACAGATATAGATATTTTAAATATGTTTAAGGCTGATTTAGACCAACAGGAACTTTTAGAAATAGAAAGTAGAGTTTTCGAAGTACAGACAAGAAAAGATTTAGCTAATAAGTTAGAAATTGTCGCAAACGATATAGAGGAGAAATTATCTTTAGCTCTAGAAAATGTTTATTTACATAAAGAGAATATAGAAAAACATGAACGTTTATTGAAAGCTGAGAGAGATGCGAAATTTGAAATGATTTTAACAGAACTACTAACATTAAAAATGCAAAATGAAAAATTAATAAAGAAACTTGAAGAATATTATCAAGAAATTGCAAGATTAAATACAAAACTTAAAATCTTCAAAGAAGATGCAAATATTGATTTTTTAACAGGTATTAGTAATAGGAGGAGTTTTGAGAGAGCTATAAATAAGTTGTTAAAACAGTTTTATGAAAAAAAGATAGCTACATTCTCTTTTATTTTGTTAGATCTTGATGACTTTAAAAAGATAAATGATACTTATGGACATCAGGCAGGAGATTTAGTTTTGAAAGAAATTTCCTTAATTTTAAAATCTTATTTAAGGACAAACACATTAGTAGGTAGATTAGGTGGAGAAGAGTTTGGGATAATTTTACCAAATGTACCATTAGAGGATGCAATAAAAGTTGCAGAAAGAATAAGGTCTATTATAGAAAATAGAGAGATAAAATACGAAGATAAAGTAATACGTATAACTGCGAGTTTTGGAGGTACTGAAGTTAAAGAAGGTGATACTTTTTATACATTATATAAAAGAGCCGATGAAGCCCTTTATAAAGCTAAAAATAATAATAAAAACAGTGTCAGATGGTTTTAAAGCCGGCTTTAAAGCCGGCTTTCTCTTATATTAATCTTTTTCTTTGAGAAGAGGTTATAGATGTAGCTAAACCTAAATCTCTAGGAAATTCTGTTCCTCTTGAAGTTGTTTGAATTTCTAAATTATCTGTACCAAAGAAAGATTTGATTATTTTTAAAGCTTCTGGAATATCAAAATCTTTACAAGAGAATATATCTATTGAGAAATATCCTTTTTCTGGAAAAGTATGTATGCTTATATGACTCTCAGCTATTATAACAAATCCTGATATTCCCCAATCTTCTGGTTTTTCACCGCCATCGTATTTAAATACATAAGGTGGCATTATTTTTGTCATCCCTATTTGTGCTGGTAATGTGTCGAGAAAATTTGTTATCATCTCAACACTTGCTAGAGCATCAAAGTTTCCATCATAACCATCAACCATTAAATGAGGTCCAAATCCTATCAACTCTTGTTTTCCTCCTTTTAAATTAAATTTGTGGTATAAAAGATATATTAATTTTAAAGTTATGTAAATATATTTATGCATATTTTTTGTGCAAAATTAAAATTTGATATTGTAAGAATCTTGTAAAAACATGATTTAAATTATTGTTAATATCTATTAACCAGTATAAATTTTTAGAACCTAATTAAATTAAGTTTTGGAGAAAAAAATGGTAGATTTAATAGAACCTAAATTAACAATCGAACTTGCACATCAATGTGTGAAATGTTCAGCTTGCAGGCAAGTATGTCCTACATATAGCGTTGTTAAAGAAGAAAGATCATCTCCAAGAGGTAGATTAGCTTTAGCAGAGGCTGTAGTAGATGGTATACTTCCTCTTACAGAAGATATCGTAGCACAATGGAATCAGTGTGCAATGTGTAGAAGATGTGAATGGATATGTCCAAATGAAGTTGAATATAAAGAAATAATGTTTAGGGCAAGGAATTTAGGTAAAGAAAAATCTAAAAAAGATTATTTTAAAACTGTTGTTTTTAAAGGCTTAGGAATGATGGGAAATCCTTTAACAAAAATAGGAATGAAGTTTGCACCATCTTTAATGGATGCATATGGAAAACTCCTTGGTAAAGATGTCCCAGAGTATAACTCAGTATTTATAGATGTAGGTATTCCAAAGTATGCTAAATTAATGCCAAAACCTTCTGCTAAACCTTTTAGATTGAGAGGGAAGGAAGTAAAATCTGAAAAATCAAAAGGTAGACTTTTATTTTTTACAGGTTGTATGATAGATGCTTTTCAAGGAAAAGTAGGGGAAAGTGTTTTGAAACTTATGGAAAAAGCTGGTTATGATGTTGTTGTTCCAAAAGATATAAGATGTTGCGGAGCACCGCATCTTTATAGTGGAGAGATAGATTCATTTAACAAATTAATGAAACATAATAAAGAAGAGATAGATAAATATGAGTTTGATTATATCGTTGTTGCGTGCCCAACCTGTGGTGGAGCTTTGAAGGAAGAATATAAATATCCTGTTAAAGATTTTGCTGAAATTTTAAGAGAGGAAGGATTTTTTACATTTAGAGGTAATGGAGAAAAGGTAAGTTTTCATTTTCCTTGTCATTCTTACACTGCAATGAAAACTGATCCAAACGTTTATAGAGATGTTTTAAAGAATGTAGAAAATGCAGAATATGTAGAAGGTGAAGAGGCTATGATGTGTTGTGGTTTTGCTGGATATTTTTCAGTTGCAAACTATGAGGTAGCTTCAGAACTTCAAAAAAGAAAAATAGAAGATTTAAGAAAAACACAAGCAACATATGTTTTAAGCGATTGTCCTGGATGTGTATTAAATATTGCTGATGGAATGTATAAGCATGGTCATTATAAAGAAGTTAAAGTTATGCATTTAGCAGAATATTTAGCAGAAAGATTTATAGGGGACAAAGATGAGAGTAATTCTAAATAAAGTTAATTTGGAAAAATATAGATGTAGAGTTTGTGGATATGTGTATGACCCTAATAAAGGTGATGAAATAAACAATATAAAACCTAACATAGAATTTATAGATTTACCTGATAAATGGAGATGTCCTACTTGCAATTACTCTAAAAAAGAATTTAGAAGAATTATTTAATTAAACGTTTTAATTTTGGATCAAGGGCATCTCTTAAGGCATCTCCTAAGATGTTAAAGGAAATAATTGTTAGAAATATAGCCACACCTGGAGCCAAAATCCAAGGAAATTGGGATATTGCTGATACGCTTCTTGCAGATGCAAGCATATTACCCCAGCTTGGAAAAGGTTCTTGAATACCAAGACCAAGTAAGCTTAAAGCACTTTCACCAAGTATATAACCAGGAATTGATAAAGTAGCAGCAATTAAAAGGTAAGAAAATGTATTTGGAATTATATGTTTAAATATAATCCGTATTGAAGATGCTCCATAACTTTTTGCTGCAATTATAAAATCCTGTTCTCTAATAGATAAAACCATTCCTCTAATTACTCTTGCAATTCCAGCCCAACCTATAAATGAAAGAATAACAACTATTAAAAAAAATACTTCCACTGAAGATAACTCAATTGGGAAGATAGCTCTAAGCGATAACATTAAATAAAAGCTAGGAAAAGACATAACAATCTCAGATAATCTCATAAGGATGTTATCAATCTTACCTCCAAAATAACCAGATAATCCACCAACAATTACACCAATTAAAAATGATAATGCTACTCCAACTAAACCAATAGATAAAGATATTCTTGAAGCATAAAGCATTCTTGAAAATATATCTCTACCAAGATTATCTGCCCCTAAAAGAAATATTTTTCCCTCTTTTACACCAAATAGATGTATATCTGTTTTGATAAATCCAAAAATAAAGTGTTCATATCCTCTATGAAAAAATTCAATAGGATATTTTGTGTTGTAATCTATCTCATAATATTTTGTTATTGGATCTTTTAAAACGTATCTATATACAAAAGGTCTTAAATGAAAGCTTCCTTTTTCATCTATAAAATGTATCTGAGTTGGTGGATGGTAGGGAGTGTCTCTATGTTGAATATCATAAGGATATGGGGCTATAAAATCTGCGAAAATTGCAAAGGTGTATAGTAAACCTAAAATGTATAAAGATATATAAGCAAGCTTATTTTTTTTTACATAGTTGAAAAATTCCATTATTTCAAAACCCCTTCTACTTCTCTCTGTCTAATCCTTGGATCTATCTTTGTAAGAAGTATATCAGCTATTAAATTTCCAATGATTAACATAATAGCACCTATATAAAGTCCACCCATAACAAGGTATAAATCTTGAGATAAAACAGCATCTAACATAAGCATACCCATTCCTGGCCAGTTAACTATTATTTCTATCAAAGCAGCACCTGATAATAAAGAAGCTATTTCAAATCCAAGTATTGTAATAAATGGATTTAAAGCGCTCTTTAAAGCATGTTTTAAAATAATATCTTTTTCTTTTAAACCTTTTGCTTTTGCAAACAATACATATTCCGATTGTAAAGATTCTATCATGGCACTTCTAAGAAGCCTTACCAATCCAGCGAAGGATGTTATTGCTAATACCAAAGCAGGTAAACTTACATGCCAAATTCTATCTATTATTTTTTCGAAAAAATTTAAGTTGTCATAGTTTGGGCTTACAGCTCCACCTGTTGGAAGTAAACCTGTTTTTACAGAGAAAAAAAGAAGAATAAATGCAAGAAAAAATCCAGGTAAAGACATGAAAGTAAATGAAAATACTTGAATAAATTTATCGATGATACTATCTTTCTTTACTGCAGCGATAATACCTAAAGGTATTGCCATAAGCCAAGCTAATAAACCAGAAGTTATAGATAAAAAGAGGGTGTTCCAAATCCTATCTTTTATAAGTTCACTGACAGGCATATTATAACTAAAAGAGTATCCTAAATCAAATTTTAATGCATTTATCAGCCATTTAAAATACTGTATTAATATAGGTTGATTTAAACCGTAAGCTTCTTCTAACTGTTTTATTGTTTTCTCTGAAATTTGAGGATTCATTTTTAATTGATCTAAATAATTACCAGGAGCCATTTGAATAATGATAAAAGATAAAAAAGTGATTCCCAAAAGTAAGGGAATCATCTGTAACAGTCGTTTTAATATATAAAAAAACATCTTATTTTTTCATTAATTTTTTAATGTTAGTAATTGCTTGTCTTATCCTTTTTTCATTTTCTACTACTGCAAATCTTACATAACCTTCTCCATTTTCTCCAAAACCTATACCTGGGGCAACTGCTACTTTACCTTCTGTAAGTAATAACTTACTAAACTCAACAGAACCTAAATGTTGAAATTTTTCAGGAATTTTTGCCCATAAAAACATTGTTGCTTTTGGTTTTTCTACTGGCCAACCAGCTTTATTTAATCCTTCAACAAGAATATCTAATCTTTTACTGTATGTATCCCTTGCTCTCTCAACTACAGAGTAATCACCTTCAAGAGCTATTATACTTGCTACCTGTATAGGTGTAAACATTCCATAATCTAAGTAGCTTTTTAATCTTTTTAAATTATATACTAAAGTTTTATTACCAAGTACAAAACCAACTCTCCAACCTGCCATAGAAAAACCTTTTGTTAGAGAGTATGTTTCAACAGCAATATCTTTTGCACCTTCTACTTGAAGAATACTTGGTGCTTTGTATCCATCGAAACAAAGATCTCCATATGCTAAATCATGAACTATCCATAGGTTTTTCTTCTTAGCAAACTTAACAATTTCTTTAAAAAACTCAATATCAACTGTCATTGTTGTTGGATTGTTTGGGAAGTTTAGAATTAAAACTTTAGCTTCTGGATATGAGTCTTCATAAGTATCATATATATTCTTTAAAAATTTTTCCTGTTTTTCTGAATCATTTCCTTCAAATGGGAGAGGTACAGATAAAACACTAGCTCCAGCTATAACAGGGGCATAGTAATGTATAGGATAACGTGGATTTGGAACCATAGCAATATCTCCAGGTTCCAACATGGCAAGCATTAAATGGGCTAAACCTTCCTTAGAACCTATTGTCATTATCACTTCTTCTTCAGGATTAAGATCTACATCGTATCTCTTTTTATAAAAATCTGCTATTGCTTTCCTTAATCTTGGTATTCCTTGAGACATTGAATACCTGTGGGTTGTTTTCTTTTTAGCAGATTCGCAAAGTTTGTCTATTATTTGTTGTGCAGGAGGCAAATCAGGGTTTCCCATCCCTAAGTCTATTATATCTTCTCCTTCTTTTCTAAGCCTTGCTTTTAAGTCATTTACAACAGCAAAAACATACTGTGGTAATCTCTTAATTCGAGGGAACTCTTCTATCATTATTACGTCTCCTTTATTTAAAATTTATTCTAAAACATTTAAAGGATTTATTGGATTAATATTTTCTCTTACCTCAAAGTAAACACCACAACTATCTGAGTTCTTGAGCTTACCAGCTTTTCCAATTGTATCACCTTTACTTACAACTTGACCTTCTTTTACATTTACTTTATCTAAATATCCATATACAGTAGTTAACTTATTACTATGTCTTATAACAACAAGGTTATTAAATGTTTTTATTGTGTCTCCTACATATATAACTTTTCCATCTTCTGCTGCTTTTACATCTTCATTACATTTAGTTTCAATATCTATACCTAAATGTCTAACTTGTTCATCATTACGGAAATTAGCGACAACATTTCCTTTTACTGGCCAAGCTAACTTTACTCCACTTATATTTGTTGTTTTATTCTCCTCTTTTGTTTCAGCTTGTTTTGGTAATAAAGGTTTTTCTGTTGGTTTTTGTGTTTCTTCATTATTATTATCTGATTCTGCAGCTTTTTTAGGTATATCTAAAATTTGTCCAGTGTGAATTTTTTTTCTTTTTAAATTATTAATATTTATAATATCTTCTTCATCTATATTGAATTTTTTAGCTATTTTAGCTAATGTGTCACCTCTTTTAACTTTGTATTTAAATGTTGAGGGACTTTTTTCATCTTCTTCAGTTTTTAAGCAGATTTGTTGTCCTGCTTCTACAGTAGATTTATCTAATTTATTTATACTTTTTATTTTTTCTACTGGTACACCAAACTCTTTAGATATAGTAGAAAGTTTTGTTGATTTTCTAGCTTTATAAATTAAGATACATTTTGAACTTATGTTTTCTTCTTTTGCAACACTTTCTTTTTTCTCTCCTATACATATTTTTTCTCCTGCATTTAACCATTTGTTTGAATCTATATTGTTTAGTTCTTCAAGGGTATTAACATCTATACCTAACCTTTTTGATACATGTTTTAATGTTCCTCCCTTTTTCATTACATAGATCTCACATTTAGATAAATCTCTTTTTGTAACTTTCTTTCCTTTAATTGGAATTTTAAGTTCATCTCCAGCAAAGATCTTTTCGTCATTCATCATATTGTATTCCATAATCTCTTTTACACTTATTCCATATTTTTTAGCTATAGTCTCTAATGTATTACCTTTTTGAACTGTATAAATCTCTTCTTGACCTTTAGACTTTGAAACTTTTTTTGAAGGTATTTTTAATTTCATACCTTCCCTTAATTTTTTTTCATCTTTTATATTGTTTTCCTTTTTAATCTCTTCAACCGAAACATGGAGTTTCTTTGAAATTTTTTCTAATGTATCACCTTTTTGAACCGTATAACTTTCTGCAAAAGATAAAACTGGAAATAAAATGGAAAAAATAGCATATTTAATATTCGATCTTGAAATCATTGTATCCTCCTGTTT
>CAZYKX010000033.1:0-11045 GCA_964648745.1 uncultured Aquificales bacterium
AAAACATCCTGTAAAAATGTATGATATTATTAAATGAATTAAGATAAATACTAATAAAAATGTAATCCATAAAAGTAAATATTTATTAAATTTCAAGTAAAAACGCTTTAAAATAAAATATAACCATAATATAAATAACACTAATACTTGTCCAGATGCATAGGAACTTGTATTAAATAAGTTATTTATTAATCCAAATAGAATAGTTTCAGTAAAAAAAATTAATATAATAAAAAATTTTTCAAATCTTAATACCACAAAATTCTCCTTAATAAATACTTCATAAAAGCTACTACAAAATCTATATTAATCAATAATTCAGATCTATCACTATATTTAAGTTTAATTAATCTGGTTTCATTTAAAACAGTAATTATATTCCTATTACTAGCTCCATCACATCTCATAAGTGCAACTTTTTTATCCAAAAATAAAGCTTTTAAATTATTTTTTACTCTTAATAAAAATTCATAATCTGCCGCTATTTTGAACGATACATCAAAAAATCCATACTTTTTAAATAATCTAATCTTATGTAAAGAAGCTACATGTGCAATATTCATATATTTTCTAAATATCTCCCAACTCCAGGCATTACCGATTGTTCTGACTATTTTGTAATTTTGATTTATTAAATCAACTTTAGCAGATATAAATTCGACATCAGATGATATTTTATTGATAAAATCTACATAATTCATAATACTATCTTTTAAAAGAATATCATCTGATCCTAAAAATCCAATCCATTCTCCTTGGCTTACAGATAAAGCTTTATTCATTGCATCATAAATGCCTTTATCTTTTTCGCTTACCCAGTAATCGATATAATCTTCATATTTTTTTATTATATCCAATGTGCCATCTGTTGAACCGCCATCTATTATGATATACTCTACATTAGGATAGGTTTGGTTTATTACGCTCTGGATAGTTTCTTCCAGGTATTTGGCTCCGTTGTAGACTACGGTGATTATGGTGATGAGGGGCAAAGATGTTAGCATGGAAGGGTGATGTGTGTTAGGGGTTTTATTAGAACCAAGGGATGAAATATAGTCTTCAATTTTTTCCTGGGCTTCGGGATGGGCAGGGATTAAGGGATTGCCGTCAAAATCCGCAATGTACCAACAATAGGTAGAAGGTGAGACGTGAGAGGTGAGAGGTGAAGGATTAGACGTTTCAGGTTTTACGTCTAACGTCCCACGCTTAACATAGCTAAACTTAAAATAACCTTTTGTCCGCAGTCCACCTTCGCCTTTTCTACCTTCTCCCTCTGGTAAAAATAACATTGTTTCAAATTTATCTTCAGGCTTGGCTATAAATTTTGAATTTTGAATGTTTAATGTTGGGATATTTATATTGAATTTACATTCTTCTTTTATTCTGCCATCTTTATCTAACATTAGGCATTTATCATCTATTATTTTATAAAGTAACTTAGTTGTGCTATAATTTTGATCTAAATTTATAACAAAATCCATAAAACCTCCATAATTTGGTCTCATGTATTTATATTATCATAAATATTAATAATCTCATCAATGACTTTTTCCCAGTGCTGTGCATAGTTTTCAAGAGTCAGATTTTTTTAGCAAATACTAACTTATTTTTTTATTCTCAATGTATCATCCAAACCATTTATTCATCACTTCACACACTTTAATTATATCTTCATCTTTATGAAAATAAGAGATAGGTAAACTCAGAGTAGTATTATGAATCTCTTCACTGATAGGATACTCTTCTTTTATAATATCTTTCATTGCTTCTTGTTTATGTGGTGGTATAGGATAATGAATCTCTGTCATGATTCCATTTTTTAGCAAATATTCTCTCAATTTATCTCTTTTAAAATGTCTAACATTAAAAATATGATATACATCATAATAATCATTATGAACAACAGGTTTAATAAAATCGTCTTTTAGATTTTCTAGGTATATTCTTGCAAGTTTCCTCTTATATTCATTTATTTCGTCTAAAAACTTTAATTTAATACGTAGAAAAGCTGCTTGTAACTCATCCAAACGAGAATTGTAACCAATGTATTTATTATAATATTTTTTATTTGAACCGTAATTTCTTAAAGCTTTAATTTTTTCCGCTAAAATTTCATCGTTTGTAACTATAGCTCCTGCATCTCCTAATGCTCCAAGATTTTTTGTTGGATAGAAACTAAAACATCCTATACCAAATGTTCCTGTTTTTTTTCCTTTATATTTTGCTCCATGTGCCTGGGCTACATCTTCTATAATATGTAAATTATATTTTTTAGCCAAAGTTAATATAGGATCCATATCACATGGTTTTCCATAAAGATGAACTACAATAATAGCTTTTGTTTTTTCAGTAATTTTTTCTTCAATTTTAGTTGGATCAATGTTATAAGTTTGTATATCTGGTTCTACAAGAATAGGTTTTAATCCATTTCTTACAACTGCTAATATAGTAGCTATATAAGTATTTGATGGTACAATTATTTCTGAATTATCAGGTAAATCAAGAGCATCAATTGCTAATATTAATGCATCGAGTCCAGATGCAACACCAATACAATATTTAACTCCTAAATATTTAGCAAATTCTTCTTCAAATTTTTTAACATTTTCACCTAAGACATACCAACCACTGTTTAAAACTTCTTCAAAAGCTTTTTTATACTCCTCGAAAAATCTTTCATTAACCTTTTTTAAATTTTCATATTCAATCATTTATATTCCTCATCAATATAATCATTAATATCATAATATTCTGACGCTAAAACTAAAAGTATAGCCCCATCTGTAAAATTATCCATTGTATGCCAGTCTTTTGGTTCAAGTATTAAACACTTAGATGGTTTATCAAGTTTTACAGTTTCCTTTTTAAAACCATCATTAATATAAATTTCACAGCTACCGTTTAAACAAATCAAAGCTTGAGTATTTTTTTTATGACGGTGACCTCCTCTTTTATCTTTAGTTTCATAAATATAATAAACTCGTTTAATTTCAAAAGGTAAAACTTTTTCAATAACAGTTAATTTTCCACGTTTATCTGAAAATGTTGGTAATTCAATTATATAAGCCATTTCCTATCCTCCAATTTTCTTAATATCATATATGTAATAAGTACCCTTTAAGTGTCTTTTTATATATCTAAATAGTGTTTTCCAATTTTTTTTAATTTTAACTGTTCCATTATAATCATAATTTTCCCCCAAATTTTTAAGTGTTTTTAATATAGAATCTAAATGTCTAATATAAGGGAAATATATCATTTCTATGACATCTGAATTAAGTTTATATGTTCCTAAGTCTATTTTGCCATTTTCTAAAAATTTTAAATTATGGAAGTGATAAAATATTAACTCAAAATCATTTCCTTTGAATTTCTTATTACGTATATCATACTGTTGAACATTCCAAGGAGCTACTCCTCCACCAGGATTTTGTAAAATATGAATCCCTTCAAATCTTTGAGGCCAGTCATCAAGATATTTTTGATCTCCAAATTTACCATTTTCAAATCTCGCATAACACCACTCTAAGCAAGCATTTCTCCACCAGTTTAATACTTCCATACCATTTTTATCATTTTTAAATGTCATAAACTGAACACAATATATTCCACTTGTAGCACTTTGATCATATTCTGGTGTATATCTATGTTCCGTGATTAGCACAGATTTTTTTTCCTCTTCCACTTCTTTTATTAAAACAGATGGATCAGCATAAAAATATAAATCTGCATCAACATAAGTGCAACGCTCAAGATTGTATTTTTCTATACAATACTTTATTACGGATGGAGTACAAGTCCAGCAATACTCTGCAGGAGTTCTTGTAGGCTTAACCTTCAATAGCTCTTCATCTTCAAACTCTTTTAGAGATATTATTGTTGTAGATTCTAAATTTAATTTTTTTAGCAAATGATAGCTTCTATCATCAAAAGCAAAAATATAGAGATGAAAGCTGTCACTATACCTTTTTAATGATTCATACATAGCAAGTCCACGAGTTAAATAATTGCTATCAAATAATGTACAGTAGTTATACATCTTTCACCTTTTTTGCAAGAATTATATTATCAAGATATAAATCATTATTTTTAGGTAATATTTTTGATAAAAATATTCCTATTATATTTATGGGAGCTATCAACAATATATTTGTTAAAACATTTATATATTTATTATCTGTTAATGTTATTTTATATATATAAGCATTTATAAGTTGAAATATTACTTCTACTCCATTATTAACTTTTCTATGTTCTAATATTTCAAATCCATTTTGAGTCAAAATATACTTTAAACCAAACGATGAATACCTTGCATAGTGATAAGGCTGCTCATGTTCATCCCAAACAAAAGGAACTGTCATTAAAATTATCCCACCTAACTTTAATATACGATTAACTTCTATTACAAATTCTTGTGGGTTAAATACGTGTTCAAATACTTCATTACATACTATACTATCAAAATATTTATCTGGAAATGGCATAGTTTTACCATCATAATAAATATCAGCTTTTTTAGATTTTCTATTTTCAGGGGTATCCAGTTCAAGTCCTATATATGTTTCATTATCAAACAAACTTTCATACGGTTTTTGCCCACAACCAATATCAAGCACTTTTCCTTTTATATTTTTACTTAATTCTGAAATATGTTTGTAAAGACCTTTCCTCGCAAAATAGAAAGGATTGATAAAAATACCGATAAATCCCGGATTAAATTGTTCTTTTTGATATATTTTTTTTAATTTATCAATCATTAAGCCTCCTAAATATAAAGCCTTTAAAACAAATATTAGTTGTTTTACCATCTAAAGCATCGAATTTTTCTATTAATTTAAAATTTCTTTTTTTAAAATAATTGAGTAATTTTAATTCTTCAAAAAACCAGCAAGGGTAGCTTGCATTGTAGATATATGGTGGTACAATTTGAAGGGTAATAATTTCTTTATTAATTATAGAAAATGGTGTTCTGTCCACAATTACAAACTCAAATCTATGACTTAGTAATTCATCCAGTGTTTCGTATGGTTTTTCAAGATATTGTAACACACCGGAAAGTATTAAAATATTTGGTTTTTCAATTTCCATGCAGCTTTTTACATCATAAAAAAATTTAAGCCTTTCATCCTGAAAATCAGATATCCCCACATCAACAAACTTTTTTTGTTCCACTATACACCAGGAAACTTCTTCAAAATTATCCAAAAACTTTTTGTTCTGAAAATAAGTACTTCCTAAACTTCCACCAAAATACAATACTCTAATTTTACCTCCTGATAATGCTGCTGCAAACATTAGTCCAGCAAGTAATGGCCAGGAATATTGAATTTCATCAAAAATTACACTATCTCTCTCATAGGCTGCTTCGTTATTTTTCACTTTTAACATAGAGTTTCGTACTTTTCGAAGTATCTCATCGCTATCATAGCCAGTACTATTTTTTTGTGCATCTTGCCAGCTTTTATAATTACCATGCCAGCCATATTTACGATTTTTAAACCTGACCAAAAAATCAATAACAATTGGTGGTAAAAGTTTTTTTAAAATTTTCTTCATTTAAATAACCATTTAAATTTCAATTTAATTTTTAAAAATATATTTTGTTGATTGTTTCTAAGATACTCTTCCATCTTTCTTCTTGCATCTAAATTTTCTTTTACTTCTATTTTATTTAAGATGAATTTATCATTTAATTCCGTATCAAAAATATTAGTTTCAGTTTTACAATGTGTTCCTTCTTTATCAAAACCAATATTCTTTA
Organism: uncultured Aquificales bacterium; assembly: GCA_964648745.1. GTDB lineage: Bacteria > Aquificota > Aquificia > Aquificales > Hydrogenothermaceae > Sulfurihydrogenibium. The sequence continues at coordinate 5,765 of CAZYKX010000033.1, forward strand.
CATAACTTTTTTCAGGATATAATGTAAGCATATCTTTTAAAAAAGCTGAAAAATACCATCTAATAGCCCAAGAATTATTTTTACCTTTAGTTTGATCTTCTAACATTTTTGTATATCCATAACTTCCATTAAAATCAGCCTCTTTTTGTAAATTTCTTCTTTTTACTTCATTTAGTAATTTTTTCCCATCTGATTCAAATATTTTCCATTTTTCTTTCCATGTTGCCCAACCCCAACAATCTGCACCACGAATAAAAAATGTATCTGGAAGATCATCAATTGGATAAATATACCCATGAATAGATGCCACCTTCTCTTCATCTTTATACATTTCCAAAGCCTCGTTCATAAACTTTAAAAAATAGGGACTTGTTACTAAATCATCTTCTAGTACAATAATTTTACCATATTCATTAACTATTCTTGTTACTCCATCTATGATATTATTAGCTAATCCCCAGTTTTTTTCTCTTTCTATTATTGTAATCTTTTTAAAACCTTTTATGGTTTTTATATATTCTCTTACTTCTTTTACTTTTTCTTCTGCACCTGGTTTTGCTCCATCTGAAAATATAAACAGTTCACTTTCATTAGCAAGATCATTTTTTTGTAATGCTTCTACTGTCTGACGTAAATGCCTTGGGCGATTGTAAACAAAAAGGACTATAGGGGCTAAATTCATTTCCTCATCTCCATTAATGTTTCTAAGAAATCCCTATTGAAAAAATTATACATAAAAATTATAAATAAAAATTCTGCAAATCCGCCAACTACAATTTTAACCAATGGATCTATAGTAATCCAACAAGATGCAAAATATCCAACTACTCCTCCTAAAATTGCTATTCCTGCAGGTTTTAATATTTCTTTATGATACTCCCAAAATCTTGCTCCACATAATGGGTTTATTAAAAACTTCCAAGCAGGATATAAAAGAGTTGCTAAATTGATATTTAAACCAACAGCAATACCAATCACTCCCCAGTGGCTAGAGATAAATATAGTTATGGATACATAAAAAATTACCATCAAATTCCACCAAAATCCTAAATCAGCCCTTCCTCTTGCAAGAATTAATGTACCAACTGGATTAGCTGTACTACGCCAAGCAGCCCATATAGATAATATTTGAATAATTATAACAGTATCTTGCCACTTAGGTCCAAATAAGATATATATGATTTCATGAGCAAATACAAATATAAATGCATATACTGGAAAATTAATAGAAGAAAGATATTTAACTATTTTTAGATAAGCATTTTTAAGAACAATTATATCATTCTGCACTTTTGCCATAGCAGGGAAAGTTACCCGTGTAACAATAGGATTAAAAACCATTGCTGATCTCATTACGATCTGCTTTGCTATATTGTAAATACCTAAACTTTCCATACCAATTAATTTTCCAATTAAAATTGTATCTATATTATAATTGAAATAATTTATTGTTCTTTCTCCGATCTGATATGCTCCAAAACTAAGAAAAGATCTTATATCATCAACTTTAAATCGTAAAGATGGACGAAATTCTTTAAGTCCAATAGGTAAAAATTGCAAAGTCATAACTAGTGAAGATGCTAAATAGCCGTAAACAAGCGAATAAACACCATATCCAATATAAGCCAAATATACACTAACAATAAAAGAAAATATTTTATTTATTATTTCAATCCTTGCTATTTCTTTAAATCTTAGTTCTTTTTGTAATAACAATAAAAATTGCTGGGAAAATGACTGAATAATAAAAGTAAGAGACAACAGCACAATTACATTTGTTACTTCTGGCTCTTTATAAAATTTTGCAATAAAAGGAGAAACAGCTAAGGTTATAAAAAACATCACAAATCCAGTTATGACGTTAAGCCAGTATAATGAACTAAGCTCGTTTTTATTTATATTTTGTCTATGTATGATTGCATTACTTATTCCTAAATCAGCAAATGTTGAAATAAATCCCATAACTACCATAGCAATAGCTATAAGCCCAAAATCTTTTGGGTTGAGTAATCTAGCTAAAATAGCTAATTGTAAGAGTTGAAGTACGTTATTTAATATAGCTGATATTGTTGTCCATTTAACTCCGCTAATGGCCTGTTTTTTTAAAGACATTTTACCTCTTTCGTGCCAATACAAAGTAGCCTGATGTCTCAAGCTCCCAATGTTTGTCAAGTTTATCAAGATAAGGTGCTATGATTTGGTTTACTGTCCAGATAATAAATAAAATACTTTTTATTAGCCATTTTAATGGCTTAGGACCTCTTATAAACCTGAGAGTAAAATAATTAAATTTCATCAACCACATAGTAAAAAATCCAGTTTGTGGCTCTATATAAATATCTACAAAGCCAGCCTTTTCAAACATATATTTTAATCCATAAGGTGTATATCTAAAATAGTCATAAGGTGCTTCATGTATCCACCATTGAAATGGTACTTGAAGTATCATATACCCCCCCCGTTTTAAAATCCTATAAGCTTCATTCAAAAATAACTGGGGCTCACATAAATGCTCCATTACAGCAAGTGAAATAACGGTATCTGCAACTTCATCTGGAAGTTCTATTTTTTTATTTAAGTCTGAAACAACATCAGCTTTTGAATTGTGCAGGGTATTGGTCCAGTCTACACCAGTATATTTCTCGGCAAACTGTAAAAAATATTCTTTATAAGGTGCCTCACCACAACCAAGATCAACAAGATGACCTTTTATATACTTTGAATATTTTTCAAGAAATTTATTATTATTGTCATAAACAAGCCAATTATACGGTTGGCGATTGCTGTGATACTCAGATGGTTTCATAAGCTAAATTTCCTTATTTTTTATTATTGTAACATCAGAATTTGCTACCAATATTTCAAATCCTAATTTTTTAAGGATTTTACCAGAAATTATAAATGGTATGTGTAAATATTTTTTTAATTTTGGGTGTTTTACGTTTAAATGCCAATCTTTCTCTATACTTCTGCTGTATTTTAAGAAATGCCAAAACTCCATATACACATAACTTCTTTTTACTTCTATGTTATTAAAGGTGTTTTTTACATAGTCATATAATTCTTTTGGCTTCCAGCAGTAGATATGATGAGGCGCTGTTCTCTGAAACCTGAAATAGTAACTTGGACTTTTAATTATGATAACCCCCCCCCAGCTTCAGTACATCTTATCATTTCTTTGATCATATGCATACCTACTTCTTTTGGTACATGTTCTATAGTTTGATTGCATACAATCGCAGAAAAATAATTATCAGGAAATGGAAAGGTATCAGATGTATCAAATATAAATTTTTCAACTTTAAGTCCTTTAGTTTTTTTTACATATGAAACAACCTCGTCATTTCCTTCAAGTCCATAATACTCAATATTGTAAATATTACAAAGTTCCCCTAATAAACCTAATCCAGCACCAACATCTAATAATCTTTTAAAACTTTTTCCTTTGTAATTTTGCACGATTTCAGCAAGCAAAAAAGAATAATCATAAAATGATCTAGATGCATAAATTTCTTCCATTAAATCTAAATTTTCAATACCATTCGTTTTATCGTCTTTCATTTTAATGCTCCTTGGAAAAATTTATATATACTATCTATAACTTCCCTAATTTCTTCCTCTTTCATACCATAATACATTGGTAATCGGATTAACCTTTCACTCTCCTTTGTTGTATATTTATCTTCGCCATGGAATCTGCCAAATTTTATACCTGCTGGAGCAGAATGAAGTGGTACATAATGAAAAACAGCCAAAATACCGTTTTTTTTAAGATGTTCTATTAATGCTGTTCGTTCTTCTAAATTTTTTACTTTTATATAAAACATGTGTGCATTATGCTTACAATATTCTGGAATTTTTGGTAATTCTATTTTCCCTTTGTTTTCAAGATTTTTAAGTCCATCATAATATTTTTTCCATGTATTTAGTCTATTTTGATTAATTTCTTCTGCTTTTTCTAATTGTCCCCATAAATATGCTGCACTCACATCATTTAAGAGATAACTACTTCCTATATCAACCCATGTATATTTATCTACCATTCCACGAAAGAATTGGCTTCTGTTTGTCCCTTTTTCTCTTATAATTTCTGCTCTTTCAATAAATCTTTCATCGTTGACAATTAAAAGTCCACCTTCTCCAGCACTTGTATAGTTTTTGGTTTCATGGAAGCTATATGCTCCAAGATGACCTATTGTCCCTAAGGCTTTACCTTTATAACTACTCATCATTCCCTGAGCTGCATCTTCAACAACAAAAAGATTATATTTTTCAGCAATTTCCATAATCTTATCCATCTCACAACCCACACCAGCATAATGAACTACAACTATAGCTTTTGTTTTATCAGTTATAGCATCTTCTATAAGATTTTCATCAATATTCATTGTGTCAGGTCTTATATCAACAAAAACAATTTTTGCACCTCGTAGTACAAAAGCATTTGCTGTAGATACAAAAGTATACGACGGCATAATTACTTCATCACCTGGCTGAATATCAATAAGAATAGCTGTCATTTCAAGCGCATGAGTACATGATGGAGTTAGCAAGGCTTTTTTACATGGCAAATTTTCTTCAAACCACTTATGACATCGTTTAGAAAATTCTCCATCACCGGAGATTTTTGAGCTTCTCATTGCTTCTAATACATATTTATCTTCATTTCCTGTGTAACAGGGTTTGTTAAAGGGGATCATTTTATACACACTATTAAAAACACTACTTTACACTCCTATTTAAAATTTTTTTTATTTATATATTACTTATATATTACAAATGATTGTTGTATGCCAAATCCTCCACCAGAATACATTCGTTGAATATCGGCAAATATTTTATTTATTGGATTTGAATATCCTTCATATTTCTCATAATCTGTTACTAATTCTCTTAATAATCTAGAACCTAGGTAATAAATTGAGGAAAAATCAATTAGTTCGTATTTATATTTTAATTCCTTAAGGTAATTCTTCATTTTACTTATTTTTAAGTATCTATTAAAATCATGTTCTACTATTGGTTCAAGTTTTACTAATAATCTAAAAGCATTTAATATTGTTAAAGGTTCCCAGAATGCTTCGGAAAAAATAATTATACCTCCTTTCTTTGCCACTCTTATACATTCATCAATTCCTTTTTTTTGTTCTTCCCAATTGGGAAGATTTATTAAAACTCTCGTTGTATAAACGACATCAAAAGTTTCCGAATCAAAATTAATGTTTCTAATATCACCAACACTAAATTTTATATTTTCCTGATAATTTTCATTAAGTCTTTT
>CAZYKX010000034.1:0-4361 GCA_964648745.1 uncultured Aquificales bacterium
CTTAAATTTTTATACGAGTATTTTAAAGATGAACTCTCAAATATTAATGAAATTTCTTTGGATTATTTGCCAGAAGGTTTTAAGAAGTTGGAATATCAAATACAAGCAGTTTTAAATGCAAAAAAAATACTAGAAGAGTACGGTGGTGTTTTTCTTTCTGATGTAGTGGGACTTGGTAAAACTTATATGGCAGCAATGCTCGTAAAACAGCTTGATGGCAGAACAATTGTTATAGCACCACCTGCACTTCTTAACAAGAATAATCCAGGTTCATGGCGAAATGTTTTTTCTGATTTTAACATTCAAGCTAACTTTGTATCAATTGGGAAGCTTGATGAAGCAGTAGAGCTAATAGAGGAAAGAGAATATAAAAATATCATCATAGACGAAGCTCATCGCTTTAGAAATGAAACAACTGTTAGTTATGAAAAAATTGCTAAAGTTTGCCGCGGAAAAAGAGTAATCTTGATCTCTGCAACTCCTTATAATAACTCACCAGGAGATATTCTTGCACAGATTAAACTATTTCAAAGTCCAAAAAACAGTACTATACCAGGTGTTAGAAACCTTGAGGAATTTTTCAGGAAGCTTGAAAAGAGATTAGAAAAAGTTGATCGCCAAAAAGACTATGAGCAATATCTGAAAGTAGTAAAAGAAAACGCCAAGGAAATGCGAGATAAGGTTTTGAAATATATAATGGTTAGAAGAACAAGATCTGAAATTGTAAAATATTTTGCAGAGGATTTAAAGAAAAACAATATTAAATTTCCCGAAGTTGAAGACCCAAAACCTTTTTATTACCAGTTAAACGATGATGAAGACAAAATCTTTATGGAGACAGTAGAGTTAATAACTCAGAAACTCAAATATGCTCGTTATACGCCATTACTTTATTTAAAGGAGCCCATCTCTCAACTGGAAAAGCAATCGCAAAAAAATATGGGCAGTTTTATGAAGGTCCTCCTTATTAAGCGGCTAGAAAGCAGTTTTCATGCCTTTCGCAAAAGCGTTGACCGGTTCATCCATTCCTATGAAATGTTTATTAAAGAATATAAAAAGGGAAATGTCTATATCAGTAAAGGATACACAAACAAAATCTTTGAACTTATAGAACAGGATGATGACGAAGCAATCCAGAAACTCATTGACGAAGGAAAGGTAGGAGAATATAAAAGCGAAGATTTTAAACCTGAGTTTAAAGAAGATTTAAAGAAAGACTTAGAGATTTTAAAACAGATAAAGTCTAAGTGGGAATTTATAAATAGGGATCCAAAACTTGAAACTTTGCTATATGAATTAGAAAATAATAAAATCCTCAAAAAAAATAAAATAATAATTTTTACAGAATCAAAAGAAACAGTTGAGTATTTGACCGAAAATATAAATAATAAATTTGGTAAAATTGCTCTTTCATTTTATGGTAGTTTATCTGAAGAAGTGAGAGATAAAGTTATAAAAAACTTTGATGCAAAAGAAAAAAACAAAAGAGATGATTATAAAATACTTATCACAACAGACGTTCTTTCTGAAGGTGTAAACCTTCATAGGTCAAATATCGTGATAAACTATGACATACCTTGGAATCCAACAAGATTAATGCAAAGGATAGGAAGGGTTAACAGAATAGATACACCATTTGATAAAATATATATTTTCAACTTTTTCCCAACAAAACAAGCAGATTCTGAAATTGAGCTTACAAAAATTGCTCGTTCAAAAATAGAAGCATTTTTAACATTGCTTGGCGGAGATAGCTCAATACTCACTGAAGGAGAACCTGTTTCCTCTCATGAACTGTTTGATAAACTACTTTCAAAGAAAACCATTACAGAAGAAGATGAAGAAGAAAGTGAACTCAAGTATTTAAGAATTATTGAAGATATCCTCGATAAAGATCCAGATACTTTTGAAGCAATAAAGCAACTTCCTAAGAAAGCCCGTTCTGCTAAGATACTTTCCCAATCTCAAAGAGATATTGCTAAACCTCATTCTTTAATCACTTTCTTTAGGAAAGGTAAATTAATGAAATTTTTCCTTTCAAATAGAGAAGAAGAATCACCGATAGAACTTGATTTCCTTACAGCTGCAAAAATTCTTGAATGCTCAAAAGATGAAAAAAGAGCAAAACTATCTTTGGAAGATTACTATAATCTTCTTAAAAAGAATAAAGACGCATCTCTTAGTACAACTGAGGAAGAAATCATTGTGACTCACAAGCGTGGTGGTTCTGACAGTTATATCAAACTTCTAAAAATCCTAAAAGCAACACAAAAAAACAGTAAACAGCTTACTGAAGATCAGGAAGAATATCTTAAAAAACTTATAACCCAACTTGAAGAAGGAGCTTTACCAAAACAAATAGTAAAAAAAACGTCCAATGCATTAGATAAACTCGAACAAGATAAACTTAATCCATTAAAAGTAATTGATGTCTTGCAAAGAGAAATCTCACCTAACTTTCTTAAAAGCCATCGCGCAGAAGCTTCTACTAAAACAGAAGAAAAAAAAGAAGTTATATTATCTCTTTATTTAACGGAGGAAAAAGATGGATAAAAAACAAGCAGAGGAAATTATAACCGAAACATTTGAAAATGAATTTAATGAAGGAAGATTTACTTATTTTCTAGAAAACCTATTAAAATCATATGAAAAGATAAAATTTGTTGATGAAGGTAAATATATTCCTGATGCATTTAAACCATACATAGATTCATTAGAAATAATTGGAGAATATAAATACGAAAAAGATAATAAAATTGATTTACTTATCGTTAAGCTAAGAAAAGAAGAATCCTTGGAACGAGCAAGATCAACCCAAAGAAACTTCATTGCCTGGTATCTAAAAGGAGGAATAGATGGAAAGCTTAAAGATGCAGCATTAGTAGCTTTTGTATCTCCTGATAGTGAAGATTGGAGATTTTCTCTTGTTAAGATGGATTATCGTCTTGAAGAAACACCATCTGGAAAAGTTAAAGAAGAGTTTACACCTGCAAAGAGATGGTCATTCCTTGTTGGAAAAAATGAAAAAAGCCATACTGCAAAAAGTAGATTTCAACCAATACTTGAAAAAGATGACCATAAACCTACCCTTGAAGATTTAGAAAATGCATTTAATGTAGAAAAAGTAACAGAAGAGTTTTTTGATGCTTATCGTTATGCTTTAAAAGAAATTATAGTTAAAAGTTTAAACCAATATGATGCTCCTTACGAAAAAAAATATTCCTTTGCCCAACAGTTATTATCAAGGATACTTTTTATTTATTTCCTACAGCGTAAAGGTTGGCTTAAATGGAAAGACTACCAGCAAGATAGAGATTACTTAAAGAATTTATGGTTGAAATATAAAGATAAGTATAAAAATAATAATTTTTACTCTGTTTGGTTAAAAAGTTTGTTTTTTGGTGCATTTAATAAAAAAAATCATCTTATCCATAACGATTTGCCTGATGATATTAAAGAATCATACTCCATAATGCCCTATCTAAACGGTGGATTATTTACAGAAAATGAATTAGATCAACTTGGTTTTGATGTTCCAGATACTGTTTTTGAATGGCTTTTTGAACCAGATGAAAGTTTAAATGACAAGAAAAAAGGATTCCTTGAAATATTTAACTTTACCATAGACGAGACATTACCTATTGATGTTGAAGTAGCAGTTGATCCTGAAATGCTTGGTAAAGTTTATGAATCATTGATAAATGAAGAAGAAAGGGATAAAGCTGGAATTTTCTATACTCCTCGTACGGAAATTGATTTTATGTGTAGATTATCTCTTGTCAATTATCTTCACGAAAAAACTAAAATTGATAAGCAAGAATTGATTGATATTGTTTTTAATACTGATTCAATCAATGATTATAATAACACTGAAAATTTAAATCTTATCCGCAAACATCTTTTTGATGTAAAAATAGTGGATCCTGCTGCAGGTTCAGCGTCTTTCCTTGTTGGAATGATGAATATCTTGGTTGAACTGCATTCTGCAATAACAAGAAAAATTGAAAATAAGGAAGAAAATCTTTTTGCACTAAAACACAAAATTATTCTTGAAAATCTTTATGGTGTTGAGGTTAAAGATTGGGCTGTAATGGTTGGAGAGCTTAGGCTTTGGCTCTCACTTATTATTGAGACTGATGAAAAATATATGGATATTTATACAAAACCACTTTTACCTAATCTATAATTTAAAATTCGTCAAGGTGATTCTCTTGTTGAGGAAATTGGAGGTGTATTTATAAATCTTCGAGGTGATGCATTAAAAAACATATCTGAATCTACTAAAAGAAAAATCTCTGAACTGATAGATAAAAAAGCAGAATTTTTCTCAGGTAAACGAAGTGCTGACTTAAAAGAGCAAC
>CAZYKX010000035.1:0-4296 GCA_964648745.1 uncultured Aquificales bacterium
ATATAAAAATTTAACACCTAACTAACTAAGTCTTCTAATCTTTTGATTCTTGCTTCTTTTCTCAATTTTTTTATTAATCTTTTTTCTATCTGTCTTACTCTTTCTCTTGATATTCCTATCATCTTCCCTACTTCTTCTAATGTCTTTGGTTCTTCACCATTTAGTCCAAATCTATGTATCAAAATCAGCTGTTCTCTTTTTGATAAACTTTCCATTAGACTATCAATAGCTTTTTTTATTTCTTCTTTATAGATTTTCTCTTCTATATCTTTTGTTCCATGCAACGATATAATATCTTCTAATATAAAATCGTCATCATCATCGTTCAAGGGACTATCTAAGGATAAAAAAATATTTTTATATGTAAGATGGTCTTCAATTAATTCTACATCAATATTGTCAACACCTTGTTCTTTTAAGTAATTAAAAATCTCATCACTTGTTGGTTCTCTATCAAGATTTTCTTTCAACTTTCTATAAGCATAGTTAACTTTAGAAAAGATATTTTGCACTTTATTTGGTTTTCTTATCAGTTCACCTTCTAAGTTAATTGTATTTAATATAGATTGTTTTATCCACCAAACTGCATAAGATATAAACCTTACACCTTTTGAGGTATCATACTTTTTTGCTGCTTCTATTAAACCTAGATTTCCAGCAGCGATTAAATCAGAAAAAGGTATCCTATAACCAGCATACTTTTTGGCTATATTAATTACAAACCTTAGATTGGATAAAACGATTTTTTTTAAAGCTTCTTTATCTCCTTCTTTAACTTTTTCCAGCAGTATTTTTTCTTCTTCTTCAGATAGTAAAGGGATGTTGTAAATTCTTTTTAAATAATAATCTACATTCTCTTCATGCTTTATTCTTTTCACACTCCACCATCTTTATTTTTTTCTACTGCTATTATTGTTATCGTCCTTTTTCCTTTAACGTTTAATACTTCTAACTCTAACATTTCATCAGGTTTTACGCTATTGATTATTTTTTTAAACTCTCTTGTGTTTCTAACTTGAATCTTATTTACTTTAGTTATAATATCTCCTACCATTAATCCTGTATTGGAAGCAGGGCTATTTTTTTCTATTTTTAAAACAATAACACCATCATCTATATTCATCTTTTCTCTTACTTCTTCAGATAGATCTGCTACTGTCACGCCTATCCATCCTCTACTGACTTTTCCATGTTTTATAAGTTGATTTACTACATCTTCTAAAATCTCAACAGATATTGCAAAACCTAAGCCTTGTCCTGTTTGTACAGTTGCAATGTTCATTCCTACTACTTTTCCATAAAGGTTTAAAAGTGGGCCTCCAGAATCACCAGGATTTATTGCTGCATCTGTTTGAATATACCCTTCAATTGGTGTAATTCCAAGATCCCTATCAACTGCTGAAATAATCCCAAATGAATAACTATGTCCAAGATTGTAAGGACTACCTGCAGCTAAAACAAACATCCCCGGTTTTATATTATCTTTTCTTTCAAATTTCAAAGCTTTTATATCGTTGTTTATATGTGAAAGTTTTACTTTTATTACGGCAATATCAGTTTTCTCATCTATACCTACAACTTCACCTTTCATTATTCTATCATTGTAAAACTTTACATAAACGCTATTGTATTTTTCTATCACGTGAGCATTGGTAGCTATATAAAGATAATTTGAAGTTACTTTAACTACAAACCCTGATCCAACAGATTCATCATCAAAATCTTTAAAGCTTAGATTTCCTTTTTCTCTTTTTGAAAAGATGGTAACTATAGATGGGTAAGATTGATTTATAACATTCTGTATTCGATCTTGTATAAGTGTAACTGCATCTTTTTCTTTTTTTTGTTCGCAAGATACTAATACAATTAAAAAGAAGATGAGATATAATCTAAATGTTTTATATATATATTCTTTTTCATCCATCTATATTTTTTTCACCTGATAACTTAAATAATTAAATATTATAGCATTTTTGGAGTCTCTTTTCATTTGTCAGTTTTTTTATTTTTTAACGTTATATATATAAATGGGATAAAATTTATAATATTGATAAAATAATAAAAAGGAGATGAAGATGAGATTTTTAGTTGTATTGAAAAGTTATGAACCAGCTTATATTTCTAAAGATTACAGAAGTAGATTTATATCTTTATTGAAAAAGATTTTTGGTATAGATGAATATAAATATAATATTGCAAGACCTTACACTTTTGCTGTTTATTTCCCAAATTCCCAATTTGATAAAGACTTTATAAAAAATGTAAATACTATAAATTTTAGATTTTCTACTGGTGATTCTTTAATTGCTATGAGATTTTACAATGAAATTTTGAGAATGAAAAATTTAAACTATATTCATGCAATAGGAACAAAAAAATTCAAAATAGATAGTATTATAGAAGAAAAAGAAAGAAACATCACAGGTATATTTAGGACATTGTCTCCTGTTATAGTTCAAAAATTTAATGATGGTGGAGAGTATCTATTTCCTTCAGAAAATCTTTTTGAAGAATCTCTAATTGAAAACACTTTAAAACGTTTTTCTACAATTAATGGTTATACTCCTAACGTTAAAAAATTTAAATTTAAAGCTATAGATATACAACCAAAAAAGATAGTTCATTATAATTCTAGTTTTAAAGCTTTTCTTGGGAAGTTTGAAATAGATACAGATTCAGAAGAGATTTTAAAATTTTTATATCAGTATGGTATGGGTGTTAGAACAGGACAAGGTTTTGGATATTTAGAAGTAGAAAAAAGCACCCATTAAAGGGTGCTCTATATTTTTATGGACAAGCATCAGAATGTGGAACTTTTCCAAGCCCAATTAAAAAGGATTTAAATGGTTCCATAAATTTCATTGCTTCTACTTTTGAACCTTGGAATGTCATTTTTTTCATTATACCCATTCCCATAAATCCAAATTCGCCTCTTGCTAATGATTTCCAATTTTCATCTGTAGCATACATTATAAACTCTGGGTTAGGATCTTTTGCTTCACCGCCATATATACACACAGATTTACCATTTTCATACTTTATTCTAACTTCTACCTTTTTATGTGGATTGCAGTCCTGCCTGTAGAACTGGATTGTTTTATAACCTTTCTGTTTGTTTACATTATACTCTGCCCATTCTGCCATCACTGTTTGCATATTTTGGTTCCAATAGTTACAAAACTGCTCTGTCCATTTTGGACTCATCCACGGTTCAGCAGCCATACCATAGCTACTTAAAACACCAAAACCTAATAAAGCACCTACTACCTTCCTCATGACAATCTCCTTAGAAATTCCATCTTAATGCTATACCAACTTCATTTTGAGCATTTTTAGCTCCAACAATTGCTTTTACTGGTAGTGGTCCCATTTGCATATTAACATCAGACTCAATTTTCTTTTCAAATGCATGAACATAAGCTAAATCTAAAGAAAAGTGTTTAGTAAATTGATAACTACCACCAAGAGATATATGATGTTCTGTTATAGCTGGAAAACCTATGAGATTAAACCATTGGATATTTCCACCTGGCATTGGTCCAGAAACAAAATTTGGTATATATGCAGGAGCTGGTGGATTTGATCTTATAGGAGATTTTCCATAGTTATAACCTGCTCTTAATTTTAAGGATGGTGTCACTTTATACTCTCCACCTACAGCTATAACTGTTTGATTTTTCCAACCAAACTGTTTATAACCATCTGCATTTGCCCAGTTTATCCATCTTAAGTCTAAACCTAATTTAAGATCTGGTGTTACTTCATAACCAAAACCAATAGCTACTTCTTGTGGTTGTGTAAGCTTTAAATCTTCATATTGATAATCACCATCTGAATCAAAAACATGTTTGTACTTCATAGATACAGGTGATTGATAGTTTAAACCAACTGTTAATTTATCTATCTTATATCCTAAGCCAATCTGTGCACCTATACCATAAGAAGATGATTGTCCTCCACCTGCATTGTAAGGGTTATTATTTCTATCTAGCATAGTAGCACCCATATCTAAAGAACCCCAAGCTAAATCAAGACCTACACCTATAGAAAAGTTTTGATTTACTTGGTAAGATATAGCAGGAATAACTCTCATAAACTGTAAAGTTGTATGCATATTAGATAAATTAGGAATATTGAATCCAGGAACTATAGGACCTTTATTTCTATAATCAACACCCATACCAGATACTCCATAAGCAGATATACCTACTACAATTTGGTCATTTATTCTTTGTGTTATACCAACTTCTGGAACTGTAAAGAAGTTAGAACGAGATGATACATAACCTGAATCAT
>CAZYKX010000036.1:0-4235 GCA_964648745.1 uncultured Aquificales bacterium
CTTTTTCGGTGTGGAGATCTTTATCTCCTTATGAGAACTTCTCTTAAGGATATTTATATCATAACTTCTTTTATCTAAAAAAGTCAAGTATATTAGCTATTTAACTAAATACTTGTAACTAACACTTTCATAAAGTTTGATCTCAAAAATTTTCTCATATTTGCAATTTTTCATAGGAAAAAATTATTACTGTTATAACACTAATGGATTTTATAAAAAAATCTAAATACAGTATATTTACCATCAAAGAAATACTCTAATTTTCCATTGAAAAATAAAGATAGTCGTTCTCTTAAATTTTTAAGACCTGTCCCTTCAGTTATATTATCAAAACCTTTGCCAGTATCCTTTACTTCAACGTAAAGATTTCCATCTCTTATATAAGAAGATACAACTATTTTCCCTTTATTTCTTACACCATGTTTAATTGCATTTTCAACTAGAATCTGAATTGATAACTTTAAAACTTTCAAATTCAATGTATTTTTATCAATATTAAATTCAAACTCAATATCAGGAAATCTAAGTTTTTCTATAAAAATGAAATTTTTAACTATCTTTAATTCATCATTGAGAGTGATAACACTACTTTCATCAAGTAAACTTCTTAAAAATGCAGACAGTTTAAGTAAACCTTTTTCTGCAAGTGATGGATTTATATAAACTAACTCTGAAACAGTATTTAATGTATTAAATAAAAAATGTGGATTTATTTGATATTCTAAAGCTTTTAATTTCAATTCTATCGCTGTCTTTTTTAATTCTTCTTCTATCTTTTTTGAATTAACAATAGTATAAAGTAAATAACCTAAAATCATTGTTAAAAGACCTATAAGCATGTTTAAATACAAAATCATAAAGGAAGAAAATTTTAGTGTTATAAGATTTAAAAATTTTATTATATAGAAAGATGTTAAACTTCCAAGAAACCCAGCAAAAAATGAAACTAAAAGACTTATAGGTGTCCAAAATTTAATATCAATCCGATTTAATATGTATTTGTTTACAGAGTTTACAAATATGTATGAGTATAAAAATATAAATATTCCAAAGAATAAACCAGAAATAATTCCATTAATAACTGGTATATTTATCAGTAAAGAGACAAAAATTCCTAATATGGCACCGAACATAAAACCAAATATAAAAACAGTTAACCATTCTCTATTGGTTATATTAATGTAATATCCCATTTAAGTCCTCAATTTGGTGTAAAAGATTTAAAACACCTATAATAACACCAGGCCAACCTTGCCCAGGAAAAACTGAATCACCAACTAAATAGATACCTTCAACATTTACAAAGCTATAAGGATATTTAAAAGGTACGTAATCCATAATAAGAGGGATACCCCCTACTGTTCCGTTGTATCTTCCTGTAAATCTCTCAAAAGTTTTTGGAGTGCCTACTATTATATTACTTTTTTTCAAAAATCTAAATTCAGGAATATAACTATAAAGCTTTCTTAAAATAAATTCTTTAACTTTTTCTTTTTTTTGCTTATAATCTTCTTTATCCAGGTTATACCAGTTTTCAATTTTGCAATGAGTTGATATTGTAATTGATTTCCACTTTTCAACTGTAAGTATACTATCTTCTATATCTGATAAAGAGACGAAAAATGAATTACTTCCTGTATAAGGATTAATATCAGCATGGATAATTTGATAGTGATGATGTTTTAAAATATTGTTTTTGTCTTCAACGTGGAAATACAAAGTTATAGCTGACCAAAGTTTATTATAATTTTTCTTATTTAAATCACATAAGTTTGTATTTTCGACAATACTACAGTAATCCCAAATTGTTTTATTTAATATAACCCTTTTTGCTTCATACTCTCCACAAGAAGTATATACTTTAAAATAATTTTTAATTTTTCTTATTTTTAGGACTTTACATCTTAAAAAGATATTTTCTTTGTTATTCGTTAAAGATTCAAAAATTTTTCCCATTCCACCAAAAACATAGTAATTATCTAAATTTGGATAAGTAAGTCCCATAGAACCTACATTTATAGAAACGTTATCACTATAACCTTGAGAAGTCATTAATATCTGGTTATCTAAAAAATTTTTAAAATCTTTATTTATATAACCAATATTTTTTCTAAAAAAATCATAACTACTAATAAAGTTGTAAGGTAAAGTTTTAACTATATAGTTTCTATTTTTTAGAATTTGTTTTATTAAAAGTTTTATATTTTTAACATTTAGTGGTATTAAATTATATATGTTAGACCAATTTAAGTCTGAAATTTCAAAAACCTTATCCCATGCTTTTTTAACATCTTTTATTTTAAATTTATCTTCTATATCCTCTACTGATTTTTCTCTATCTGTGTATCTATACACTATTTTATCACCAACGTAAACTACTATAGGTATATTTAATTTTTTTAGTTTTGGTTTTTCTAATTGCAAAAATTTAAATACTTTTCCAAGTGGCATATTCTCCTCAAAACCTACTAATGTAGATGCACCTATATTGTATAAATATGTATCTTTTTTGAAAGTTCCACTACAACCTCCAAGATAACTTTCCTTTTCAAAAAGAGCAACATTTTTACCAATCTTTTTTAAGATAGAGTAAGATACAGTACCACCTATTCCACTTCCTACAATTATATAATCAAACATTAAGCAATCCTTAATTATCAGAAAATAAATTAAAAAAGTAATTTTTCATATTAAAAGCTACCATTACAAAATTTTTATACCTCTCAATTATATCTATTTCAAAAACATCTTTTGACTCACAGTGATATAAACCGTTAAAAAATCTTTTGTTTTCTAATGCTTTTGTTTTATAAACATCTAATTTACCAATTTGAAAATTTTTCATAATTAAATCTCCAAAAATTTAATTTAGAAAATTTTATTGTTATAGCTTTATAAAATAAACAGTACTTATTTAAGATTAAATTGGATTTTTTAGCATTTAAACATAAATAACTGTTTGATAGAATGTCTTAAAAAAGGAGTAGAAAAATGTTAAACAAAATACCAAAACCTGTAGCACTTATAACTGTTGGAGAAAATATAATGCCATGTTATAACTTTACTATCTTAGAGGAAGATCCTTTAACATTTGGTATTGTGATAAACATTGAAAGATTTACCTACTATCTTTTAAATAGAAGTTTTGATTTTGGTATTAATTTTGTTGATTTTAACTATGTAGGATCTATAAACTACTGTGGTAAAACAACTGGAGAGCATACTAATAAATTTTTTGGAACAAAATTTACAAAGAAAAAAGGAGAAAAAATAATATCTCATTTGATAGAAGAAGCTTTTTTACAGTTTGAATGTGTAAAGAAAGATAAGATAGAGTTTGGATACAATGCTCTTTTTATTGGGCAGGTTGTTAAATATAATAGTAAAGATGGAAATTTTAAATTACCGTTAGCTTACGATGAAAGAAATTACACTTACCAAGCAGAAGAGATAATAAAATTTTGAGGTGTAAAATATGGCAAAACTTAAAGATTTATACGTAATCACAGATGAACGTCTAACACCGTATGATAAAGTTTTTAATATGGTTGAGAAAGCTTTAAAAGGTGGTGCTTCTATAGTTCAACTTAGAGATAAAAATAACAGTGATGATTTTTTACTACCAATAGCAAAAGATTTAAAAAGTTTATGTCATAAGTATGATGCATATTTTATTGTAAATGATAGAGTAGAACTTACTATAAAATCTGATGCAGATGGTATACATGTAGGAGAAGAAGATACAGATATAACTGAGATTAGGAAGATTCTAAAAGACAAAATAATTGGTGTTTCTTGCTATGGAGACATAGAGAGAGCTATACTTATGGAGAGGTTATCTGCATCGTATGTTGCTTTTGGCAGTTTTTATCCTTCTGTTACAAAACCAAAATCAAAGATAGTAGATAAATCAGTAATAACACAAGCTAAAAGGTTATTAAATATCCCTGTATGTGTTATAGGTGGTATAAATGTGGAAAGGGCAAAGGAACTTATAAATCTTGGTGCAGATATGGTAGCAGTTATAAACGACATATGGACAGCAGAAGATATAGAAAAAAGAGCAAAAGAGTATAGCAATATATAATTGCTCTTAAGTTTACAAAAAAGATTAAAAATCAATATGTAAATTATTCTAGAGTTTATAATCTCACCCAAAGGAGGGTGTGGGAATGAAAATGATATGTAAGGTATTGGCCTTTATCATATTACTTTTTTTAAATTTTTTAAACCCT
>CAZYKX010000037.1:0-3633 GCA_964648745.1 uncultured Aquificales bacterium
TGGTTCTTATCTTGCTGAGTTTCTGCTCTCTAAAGGCTATGAGGTTCATGGGATTATAAGAAGGGCAAGCACATTTAACACACAAAGAATTGACCATATATATGTTGATCCTCATACTCCTGGGGCAAGGCTTTTTCTGCATTACGGTGACATTTCTGACTCAGGACAGCTTACCAATCTTATCTATAACATCCAGCCAGATGAGATTTATCATCTTGGCGCCCAGAGCCATGTCAGGGTGAGCTTTGAGCTCCCGGAATACACAGGAGATATAACTGCACTGGGCACAACCCGCCTGCTTGAGGCAATCCGTAGAAGTGGTATAAAAACAAAATTCTATCAAGCTTCCTCCTCTGAGATGTTTGGAGCATCACCTCCACCCCAGAATGAGAAAACACCTTTTTATCCCAGAAGTCCCTATGCAGCAGCTAAAGTTTACGCCTACTGGATGACAGTAAACTACAGGGAAGCCTATGGACTTTTTGCGTGCAACGGAATACTTTTTAATCACGAAAGCCCTCGTAGAGGTGAAACCTTTGTAACAAGAAAAATAACCAGAGCTATAGCAAATATTCTTGCTGGAAAACAAAACAAACTTTATCTTGGAAATTTAAATGCAAAAAGAGACTGGGGTTTTGCACCTGAGTATGTGGAAATGATGTGGCTTATGCTTCAACAAGATGAGCCTGATGATTATGTTGTAGGTAGTGGAGAAAGTCATTCAGTAAGAGAGTTTGTTGAAAAAGCATTTAGTTATGTAGGTATAGAGATTGAATGGAAAGGAGAAGGGATCCACGAAAAAGGTATTGTTAAATCCATCACTTCACATCAATTACCTATTACACTTTCTCCAGGTACAGTTTTAATTGAGATAGATCCAAAATATTTTCGTCCAACAGAAGTGGAACACCTTCATGCAGATATAACAAAAGCAAAGGAAAAACTTGGTTGGCAACCACGAACAACCTTTGAAGAACTTATAAAGATAATGGTAGATTATGATATGAAAATGGCGGGATTTGAACCTATTGGAGAAGGAATCAAAACATGCCAAGAAAAGGATTTTTGTTATACAAATCATGAGTACACTTTTATAAGAAGATAGGTAAAAGGTAAATGCTATGATGCTGCTATGGGTTAATATGAGAAATGTTAATTTAATTAATAAATAATTTACTAAAATAGGTTAAAGATGGAAAAAAATAGTAAAATTGTGGTTTTTGGTGTTTCTGGACTTGTTGGAGGTGCAATAGCTAAAAAGCTCATTGAGAAAGGATACTCAAATGTAATAGGTACATATTACACCAAAAAACCTTCTATATCCTACCCAATTTCCCTTGTTTCTTTAGATCTAACAAATCAATCTGCTACTGAAGAATTTTTTAAGAAACATCAACCTGATTATGTTTTCCTTGCAGCTGCAAAAGTTGGGGGAATACTTGCAAACAATACATATAAAGCAGAATTTATTTATGAAAATATGGCGATAGCACTCAATGTAATTCACTCAGCTTATAAATATAATGTTAAAAAACTTCTAAACCTTGGTTCCTCTTGCATATATCCTAAGTTTTGCCCTCAGCCTATGAAAGAAGAATACTTACTTACAGGTGAGCTTGAGTCTACCAATGAACCTTATGCTATAGCAAAAATTTCTGCTATAAAGCTGTGTAGATATTACAATGAGCAGTATGGTACAAATTTTATATCAGCAATGCCTACAAACCTTTATGGTCCAAATGATAATTTTAACTTAGAAACTTCTCATGTATTACCAGCGTTGATAAGAAAGTTCCACCTTGCCAAGATGCTTGAGGAAGAAAATTTTGATGAAATTATAAAAGATTTAAAAAGATTTCCAATTGGTTTTGGGCTAAAACTTTCAACCAATCCAGACAAGCAAGAAATCATAGAAATATTATCTAAACTTGGTATTTCATCTTCTAAAACAGTTACTCTCTGGGGTAGTGGTTCACCCTACCGTGAATTTTTACACGTTGATGATGCTGCAGATGGTTGTGTCTATTTAATGGAACATGTTGAAGCAGAAGATATGCGTAAAGTTTGTAGTGATTATTTTGTAAACTTAGGTACTGGTGAGGATTTGACTATTAAAGATTTGGCTTATATAATAAAAAATATAGTTGGTTTTAAAGGTGAGCTTGTTTGGGATACAACAAAGCCAGATGGTACACCAAGAAAGCTCTTGGATGTAAGCAGTATCAGAAAACTTGGATGGCAACATAAGATTAGTTTAGAAGAAGGAATAAAAAGAGTTTATGAAGAAGTATTTGGTGATGTATAATAATATGTATATATTTTATAAATACGATAAACAATAGAGCCGATGTATTTTAATTTTAATTGAAATTTATAGCATATAAAGAGGAAAGATGATATTACATATTATGATATTAGATAAATTTTTACCACCATTTATAGATTTTATAAATAAACATTTTGACTCTTCAAATCATAGATATGTTTTTATTGGTAAGCCTGAATATAAGCATGGTCTTACTCCTAAACATAAAGTAGAATGGATAGATTCTAAAAATAAAATTTTTAAGCTTTTATACTATATGTATAGGGCAAAAAAAATAATACTTCACGGTCTTTGGTCTGAGCATATTACTATATTACTATTTTTTCAACCATGGTTACTTAAGAAGTGCTACCATGTTATGTGGGGAGGAGATTTTTATTTCCCTGAGGAACAGAGCTTAGTAAAAAAAAAGTGATAAAGAAGATGGGGCATTTTATTACTTACATAAAAGATGACTACGAATTAGTAAAAAAATGGTATGGAGCAAAAGGTAAATATCATGAGTGTCTCATGTATCCAAGTAATCTATATAAAGAATATAATGTAGTTTATAAAAAACGTAGTACGATAAACATTCAAATTGGTAACTCAGCAACATCGACTAATAATCATATGAGGATTTTTGAGAAGCTTCAAAAATATAAAGATGAAAATATTAATATTTTTGCACCACTTTCTTATGGAGAAAAAGAATATGCTGAGATGGTTATAAGGAAAGGTAAGGAATTATTTGGAGATAAATTTATACCTCTTACTGAATTTATGCCTTTTGAAAGATATCTTGAATTTTTAAGTGAGATAGATATAGCAATTTTTGCTCACAATAGACAACAAGGGATGGGCAATATTATCACGCTTACAGGAATGGGAAAAAGGGTGTATATGAGAAGTGATATAACTCCCTGGCAATTGTTTAGAGATATTGGTGTAAAGGTATATGATATTGAGGATTTAGATCTAACCCCTATTGATGAAGAGACAAAGAGAGGAAATCAGGAGATTGTAAAGAATTATTTTTCTGAAGAAAATTTGAAAGAACAATGGAGAGTGATTTTTAAATAGGAGGTTATTTATGGAAAATAATTTTATAAAAAAATATTGGGATAATCAAGCTACCTTATTTCAAGAATCACATTGGGCATCTTGGGGAGATATTTGGATGATTGAATTAGAAATAGAAAACATTTCCAAATATATTAAAGATGGTGACTGTGTATTAGATGTAGGGTGTGGTAATGGTTATTCAACTTTCAAACAACATAGCCTGCATAAATTAAAATATATTATAGGAATTGACTATTCAGAAG
>CAZYKX010000038.1:0-3155 GCA_964648745.1 uncultured Aquificales bacterium
ATTGAGTAAAATCGAAAATGAATTGATTTTTAAAACTACTATCTTTTTATTTTATTTAATGGTTGTCATTGGATATTTAGCATTTTATTTGCAAATGCAAATTAAAATTTCTGAAAAGAATATGATACTTTTTTCAGAGCCTTCTCATTTTGCAGTTGTTTTAACACCATTATTAATTTTTCTTTCTTTAAAAAAAGTTAAATTTACAAATTTAAATATACTGATGGTAATTTTCTTAGCTATCCTTGTAAAAAACCTTACACTTTTAGTAGGAGCTATAATGTCCTCCTTTATAATTTCTTTTATCTATAAGAAACATGTGACAGGTATAATTTTAACAACGTTTATTCTAGTTTTAATTTCATTTAACATGGAGTATTTTTATCATCGAATCATATTGGATACTAATAATAAAATTTCAAATCTAAGTGCTTTAGTTTTCCTTTCTGGTTGGGAAGAAGCATATTATAATCTTGCCAAAACAAATTTTTTAGGTAGTGGTTTCAACCAAATGGGTTTTTCCCCTCAAACTGGTATTTTTAGAGGTCAATTAGAAGCTTTAGGGTTTGCAGATTTAAATATCTATGATGGAGGAACAACTGGTGTTAAAATAGTTTATGAATTTGGTTTAATAGGTATAATGTTTATAATTTTTTATTTATATGGATTTTTAAAACTTGTAATGCTTATAAAAAAGGAAAAAATTGTTGATACAAAAATTCTGTTTTTAGCTTCATATTATTTTTCATTTTTCATAGAGCTTTTTGTTCGTGGAGTTGGATATTTTTCACCTAATATTATATTGACAGTAACTTCCTTTTTCTTTGTGACTCATACTATCATTAATAACAGAAAGGTACTTTTCAATGAACATCGCTTTCAACATACTTAGTGTAAATTTGATTGGAGTAAAAGTATAAAAATGCGAGATAAAACAATAGTTATTTCTGCGATTAATCTAAGGAGTGGTGGAACTTTAACCATATTGCAGGAATGTTTAGAGTATGTATCTGAAAATTTAGCAAAAGATTATAAAGTAATAGCATTGGTCCATGAAAAAAGACTTTTCTCTCATTTAAAAAACATCGATTATATTGAATTTCCACAATCCATTAAATCGTATTTTCTACGAATATATTATGAATATTTCTATTTTAAAAATTTATCAAAGAAATTAGATCCTTACTTGTGGTTATCTCTTCATGATATGACACCAAATATAATTTCTAAGATAAAAGCAGTATACTGTCATAATTCATCTCCTTTTCACAAAATTAATATTAAAGACCTTATGGACCCTAAATTTATTTTATTTCGTTTATTTTATAAATACATTTATAGATTAAATATTCGTTCTAACCAATATGTTATTGTACAACAAGAATGGTTAAGAGATAAATTTCAGAAAATGTTCAATTTACCTAAAGAAAAAATAATAGTTGCCTATCCCAATATCAATACTTTTAAAGTTAAATCTGATATAAAGTATAAAGAATCAAAAAACAATGAAAAAATAATAAGATTTATATATCCATCTTTTCCAAGAGTCTTTAAAAATTTTGAAGTCATTTGTGATGCTGTAAAAATTTTAAATGAAAAAAAACATAATTTTGAAGTTATATTCACTATAGATGGAAGTGAAAATAGGTATTCTAACTGGATTTATAATAAATATAAATACTTAGAAAATATAAAGTTTATAGGATTGCAAAGTAGAGAAAAAATTTTCGATCTATACAAAATTTCAGATTGCTTGATTTTTCCTTCAAAATTAGAAACTTGGGGATTACCGTTAAGTGAGTTTAAAATTTTCAATAAACCTATATTAGCTGTTAATTTACCTTATGCTAAAGAAACTATTGGAAATTATGATAAGGTATCATTTTTCAATCCTAATGATCACTTAACACTATCAAAGCTAATGAATAATATAATTGAAAATACAATTAAATTTGATGGGAATGTTAGTAAAATACCAGAAGAACCATTTGCTAAAAATTGGGAAGAATTGTTTAATTATTTATTGTATGGAAAAAAGCAAAATGGCAAAAAATAAATTGGTATCCTTTTTTAGTGGCTTTTTCTTTAGCAAAACATTTCAAACATATGATGGAGGACTTTTTTGTTTGTTTATTTTGGCATAAATCCAATTAATCCTATTGTCTCATTTGTAATACTTTTCAGCATAATTTTGGTTTTATCCTATTTCTCAGAAACATATATAGAAAAAAGGTTTATTAAAATTGGTCAAGATATCATAAGAAGGTTAAGCAATGAAACAAATTAACATCTCTATTGTACTTTATCACAACTCAAAAAATCAGCTATTAAAAACAATATCCATTGCTTTAAATACATCATTAAACATTAGACTTTATCTAGTTGATAATTCTACAAATGATAGTTTGAAAGAGTTAACTAATATTGACAGTCGTATAGAATACATTTTTAACAACTCAAATCTTGGTTTTGGCAAAGCTCATAATATAGCTATAAGAAAAAGCATAGAAGAAAATGTTCCTTATCATCTTGTACTAAATCCAGATGTATACTTTGAATCAGGTGTAATTGAAAAGTTATACGATTTCATGGAAAAAAACAAAGATGTAGGTTTAGTAATGCCAAAAGTTTTATATCCAGATGGCTCTATTCAATATCTATGTAAATTGTTACCTACACCTTTTGATTTATTTGGTAGAAGATTTTTAAACTTTGGACCATTTAAAAAATATGTAGAAAAAAGAAATGAAATATACGAATTAAGATTTACTGGTTATGATAAAATTATGAACGTTCCCTATCTATCAGGTTGTTTTATGTTTTTAAGGACAGATGTTTTAAAAGAAGTTGGTTTATTTGAGGAAAGATTTTTTATGTATCTGGAAGATACAGATTTATCAAGAAGGATACATGCTAAATATAAAACCATTTTTTATCCAGAAGTTGAAATAATTCATGAATATGGCAAAGAATCATATAAAAATTTTAGATTGTTAAAAGCACATATAAAATCTGCTATTCAATATTTTAATAAATGGGGATGGTTTTTTGATAAAGAAAGAACAGAAATAAATAAAAAAACCATTCATAATTTAAGGAGGTTTTAAAGTATGAATGAAAAAATAGAAAAAGAATTCCACAATGATGAGATTGAT
>CAZYKX010000039.1:0-3103 GCA_964648745.1 uncultured Aquificales bacterium
GGTGGCGAAGAGTTTATAATATTATTACCAAATACTTCTATTGAAGATGGTGTTAGAATAGCCGAAGAAATAAGAAAAGCATTAGAAAATACTCCTTTAAGATACGACGATAAAGAAATAAAAATAACTGCAAGCTTTGGTATTGAAGAAGTTAAGACAGATAATAAATTGGAAGAAATTATAAAAAAAGCTGATATGAAACTATACAAAGCTAAAAAAGAGGGAAGAAATAAAATTGTATATTAAATTTTTTAGGAGGTGAAAGTCATGAAGCAAAATCAAAAAGGTTTTACGCTCTTAGAGCTCGCAATAGTGCTAGTCATTATCGGTATTATCTTAGGTGCTATTTTGAAAGGCCAAGAGCTAATTAACAACGCAAAAGCAAAAAGACTCTTAAACGACATCAAAGGTCTTGCAACACTCCAATACACATTCTATGACAGATACGGTAGATTTGCGGGAGATTGTGACAACAACGGTGCTATTGACTATCCAGGTTTAACTATTACTCCTGCATATTTTAACGCAACAACTGGGGCATTCTGTTATAATCCTACAAGCCCAACACCAAATTATAGTGCTAATGCTCAATGGCAAGAACTATTACAAGCTCAGTTGGTATCTTTCTCTAACTCAAGAGATATAGCTAAGCACGTATTTAGTGGTGCTTTATATAGTGCATCTACTGTAATAAATAATGTAAGCTATAACTTAACAGTTGCAACACAAGTTCCATGTTTTGCAGCAAAAGTTGTAGATCAAGCTATTGATGGATCTCTTGATGCAGGTGTAGGAGCTATTAGAGAAGTAGATTCTACAGGAGCAGTACGTACAACAAGTGATGCTTGGACAGACTGTGCATCAGAACAAAATTTAGTAAATATCGTTTATTTCTTTGATAGAAGACCCGACTAATTTAAATCTTTAGCCTCCTTCGGCATAAGCCGAAGGAGTTTTAATAAACATAAGTAAAGAAGGTATGGTAATGATAAATTTAAAGATAAACTTGCAATTAAAAAGAAATAATATAAATGTTTTTGTTATTAAAAAAGATAAAATAATATCATACGATATAACCGTTGATAATAATAAATTTTATACTTTAAAAAAAAAAGAGAATATTGAAAAAGAAATAGACTTATCATCAATTATTGATAAACCATCATATATAGCTATTGACGAAGAAATAGATATAAAGCTTATAACGTTACCTAATGTAAAAAATAGAAAAATCTTAAACACATTAATATTAAAAGAATTGTATAATGATTTATTACCAGGTGAAAGTTATATTATAAAATATAAAGATTTGACCACAGAAAATAAAGAATCAACTTACGTAGTATACTTTACTCAAGAAAAAAAATTCTTCGACTACCTAAAAGATAAATATGAGTATATAAAATGTTTTTCTTTTATACCATTTGCACTTAGTTCATATAACATTCCTTTTGGAAATGTTATACATTTTTATCATGATGATGAAAATTTTTACTCTATTCTTACTAACAATGGTATTGTTGAATATGTAAGAGTTGTGGCTTTAGATTTAGATAAGGATTTATCTGTATCAGATAATATAATATTAACCTATAACTACTTACTAAAAACCAAAAAAAACATAGATAGTGTAATAATTTCTGGAGATATAACAAATAAAAGTAACATAATAGAAAGTCTGTATCGCACTTTTAATATCCCAATTGCTTTAATCAATCCCCATTATTTCAAAATTAAAGAAGAAGACTTTTTAGATTTAATAATTCCTGTTGGTCTTATAAATTTAAATGAAAATTATAACTTTATACCAAAAAGTATTACTAAAAAACTCAACTTTATAAAATATCTCAAACTAACTTTGATAATACTGACTATTTTAACAATTTTTAACTCCTTTAAAATTGTTAATCTGTCATTAAACACTTTAAACAACTTTTTTGAAATTCAGAACATATTAAATGAGAATAAACTGTATGAAGAAAAATTATCTAAAAGGTTATCAAATAAAAATCTTGATGTTATAGCAACATTTTTTAATTTGGAGTTAAAACACTCTCAAAATATTCAAGCAATCAATGAAATTTTAAAACTTGAAAAATATTTAGTAAATGGATATGAGGAGTTAAATTTTAGTTTTAACAAAGGAAAAGTAGTTTACAAAATAACTTTTGAGAAAACTTTTAGTAGTTTTACAGAGATGGAAAAATTCGTAGAAGATCTAGGAAAAGTTAAAGATATAAATATTAAAATCGAAAAGGATATTAAAAGCAAAAAAGTGAAGGTAGTTTTAACATATGAAAAACATATTAACTAGATATAAAGCATGGGCAATAATTTTAACAGTTGTGGTAATTTTAAGTTCTTTAATTAATTCATTACTAGAAAGCTATAATCAACGAATGAATTCTCAAATTCAAAAATTAAAAAAAGTAAATCAAGAACTTAAAAATTATTCTGATAAATTAAACAAATTAAATGGTGTTGATATTGATCTCAAAACATATTCTTTAGCTGTTGCAAAATATGATATTTTCAAATTTTTAGATAATTTAAGCAAGAAGTTCCCGATAAATATCAATGAGATTAAAGTTGAACAGAATCGCATCTATACTGATTTCTCTATAGAATTAAATTCTATATCTAAAAACGACATGAAATATATACTTACTCTCTTAAGTTCAAAACAACCTTACTTTTTTATTAATAATATAAATATTGAGAATAAAGATGAAGGAACAAAAATAAAAATTAGTGGTACGGTAGAAAATGTTTACTCAAATTAATTTTGAAAAATTTTTTATAGATAATTCTGATTTAAAATTTTTAATTATAATAGCATCAGTAGTTGTATTTAGCTCATTTTCTTTTAACAGAATTTCAGATAGTATTCTAGAAAAAATTTATAATCCAAAACCAGTATATAGTAATTATGAAGTTTTTGACAAAATGAAAACAGTTTATGAAATACAATCTAAAATCAATAAAGTTGAAATAAATAGTGATGTTTACAAATTCCTAATCATTGAAAATAAAAAAACCGAAAAAGACGATATAAAAAATTTACCGAGCTTAGAAAGTTTGCTCAGTAAAAATAATATAGCAA
>CAZYKX010000040.1:0-3071 GCA_964648745.1 uncultured Aquificales bacterium
TACATAAAAAAAATGCTAAGCTATTTTGAGGATCTGTATCAACTAAAAGCACTTTGTAATACTTTGCCAGTTCAGAGGCAAAATTAAGTGCAATTGTAGATTTGCCAACACCTCCTTTAAAAGAAATTACAGGAATAAATATCACTCATAAATCTCCTTATTTAATTTTATCAAGTCTTGTTTTGTTACACTAATTCTGTTTCCAAAGAAATAGTTTATATAGCTTGATAAGAAAAATTCACTATATTTTTGGGTTTTTCTATATTCAGCAGCTACATTAAACATAAGATTTTTATTTATCAAATAAGAATATCCTAAATAACCATCGAAAGTTATATCATTATTTGTATTGCTGCCATCATTCCAATGTAACAATCCTGCAATAATTTTATAGTATAAACCATTTTTTTCATCAAAAAATTTAAACCCTTCTATCATCGGAGCTAAAATAAACAATGTTTTTGGAGAAAAATAACCTCCACATCCAAAATAAAAACAATCTTGTTTTTTTGAATAACTATTATATAAAATGAAAGCACCTAAATAATCTTCATCCCCTATTATGCGGCCAGAATATATTTTGGGCATTACTAACACATTAATATCTGTGTTTTCTTCAACAAAATCTCCACTTATTTTCCCAATTTTAGCTTCTCCATATATAAGGGAATCTTTTTCTCCCAATTTTTTTTCTCCTGATATTTTTATACCATTTTCATAAGCCCTTCCCCAACTTTTTAAAGAGTAAGGATCTATACTTCCAACATACGATAATAAAGAATCTCTAATAGGTTCCTGATATAAACCTAAACCAAACTTTTTATCCTCATTAACAACTTTTCCTTCTAAAAATCCAACAATTTTAGAACTTAAGTTGTTGTTTACTTTCGGAGTTAGACCTAGTTTACCTTCTAACATTACTTTTTCTGAAGATAAACTAAAACCTCCAAAAGGTTCTATTCCACTATAGGAAGAAGGAACCTTTCTTAGAATAGTCCCTAAATATGGTGAACCATAATTTAAATAATCAGATAATTCTCCAGAATTTAAACTTGTAAAATAACTTCCAAAATAAAGATAAAGATTAGGATTTAGGTAATATACGTATTTTAAAAAAGGTGATACATCTGTTAATTTACTTTTACCACTTTCACCGCTTTTTTGACGATATTTTACTCCGATATATACATTTGAAATATAGTCTTGTTCTTTTTCTTCAATTTGCTTTTTGAGATTTTCAATATCTGAATCAGAATTTTCAGATTTAAAAGTTTCCTTTGTATTTTTTCCAACTAACAAATCTTTTTTTTCATTCTCAGGAAATTTTTCACTTTCATAAGAATTTTCTTTAGTATTGGTATTAATTATTTCTTTTATATTTTCATCTTCTTTATTATTAAATATATCTGGAAGTATTGTTTTTTCTTTTATTTTTACTTCTTTTGATTTTTCTAATGTTGGCTGAGAATTTAATGATTCTACAGGCTTAGTATTTGTATCTATTGAATCAATTTTGTTAATTACAGCTTTAGCTTGTTTATAATCTCCTATGATTGCATATATTTCAGCAACACTTTTAAGTATTTTTTTATCTGTGCTATTACTTAATAAGTTAAGATAATACTTTAGTTTTGAGTAATCTCTTAAGTTTAAATATGTATAAGCTAATCCTAACTTTATAGATTCATCATCTTTTATACTTTCTAAATATTTAAAAGTACTTTCACTACATTTATAATCTTTTAGATTATAACAAGCCCATCCATAAACTTCCATCAGATCTGGATCATTTGGAAAAAACTTTAAACCTTCTTGTGCAATTTTTTTTGCAGAAACATAATCTTTTTGATCAAGTTTAGTTGAAGCAAGTTTATGGTAAAAAACTTTATATATGTTTTTTAACTCTTTTTTTTGATCTTCATCCAAATTACTTTTTGCAATACTTTCTATTAAATTTTTTGCCTGTTCTAACAATTTCAAATTTAACAAACCATATATAAAAGCAACCTTAATATTAAAATTATTAAGATCTAAACTATAAGCTTTAGATATATTTTTAAAATATTCTTTATCATCTCCTCTACTTTTATAGATTTCAGCTAATATTAAGTAAAGTTGTGGATTATTTTTATCTAATTCTAATGCTTCTTTTACAGTATCATATGCAAGATCATATTTCTTTTCTTTTAAAAATTCTTGAGCTTTTTGTATTAAATATAAAGCATAAACTTTTTTATAATCTTTATCTTTTTCTCCTAAAGATTGTAATTTTTTTGATAGTTCTAACGCTTTTTCATAGTTACCTTTTTTTATATATACAGCTTTTAACCCCTTAAGAGCATCTACATTGTTTTCATCCAATAATAAAACATTAGAATAAAAATTTTCTGCTTTATCTATATCTCCTTTTTCAAGATATAAATATCCTAGCATCAGTAAAACGCCAATATTTGAAGGATTTTTGTCGTATAAATCTTTTAGCAAACTTTCTGCTTCTTCATAATTCTTATTTTTAATCATATTTAAAATTGTTTTTAAACTTTTATTTTGTTTTTCTAAAGTGTAGAGTCTATAAGCTTTTAAAACTTCTTTATTATCTGGATATTTTTCATATAATTCTTTAATAATTTTTTCTGCCTCAGGAAAATCAAATTTGGAATAAGCATAATAAAGTCCCACTTTTGACTCTATATTTTCTTTATAACTTAAACTTTTTTGGAAAAATGTTACTGATTTCTTTGGATTTTTATCTAAATATTCATATCCCAATTTCATATAATAAACATAACAAGATTCATTTATTAAGTCATCAACATCCTTAAACTGTCCTTTTATTTCAGTAAAAATTTCACACGCTTCTTTAAATGACTCTTTCTTTAAATTAACCAATCCTAATACATACAATGCATGATTCCTATATTTAGTTGATATTAAATGATTTGCTATTGATTTAGCTTTTTCTAAATTATTTGAGTTAAGGTAAGAATACATATCTTCTACAAGGTTTCCTAGCTTATTTTCTTCTTTTGTTTTTTGTTTATTCTGAGTTTTATTTTCTATAAGTTTAACTT
>CAZYKX010000041.1:0-2671 GCA_964648745.1 uncultured Aquificales bacterium
TTATACCTCTTTCAGATAAAAAATCTTTTAATCTCTGAATATAGTTTATATCTGAAGAGGTAGAACAAATAAATACTTTATCCTCCAGTTTACATTTTTCAAATCCTAATTTTTTTAAAGATTCTAAAGTAGATTTAATATCATTTTTTGGATATACTACAAGTTGGTAATAAACGGTATTTTCAACTATATTTCCAAATACTATAGAACAAAAAAACAATAAACTAAGAAAATAATAAACAATACTCATCAGCAGTTACCTCTTTAATAAAAAAAGCTCAAAAACATCACAAAAATAATTATTTTTATCAACAGATTTAAGGTTTTCATATTTATCTAAATATCTTTTATCATTATAAAGTAAGTAAAACCATCTATAAACACAAAAAGGTGATTCTGATTTTTCTTGATTTTCACTTTTTAATGAAAAACGAAGTGGAATATAACCATTTTTATTAAAAAATTCATTCACAATATCAAATGCTGGTTTTAGATTATTTATATCTTCTTCTGCCATTAAATAGTATAGTATTAATCTATATACATCCATATCTATGAATTCTCCTAGTGTTAAATTTTTTGAAATTAAATTATATTTAAGTGTAGTAGTTAATGGAATTTTATAAATTATGTTTATATTTAAAAATTTATAAAGATTATTAAAATCTTTATCATTTTGAGAAAATACTTTTAAAATAAAAGGTATATAGTATGAAGGATAGATAGTAATATTGTATTTTTCATCTGAAAAGCCATAAGCTGCTGGAAGTAATAAGTAATCTTTTCCACTGTTATTTTTTTCTATAACTACTATAAGATTTTTTAAAGATTTTATTATTTTTGTATATTCTTGTTTATAACTTTCTTCTTTCCATTTATTATAAGCAAGATATAAGGCATAAGAAATAAGTAAGTCTCCATCTGTTGCATTATTCTTATCTACAATACCATTATTCCACTGCCAAGCAAAAAGATTATCTTCTCTAATCATGGTAGATTTAGTCCATTTCCAAATAGAATCAAAAGTTTCTTTATCATTAAACTTAATAGCCAAAATCATTCCATACCCTTGACTTTCTGACGTTACCCTACTATTATTGTAATAGTCGACGATATAAGATCTTTCTTTTAAGTACTTTATTTTAAATTCTTCCCATAAGTCTGTTTCTGCATAGCTGATCCCAAAATATAACATTAACAAGGCTAGAAGGAAACTCATTATATCTCTCCTTCTAATCTTTTCTCTTCCCTTTTATCTAAGAGTTTTTTAACTGCAAATGATAAAGTTGCTATGGTTAAAAGTAAAATTAATATAAATTTAGTTGGGGAATATCCTATCTCATATAAAATTTTATCAAATAAAGGTAAATGTCCTATATAGTAAGTTGGATTAATTTTATCATTGAAATATTCATTTATGTAAAAATCCCAAATAGTCACATCACCTTTAATTGTACTTGCAAATTTAGGATAAAAAAGACTTTTAATACCAAAATATAAATATTCTGGATTTTGAGATGTAATTATAGTAACGGTCTTTTCATCTTTAAATGGTGATTGAGCCATAATAAAGAAAATTTGATTTGTTAAAGCATTTTGATAATTTAATTTCAGAAATAAACGATCTTTTTCTCCCTCTCCTTTAAACTTACTTAAACCATCTTTTATTGCTTTGAGAATAGAAAACTTCAAATCTATATTAGAATCTATTTTTATATTAGAATTTTTGTATAAATCAATTGGTATATTTTTTCCTATCGCTATGATATTTCTATCTCTTATTTGTGATAGATCTGTAGAAACTTTTACATTATAAAAAGGAAATTTTATCTTTGTTCCTAAATAAGCTGATAAAGTTAACATTGAAGATATGCTTTGATTATCTAACTCTGATAAATATATTCCTGTATCTTTCCCATCTACATTTATAGAGTAAGGGAATCCTTGAGAAACGAAATATTCAAGGTAAGGCATCTCAAACCAAAATGGCATCTTCGGAATTTTTATATAAGAACGTTTTGAAAAGATAGTTCCCCTTAATGTATATAAATTAGGAGAAATACAGAAACCTCCTCCTGGTGGCATCATAGCATACTCAATTTTAAGTGTATTTTCTCCAGCTACTAAAAGATAAACTGGTATTTTTATATCTTCTTCTCTAAACACAACTCCATATCTTTTATCCATCTTGAGAGATGTTACATATTTATCGTTTAAATATATATTTATTACTGAATCTTCTCTTGTACCTGCTCCATA
Organism: uncultured Aquificales bacterium; assembly: GCA_964648745.1. Taxonomy (GTDB): domain Bacteria; phylum Aquificota; class Aquificia; order Aquificales; family Hydrogenothermaceae; genus Sulfurihydrogenibium. Next base: position 2,260 of record CAZYKX010000041.1, read on the forward strand.
GTTATAAGCAAAATGGAATATTACATGTTTTTTACCTTCTAAAAATAAACCCATAGGAAGATTAAACTTTATTTCAACAGGTGGAGGGAATATTCCAGAAACGCTAAAATCTTCATAACCTAAATCTGAAAAATACACTTCTTTATCAAAAGGAGTAATACCTGCATTTTCAAAAGGTTTGATATCTAAATCACTATTATTTTTCATGTCAAACTGATAAAATCTCCCTGTATAAAGATTATCTTTAATCTTTATAAAATTTTCTAAACTCCTTTTGACATCTTGAATTGTATTCCCAGATATTAAAACAATTCCTTTCGTTATATCATTAGGATTTGGGATAAGATAAATGTCAGGAAAGTTTACTGTTTGTAGATTTAACAGTTTTTGTATAAAACTTTTAGTACCTATA